>NZ_JBVATA010000011.1:0-286183 GCF_057814275.1 Pseudomonas sp. F007 | reverse complement strand
CACCTCTCTTTCAACTTCCTTCGTGCTTCGATGACCTGAAACACTGACTGCCGAAAACTGCGTAACTCGTTGTTTACCAAGGAGTTTTCCGTTTCGACTGCGCCGGAAGTGGGGCGAATTATAGACAGATAAAAACTCGCGTCAACCCTTAATTACAGCTTTGTTGCAGTAGTCGCCTTTTTAGCCAGGATTCGCGGGATTCGACGAGCAATACCGGGCACCCGCAGCACTAATAGCAGCGCGCCAATAGACGCATAGATCACCCACTCTTTCAGGTCGGCCCGGACAATCCACAACATGTGCAGCAAACCGAGCCCAAGAATTCCGTATACCAGCCTGTGCAACTTTTTCCAGCGCCCTCCCAGTCGTCGCTGACTGTATCGATTGGACGTCAGCGCCAATACCAGCAATCCAACAAAGCCGAAGCTGCCGACAATGATGTAAGGGCGCTTGACCAGCTCCACACCCAATTGCGACCAATCCAGCCCCAGGATAAACACCAGATACGCGCTCAAGTGCAGCACGACATAAGTAAAACACCACAACCCCAACTGCCGGCGTACCGCTATCCATCCAGGCCAGCCACTGAGCTTTTGCAACGGCGCCATACACAACGTGATCAACAACAGCACCAAGGTGCCCAAGCCCAATCGATCGACCAACACCTTTCCCGGATCCGGCCCCAGAGCAAAACTCCAGGCTTGATAAAGCCAGAGCAACGGCCATACCGCCGCGGCAACGAACACACAGGTTCGCCAAAGCGCAAAACGCATCAGTAGTTTTTCCTCAGATCCATCCCTGCATATAAAGAAGCAACCTGCTCCTCATAACCGTTGAACATCAAGGTCTCTCGCACATTGGGCTTGAACAATCCACTCGGCAGTCGCCGCTCACGCGCCTGGGTCCAGCGCGGATGATCCACGCCCGGGTTAACGTTGGCATAAAAGCCGTACTCATCAGCAGCAATGCTCTGCCAGGTGGTTTTCGGTTGCTCGCTGACCAGAGTGATGCGCACGATGGACTTCACACTCTTGAAGCCATACTTCCACGGTACGACGAGGCGCAATGGCGCGCCGTTCTGGTTGGGCAGCTCACGCCCGTACATCCCGACGGCCAGAATTGCGAGCGGATTCATCGCCTCATCCAATCGAAGCCCTTCTACATACGGCCAGTCGATCAGGGCGAAGCCCGAGCGCTGACCCGGCATGCTCTTGGGATCCTGCAACGTCTCGAAGCGAATGTACTTCGCCCGGGACGTCGGCTCGACCTGCGCCAGCAACGCCGAAATCGGAAAACCGATCCAGGGGATGACCATTGACCAGGCTTCTACGCAGCGCAGACGGTAGATCCGCTCCTCCAACTGATAGGGCTTGATGAAGTCCTCCAGCGCATAGCGTCCCGGCTTGCCTACCTCCCCGTCCACCACCACACTCCAGGGCTCGGTTTTCAATGCCCCTGCATTGGCTGCTGGATCACCCTTGTCGGCGCCGAACTCGTAGAAGTTGTTGTAGTGAGTTGCGTCGGTATAAGGCGTGATCGCCTCGTCCTCGTCCTCGACCTTGACCGCGCCCCAGCGAGTCGCCGCGAGCTTTTGCGTCAGCCACTCAGGCGCTGCGCCCGGCTCGACACCTTGATAACGCGCAACATCTTCGGCGCTCGCCCAACACGGCAGACTGCTGACTGTCGCTGCAGCGGCAGCACCCGCCAACACGCGACGACGAGAGAGATAGAAAGATTCAGGCGTGACGTCCGACTCGTGGCAGTCGGATGACCGGGGGAATTTGAATAACATGACAACTCCGCAGCATTGGAGGACTGATGCACCAATAGACTGCGGAGTATGGGGGAAATTACCTTACTCGGCTTTTTTGTGCCGACGAAGGTGTAACAAGTATTGCACCGGGCCGGAGGCGGCGTAGGCGAGGAACACCAGCAGCAGGATACGCGGCGGATCGCTGAACACCACGGCAAACACCAGCACCACCGCCAGGATCGCCACGAATGGCACGCGCCCTTTCAGGTCCAGTTCCTTGAAGCTGTTGTACTTGATGTTGCTGACCATCAGCATGCCGGCCGCAGCCACCATCAGCGCAACCAGGAAGGACATCTTCGAACCCTGGATACCATAGTCGCTGAACGCCCAGACGATACCCGCGACCACCCCTGCCGCCGCCGGACTGGCGAGGCCGATGAAGTAGCGCTTGTCGGCGGTGCCGACCTGAGTGTTGAAGCGCGCCAGACGCAAGGCTGCGCCCGCGACATAAATGAAGGCGACCATCCAGCCGACCTTGCCCATGTCGCCCAATGCCCAACCAAAGGCCAACAAGGCCGGCGCGACACCGAAGGCCACCATGTCCGACAAGGAGTCGTACTCGGCACCGAAGGCGCTCTGGGTATTGGTCATGCGCGCCACTCGACCGTCCAGGCCGTCGAGGACCATGGCGACGAAGATGGCGATTGCCGCGAAAGCAAAGTATTTGCTGGCGCCGGCAGCATCACCGGCACTCAAGGCGCTCTGCGCGCTCATTGAGTTGATGATGGAGTAGAACCCTGCGAACAGGTTCGCAGTGGTGAACAGATTCGGCAGAAGATAGATACCACGATGCCGGACTTTTCGGCCTTCAGCATCATGCCCTTCCTCGACGTGCTCATCGATGGGCAGCAGGCTTTCGGCGTCGGAAGCCTGGTTTGGCTCTTCGGGACGTTCGCTCATGGAGAGTACCTTGCAACGGTGTGGAAAGTTTGGACAGGTGTCTGCGACAACGGTTCGCACCGCAAACGATGCAGCTTTATACCAGAACCGGCCAGCCAAACGAAAAAACGCGGCCTAAGCCGCAATGTTGTTCAGTCAGGGCTTGCGTAGGAGCGAGCTTGCTCGCGAAAAACTTCAGGACTCCACGTTCATTCAGAATGTACGCGTTATCGTTAACGTTTTTCGCGAGCAAGCTCGCTCCTACAGGGCCCTCATTCTCTTAACTGAACAGCATTACGACCTAAGCCGCGTTTTTCAGACAGGAGCGTGACTTAGTTTTTGGCTTTGTCGACGATCTTGTTGGCGCCGATCCACGGCATCATCGAACGCAGTTGCTCGCCGATCACTTCGATGCCGTGTGCCGCGTTGTTGCGACGCTTGGCGGTCATCGATGGGTAGCCGGTAGCGCCTTCGCTGATGAACATCTTCGCGTATTCGCCGTCCTGGATGCGCTTCAGAGCGTTGCGCATGGCCTGGCGGGATTCTGCGTTGATCACTTCTGGGCCGGTCACGTACTCGCCGTATTCGGCGTTGTTGGAGATCGAGTAGTTCATGTTGGCGATACCGCCTTCGTACATGAGGTCAACGATCAACTTCAGTTCGTGCAGGCACTCGAAGTAGGCCATTTCCGGCGCGTAGCCAGCTTCAACCAGGGTTTCGAAACCGGCTTTTACCAGTTCAACGGTACCGCCGCACAGAACGGCTTGTTCGCCGAACAGGTCGGTTTCAGTCTCGTCCTTGAAGGTGGTTTCGATGATGCCGGTACGACCGCCACCAACGCCGGCAGCGTAGGACAGCGCAACGTTCTTGGCGTTGCCCGAAGCGTCCTGGTAGATAGCGATCAGGTCAGGGATACCGCCGCCTTTGACGAACTCGGAACGAACGGTGTGACCCGGTGCCTTCGGCGCGATCATGATCACGTCGAGGTCAGCGCGCGGCACAACCTGGTTGTAGTGGATCGCGAAGCCGTGGGAGAAGGCCAGGGTGGCGCCTTTCTTGATGTTCGGCTCGATTTCGTTCTTGTACAGGGAAGACTGGAACTCGTCCGGGGTCAGGATCATGACCAGGTCGGCAGCGGCAACGGCGGAAGCAACGTCGGTCACTTTCAGGCCATGGGCTTCTGCCTTGGCAACGGTGGCCGAGCCTTTACGCAGGCCAACAGTCACGTCAACGCCGGAGTCTTTCAGGTTGCACGCTTGAGCGTGGCCCTGGGAACCGTAGCCGATGATGGCAACTTTCTTGCCCTGGATGATCGACAGGTCGCAGTCTTTATCGTAGAAAACTTTCATGAATTTCCCCTATATCAGGCCGTTCAGGCCATTCGCTAATTTGGTTTAGATGCTGAGTACTTTGTCGCCGCGAGCAATCCCGGTGACGCCGCTGCGGACGGTCTCCAGAATCGAGGCGGTGCCGATGGACTGGATGAAGCTGTCGAGCTTGTCGCTGGTACCGGTCAGTTGAACGGTATAAACGCTGGCGCTGACATCGACAATCTGTCCACGGTAAATATCGGTGGTGCGTTTGATCTCGGCGCGTTGGGCGCCGGTGGCCTTGACCTTGACCAGCATCAGTTCGCGCTCGATGTGAGCACTCTCCGACAGGTCGACCAGCTTGACCACTTCGACCAGCTTGTTCAGGTTCTTGGTGATCTGTTCGATGACTTCATCGTGGCCTACGGTGGTCAGCGTCAGACGCGACAGGGTCGGGTCTTCGGTTGGCGCCACGGTCAGGCTTTCGATGTTGTAGTTACGCTGCGAAAACAGCCCAACCACACGAGACAGAGCGCCGGGTTCGTTTTCCAGAAGCAAGGAAATAATGTGCCGCATGATTAGGTACGCTCCGTCTTGCTCAGCCACATATCGCGCATGGAGCCGTCTTTGATCTGCATCGGGTAGACGTGCTCGCTGGTGTCGACCGAAATATCGAGCACCACCAGGCGATCCTTCATGGCAAACGCTTCTTCCATCTTCGACTTCAAGTCTTTCGAGTCGGTGATGCGCATGCCGACGTGACCATAGGCCTCGGCCAGCTTGACGAAGTCAGGCAGCGACTCCATGTACGAATGCGAATGACGGCTGCCGTAGCTCATGTCCTGCCACTGGCGAACCATGCCCAGCACACCATTGTTGAGGATCACGATCTTCACCGGCAAGCCGTACTGCAGGCAGGTCGACAGTTCCTGAATGTTCATCTGGATACTGCCCTCGCCGGTCACGCAGACAACGTCTGCATCCGGAAAGCTCAGACTGATGCCCATGGCCGCCGGAAAACCGAAGCCCATGGTGCCCAGGCCGCCGGAGTTGATCCAGCGGTTCGGCTTGTTGAACTTGTAGTACTGCGCCGCGAACATCTGGTGCTGACCCACATCGGACGCAACATACGCATCGCCCTTGGTCACTTCACACAGCGTTTCGACCACAGTCTGCGGCTTGATGACGCTGCCGTCGCCCTTGTCGTAAGGGAACAGGCCACGATCGCCACGCCACTCGTCCACCTGCTTCCACCAGCTGGCAACGGCTTCCTTGTTCGGGGTTTCGCCGATTTCCTTGAGGATCGCGACCATTTCGGTCAGGACACTCTCCACCGGGCCAACGATTGGCACGTCGGCCTTGATGGTCTTGGAGATCGAAGCCGGGTCGATGTCGATGTGGATGATCTTGGCATTCGGGCAGAACTTCGCCGGGCCGTTGATCACACGGTCATCGAAACGCGCACCGACGGCGAGGATCACGTCGGCATGGTGCATGGTCAGGTTGGCCGTGTAGCTACCGTGCATGCCGAGCATGCCGATGAACTGACGGTCAGTCCCCGGATAGGCGCCCAGGCCCATCAAGGTATTGGTCACTGGCAGGTTGAGCATTTGTGCCAGTTCAGTCAGCGGCGCGGAGCCACCCCCGAGAATCACGCCGCCGCCTGCGTACAACACAGGACGCTTGGCGGCCAGAAGCATTTCGGCTGCCTTGCGGATTTGCCCGGAGTGCCCACGAACCGCCGGGCTGTAGGAACGCAGCTTGGCTTTTTTCGGGAAGACGTATTCGAATTTCTCGGCCGGGTTGGTCATGTCTTTCGGGATATCGACAACGACAGGACCAGGACGGCCGGATTGCGCCAGGTAGAACGCTTTCTTCATGACTTCCGGGATTTCCGACGCATGCTTGATCATGAAGCTGTGTTTCACGATCGGCCGGGAGATACCGATCATGTCGGTTTCCTGGAATGCATCGGTGCCCACCATGGTGCTCGGCACCTGGCCGGAAATGACCACCATCGGAATGGAGTCCATGTAGGCCGTGGCGATACCGGTGATGGCGTTGGTTGCGCCAGGGCCGGAAGTCACCAGTACTACACCGGCTTTACCGGTAGCACGGGCATAGCCGTCAGCCATATGGGTCGCAGCCTGCTCGTGGCGAACCAGGATGTGAGTCACTTCCGGCTCTTTGAACAGGGCATCGTATACATGAAGGAGAGCACCACCCGGGTACCCGTAGATATATTTGACGCCTTCGTCACGCAAAAAGCGGACGAGCATCTCACCGCCAGATAAAAGCTCCACGTTGTTCACCTCTAAAACGCCAGAATACCGCCCACATTGGGGACGGGTCTTAATAGGTTTACTTCTCAGCAGAGCATGAGCGACGGTGGTCGCCGACTACGTCAGCACTGACTGAGCAAGTATTGGGAGCGTCCCAAGTGTTGCGGGACTTTCCCACCCAGCGCGAGGTAACGCGTTGCGGGTGTAACAGGTCGGCGCGGATGTGCGCCTCATGCTCTGCTGAGCGGGCCTGCTTCTGGCAGTCCCTCTACAGCGGACTTTGGATTCTTCTGTTTCGCCCTCTGCAAGTCAAGCTGTCAATGTGCCTAATTCGAACTAAGCACATGAGAACGCAAGAAAAAATCGCCAAACGCGAGGTCAGATCAGTTGGATTGCGCAGTTTTGGCAAGAAATTGGCATGCGAACGCAGCGCCAGTTGCGGGCAGAGGGGATTTTCGGGGGAGACGAACGGTCACTACCGGCCTGCACCGGCAGTGTTCGCATCAGCGCGCAGCACTGATCAGCAGGTCGAATTCCTTGAGCAGGACCTGCAGTTGGCGATCCTTGCCGCCGAGGTTGCGACTGGCGAAGACCATTTCGGCCATCTCCTGGATACCCGAGGCATTCGGCAGCGGCAGACCCTGCTCAAGGATCATCTTCATGCGCGGCAGGAAGATCCACTGCAGCCATTGCTCGAAATCCAGGGTGTCGACCGAGAATGGCTCGACACTGGACAAGGCCTCTGCGCTGGGTGAAACCTCGTCCCACCAGCCCTGGACCCGCAACTCACGCTCGATCAGCAGTAACTGATCGGCGATCTTCGAAATACGTTCGTTCATCACAAGGTGACCTTGGCCTTCTGACGGGCCTGGGCAGCACCAGCAGCATCACCTTGCTGCTCGCGAGCCTGGGCGATCAAGCCCCAGAGGCTCGCCTGCAGGTCAGGACGGCCGTTGGCCAGCGTCAGGCCACGACGGGCGAACTGCTCGGCCTGTGGCGCGTCGCCCTGGGCCATGCGCACTTGCGCCAGGCGATAGAGCACCTGCGGTTCACGCGGGGCCACGCGCTGGGCACGCTCAAGGCTGGACGAAGCACCATTGAGGTCACCGCCGGCCTGTTGCTGCTGCGCAGTCGTGAGCAAGGCCAGGACCGGGCCATCCAGTTGCTCATCGGCGGACAAACCACCGCTGGCACTGCTGGCCGAGGGGATGCCGCTCGGCGTCGACGGCATGCTGTAACTAGTGCTTGGGGTCAGCGGACCGCTATCCACCGGGCCCGGAGTAATCGGCCCTGAACTGATCGGCCCCGGCGTGATCGGCTGGGTGCTGATCGGCGTCGAGGTGGTCGCGCCGGCGCCAGGAATCATCACCACCACGCCAGTGTCGCCCTGGGGAATGGCCTGGGTCTGTGCCTGTGCTGGGCGAGTCACCGTGGTTTTACGGAAGCCGCCATTGGCGGAGAGCCGCTCGCTGTTCGACACGGCAGTGCCGGAGTCAACCACCGGAATCGAACCTTGCTGCACAGTGGAACAGCCGCTGAGCAACGCCAGGGCGGTCACCGTCATCGCTGGAATAAACCACTTGTTCACTTGAAACCCTCTTTGCTTAATTCATCCAGCCCTTGACCCAATCCATCACCGACTCGCCGGTGGCGGGTTCGCTCCCGCCGCAGGCAGCGCCGGGAGGCGGCTCGCTGCCGCGAATATACGGCATCTGCACCGCGCCCGGGCAACTGGCATCCGAGCCCTGCCCGGTCCGCGAGTCGACCCAGGCCTGGACGATGTTGTCCGGCTGCGGCATATCCAGCGGCAACGGGTCGGCCTTGCGCATGAAACTGGTCCAGACCTGCAGTGCGCCGGTGGCACCGGTGAACGGCGTCTTGCCATTGTCGTCACGCCCCAGCCACACCACCGCCAGCAGGTCCTGACTGAAGCCGGCGAACCAACTGTCCCGCGAGTCGTTACTGGTACCGGTCTTGCCCGCCAGGGTCAGGGTCTTGGGCAGCACGTTATAGACCGAACTGCCGGTGCCTTCACGCATCACCCGCTGCATGGCGCTCTGGATCAGATAGATGGAAGCCGGATCAAAACGCTGCTGAATCTGGAACGGATAGCGCTTGAGCGGTTCGCCTTCGGCGGTCAACACGCTGCGAATCCCGCGCATCGGCGTATTGAAACCACCGTTGGCCAGGGTCTGGTACATGGTCGCCACTTCGATCGGGGTCAACCCGCCCGCCCCCAGCAACATCGACGGGAATGCCGGGAACTCACGGGTAACACCCAGTCGACCGAGGGTTTTCAAGACATTCGGCACACCCACTTCCAGACCCAGGCGCGCGGTCGACAGGTTGTAGGAATGAGCCAGGCCCTGATACAGGAACACCGTGCCGTGGGAGCGGCGATCATAGTTCTGCGGCTTCCACACCTGCCCATCAGCACCCTTCACCGAGAAGGCTTCGTCCGACAGCCAACTGGTCAAGGTGTACTGGCTCGGTTTCTCCAGCGCGGTCAGGTACACCGCCGGCTTGATCAGCGAGCCAATCGGCCGCACCGCGTCGAGCGCCCGGTTAAACCCGGCAAAACCGGCCTGTCGGCTGCCGATCATCGCCTGGACTTCGCCGGTTTCCGGATTGGTCACGACCATGGCCGCTTCGACTTCGTCGGAACCCTTGCGTCCGGCAAGGCGCTTGAAGGTGTCGTTGACCGACGCCTCGGCCTTCATCTGCAGGATCGGGTCGAAACTGGTGAAAATCCGCAGGCCCTCTTCGGTCAAGTCTTCGTCGCGATAATCCTCGCGCAGTTGACGCTTGACCAGATCGAGGAAGCCGGGGAACGAGCTGTCAGCCAGGCTGCCGCGCTTGGTCACGCCCAGCGGCATCTTTTTCGCCGCCGCGACCTGCTCGGCCGTGGCCACACCTTGTTGTTCCAACAGATCGAGGACCAGGTTGCGCCGCTCAAGCGCGCGTTCCGGGTAGCGTCGTGGGTTGTAGTAGGACGGCCCCTTGACCATGCCCACCAGCAGCGCCACCTGATGCAGCTTGAGTTCGGACAATGGCTGGCTGAAGAAGAACTGGCTGGCGAGGCCGAAACCGTGCACCGCCCGCTGGCCATCCTGGCCGACAAACACCTCGTTGAGGTAAGCCTCGAGGATTTCGCGCTTGTCGTAATGCAACTCGAGCAGCAACGCCATCATCGCTTCCGTCAGCTTGCGGCTGAGGCTGCGCTCGTTGGTCAAGTAGAAGTTCTTCACCAGTTGCTGGGTCAGGGTACTGCCGCCCTGGCGCATTTGCCCGGCCGAGGTGTTGACCCACACGGCCCGCGCAATCGATTTCGGTGAAACGCCGAAGTGGCTGTAGAAATCACGGTCTTCCACGGCCACCAGGGTTTCCAGGAGGAACGGTGGCACCTGATCGATCTTGATCAGGATCCGGTCCTCGAGGTTTTTCGGGTACAGCCCGCCGATCAGCAGCGGCTCGAGGCGCACCACCGAAAGTTTCGAACCGTTGGTCGCCGTCAGACCGGCCACGTAGTCACCGGAGAAGCGCACGCGCACCGGCTGTGCCTGCTCCATGCCTTCATAGAACTGGAAGCCACGGGTGTTCAGGTCGACGGTATTGCCGTTGACCGACGCCGCGCCCGGACCATTGGCCACGCTTTCACGGCGATAGCCCAGGGCATCGAGCTCGGTGAGGAAGTCGTCCTTGCTCAGCTTCTGTCCGACGAACAGTTCCAGCGGGCGGGCGTAAACCTTGGCCGGGATGGTCCAGCGCTTGCCGGAAAACTTCTCCTGCACCACGGCATCGAGGTACACGGCGAAGCCTGCCAGCACCACGAGGCCGACCAGACCGAGCTTCAGAGCCCAGCCTAGCCAAGGCCGCAGGCCATTGGAGGGACGTTTTTTTGCAGTACGGGGAGATCGGGTACGAGTCATGGCGGCGGATTATACGCACTTTATTCCTGATCAACATGAGCCCCGCGAGGTTTGCGTTGGCCCCGCATGCGGCCATAATGGCGCCCTTGAATTTTCCCAGACTCTGAAGGATCGCCCGTGAGCCAATCCCTGATCGCTGCGCTGCAAAACCCGGCCCTATACCCTCACCCGGTGGAGGGATTCCAGGTCATCGAAACGCACATCTCCTGGGTGCTGCTCACTGGCCCCTACGCTTATAAAGTGAAGAAGCCGATGAATTTCGGCTTCCTCGACTTCACTACCCTCGACGCGCGCGAGCATTTCTGTGGCGAAGAGCTGCGCCTCAACCAGCGCCTGACCCAGGACCTGTACCTGGAAGTACTGCCAATCACCGGCAGTGTCGAAGCACCACAACTCGGCGGCAGCGGCCCGGTGCTCGACTACGCCCTGAAGATGCGCCAGTTCCCCCAAAGCCAGTTGCTCAGCACCCTGCAAGCCAATGGCGAACTGACCACCGCCCACATCGATGCAATGGCCGAGCAAATCGCCCGTTTCCACCTCGATGCGCCACGGGTGCCGGCCGAGCATGAAGCGGGAACTCCGGACAGCGTCATGGCGCCGGTACGGCAAAACTTCGAGCAGATCCGCCCGTTCCTCAACGACAAGGCCGATCTGCTTCAACTCGACGCCCTGCAAGCCTGGGCCGAAAGCAGCTTCGAGCGCCTGAAGCCGTTGCTGGCCCAGCGCAAGGCGCAAGGCTTCATCCGCGAATGCCACGGTGATATTCACCTGGGCAACGCCACCCTGATCGATGGCAAGGTGGTGATTTTCGACTGCATCGAGTTCAACGAGCCATTTCGCTTCACCGACGTCTACGCCGACACCGGCTTCCTTGCCATGGACCTGGAAGACCGCGGCCTGAAGAGCCTTGCTCGGCGCTTCATGAGCCAGTACCTGGAGCTGACCGGCGACTACCAGGGCCTGGAGTTGCTGAACTTCTATAAAGCCTATCGCGCCCTGGTCCGTGCCAAGGTCAGCCTGTTCAGCATGCCCGCCGAGGCCAATCCGGTACAGCGCGCCACCACCCTGCGCCAGTACCGCAATTACGCCAACCTGGCGGAAAGCTACAGCACCATCCCCTCGCGCTTCATGGCGATTACCCACGGCGTCTCTGCCGTTGGCAAAAGCCACGTCGCCATGCGCCTGGTCGAGGCCCTGGGCGCCATTCGCCTGCGCTCCGATGTCGAGCGCAAGCGTCTGTTCGGCGCGCAGCAAGTCGCCAACGAACCGCACGCCGGCATCTACAG
This sequence comes from Pseudomonas sp. F007, assembly GCF_057814275.1. NCBI lineage: Bacteria > Pseudomonadati > Pseudomonadota > Gammaproteobacteria > Pseudomonadales > Pseudomonadaceae > Pseudomonas > Pseudomonas sp. F007. The sequence goes on along the minus strand of NZ_JBVATA010000011.1, from coordinate 274,684 downwards.
CGCCGAGGCCAGTGCCGCTACTTACTCTCGCCTGCACGAAATCGCTGGAGTGATCCTGCACGCCGGGTTCCCGGTGGTCATCGATGCGACCTACCTCAAGCGCGAACAACGCGACAGCGCCGCGCACATCGCCGAGGCCAAGGGCGCGCCGTTCCTGATCCTCGACTGCAACGCGCCACAGGCGGTGATCGAAAGTTGGTTGGCCCAGCGCCAGGCTGATCAGAATGATCCGTCCGACGCCACCCTGGCCGTGATCGCCAATCAACAAGCCACCCGCGAAGCCCTGACGCCAGCAGAGATTCTCTGCAGCAAGCGCGTGCAGACCAACGAAAGCGGAACCCTGGACACCGTCGTTGCGCAGATTCGCCAGCGCCTGCCCGGCCTGTAAGCATGATGGCGGCGTGAGGTCGCAACTGGCCTCACGCCCACCACACAGTGGCACTATACTGGCGTCATAAAATCAACGGATGACGCCCATGAGCCAGCCCAAACAGCTCGACACCCCGCTCTACGCCCTGCTGCACAAAGACGACATCGATGGATTCAACCGCGAACGTCCGCCGCAAGGCCCCATCGACATGGTCGGCGGTGACTTCCGCGGCCTCGACCTACGCACCCTGAATGCCGAAGGCATCGACTTTCGCGACGCTTACTTCCGCGCTGCCGACCTGCGCGGCATCGATTTTCGCGGCGCCTCCCTTGAAGGCGCCAGCCTGGCCCACGCGCAAATCTCAGGCGCGTATTTTCCGCCCGAGCTCTCGGCAGACGAGATTCTCATGTCGATGAATTTCGGTACTCGCCTGCGCTACCGCACCCGCTAACCCTCCCTGCTGTGTCCGGCGCAATCCTTGCCGCCGGACACATTGCGTCCCTTTAACGCCAACATCTGGCACATCGCCTTAGAAGCGTTTGCGTTCAAACCCACCAAAGAACCACGCTTTTCCTGCTGATGGCTACACTCCTCAGAGGTCCGCCCAACGCACTCTTCGCCCGTCGCAAGGAGGCTTGATGAATGACGAACTGCAACACCTGAAGAACCTCGGCAAGACATCTGCGCAATGGCTGCACGCCGTCGGCATTCACAGTGCTTCGGATTTGCGCCGTCTGGGGGCGGTGGATGCATACAGGGCGGTACGCACCCGCGGGTTCCGCGCTTCCAAGGTGCTGCTGTACGCCATCGAGGGAGCGCTGATGGACGTGCACTGGAATGACATCCCCGCAGAACGCAAGGAAGCGTTGAACAAGCAACTGGAAGCTATTTCATCACGCCACAAGAATTGATAGAGACCACCCGTACGCGGCACCGGCAAGAGTTTCAAACGAGCGTTTGGCGAAATCGAACAGAATTCAACAAACACTCGTTGACTTAGAAATGAGAATCGTTATGATTATCACAACTGATCGCGAGATCAGTCGATCTTCTGAAAGACCCTTGGTTCGGACTCTCAGATTATCTCCTCATTAGGCTAATCACGGTTATTTGACCCGGCTCTTGCCGGGTCTTTTTTTGCCTGGAATCTGACCCGGCGCCGTCGTTACTGGCGCATCTGCGCGCAGTAGTCCGGTGTTGGTCGAGCAGCGGTATACCAGGCGAAGTCCGCTGAACCCGGATCGAGCGCATCGCCCTTCTGCGCCAGGATCAGCACCCGTGGCGGCGGCGAGCCCAGATCCTGCACATGCAGCGGCACGCCGATATCCAGGCGGGCGTGATAGGCCCCGGCCAACAACATCGCCGGCGCGGGGGCTGCCAGCAAGCGCTCGGCCATATGCCGATCACGCTGTTGCTGTATGGCGAGCATCGGCGCCATCTGGCTCTCGGGCAACATTCCACAATGCGACTGACGAATCTGCGTCAGCAACACCTCGCTGACGGCGGGCGCAGTTGATCGCGGCCCTTCCATCACCGGTGGCTGACGATAGATTTGCCGAACCTGGGTCTTGGTCAGATTCGCTGCCAGCAAGGGATACGGTTGCGCCAGGGCGTAGCGAACGATCGGCCCATACAAGCTCCAGTCCCAACCCGACTGCCAGGCCAGCGCCTGCGGCAGATCCTGCGGCCATTGGTGCACGGGGGTACCGTGGACCTTGTCGACCGCGGCTTGCTGATTTTCGGTGAGCATTTCCAGCAACAGACTGCCTTGTACCCGCTGCTCCGCCAGCGCCTGCAACAACCACAGCTGCACCTGATGATGCTCTGGATTGTCGTGCTGTTCGCCGACAATCAGTCGAGGCTCGCCCGCCAGGCGTTCGACCAGCGCCTGCGGGCTCAACACCTGCCCACTGCGAAGATCGACAATCTCGCCACCTGGCACCTGCGCGACAGGTGCTACCACGTTTTGGCAAGCCGACAGCAGCAGCACCAGAACAATGACTAATCCACGCATGAATTCACCTCAGCGGGCAATGATCAGCGGATGCCCACGTTCCGGGTGCGCCTGCACCAGCACCTCCAGCCCGAAGACCGCCTTGAGTGACTCGGGGCGCAAGACCTGCTGCGGTGTATCCAGGGCATGTGGGCGCCCGTTGTCGAGGAGTAGGATGCGATCACAGTAGCGCGCCGCCAGATTCAGGTCATGCAGGATCACCAGCACCGCTGCGCCGTGATCGGCAAAGGCACGCACTGCTTGCAGGGTCGTATGCTGATGTAGCGGGTCGAGCATCGAGGTCGGTTCGTCCAGCAACAGCGTCTGCCCGGCCTCGCCCGGCCAGAGTTGCGCCAGCACCCGCGCCAGGTGCACCCGCTGGCGCTCACCGCCAGACAGTGCGGTGTAGCGACGGCCGCTCAAATGCCCGACGTCGGCAGCCTGCAGAGCGGCGACGATGATTTCGTCATCACGTTTGCGCCCGGTCTGATGGGGCAAACGGCCCATGCCCACCACTTCTTCGACGCTGAAAGCGAAGTCCAGGGTCGAGGTCTGCGGCAACACGGCGAGGCGCTGGGCCCGCTGCGCGCCGTCCCACTCACCGAGCTGGCGCTGGTCCAGCCAGACGCGCCCGTGATCGGCACGCAACTCGCCGCACAGGGCGCCGAGCAGGGTACTTTTGCCCGCGCCATTGGGCCCGAGCACGCCAAGCACCTCACCGGGCCGCACTTCAAGATTGAGGTCTGCCAGGACAATCTTGCGCCCACGACTGACCTGCACATTCTCCAACCGCAACATCAGGCGCGACCTCTGAGCAACAAAAACAGAAAGAACGGTGCGCCGATGAAGGCGGTGACGATGCCGATCGGCAACTCGGCCGGGGCCAGCGCCAGGCGCGCCAGCAGATCGGCGAACAACAGCAGGCTGCCGCCGGCGAGAATCGACGCCGGTAACAACACCCGGTGATCGGGGCCGGCCAGCAGGCGCACCAGATGCGGCACCACCAGCCCGACGAAGCCGATCATGCCCGCCGCGGCAACGGCAGCGCCGACTCCCAATGCGGTACAGAACACCAGTTCGCGCTTGAGCCGCTCGACATCGATCCCCAGGTGACTGGCCTCGGACTCGCCGAGCAGCAGCGCATTCAGAGCCTTCGCTCGACGCGGCAACCACAGCGCCACCGCCACCGTCACCAGCAGCAAGGGCCAAAGACGCTCATAGCTGGCACCGTTCAGGCTGCCGAGGTTCCAGAAGGTCAAGGTGCGCAAGGTGGCATCGTCGGCCAGGTAGGTGAACAGGCCCACCGCAGAGCCGGCCAGTGCAGTCAGGGCGATACCCGCCAGCAACATGGTCGCCACGTTGGTCTGGCCGTTGCGCCGCCCCAAGCGATAAACCAATGCGGTCACCGCCAGGCCGCCGAGGAAAGCGCAAATCGACAGTAGATAGGGACCCAGCGCGTCAGGCAGGCCACCCAACAAGGAGCCACCGACAATCGCGATGGCCGCGCCCAGCGCCGCTCCACTGGAGACACCCACCAGGCCGGGATCCGCCAACGGGTTGCGAAACAGCCCCTGCATGGCCACGCCGGACAGCGCCAGGACGCCGCCGACCGCCAGTCCGAGCAAGGTGCGCGGCAGGCGGATCTGGCCAAGAATCAACTCCGCCTGCTCCAGCCCTTGCGCGGGAAGCGGCACGCCGAGCAGACGCATGGCCGCGCGCATCGTGTCCAACAACGGCAAGCTAACCGGGCCGAGGGCCAGCGATAACCAGATCGCCAGCAACCACAGCAGGGTCAGGCCGACAAACAGCGAACGCGGCTTCACCAGAGTGGTCATTGAGTGGCGGCGGCCTTGGCGGACTCCGCCGGGTAGAAGCCGGCAGACAGCTTGACCAGGCTTTGCGGCAGGCGCGGCCCCAGGCCACCCACCAACAATGTCGGGTCCAGTTCCAGCACCCGCCCGGCCTTGGCCGCCGGCGTCGAGGCGAGGATCGGATTCTGTTTGAACAAGGCTGCGCGCGCGGTGTCACCGGTCAGCGCCCGGTCGGAAAACACCAGCACGTCCGGCGCCAATCCCGCCAGGGATTCGACCGAGAACGGCTTGTAGCCGCTGTGGGTCGCCAGGTTATGGCCGCCCGCCTGCTGCAGCAGCCAATCGGCAGCGGTGTCCTTGCCGGCAATCAACGGCTTGCCACCGGCATGACCCAGCAAGAGCAACACCCCCGGGGCCTTTTGCCGAGTCTGGGCCTGACTGACCCAGGCCTTCTGCTGCTCGAGCTGCTGTTGGTAACCCTGGAACAGGCGGGTGGCCTGCGCTTCATTACCCAGCAAACGGCCCAACTGATGTAGGTTTTTTTCCAGGGTCGGCAGGTCCGCTTGCGCCGAGAACAACTTGACCTGGACCCCAGCGGTACGAATCTGCGACACCACCGGCGGCGGGCCCATTTCTTCGGTGCCGATCAAAATCTGCGGGCGCAAACTCAATACGCCCTCGGCCGACAGTTGGCGCTGGTAACCAATGCTCGGCAAGGCCTTGAGTGACTCTGGATGCTGGCTCGTGGTGTCGACCCCCACCAACTTCGACTCGCCCCCCAGGGCCGCCACCCATTCAGACAACGCGCCTCCGGCACTGACCCAGCGTTGCGGCAATTCGGCAGCGGCGGCCACATGATTGACCAGAAGTCCGACACAGAGCGCAATAGCGCTGGTACTCAGGCGCATAACAGGGTTTCCTTTCAGGAGATTTCCCACACAATGACCGGCGTAATCTGTAAGCCCGGGCGAATCCTGCATTTGATAATTGTTAGCATTTGAACGTCAAGCACAGACACATTTGCTAACCAGCGTACTCGCCATTGACCCACGTCTTCGGCACTTGAGGATAGACATGAAGTTCCTTTGCAGCAGCGCGGAACTGGCCGATGCCAGCAGTCGTGGTTTTCAGATTGGCGAGAAGAACTTCTTCGCCGTGCGTCGTGAAGGACAGGTCTATGCCTACGAAAACCGCTGCCCACATCGCGGCATCAGCCTGGAATGGCAGCCGGACCAATTCCTCGATGCCAGCGCCAGCCTGATCCAGTGCGCCAGCCACGGCGCCCTGTTCCTGATCGAGAGCGGTGAGTGCGTGGCGGGGCCTTGCGCCGGCCAATCACTCACCGCCCTGGCGTGCCGTGAAGACGCCGCCGGCATCTGGGTGCAACCCTAGAGGTCAAGCAGCACCTGCAGGCGCCGATCAACGCGCACCTCCTCGGCATTCAGGCAGACGCCGTATGCCAGCACTTCAACCCCCGCCGTCTTGGCCTCGCGCAGGGCCGCGGCATAACCCGGATCGATTTCCACAGCCGGTCGCACTGCTTCGATGCCGGTCAGGTTGACGCAATACAGTTGCACCGCGCGCACCCCGTTGCGGGCCAGGCAAGCCAATTCACGCAAATGCTTGGCCCCGCGCTGGGTCACCGCATCCGGAAATGCTGCCACCGCTACGCCATCGAAGCCCAGGGTGACGCTTTTGACTTCAACGAACGCCGGGCCCTGTGGATAGTCGAGGCGAAAATCGATGCGACTGTTTTCCAGGCCGTAGGGCACTTCGCGCTTGAGCCCGGTAAAGCCGTTGAGCTCGTTGATCACCCCGGCACGCAGGGCCTCCTCGATCAGGGTATTGGCCCGCGCCGTGTTGACGCAGGCCAGGCGCCCTTGCGGGGTTTCGCTGATTTCCCAGGTCCCGGGCAACTTGCGCTTGGGGTCGTTGGAGCGGCTGAACCAGACTTGCCCGCCTTCAACCATGCAATTGAACATCGACCCGGTGTTGGGGCAATGAATGGTGAGCATCTCGCCGCCAACGGTTTCGATATCGGCAAGAAAACGCTTGTAACGTCGGATCAGCCGACCTTCTTCCAGAGGGGGATCGAAGCGCATCAGCCTTGCCAGCTCCGCAGACCGCGGGCAATCCGCTCCACCGCTTCGCGCAGACGCGGCAGGCTTTGGGTATAGGCGAAACGCACGTGATGCCCGGCCTGGTGCCGGCCGAAGTCCAGCCCCGGGGTGAAGGCAATGTGTTCGGTTTCGAGGAAATGCCGGCAGAAGGCAAAGGCATCGCCACCAAAGGCACTGATGTCCGCATACAGGTAAAACGCACCTTCCGGCTCCACGGCGATGCCAAAGCCCAGCTCGCGCAGGGCCGGCAGCAGAAAGTCGCGACGTCGGCCGAATTCGGCGCGGCGTTCTTCGAGGATGCTCAGTGTCGCCGGCTCGAAGCAGGCCAATGCCGCCTGCTGGGCCATGCTCGGCGCGCTGATGTAAAGGTTCTGCGCCAGCTTCTCCAGTTCGCTGACCGCACCTTGCGGCGCCACCAGCCAACCGAGGCGCCAGCCGGTCATGCCGAAATACTTGGAAAAACTATTCAGGACAAAAGCACTGTCGTCGACTTCCAGCACGCTGGCCGCATCGGTGCCATAGGTCAGGCCGTGATAGATCTCGTCCACCACCAGATGGCCGTTACGGCCCTTGATCGCCGTGGACAGGCCCGCCAGTTCGTCGCGAGTGAGGATAGTCCCGGTCGGGTTGGCTGGCGACGCCACCAGTGCGCCGACGCTGTCGTGGTCCCAGTAGCGCTCCACCAGGTCAGGGGTCAACTGGTAACGCACGTCGGGGCCGACCGGCACCAGTTGCGCCGCGCCTTCTACCAGCCGCAGGAAATGCCGATTGCACGGATAGCCCGGGTCGGCCAGCAGCCAGTGCTTGCCCGGATCCACCAGCAAGGCGCTGGCCAGCAACAGCGCGCCTGAGCCGCCGGGGGTGATGAGAATGCGCTGCGGATCGATGTTCAGGCCGTAGCGCTGCTGGTAGAACCCGGAAATCGCTTCACGCAATTCGGGAATGCCACGCGCCGCGGTGTAACGGGTTTTCCCCGCCGCGAGGGCGGCCTGGCCGGCCTTGATGATCGGCTCGGCGGTGGTGAAGTCCGGCTCGCCGATTTCCAGGTGAATCACGTCGTGGCCGGCCGCCTGCAATTCATTGGCGCGTGCCAGCAGGGCCATGACATGGAAAGGTTCGATAGCGCGGCTGCGCGCACTGTAGGGCTGAGCCATTAGCCTTCCTTCAACGGGGTAAAAGAAACGATTCTACCCAAGCACAGGAACGAGCGAGAACCTATTGCGGTCACAACACCAAGGTTCAGCGTCATGGAGCCCAAACGCAAGGCGCAGGATTGACTAAAATCATTATTTGATCAGGTCTCCAGAACCGCCAGACCAGGCTTTGCAACCCTTTGCAAGGCTTGGGGGCCGCAGCCTCGACATGAGGGAGTAGCGCGGCCGGATTTGATCTGGTAAGTTCGCCCGCTTGCAGTCGCAGGGCCGGCAGGTGTCGGTGATGGAGCAATCCTGCGCAATGGATTACAAGAGTAGAGGCGGTCCATTTCATGCCCACCCAAGCAAAGCAACAGCAGAATCAGGCAATCAGCGGCTTCGAACCTTACGTGCCGAAGGCTGGTGAAGAGTACATGGGCGCACCGATGCGCGCGCACTTCACCAAGATCCTGAACAAGTGGAAACAGGACTTGATGCAGGAAGTCGACCGTACCGTTGACCACATGAAAGATGAGGCAGCCAACTTCCCTGACCCGGCCGACCGTGCCAGCCAGGAAGAAGAATTCGCCCTCGAGCTGCGCGCCCGCGATCGCGAGCGCAAGTTGATCAAGAAGATCGACAAGACGCTGGAGCTGATCCAGGACGAAGAGTACGGCTGGTGCGAGTCCTGCGGCATCGAGATTGGCATCAAGCGCCTCGAAGCCCGCCCGACTGCCGATCTGTGCATCGACTGCAAGACCTTGGCTGAAATAAAGGAAAAACAGGTCGGCAAGTAATTCTCGACTTGAATGAAGAACGGAGCGTGCGAACGCTCCGTTTTTGTTTCTGCCGTCCTGCACACCCCGAAAAGTAGCTTCGCCGCCATGACCGCCAAAACCTCCCCCGCCTACATCGGACGCTTCGCCCCAACGCCCAGCGGCCATCTGCATTTCGGCTCGCTGGTGGCGGCGCTGGCCTCCTACCTGGATGCTCGTTCGGTCGGCGGGGGCTGGCTGCTGCGCATGGAGGACCTCGATCCGCCGCGCGAAGAACCTGGCGCCCAGGCGGCAATCCTCAAGGCCCTGGAAAGCTACGGCTTCGAGTGGGACGGCGAAATGATTCGCCAGAGCGATCGCCACGAAGCCTACGCGCAAGTCCTCGGTCAACTGTTCAACCACGGCCTGGCTTACGCCTGCACCTGCTCGCGCAAACAACTGGAGCCCTACCACGGGATCTACCCGGGCTTGTGCCGCAACGCCGGGCACGCCAGCGAAGACGCAGCGATCCGCTTGCGCGTCCCGGAGCTGGAATACCATTTCATCGACCGCGTGCAGGGCGAATACCGCCAACACTTGGGACGTGAGGTCGGCGACTTCGTGATTCGCCGCCGCGACGGGCTCTATGCCTATCAACTGGCGGTGGTACTCGACGACGCCTGGCAAGGCATCACCGACATCGTCCGCGGAGCCGACCTGCTCGACTCGACGCCGCGCCAGCTGTACCTGCAGGAGTTGCTCGGCCTGCCGCAACCGCGTTACCTGCACCTGCCGCTGATCACTCAACCGGATGGCAACAAGCTCGGCAAGTCCTACCGTTCGCCGCCGCTCACCGAAGATCAGGCCACGCCTTTGTTACTCCGCGCCTTGCGCGCCCTGGGGCAGAACCCCGACGTGGAACTGGCGGATGCCCCCCCCGCCGAACTGCTCAAGTGGGGCATTGCCCATTGGGACGCCGACCTGATTCCTCGCACCCTGACACTCCCCGAAGCGCAATTACGCTGACTAAGCTTGCAGGTTGGCGCCCATCCGTTACCATCGCCGCACGTTTTCGGGCACGCACACAATAAAGAGAGGCCGGGATGTACATCTATCGCTTGGTCCTGCTGCTGGTCGTGGGGATCTACCTGTTCTCCCCCGCCATCATGGACTGGTGGATCGACGCCACGGGCGCCTGGTATCGCCCGTATCTGCTGTGGCTGATCCTGATCGTCGTGACCTTCATCCTGCAGAGCCAAAAAGATGCCGATGAGCTTTAGCCTGACCCAGATGATCCTGATCAGCGCCGCGTACCTGGCGGTGCTGTTCGGTGTTGCCTGGATCAGTGAACGCGGAATGATTCCGCGGGCGATCATTCGCCACCCGCTGACCTACACCCTGTCCCTGGGCGTCTACGCCAGCGCCTGGGCGTTCTACGGCACGGTCGGCCTGGCCTACCAATATGGCTACGGCTTTCTGTCGAGCTACCTCGGGGTATCCGGCGCCTTCCTGCTGGCGCCGGTGCTGCTGTATCCGATTTTGAAGATCACCCGCACCTACCAGCTGTCATCCCTGGCCGACCTGTTTGCCTTTCGCTTTCGCAGCACCTGGGCCGGCGCACTGACCACCATCTTCATGCTGATCGGCGTCTTGCCGCTGTTGGCCCTGCAGATCCAGGCGGTGGCCGATTCGATCGGCATCCTGACCCGCGAACCGGTCCAGCATCGGGTGGCCCTGAGCTTCTGCGCGCTGATCACCCTGTTCACGATCTTCTTCGGTTCGCGGCACATTGCGACCCGGGAGAAACACGAAGGCCTGGTGTTCGCCATCGCCTTTGAATCGGTGATCAAGCTGATCGCCATCGGCGGCGTCGGCCTGTATGCCTTATATGGCGTATTCGACGGCCCGCAACAGCTGGAACTCTGGCTGCTGCAGAACCAGACCGCCCTCGCCGCCCTGCACACGCCGCTGCAGGAAGGTCCATGGCGCACCTTGTTGCTGGTGTTCTTTGCCTCGGCCATCGTGATGCCGCACATGTATCACATGACCTTCACCGAAAACCTCAACCCGCGCTCGCTGGTCAGCGCCAGCTGGGGCCTGCCGCTGTTCCTGCTATTGATGAGCCTGGCGGTACCGCTGATTCTCTGGGCCGGCCTGAAACTGGGCGCCAGCACCAACCCGGAATACTTCACCCTCGGCATCGGCATCGCCGCAAACAGCAAGGCACTGGCCTTGCTGGCGTACATCGGCGGCTTGTCCGCCGCCAGCGGCCTGATCATCGTCACCACCCTGGCGCTGTCCGGGATGGCCTTGAACCACCTGGTCCTGCCGCTGTACCAGCCGCCCGCCGAAGGCAATATCTACCGCTGGCTGAAATGGACCCGCCGGGCGCTGATCGTCGCGATCATCATGGCCGGCTACGGTTTCTATCTGATGCTCGGCGCCGAACAGGACCTGGCCAACCTCGGCATCGTCGCCTTCGTCGCGACCCTGCAGTTCCTGCCGGGCGTGCTGTCGGTGCTGTATTGGCCGACCGCCAACCGCCGCGGCTTCATTGCCGGCTTGCTGGCGGGGATCCTGGTCTGGCTGGTGACCATGCTGTTGCCGTTGGTGGGTAATCTGCAAGGCTTCTATATACCGCTGCTGAACATGATCTACGTGCTCGACGACACCAGCTGGCACATGGCGGCCATCGCCTCGCTGGCGGCCAACGTGCTGATGTTCACCCTGATCTCGCTGTTCACCAACGCCAGCAGCGAGGAAGCCAGTGCGGCCGAAGCCTGCGCGGTGGATAACGTGCGCCGTCCGCAACGCCGCGAACTGCATGCGGCCTCGCCCCAGGAATTCGCCACACAGCTTGCCAAACCACTGGGCGCCAAGACCGCGCAAAAGGAAGTCGAACAGGCCCTGCGCGACCTCTACCTGCCGTTCGACGAACGCCGCCCCTACGCCTTGCGCCGCCTGCGTGACCGGATCGAAGCCAACCTCTCCGGCCTGATGGGGCCCAGCGTTGCCCAGGACATGGTCGAAACCTTCCTGCCGTACAAGGCCGGCGGCGAAAACTATGTCACCGAAGACATTCACTTCATTGAAAGCCGCCTCGAGGACTATCACTCGCGCCTGACCGGCCTGGCCGCCGAACTCGATGCCCTGCGCCGCTATCACCGCCAGACCTTGCAAGAGCTGCCGATGGGCGTCTGCTCCCTGGCCAAGGATCAGGAGATCCTGATGTGGAACAAAGCCATGGAGGAGCTGACCGGGATCGCCGCGCAGCGCGTGGTCGGCTCGCGCCTGAGCACCCTCGGCGAACCGTGGAAGGAGTTGCTGCAGGGCTTCATCAATCTGCCGGATGAACACTTGCACAAACAGCACCTGACCCTGGAAGGCCAGACCCGCTGGCTGAACCTGCACAAGGCGGCCATCGACGAGCCCCTCGCCCCGGGGAACAGCGGCCTGGTGCTGCTGGTCGAAGACCTGACCGAAACCCAGATGCTCGAAGACAAACTGGTGCACTCCGAACGCCTGGCCAGTATCGGGCGCCTGGCCGCCGGGGTGGCCCACGAGATTGGCAACCCGATCACCGGCATCGCCTGCCTGGCGCAAAACCTGCGCGAGGAGCGCGAAGAGGACGGTGAGCTGACAGAGATCAGCGGGCAAATTCTCGAACAGACCAAACGCGTCTCGCGCATCGTGCAATCGTTGATGAGTTTCGCCCACGCAGGCAGTCACCAGCACAACGACGAACCGGTGTGCCTGGCCGAAGTGGCCCAGGACGCGATTGGCCTGCTGGCCCTGAACCGGCGCAATTTCGAAGTGCAGTTCTACAACCTGTGCGATCCCGAGCATTGGGTCGATGGTGACCCACAGCGCCTGGCCCAGGTGCTGATCAACCTGCTGTCCAACGCCCGCGACGCATCGCCCGCCGGCAGTGCGGTGCGGGTAAAAAGCGAAGCCAGCGAACACACGATCGATCTGATCGTCGAAGACGAAGGCAGCGGTATCCCGTCGAGCATCAAGGACCGATTGTTCGAACCCTTCTTCACCACCAAGGATCCTGGCGAAGGCACCGGTCTGGGCCTTGCACTGGTCTATTCCATCGTTGAAGAGCATTATGGACAAATCACCATCGACAGCCCGGCTGACATTCAAAGCCAACGCGGCACCCGTATCCGGGTGACCTTACCGCGTCATGTCGAAGCGACGTCCGCTGTGAACTGAGACCGTCGAGAGAATTGAATCAATGCCGCACATTTTGATCGTCGAAGACGAAACCATTATCCGCTCCGCCTTGCGCCGCCTGCTGGAACGCAACCAGTACCAGGTCAGCGAAGCCGGCTCAGTGCAGGAAGCACAAGAACGCTTCAGCATTCCCACCTTCGACCTGATTGTCAGCGACCTGCGCCTGCCCGGCGCACCGGGCACCGAGCTGATCAAGCTGGGCCAGGGCACACCGGTGCTGATCATGACCAGCTACGCCAGCCTGCGCTCTGCGGTCGACTCGATGAAAATGGGCGCGGTGGACTACATCGCCAAGCCCTTCGACCACGATGAAATGCTCCAGGCCGTTGCGCGGATCCTGCGCGACCGACAAACGGCGCAAAGCGTGGCCAGTGAACGTCCCGCCGGCAAGACGAGCAACGGCAGTGAAAAGCCGGGCGTCGACAACAGTAACGGCGAAATCGGCATCATCGGTTCCTGCCCACCTATGCAGGACCTGTACGGCAAGATCCGCAAAGTCGCACCTACCGACTCCAATGTGCTGGTCCAGGGCGAATCCGGTACCGGTAAAGAACTGGTGGCCCGCGCCCTGCACAACCTGTCGCGTCGGGCCAAGGCGCCAATGATTTCGGTGAACTGCGCAGCGATCCCGGAAAGCCTGATCGAGTCCGAGTTGTTCGGCCACGAAAAAGGCGCATTTACCGGCGCCAGCGCCGGCCGCGCCGGACTGGTGGAAGCGGCGGACGGCGGCACCCTGTTCCTCGATGAAATCGGTGAGCTGCCGCTCGAAGCCCAGGCCCGCCTGCTGCGTGTGCTGCAGGAAGGCGAAATCCGTCGTGTGGGCTCGGTGCAATCGCAGAAGGTCGATGTGCGCCTGATCGCCGCGACTCACCGCGATCTGAAGAGCCTGGCAAAAATCGGCCAGTTCCGTGAGGACTTGTATTACCGTCTGCACGTGATCGCCCTCAAGCTGCCGGCCCTGCGCGAGCGTGGCGCGGACGTCAACGAGATCGCCAACGCCTTCCTCGCTCGCCAGAGCGCGCGCATCAATCGCACCGACCTGAAGTTCGCCGCCGATGCCGAGCAGGCAATTCGTCACTACAGCTGGCCGGGTAACGTGCGCGAACTGGAAAACGCCGTCGAGCGTGCGGTGATCCTGTGCGAGAGCCCGGAAATCTCCGCCGACCTGCTGGGCATCGATATCGAGCTCAGCGACCTGGAAGAAGACGAATTCATCGGCCTGGCCCCGCAGCAGGGCAGCACCAGCAACGCCAGCCACGAGCCGACCGAAGACCTGTCCCTGGAAGACTACTTCCAGCATTTCGTCCTCGAGCACCAGGATCACATGACCGAGACCGAACTGGCCCGCAAGCTGGGGGTCAGTCGCAAGTGCCTGTGGGAACGCCGTCAGCGCCTGGGTATTCCGCGGCGCAAGACCGGTGTCGCCAGCGAGAGCTGAACGTTACCTGACGCTTGAGCGGGTAACAGTTGTAAATGTGAAAAAACTGTTACCGCAGTTTTTTCCGTAACAAAAGCCGGGGCTTACGGTAACGAAGCCCCGGCTTTTTTTGCCCTGAAAAAACCTGCCTAACCGGCCTGACCCCTTGTTTCATTGGCCTTCACAAAAGTTGGCACGGCTTCTGCTATATGTTTGGTACAAGAACAATAACAAGCAACGTACAAGACAATAAAAATAAGACGAATCGACTCACGCACAATAAAAACAAGACGGCGAGAGGCGTAGCTAACTGATTCTTTTGGAGAAGCGTTGCATTTGGGGCTTGCCCCGCAACCAGGCCGAGAACAACAAAAACTGCCCTAAGGCAGCGCCTGAACTGGTTGGATCGACAGATCATTGCAGCACAGCGATCAAAGCAATCCGTTTGCTCTTGGCTCCCGATTGGGAGGGTCATGCAGGAAAAACCTCATGACATGGGCGTTACACAAAAACAAGAAGCCCAAAACCATAATAAAAATAGAGCACGCAACTACTTCTGGGGGAGCTTCGGCTCCCCTTGTAGTTTCTGCGATTTACCCAGAAACCCAGTCCCTACCCCGCATGTGAAGCCTGTAGCTCAAGGCTCGACGCTTGTTCCTACACCATCCCTCGACTAAATGCTAGAATCCCCGCCCATCATGCGGTCATTCTTCGTTATGGCCGAACATTCCTTCAAACAGTGCATCCCATGCTGAAGAAGCTGTTCCAGTCATTCCGTTCTCCCGCGCGTCGTACGCAACACATCCGCAGCACGCCTGAAGTGCTCAACAGCGGCCAACATTCGCTGCAGCGCGCCCAGTTCAGCCGTTACGCGGTAAACATCGTCGAACGCTTGCAGAACGCCGGTTATCAGGCCTACCTGGTCGGTGGCTGCGTGCGCGACATGCTGCTCAATATCACGCCCAAGGATTTCGACGTCGCCACCAGCGCCACGCCGGAGCAGGTTCGCGCCGAGTTTCGCAACGCGCGAATCATTGGTCGTCGCTTCAAACTGGTGCACATCCACTTTGGTCGCGAAATCATTGAAGTCGCGACCTTCCGCGCCAATCACCCGCAAAACGAGGACGAGGAAGACAGCAACCAGTCCTCGCGCAACGAAAGCGGGCGCATCCTGCGCGATAACGTCTATGGCACCCTGGAAGAAGACGCGCAACGCCGCGACTTCACCATCAATGCCTTGTATTACGATCCGGTCAGCGAGCGCATTCTCGATTACGCCAACGGCGTGCACGACATCCGCAACCACCTGATCCGCCTGATCGGCGACCCGACCCAGCGTTACCAGGAAGACCCGGTGCGGATGCTGCGCGCCGTGCGTTTTGCCGCCAAGCTGAACTTCGGCATCGAGAAGCACACCGCCTCGCCGATCCGCAACCTGGCGCCGATGCTGCGGGAAATTCCTGCCGCACGTCTGTTCGAAGAAGTGTTGAAGCTGTTCCTTTCCGGGCATGCCGCCGACACCTTCGAAATGCTGGTCGACCTGCAATTGTTCGATCCACTGTTCCCGGCCAGCGCCGAAGCACTGGAGCACAACCCGACCTACACCCACACCCTGATCAGCGAAGCCCTGATCAACACCGACCTGCGGATCAAACAGAACAAGCCGGTGACTCCGGCCTTCCTGTTCGCTGCCCTGTTGTGGCCGGCGCTGCCAGCCCGGGTGTTGCGTTTGCAGGATCGTGGCATGCCTCCGATCCCGGCCATGCAGGAAGCCGCTCACGAACTGATCGCCGAACAGTGCCAGCGGATCGCCATTCCCAAGCGTTTCACCATGCCAATCCGCGAGATATGGGACATGCAGGAGCGCCTGCCACGGCGCAGCGGCAAGCGTGCCGACCTGCTGCTGGACAATCCGCGTTTCCGGGCCGGCTACGATTTCCTCCTGCTGCGTGAAAGCGCCGGCGAGCAGACCGATGGCCTGGGTGATTGGTGGACCGACTACCAGGACGCCAACGACAGCGAGCGCCGCGACATGATTCGCGACCTCAGCGGCAAGGAAGACGGTGCCAGTGGCGCACCGCGCAAACGTCGTCGCAGCGGTGGTGCCAAACGTAAACGCGCCGCTGGCGCACCGAGTGCGTCGGGCGAGTAAGGTCATGGAACGTATCTACATCGGCATGGGCAGCAACCTCGCGGCCCCCGCCGAACAACTGCGCAGCGCCGTCCAGGCGTTGGCGCAGTTGCCCCGCACCACCCTGGCCGGCGTCTCGGCCTTCTATCAAAGTGATTCCCTGCTGCCGGGCCAGCCGCGCTATACCAACGCGGTTGCCGCACTGGACAGCGAGTTGGCGCCACTGCAACTGCTCGATGCACTGCAGTCCATCGAAAACGACCAGGGCCGCGAACGCCTTGAACGCTGGGGCCCACGCACCCTCGACCTGGACATCCTGTTGTTCGGTGACCAACTCATCGACGTACCACGCCTCAAGGTTCCGCATTACCAGATGCAGGAGCGGGCTTTCGTGCTCTACCCCCTGGCCGAACTGGCCCCGGCGGACCTGCAACTGGCAGACGGGCGACTGTTACGCGACCTCCTGAGCGCCTGCCCGTTCGTCGGGTTGGAGCGCTTGCCGCCGGTTTGAAAGGGCCCGGCCGACAAGGCCGGCCTACCCCAAGCCCTGCTGAATCGCATCAGTAACGCCGGTAACACCTGCGCTGTCACCTTGCGGTAACACATCCAATTGACTTCCCGAGTTCTCCTCACGACTATAGGCGTCCCGCTGCCGCCAACACGGCACCAAAGGGCGCAATCCAGGCTTTTCAAGCACGACAAAAGAACGTGCGCCTGAGTAAATGAAGAATCACGCGCGTTACTCGCAGTAGTTTTCCAAGCGCCTGAACGAGGAACCATTTCATGCCAGCTATTACCCTCACCACCCTGCAGACCCTCAAGCAGAAAGGTGAAAAAATCACCATGCTGACCTGCTACGACGCCACTTTTGCCCACGCCTGCAATGAGGCCGGTGTTGAAGTGTTACTGGTGGGCGATTCCCTGGGCATGGTCCTGCAAGGTCATGACAGTACCCTGCCGGTCACCACCGCCGAGATGGCGTATCACGTCGCCTGCGTCAAACGCGGCAACAGCGACGCGCTGATCCTCGCCGACCTGCCATTCATGGCCAACGCCACCGTCGAACAAACCCTGATCAACAGCGCGACCCTGATGCAGGCCGGCGCGCACATGGTCAAGGTCGAAGGTGCGTTGTGGCTGGCCGAGTCGATTCGCCTGCTGGCCGAACGCGGCGTACCGGTCTGCGCCCACATGGGCCTGACACCACAGGCGGTGAATATCCTGGGAGGCTATAAAGTCCAGGGCCGCAATGAAAACCAGGCCCGCCAGATGCGTGCTGACGCTATCGCCCTGGAACAGGCCGGCGCAGCGATGCTGCTGCTCGAATGCGTGCCGAGCGAACTGGCCCATGAAATCACCCAGGCGGTGAAGATTCCGGTGATTGGTATCGGTGCCGGCAACGCCACCGACGGCCAGGTACTGGTCCTGCACGATATGCTCGGCCTGTCGCTGACCGGTCGCGCGCCGAAATTCGTGAAGAACTTCATGGCCGGCCAGGCAAGCGTCCAGGCCGCCTTGAGCGCCTACGTCAGTGAAGTCAAGGCCGCGACCTTCCCCGGCGCCGAGCACGGATTCTCCGCATGAATACTGTCAAGACCGTACGCGAACTGCGTGCCGCGGTAGCCCGTGCACGCAGCGAAGGCAAGCGCATCGGCTTCGTGCCAACCATGGGCAACCTGCACAGCGGCCACATGGCACTGGTGACCAAGGCGGCGCAGCGGGTGGATTTCGTGGTGGCGAGCATCTTCGTCAATCCGCTGCAGTTTGGCGCTGGCGAAGACCTGGACAAGTACCCACGGACACTGGCGGCCGATCAGGAAAAACTCCTGCAAGCCGGCTGCCATTTGCTGTTCGCACCGAGTGCCGAGGAAATGTATCCCGACGGCATGGCCGGCCAGACCCGCGTCAGCGTCCCGCACTTGTCCGAAGGCCTGTGCGGCGCCAGTCGCCCCGGGCACTTCGAAGGCGTGGCGACCGTGGTCAGCAAGCTGTTCAACATGGTCCAGCCTGACCTGGCGGTGTTCGGCCAGAAAGACTTCCAGCAACTGGCGGTCATTCGAGCGCTGGTGCACGACCTGAACATGCCGATCCAGATCATCGGCGAGCCGACTGTGCGTGCCGCCGATGGCCTGGCCTTGTCCTCGCGCAATGGTTTCCTCGACGAAGAGCAGCGGGCAGTGGCGCCGGTGGTGTATCGCACCTTGAGCAACATCGCCGAAGCCATCCGCCAGGGCGAGCGCGACTTCCCGGCATTGATCAGCGCCCAGTTGCAACAACTGGAAAGCGCAGGCCTGCGTCCGGATTACCTGGAAGTGCGTCACGCCCTGACCTTGCGCCCAGCCACGGCACAGGATCGCGACCTGGTGATTCTGGTGGCAGCGTTCCTCGGCACCACACGGTTGATCGACAACCTGCACCTGAACCTCGACACCCCCGCCTGATCATCGCCCATCTCAGGGGGAGCCTTGCTCCCCCTGATGCTTGTCGCCTGCCAAAGATCGCCATTCAGCCATATTGCCGCCTCCATGACCTTCGGGCACACTGCCCGCCGTTCGATTTCGACCAGAGAAAACACCCATGCACGCCATCATGCTCAAGGCCAAGCTGCACCGCGCCGAAGTGACTCACGCTGTGCTCGACTACGAGGGCTCCTGCGCCATCGACGGCGAGTGGCTGGACTTGTCCGGGATCCGTGAGTACGAACAGATCCAGATCTATAACGTCGACAATGGCGAGCGTTTCACCACCTACGCCATCCGTGGCGAAGCAGGTTCGCGGATGATTTCAGTCAACGGGGCCGCCGCCCACAAGGCCAAGGTCGGTGACCGAGTGATCATCTGTGCCTACGCCCACTACAGCGAAGCCGAGTTGCTCAACTTCAAGCCGCGCATGTTGTACATGGCACAGGGTAACGAACTGAGCCACACCAGCAATGCCATCCCGGTGCAGGTCGCCTGATCCTCTCCCGCACTGCGCAGACCGAAACCTCGCCTGCCTGGTTCTGTGCAGCGCCGACAAAGCCAAGACAGATCCGCCGGCGAGGTTTACTGTTGTCGCCCTGCACTATTTAATCGTCTATTCGCAGCTTTCACCGGACAACGCCTGTCGCCCGACAGCACATTCCGGTTTTTTCAGTGTCCTAAAGGCAGTTCAAGTAAAAGGAAACCCGCAGCGATGGCGTACTACCGCACTCCTCAAGACGTTACCGCTCTGCCAGCCTGGCAGGCGCTGAATGATCACCGCCAAGCCATGCAGGATTTCAGCATGCGCGAAGCGTTCAATGCCGACCCGCAGCGTTTCAACCAATTCACCCTGAGCAGCTGTGGGCTGTTCCTGGACTACTCGAAAAACCTGATCAGCACTGAAACCCGCAACCTGCTGGTGGGCCTGGCGAACGAAGTCGGCCTGCAGGACGCAATCAAGGCGCTGTTCAGCGGCGAAATCGTCAACGCCTCCGAAGGCCGCCCGGCCCTGCACACCGCCCTGCGCCGCCCGGTCGGCGACAAGCTGCTGGTCAATGGCGTCAACGTGATGCCGGACGTGCACAAGGTGCTGAACCAGATCACTGACCTGGTCGGCCGCATCCACGACGGCCTGTGGCGCGGCTACACCGAAAAACCGATCACCGACGTGGTGAACATCGGTATCGGTGGCTCGTTCCTCGGTCCGGAGCTGGTCTCCGAAGCGCTGCTGTCCTACGCCCAGAAAGGCGTGCGCTGCCATTACCTGGCGAACATCGACGGCAGTGAGTTCCACGAACTGACCATGAAGCTGCGCGCCGAGACCACGCTGTTCATCGTCTCGTCGAAATCCTTCAACACCCTGGAAACCCTGAAGAACGCCCAGGCCGCTCGCGCCTGGTACCTGGCCCAGGGTGGCTCGGAAGCCGAGCTGTATCGCCACTTCATCGCCGTATCGAGTAACAATGCGGCGGCGGTCGCGTTCGGTATCCGAGAAGAGAACATCTTCCCGATGTGGGACTGGGTCGGCGGCCGTTACTCGCTGTGGTCGGCCATCGGCCTGCCGATCGCCCTGGCCATCGGCATGTCAAACTTCAAGGAACTGCTGTCCGGTGCCTACACCATGGACCAGCACTTCCAGAGCGCTCCGTTCGAACAGAACATGCCAGTGCTGCTGGCCTTGCTCGGCGTGTGGTACGGCAACTTCTGGGGTGCGCAGAGCCACGCGATCCTGCCGTACGACCACTACCTGCGCAACATCACCAAGCACTTGCAGCAGCTGGACATGGAGTCCAACGGCAAGAGCGTGCGCCAGGACGGCACGCCGGTCTCCACCGACACCGGCCCAGTGATCTGGGGTGGCGTCGGTTGCAACGGCCAGCATGCGTACCACCAGTTGCTGCACCAGGGTACCCAGTTGATCCCGGCCGATTTCATCGTGCCGATCGTCAGCTTCAATCCGGTTTCCGACCACCACCAGTGGCTGTACGCCAACTGCCTATCCCAGAGCCAGGCACTGATGCTCGGTAAAACCCTCGGCGAAGCTGAGGCAGAGCTGCGTGACAAGGGCATGCCCGAAGACCAGGTGCAGAAGCTGGCCACGCACAAGGTGATTCCAGGCAACCGCCCAAGCAACACCCTGGTGGTCGAGCGCATCAGCCCGCGTCGCCTCGGCGCACTGGTGGCGTTGTACGAACACAAGGTCTTCGTGCAAAGCGTGGTCTGGGGCATCAACGCCTTCGACCAATGGGGCGTGGAGCTGGGCAAGGAACTGGGCAAAGGCGTCTACAATCGCCTGGTCGGCAGCGAAGAAGCACCGGCCGATGATGCGTCCACCCAGGGCTTGATCAACTACTTCCGCGGACGTCACCGCGGTTGATTTGACGGTAGTCCTGTAGCGAGTACCAGCCTTGCGGGCCGGGTGTGCCAACGAGCGATCGCGCTGTCGTTGGCACACCCGGCCCCGCAAGGCCCACAGCTAACAAGGAGCCGTCATGTTCGATATCAGCACCTTCCCCAAAGCCGACGCCGTGCGCCGGGCTGCACAACTGAGCCAGGACGACTATCAGCGTCTGTACCGCGAATCCATCGAACACCCCACTCAGTTCTGGGCCGAACAGGCCACCCGCTTCATTGACTTCAGCGCCCCCTGGCAAACCGTCCAGCGCTACAACCTGAAGACCGGTGAGGCCACCTGGTTCTCCGGCGCAATGCTCAACGTCAGCCACAACTGCATCGATCGTCACCTGGCAAAACGCGCCAACCAGACCGCGATCATCTGGGAAGGCGACGACCCCGCCGATTCGCTGCGTATCACCTATCAACAGCTGCACGATCACGTCTGCCGCCTGGCCAATGTGCTGAAAAGCCGTGGCGTGAAAAAAGGCGACCGCGTGTGTATCTACATGCCGATGATTGCCGAAGCTGCCTACGCCATGCTGGCCTGCTCGCGCATTGGCGCCGTGCATTCGGTGGTGTTTGGCGGCTTCTCTCCGGATTCCTTGCGCGATCGCATCCTCGATGCCGATTGCCGCACCGTCATCACTGCCGATGAAGGCGTGCGCGGCGGCAAGAAAATCCCCCTCAAGCGCAACGTCGACCAGGCCCTGCGCAGTTGCCCGGCGGTCAGCACGGTGGTGGTGATCCAGCGCACGCAAGGCGATGTCGATTGGGTCGAGGGTCGTGACCTCTGGTATCACCAGGCCAGCGCTGCTGCCAGTGCTCAGTGCCCGCCAGAACCGATGGGCGCCGAAGACCCGCTGTTCATCCTCTACACCTCCGGCAGCACCGGTAAACCCAAAGGCGTGTTGCACAGCACCGCGGGCTACTTGTTGCAAGCAGCGATGACCTTCAAGTACGTGCTCGACTACCGCGACGGCGAGGTGTTCTGGTGCACCGCCGATGTCGGCTGGGTGACCGGCCACAGCTACATTGTCTATGGCCCCCTGGCCAACGGCGCGACCACCCTGATGTTCGAGGGCGTGCCGAATTACCCCAGCAGCTCGCGCTTCTGGCAGGTCATCGACAAGCATCAGGTCAACATCTTCTACACCGCCCCGACGGCCTTGCGCGCGCTGATGCGCGAGGGCGCCGGCCCCTTGCAGAACACCTCGCGCAGCAGCTTGCGACTGCTGGGCAGCGTCGGCGAGCCGATCAACCCGGAAGCCTGGGAGTGGTACTTCAACGCGGTGGGCGAGCAGCGCTGCCCCATCGTCGACACCTGGTGGCAAACCGAAACCGGCGGCATCATGCTCAGCCCGCTGGTCAGCGCGCAACGGATCAAACCCGGCTGCGCAACCCGGCCAATGTTCGGCGTACAACCGGTGCTGCTCGACGAACAGGGCAAGGAAATCAGCGGCCCCGGCAGCGGCGTGCTGGCGATCAAGGCCAGTTGGCCGGCACAGATCCGCACGGTCTACGGTGACCCGCAACGGATGGTCGACACCTACTTCAAACCCTACCCCGGGTACTACTTCACCGGAGACGGCGCGCGCCGCGACGAAGACGGCGACTACTGGATCACTGGACGCATCGACGACGTGATCAACGTTTCCGGGCACCGCATCGGCACCGCCGAAGTCGAAAGCGCGCTGGTGCTGCATGACCGCATCGCCGAGGCCGCCGTGGTCGGTTACCCCCACGACGTCAAAGGCCAGGGCATCTACGCCTTCGTCACCCCGATGAACGGTGTCGAACCCGACGAGGCCCTCAAGCAACAATTGCTGGCGCTGGTGAGCAAGGAAATCGGCAGCTTCGCCAAGCCGGACCTGATCCAGTGGGCACCCGCCTTGCCGAAAACCCGTTCAGGCAAGATCATGCGGCGCATTCTGCGCAAGATCGCCTGCAACGAACTGGACAGCCTCGGCGATACCTCGACCCTGGCCGATCCCAGCGTGGTCGAGGGACTCATCGACAAGCGCTTGAACCCGTAAACTGGCGCGGTCAGCCACCGCGCTGCTACCCCTTTGTCACCACCGAGTTGTCATGGAATTCATCCGTACCCGTATCGAAACCCAGATCATGAGCCTCACCGGTCTTTCCCTGGGCAAGCTCGATCTGGAAAACCCCAAGGGCGACCCGGGCCTGTTCGGCCCGGACTCAATCAGCTGGCAAGTCCACGGCGACTTCAGCAGCATGCTGATTGGTGGCATCAGCGCCCTGATGCTGCAAGCCCTGCATCCGCTGGCGCTGGCCGGGGTCTGGGATCATTCGAACTTTCGCCAGGACATGCTCGGACGCCTGCGCCGTACCGGGCAATTCATTTCCGGCACCACCTTCGGCTCACGCCAGGATGCCGAGTGGCTGATCGAAAAAGTCCGCACCATCCACTTGCAAGTGGTCGGTACCGCCCCCGACGGCCGCGCCTATGCCGCCAGCGATCCGGACTTGCTGACCTGGGTCCATGTCGCTGAAGTCAGCAGCTTTCTCGCGGCCCATCTGCGCTACCGCAACCCGGATCTGACGCCCAGCGACCAGGACCGTTATTACGCCGAGATCGCCTTGATCGCCGAACGCCTGGGCGCCCGTGAAGTCCCTCGCTCGCGCCAGGAAATCGCCGACTACCTCGAGCGAATGCGCCCACAACTGCTGTGTGACGAACGCAGTCGCGAAGTGCTGCGCCTGCTGCTGAACGCACCCGCCCCCAGTCGCCTGGCCAAACCTTTTGGCGGGTTGATGATGCAGGCCGGTATCGACCTGCTGCCCGACTGGGCCAGCGCCATGCTCGACGTCAGCCAGAGCCCGTTGCAACGTAAGCTGATCCGCGCCAGCGTCAGGCGCAGCGCCCCCATGCTGCGCTGGGCGGTGCGCAACGGTTCGGTGCAGCGGGCCAGGCGCCGGATGGGTTTGTTGAAATGAATCTACGCGCAATCCTGTTAAACTCGCGCGCCAAATTCCCAGCAAGGCGCGCCCCATGTCTTCCTTGAACCAGGCGCTGCGCGCCGCACTCGATCATCGCCAGGACCTGCTCGCCGAGCTGCACCAGCAGGGCACCGACTGCTATCGCCTGTTCCATGGCAGCCAGGAAGGCGCCGGCGGCCTGACCATCGACCGATACGGCCCGCAACTGCTGGTGCAGAGCTTCCACCAGACGCTGCAGCGCGAAGACTTGTTGGCACTGCATGCGAGCGTCAATCAACACCTGCAACTGGACACTTTGCTAGTCTACAACGACCGTTCCCGGGGCAACTCGCGCATCGACCGTGAAGACAGCGTGTACCGCGCCGATGACGCCGCCCTTGCCGATCTGGTGGGCCATGAGTGGGGCCTGAACTACCGGGTCCGCGGCCGTCACGCCGGGCAGGATCCGCTATTGTTCCTCGACCTGCGCAATGCCCGTGGCTGGGTCAAGGCCCACAGCCACAACAAGAGTGTGCTGAACCTGTTTGCCTACACCTGCGGTGTCGGCCTCAGTGCTGCAGCCGGTGGTGCGCGCGAAGTGTGCAACCTGGACTTTGCCGAGGGCAACCTGGCGGTCGGCCGCGAGAACGGCCAGCTCAATCCGCAACTCCGCGAAATGCAGTTCGTGCAGTCCGACTACTTCCCGGCCATTCGCCAGCTGGCCGGGCTGCCCATCAGCCAACGTCGCGGGCAAAAGCTGCCAAGCTACCCACGCCTGGAACAGCGTCAATACGACCTGGTCCTGCTTGACCCACCGGCCTGGGCGAAAAGTGCATTTGGCACCGTCGACCTGCTGCGCGATTACCAAAGCCTGTTGAAACCGGCGCTGCTGAGCACCGCCGAAAATGGCGTGCTGATCTGCTGCAACAACCTGGCGAAAGTCGCCATGGACGACTGGCGCGAGCAGGTACTGCGCTGTGCAGAGAAAGCCGGGCGTCCGGTACGCGAGTGGCAAGCGCTGCCTCCAGCCGCTGATTTCCCCTCGATGGACCAACAGCCGCCGCTGAAAACCCTGATTTTGCAGCTCTGAAGCGTGTAGGAAGAATCTGAACAATCCTGATCGAGGTCATTGCTTCGGAACCAGAATCGCGTGCCATACTCCAAGGCACTTCCGATTCAGATAGATGAAGCCGCACATGCCCAAAGGATTGATTCGCGCCGTCGGCGCCTTGTTGACTGCTGTCGCCCTCTACAGCTTGCTGGGGTTTCTGATCTTGCCGGGGATCGCCCTGCGGATCGCCAATCAACAATTGGCCCATTACGCAGCGGTGCCAGCGAGCATCCAGCGCATCGAGCTCAATCCCTTCAGCCTTGAACTCACGGTGTGGGGCCTGAATATCGGCGAACCGGGCAAGGAGCAGGTGGCTTTTGAACGGTTATACGCCGACCTGCAGATTGACAGTCTGTGGACTCACGCCCTGCACCTGGCCGACGTGCAGCTGGACAAACCGAAAACCGAGATCCTGTTCAGCAAGGATGGCAGCCTCAACCTGACCCAACTGTTCAAGCTGCCCGCCAGCGAACCTACTCCCGTCGACCCACAGGCAAAACCGTTCCCGCTGCGCATCGATCGCATCAACCTGGCGGGTGGCAACCTGCACTTTGAGGACCTGCGTCCCAGCGAGCCGATCGAGTTTCTTTACGACGACCTCACTTTCGAGCTGAAAAATCTCAGCACGCTGCCTGACGACAACGCCGAAATGAACCTGGTGGCGATCGGCCCCAACGGCGGTCAGATCGACTGGAGCGGCAAGGTCAGCCTGGTGCCCATCACCTCCGAGGGCACCCTTAAAGTCACCGATGGCAAGATGAAAGCCTTCTGGCCCTACGTCCGCGACGCGGTGCCATTGGTGCTTGAAGACGGCACCGTCAGCCTCAGCACCGACTACACGCTGAACCTGAGCAAGGAAACCGAACTGCTGCTGAACAACACCTCGGTGAGCATCGCGCCTTTCGCCATCAAGGCCCCGGACGGACGGCCGCTGGCTCGCCTGGAACGTCTGGACATCAGCGAGACCACGGTCGACCTGGCCAGGCAGCAAGTGATCGTCGGCAAGATCCGCAGCCAGAAACTCGAAACCTGGGCCGCCCGCGAAGCCGATGGCCAACTCGACTGGCAGAAATTGTTCGCCAGCCAGCCGGCCAAGCCAGCCGCCAAAAAGGAGGCAACCACCGCACCGGCGGCTGCCGACTCACCTGCGCCCGCCGCCCCCAGCAAGCCCTGGCAGGTGCTGCTCAAGGACGTCGAACTGCGCAATTACCAGGTGCACCTGGCTGACCGCCAGGTGAAACCGGCCGTGACCCTGGAACTCGGCCCGCTGAACCTGGACCTGAAAAACTTCGACAGCCTCAACGGCTCGCCTTTCAGCCTCAAGCTCGAAAGCGGGCTGGGCAAGCAAGGCAAGATCCTCGCTGAAGGCGAGGTCAACCTGGCGCCGGTCAGCGCCAAACTCAATGTGCAAACCCGCGATATCGACCTGCGGGTGGCCCAGTCCTACATCAGTCCTTTCATTCTCCTGGAGCTGCGCTCCGGCATGCTCGGCAGCGACCTGGCCGTCAACCTGAAAAGCACCGAGCCGCTGGCATTCAGCGTCACCGGCAAGGCCCAGGTCGATCAATTGCACACCCTCGACACCCTGAAATCCCGCGACTTTCTCAAATGGCAAAAGGTCATGGTCGAAGGGCTGAATTATCAGCATGGCGACAGCCTGTCGATCGACCGGATCAACCTGCAGCAACCCTACGTGCGCTTCATGATCAACGATGATCGCACCACCAACGTCGATGACCTGCTGATCCCGCAACCGGCCGACAGCACCAGCAAGTCCACCGCGGGGGCAAAGCCGGCGGCCGGCCAGGACAAACCGCTGGGCATTCACATTGGCGCGATTGCCATCAACGACGGCTCGGCGAACTTCGCCGACTTCAGCCTGACGCCGAACTTCGCCACCGCCATCCAGCAACTCAACGGCCAGATCGGCACCATCGATAGCCGCCAGCAGAAACCGGCCAGCGTCGACGTCAAGGGCAAGGTCGACCGCTACGCTCCGGTGACCATCAAGGGCAGCGTCAATCCATTCGATCCGATGGCGGCGCTGGACATCGCCACCAGTTTCAAACGGGTCGAACTGACCACCCTCACGCCTTACTCCGGCAAGTTCGCCGGTTACCGGATCCGCAAGGGCCGGCTCAACCTCGACCTGCATTACCTGATCACCAAGGGCCAGCTCAAGGCGGAAAACAAAGTGGTGGTGGAGCAACTGGAGCTGGGCGAGAAAGTCGACAGCCCGGACGCGGTCAGCCTGCCGCTGAAGCTGGCGGTGGCCTTGCTCAAGGACGTCGATGGCAAGATCTCCATTGAATTGCCGGTGACCGGCGACCTCAACAACCCGCAATTCAGTGTGATGCCGATCGTCTGGCAAACCCTGCGCAACCTGATCGTCAAGGCGGCGGCTGCGCCGTTCAAATTGATTGGTGGGCTGATCGCCGGCGGTGGCTCGGAAGACCTCGGCACAGTGGCTTTCGCGCCTGGCTCCAGTGACCTGAGCAAGGACGCCGAAGGGGCACTGGTCAAACTCGCCAACGCCCTCAAGGAACGTCCGGCCCTGCGCCTGGAAATCGAAGGCACCGCCGCGCAAAGCAGCGACGGCCCGCTGATTGCCGAGCAGCGTCTGGAGCGGGAATACCAGTACAACTACTACAAGATCCTCCAGCGCCGCGGCGACAAGGTGCCGGCCCAGGCGTCATTGCTGCAAGTGCCTGAAAGCGAGAAAACCCCGCTGCTTGAAGGTATCTACCGCACCCGCCTGAAAGCTCAGCCACCGGCTGAATGGACCGATCTGGGCAAGGAAGAACGGACGGCGAAGATGCGTGAAGGGGTGATCAAGTTCTGGGCCTCCAGTGAAGTCCTCCTGCGCCAACTGGGCCAGGACCGCGCCAGCAGCATCAAGGATTATCTGGTGGACAAGGGCCAACTCGCTGATGACCGGGTGTACTTCATCGACGCCAACCTCGGCCAGGCCGAGAGCGATGGCAAGGTGATCACGCCGATGCATCTGGACGCTGAGTAATCGAGTTTCTCATCGCCAAATAAAACGGGCCCCGACAGGGGCCCGTGGAGCCACATCCCTGTGGCCAATCGCATGAATACTGGAACTGCGGCAGGTGGATAACTCGGCTCACCTGCCGCGCCTTCTCCCAGTCCAGGCGAGAAGCCTTGGCGATTACTCGGCTTTCAGGCCGTCAGCCGAAACGGCGGTGACGCCCTTGATGTTTTTCGCGATCCGTACGGCGGTGGCTTTCTGCGAATCAGTCACAGCGGTGGTCGAGGACAGCGATACCACACCTTTGTTGGTTTCTACCTTGATATCGGTGCCTGGGATGCCTTTCTCAGTCACCAGGTCAGCTTTGACCTTGGTGGTGATCCAGGTATCGGAAGTCGCTTCCTTGGCTTCGGTCATTTCACCGGCAGCCAACACCATAGGCGACTGAGTGGTTTGCGGGCTCTGTGCAAAGGCTGCGTTAGCCATGGTCAGGGTCAGAGCGGTAGCAGTTGCAGCAGCGATAGCGAGCTTCTTCATACGGGTAACTCCTGTTTTTTTTCAGAAAAACTGCTGTGTGCCATCTCAGCAGGGTTACCCGTAATATTGCGAAGGCTGTGCCAACTTCGAACTTATTAATAATTCCTTTAAAATCAATAGCTTAAGAATTCAGGCAAAACGCCGGATCATGCATTTTGCATGACCCGGCTAAACTTGACATGCAAGTTGCAGGTTTCAGCGCAGGCCTAAAGCCATGAAATGCTGCAAGTTTCTGCCAAGACCGAGATTCAGCTTTCGCTCGCGGTACAGCCTTTGGGTGAGAGGTCCGCGGCGACGGAGGTTGCACAGCTCCAGCCACCACTTCCAGTGCGCGACAGGGTGATGGTTTTGTTCAGGACCGGACCGGGCGCATTCAGTAGCGTGCAGCCAATAGTGCCGGCGCCTGCCGCTGCGGTACCCGTCGCCGTCAGCGTGCAATGGCTGGTGGTCGGTGGCGCACCGAGGCGCGCCAGGGTCGGGTCGTCACCTTGATTGATGACATCCTCGAACGGCACTTTCAGCGCGGCGATCTCCGTCAGCCCCGCCGTGACCTTGGCTCGCGCCTGATATTGGGAGTACAGCGGCAATGCGACAGTTGCCAGAATCCCGATGATTGCCACCACTATCAGCAACTCGATCAAGGTAAATCCCTTCGAAAGCTTCATGACTTCTGCTCCTTGCATGAGATGAAAGCAAATGCTCCCCAGCGCTCAAAGCACAGCCCATGCCAAGGCGCTGCCCCCTTGCAGGCGGGCGCTACAAGCCGCTGCCTGCTGAGTCGGGAGCCTGATAAACCGCACTAACTGACATTTTTTGTCACCGCAAAGCCGCCCACTCCCCTTATCCCTTGGCTAGGCTTGCGCACATTTGGCCAATCAAGGATTGATCCATGGCGAGCGCGACGAGCAGTACTTGTGTCTACACATGGGAAGGTATCGACAGAACCGGTAAAGCGCTCAGCGGTGAGTTGCGCGGTCAGTCCCCGGCCCTGATCAAGACCCGGTTGCGCCAGCAGGGCATCACCCCACGCAAGATACGAAAGAAATCCACGCCCTTGTTCAGCGTCCGCTCACGCATCACCCCCCACGACATCACGCTCTTCACCCGACAGTTGGCGACCTTGATCAAGGCCGGCGTGCCTTTGTTGCAGTCGTTCAGCATCATCGGCGAGGGCTTCGACCATCCCGGCATGCGCAGCCTGGTGGATGGCTTGAAGCAGGAGGTCGGCGGGGGCAGCAGTTTGTCCACGGCACTACGCCAGCAGCCTCGCTACTTCGACGAGTTGTACTGCAACCTGATCGACGCCGGGGAACAGGCCGGCGCGCTGGACAGCCTGTTGGAGCGCATCGCCAGCTACCGGGAGCGGCAGCAGCACCTGCGGACGAGAATCAGCAAAGCCATGACGTACCCGGTAGCGGTGGTGCTGGTGGCGGCTCTGGTGACCGGCATCTTGCTGGTGCAGGTGGTGCCGCAATTCGAATCAATGTTTGCCGGGTTCGGTTCAGAGCTGCCAGGTTTCACGCTGCTAGTGATCGGCCTTTCCGAATTCCTGCAGCGCTGGTACGGGCTGCTGCTCGGTGGACTGGGCGCCAGCGTAGTGGCCGCGCGCTTTGCCCACGGACGTTCACCCAGGCTACGCGACTGGCTGCAAAGGCAGTCCTTGAGGCTGCCGGTGCTGGGCAGTCTGCTGCGCAAATCGGCAGTCACCCGTTATGCGCGCACCCTGTCGATCACCTTTGCCGCCGGCGTGCCCCTGCTGCAGGCATTGACCGCCGTCGCCGGGGCCACCGGCAATGGGCGCTACAAATGCGCCGTGCTGCGCATCCGTGAGGACGTCGCCACGGGTATGCATTTGCATGGTGCAATGCAAGCCAGCGGGGTTTTCCCGCACATGGCCATTCAAATGACTGCCATCGGCGAAGAATCCGGCGCATTGGACGCCATGCTCGACAACGTCGCGAGCTACTATGAAACGCAAGTCGACACCCTGGTCGATCAACTCACCAGCCTGATGGAGCCGCTGATCATGGTGGTGCTCGGTGTGATAGTCGGTGGCCTGGTGATTGCCATGTACCTGCCCATTTTCCAACTTGGCTCTGCGATCTGAACATGCCCTTGAGTGAATTCCTGACCTTTTACCCGACCGCCTTCGTCATCGTTGCCCTGATTCTCGGACTGGTGATCGGCAGTTTTCTCAACGTGCTGGTCTGGCGCCTGCCGAAAATGCTCGAACGCGATTGGCGCCAGCAGGCGCGCGACGTCCTTGGGCTCGCCGAAGAAGTGGCGCAGTCGACCTATAACCTGATGCTGCCTCACTCCCATTGCCCACACTGCGCCCACCCGCTGCGTGCGCGGGACAACATTCCGCTGCTCAGTTATCTGTGGCTGCGCGGGCGCTGCGCCCATTGCCAGGCGCCGATCAGCGCCCGCTACCCGCTGGTCGAACTGGCCTGCTGCCTGGTGTCGGGATTCGTCGCCTGGCACTTCGGCTTCGGCTGGCAGGCTGGCGCCATGTTGCTGATCAGTTGGGGCTTGTTGGCGCTGAGCCTGATCGATGCCGATCACCAGTTGCTGCCGGACGTGCTGGTACTGCCGTTGCTGTGGCTGGGGCTGATAGTCAACGCCGGCGAACTGTTCGTACCGCTAACGGACGCGCTATGGGGTGCAGTTGGAGGCTACCTGAGCCTTTGGACGGTGTATTGGCTGTTCAAGCTGCTCACCGGCAAGGAAGGCATTGGCCACGGCGACTTCAAGCTGCTGGCGCTGCTGGGGGCGTGGGGAGGCTGGCAAGTGCTGCCGCTGACCATCCTGCTGGCGTCGCTGGTGGGGGCGGTGCTCGGGTTGCTCTGGCTGCGCCTGAACAGGGTGAGTGCGGCTAGCCCGATCCCGTTTGGCCCCTATCTGGCAATTGCCGGCTGGATTGCGCTGCTCTGGGGTGGTCAAATAACCGACTTCTATTGGCACTTTGTCGGCTTGAAATGAATACCCCTGTGGAAAAACCCTGGATTCTTGGCCTCACCGGCGGCATCGGCAGCGGCAAAAGCGCGGCGGCGCAGCACTTCATCGACCTGGGCATCCATACCGTCGATGCCGATCACGCCGCCCGCTGGGTGGTCGAGCCTGGACGCCCGGCCCTGGCGCAGATTGCCGAACACTTCGGTGACAGTGTGCTGCAGGCCGATGGAGCGCTCGATCGGGCAGCGCTGCGGCAGTTGATCTTCGATATCCCCGACGAACGCCGCTGGCTGGAAAAACTCCTGCATCCGCTGATTGCCGGGGAAATCGCCGCGCACCTGGCGCGCGCGCAATCGCCCTATGCGATCCTCGTTTCACCCCTGCTGATCGAGTCCGGGCAGTACGCCATGACGCAACGGGTGCTGGTAATCGATGCGCCGCAGGATTTACAGATCCAACGCACCTTGCAGCGCGATCAGACCAGCGAGCAGCAGGTCCAGGCGATCCTCAAGGTCCAGGCCAGCCGCGAAGATCGCCTTCGCCATGCCGACGATGTGCTGGTCAACGACCGCGACCTCGCCTGGCTGCACGGCGAAGTCGAGCGCCTGCATCACTTTTACCTAACTTTGCGTGGAGGCCAGTCATGAGCCAACCCCTGACCGTCGAATGCCCAACCTGTGGCGCCCCTGTCGAGTGGACAGCCAGCAACATCAACCGGCCCTTCTGCTCGGACCGCTGCAAACTGATCGATCTCGGGGCCTGGGCCGCCGAGGAACACAAGATCCCGGTCAGCCCGGATGCCGAGGACGACCTGTTCAGCGACGACCTCGAACCTCGCCACTAAGGCCGCATGAACGGATAATCCTCGCCGTCATCGAGGTTCTCGGCGAGAAATTGCAACTCGTCGGCCAGGTCCTCGACACTGCGCAACGCCCTGCTCTGTTGCACCACCGCACTGAGCAGGGCGCGCAGACTCAACCCCGGTTCGAAACCGGCAGCCTCAGCCGCCGCCAGGCTGTCGCTCACCTCTTGTCGCGCCCACTGATACACGCCCATGCCGATGCTCCCCACGGTTTTTTCGCAGCATAGGTTTGGCTGCCTGGGCGGCCCTTGATCAGGATCAACGCTTGTCATCGTCCTTCCACGGTGCCGACAGGTACCGCGTGCGGTTGAAGGTTTCCAGCCATTCAGGGCAGAACACCACCAGCGCGCTGATGACCATGCCGTTGATAAAGGCTTCGGGGAAGATGATCAGCCACAGGTAGCCGACAAAATCCTCCAGCCATTCCGGCAGGGCGAAACGCTCGTCGAACCACAGCACCCCCAATCCCAACAACAGGCACAACAAAGCCGACAGAGCTGCAGCAAAGAACCCCGAACAGAAGATGTAGACGAAGGGATTACGCGGCTGAGCGCGCTCGACCAGGATCGCGCAGCTTTCCGTGACCAGCACCGGCAAGGCAATCAGCAAGGCGCCATTGACGCCCATGGCCGCCAGGTCCTGACGGCCCAGCAACACCAGGCCAATTTGCGCCACCAGTCCACCGACCAGCGCCAGCGGCCAGTCCAGCAGCAAGGTCACGGCGGTCATGCCGATAAAGTGGTAGGACACCCCGGTGTCGAAATCGCGGCGCACCAACCACAGCATGAACAGGGCGAACACCGTGCCGAACAGCAGGTGCTGGCGCCGGCTGTCGCTGAACAACTCGACCCAGGGCGCTCGCGCGGCGGCCCAGATCAGCACCGGGACGTAGATCAGCCAACCAACTACCAACGTTTCCGGCGACAGCAACTGGGCAGTGATCATTCTTCAGCCAACCGAACTGCAGAGCAGGCTTTCACATCGGACTCCTTGCCGAACGTCAGAGGCCTTGAGTCTACACCCGCCTCGTCGACCTCAGGCCCAATGCCTGGAATCAGTCATGACCGCCTCATGCTCGGCGAACAATCCCGGCAATTCGACCTTGAGGAAGTCCACCCAGGTGCGCACCTTGGCATCGAGGAAGTGCCGCGACGGATACAGAGCGTAGACATGGCGTTCGCGCGCCCGCCAGTTCGGCAGCAGGCGTACCAGAGTGCCATCACTCAGGGGCCGGGTTGCGGTGTAGAACGGCAGCAGGCTGATGCCCATGCCCGCCTCGGAGGCCTTGACCATCGACTCGGCGACGTTGCACTGAAAGGTCTTGGTCGGGCTGATGGTGTATTCGTCGTGCCCGTCATGCAGCTGCCATTGATCGCTGTACAACGGATCGACCATGCGCAGGCAGCGATGCTCGTCCAGCGCCAGCGGGTGCTGCGGTACGCCGTGGCGCTGCAGGTACGCCGGGGCCGCGCAGGGCACGCTGTAGATCTGCCCGAGGGTCTGGGCAACCCGTTGCGAATCCTCCAGCTCATGGGCGATGGAAATCACCACATCGTGCCCCTCCTCCAGCGGATCGGGGTTGCGTTGCGACAGCGTCAGCTCGAACACCACGTCCGGGTACAGCTCGCCGTAGCGGGCGATCAGCGGCGTGATCAGCACACCAAGGCCATTCATGCTGTGCACCCGCAGCCGTCCGCTGGGCTTTTGATGGGCGCCGCGAGCCTCCTCTGTCGCTTCTTGCATATCCTCGAGTATTTGCCGGCTGCGCTGCAGGAAGCGCTCACCGGCCTCGGTCAGACTGAGCCGGCGGGTAGTACGCTGTAACAGCCGCGCCTGCAGGTGTTGCTCCAGATCCGCGACCAGGCGCGAGACTTGAGCTGTGGATAAGTCGAGCGCATCGGCGGCGGCAGTGAAACTGGCGCAATCCACCACGCGGACGAACACCCGCATGCTGTTGAGTAAATCCACGGCCCCTCCCAGGGTTGAGACTGTTACGTTTCCTGTAAGACTGCATCAGGCTTTCGCCTCTTTATCGGCTGCTGGCGACGATCGAAAATGACTCCATCGAATTCAATTCAGGAGCACATCACGATGAAAGCCTTGCTCAGCCTGTTCCTCACGGTGGTCGCCACTTCGGCCCTGGCCGCCGGTAATGAACCCGCCGCCACGCCTTATGATCCGGCACAGCCGCTGGACATAGCCCGGGTGATCTCCATCAGCGACACCTCCAATGCCTGCGGCGTAGTACCCTCCACCATGGTTTACGTGGACCCTCAAGGGCAGACCCACCGGGTAACTTATCAGGTCATGGGCACCTGCAGCGGCGCATGAGAGGGTCGAGGTGCAGCCGAGGCCGTATCAAGGTTATTACCTTCGATGTAACGCAGGGTTCTGGGCAGACACGTTGCGCTTAGCCGGCGGGCTTTTTCTCGGTGCTGGATTGAACATCAGGCCCCGTGCGCCGCACCCCCAGCAAAAAGTGCGTGAGCATGCCGAAAATCAGCCCCCAGAATGCCGCGGACAAGCCGAACAACGACATGCCCGAGGCCGTGGCGAGAAAGGTCACCAGCGCCGCCTCGCGGTCATTCGGCACTGCCATGGCACCGGTCAGCGCTCCGGCAATTGCGGCGAACAACGCCAGGCCGGCGAGCGCCGCGATCAACTCCCTGGGAAAGGCCGAGAACAGCGAAACCAGAGTCGCGCCGAAGATTCCCAGCACCAGATAACACAACCCGCCGACGACACCGGCCACATAGCGTTTGCGCGGATCCTCGTGGGCCTCGCGGCCAGTGCAGATGGCTGCGGTAATCGCCGCCAGGTTCAGGCCGTGACAGCCGAACGGCGCGAGCAAGGCCGAGCCCAGGGCACAGCTGGCAATGATCGGACTGGCCGGGGTCGAATAGCCGCTGGCACGCAACACTGCCATGCCCGGCACAAACTGCCCGGTCAAGGCCACCATCACTAATGGCAAGGCGATGTTCAAGGTGGCGCTCAGGCTGAACTGCGGCGTGATCCACACCGGCGTGGCAAAGCCGACTACCAGGGCATCACGGTGCAAGTCGCCACTGAAAAAGGCAATCGAACAGCCCACCAGCAGCACCATCAACACCGCGTAACGCGGCATCACGCGCTTGCACAGCAGGTAGGTGGTAAACATCGCCAGTACCAGCAGGGGCTTGCCTTGCAGTGAGACAAACAAGCCGGTGCCGAAGCTGAACAGAATCCCCGCCAACATGGCCGCGGCAATCGCCGCCGGCAGTTTACTGATGATCCGATCGAACGCGCCGCAAACCCCGATCAGCAGGATAATCAGGCTGCTGACCAGGTACGCCCCCACCGCCTCTGCCATCGAAATCCCCGGCAGCAACGCCACCAGCAGGGCCGAACCCGGCGCCGACCAGGCGATGATCACCGGTACCCGGTAACGCAAGCTCAGGCCGATCCCCAGCAGCGCGCTGCCGATGGAAATCGCCCAGACCCAGGATGAGAGCACTTCCCGAGACAAATGCGCAGCGTCAGCCGCCTGGAAAATAATCACCAGCGGACCGGCATAGGAAATCACCGTGGCGATGAATCCGGCGACCGCGGCCGACAGGGAAAAGTCTCGCGATAGTGCACGCATGGTTCAGGTACCGCTCGGCGACAGGTTGGCGGGCATGCCTTTGACGGTGCGTTGGCTGCTGATGGCGAATACCGTCATCGCCAGCGCCGCGACCGCCCCGGGCAAGGCGAACGCTATGAAATTGGCTTGCAGCGGCAGATTGATGCCCAGCAAGGCCCCGCCCAGCAACGGGCCGACGATCGCCCCATTGCGCCCGATGCCTGACGCCCAGCCCAGGCCGGTGGAACGAATGGCCATCGAATAGAACTGCGCGGCGCAGGCATACAGCAGGATCTGCGAACCAATGGTGGTGGCGCCGGCAATAGCGATCAGCAAATACAGCAGCGCCATCGGGCTATTGAAGCCCAGCAGGGTGATCGAAACTGCCGCGATGGCAAAGAACACCGCCAACACCCGCGGCAGGTTGAGCTTGTCGCCAAGCACTCCGCCACCTACCGCGCCGAAGATCGCTCCAACATTCAGCACCAGCAGAAACGACAGGCTGGAACCCAGGCTATAACCGGCATTGGCCATCAATTTCGGCAACCAGGAACTCAAGGCGTAGACCATCAGCAGGCAGCAGAAAAACGCCAGCCACAGCATCAGCGTGCGCAGCGCCCGACCCTCGCGAAACAGTTGCAGGACTGGAGTCCCGCTGCCCTTCACTTCATTCATCTGCAGTTCATCATTGGCTTGGGCGACGTAGCCCGGGTCAACCCGTTGCAGCACCTGGCGCGCCTCTTCGATACGACCCTGACGCAGCATGAACCCCACCGATTCGGGCAGGAAGTACATGATCAGGGGCAGCAGCAACAGCGGCAGTATTGCCACGTAGAACACCGACTGCCAGCCGAAACGGGGGATCAACACGATACCGAGCCCGGCAGACAGCATACCGCCCACCGAGTAACCACTGAACATGATTGCCACCAGGGTGCTGCGGATTTTTTTCGGCGCGTACTCGTTCATCAGCGCCACCACGTTGGGCATGACCCCGCCAATCCCCAGGCCGGCAATAAAGCGGCAGATGCCAAATTCGCCGGGATTGCGCGCGAAGCCGTTGAGCACGGTAAATCCGCTGAACAGGATGACGCACAGGGTGATGGCTTTCTTGCGCCCGATGCGGTCCGACAACGGGCCGAAAAACAGCGCGCCGAACATCATCCCGAACAGCGCATAACTGCCCAGCGCGCCGGCCTGCAGCGGGCTCAGGCCCCATTCCTGCATCAGCATCGGCAGCACCACGCCGTAGATCACCAGGTCGTAACCATCGAAGATGATGATCAGGGCGCACCAGAACAGCACCCTCCAGTGAAAACGATTGAAACGAGCGTTATCGATAACCTTGTGTACGTCGATCGTGCGCATGGCATCTGTCTCTTGTTGTTGTTTTTTTAACAGCCTCGGTCACACGGCAAGCGTGCGGGTGACCGAGGGTAATGGCGTCGTAGACGAGCCAATATCCGCTTTGCGCAGATCGCTATCCGTTTTGTGCAGTGGTTGCTGGCAGAAAAAACGCTCCGTTGCAACTATCAGAACTGATAGCACGCTGGTCGGAAAACACCTGCAACCCCAGTCAAACCAACTAGAACTCCTACTTGACTGAAGGGATCGGTTTTTCAAAGTGACAGGGTCAGTAGTTCATGACGATGAGCGGAGCCCGCACCCTCAGGACGATTCCACCCCGCTTAGAGTAGGGATACGCCATGCGCCGCTACCGCCGACTGACCACCCTCCTGCCCTGCGCAGCCGCCCTGCCCGCTTCGCTCCTGCTGCTTGTCAGCCCCACGGTGCAGGCGGCGTGCACGCTGATCGCGAGCCCCGGTGACAGCAGCTATACCTGCGACAGTGGCACCAGCGGCCCGCTGACGGACCTCACAGGTAACAACAACCTGTCTTTTCCTGCCAGTGGAACGGGCGTGGTCAACGGCAATGTCACGTTCGGCCCCGGAGCAGATACAGTCGTGATGGACTCCGGCGCTGTCACCGGTACGCTGGACCAGGGCGATGGCAACGATAGACTGGTGATCAGCGCCGGACAGATAGGCGATGTTCTGCAGGGCAACGGCATAGACGACTTCAGAATGGACGGCGGGCAGATTCAGTCACTGGCACAGGGCGATGGCCGCGACACCTTCCTGATGACCAGAGGCAGAATCATCGAGGCCTTCCTCGATGGGGATGTGGCAAAGATGACTGGCGGCCGAATCGGT
Source organism: Pseudomonas sp. F007 (assembly GCF_057814275.1). Taxonomy (NCBI): domain Bacteria; kingdom Pseudomonadati; phylum Pseudomonadota; class Gammaproteobacteria; order Pseudomonadales; family Pseudomonadaceae; genus Pseudomonas; species Pseudomonas sp. F007. The sequence goes on along the minus strand of NZ_JBVATA010000011.1, from coordinate 236,645 downwards.
CGCGTGGACATGAAACTCGATAACAACCTATTCGACATGTCCGGGGGCAGCATTGATGGCAATCTCGTCACCGCCTTCGGCCAGGACACCATCATCGTCTCTGGCGGCAGCATCGGCGGCAACATCAGTACCAGCGGTGGCGATGACAGCATTACGGTAACGGGCGGCGTGATCAGCGGGCAGATTCGCGCCAGCGTCGGTAACGACAAGCTCATCTGGCGCGGTGGTGGACAGATCAACTCCGCCATCCTGATGGGCGACGGCGACGACACCGCACTGCTCGGCAACCTCGACGAAAGCCTGCTGGCCGCCACACCATCGGTGGATGGCGGGCTGGGCAATGACCGCCTGACCTTCGACAACACCCGCTCGGCGGGCGCCGGACGTTATGTCGGCTGGGAATCGGTGAGCCTGGAAAACCAGTCGCACTTCACCCTGGCCGGTGACTTTTTCCTCGGGGACAGCGCCAGCTCAACCGGGGTTTTTTCCATCGATGGCAGCAGCACCCTGGCCGTCAGCCAAGGCGCCATTCGCCCCTACACCGCTGGTCAGCGGGTCACCGTGAACAATGCCGGGATCATCGACATGACCAGCGGCAGCAGCGTGGCGAGCGATTCCCTGACCGTGCACGGCGACTACGTCGGGAGAAACGGCCAACTGCGTCTGCAAACCGAACTCGGCGACGACAACTCGGCCAGTGACAAGTTGGTGGTGTCCCAAGGCACCATCAGCGGCAACACCCAACTGGCCATCACCAACCTCGGTGGCCTGGGGGGCCTGACCCGGCAGAACGGGATCGAAGTGGTGCAGGCGCAGAACGGTGCAACCAGCAGCAACAATGCCTTCGCCCTGACGCGCTCATTGTCGGCCGGCGCCTATCAGTACTACCTGTTCAAAGGCGGCGTCATTGCCGGCACGGAAAACAACTGGTACCTGCGCTCGTCGGTGGTCGCCGTGCCACCGCTGAGCGTGCCCCCCGTAGTGCCGCCACCGGTGGTGATACCGCCAGCGCCAGCGCCCATCGTCCAACCGGTACCGGTGGTCGATGCGGATGAGCCTGCGGTCGAGCCGCCCACCGCGCAGCCCGTTGCACCGCCCGAGCCCGCGCCGGCTGCGCCTGTGCAAACCGTGGCCGAGACCTCACCGACACCGGCCACCAGCACCCCTCCGATCCCCACCGCGGTGGCCGGCGCCGAGCCGATTCCGTTGTATCGCATCGAAGTACCGGTCTACTCGGTGGTGATCCCGGCGGCGCAATTGCTGACCCTGCAAGCCCTGGGCACCTTCCACGAACGCCAGGGCGAGCAAAGCCTGTTGACGGAAACCGGCGCGGTCTCAGCTGGCTGGGGTCGGGCGTACGGCAGTGACCTGCAGAAAAGCTGGACGGGCACCGCCTCGCCAAGTTTCGATGGTTCGCTGCAAGGTTTCCAGATCGGGCATGACCTGTACGCCGCGCAGACCCGTGGCGGGCAGCTGCAGCGGTTCGGTTTCTTCGTCGGCCAAAGCCATCTGCAAGGTGATGTCGATGGCTTTGCCGAAGGCTTCCAGGACCGCCGCTCGGGCCGGGTGAAGCTCGATGGCGATCACGTGGGTGGTTACTGGACCCTGATTGATCCGACGGGCTGGTACCTCGACGCAGTGGCCATGTGGTCACGCCTGGACGGTGACAACCGCTCCGATCGCGGGGTGAAAATGGACACCGAAGGCCATGCCGTCGCGCTCTCGGTGGAAGCCGGTTACCCGATTCCCGTGGCGCAAGACTGGGTAGTCGAACCCCAGGTGCAGGTGATCAACCAGCGTATTGACCTGGACAAGCAGAACGACGGTATTTCCGAGGTCAAATTCGACTCGCAGGATTACTGGACCGGCCGCCTCGGCGCGCGGCTCAAGGGCCGTTACATCGCTGGAGACATCCCGCTGGAACCCTACCTTCGAGCCAACCTGTGGAAGACTTTTGGCGGGTACGACACGGTGACCTATGATGATGTCGACCGAATCAAGACCGAGCATAAATCAACCTCCGCAGACTTGGGCGTGGGCCTGGTAGCCAAGCTGTCGCCAAGTGTCAGCACCTATATAAGCGCCAACTACTTGAGCAATCTGGACAGCAATGATCTGAAAGGCGTCTCCGGTACTCTGGGTGTTCGCATCAGCTGGTAGACGTGCCAAGCCTCATCAATGCATCGCAGTATCGCCCGTCAGCCGACCGCTGCCGGGCTTTTGAAAAGTTTGTGCCTGCACGACAAACTGTTTCTTTGCGGTCGCAATTGAACGCTAAGCTTGGCCTATGGATGACTCAGATTATTTACGCCTGCTGACCATCGCGGCCGAGCAAGCCAACGCGTTCCTTTCCAATGCCCGCAAATGGGAGCGTGAGCGTTGGGTCTGCCAACGTCTGCTACAAGGCTTGAACATTCCCTACCGTGCCGACGAGTTCAGCCCGGCGGGCGAACCACCGGATGTACTGTTTCGCGAAGCCAATTTCGAAGTGTTCTTCGTGCTCGACGAAGGCCGCCGTCTCAATGACGAGTGGCGCGATGAACTGCAGCGCCGGCGCAGTGCGTTCTCCCTGAGCCAACTGGTGCGCCGCGAGGCCAAGCCCAAACGCATTCCGGCCAACGAATTCCTGTTGCGCCTGGCACCGACCCTGCGCAAGAAAGCCCACAACTACAAAGAGCGCGGCATGGACCTGGGTGAGCTGGACATCATTGCCTTCGCCAGCCTGAAGCGCGAAGTGCTGGACCTCAACAGCCACTTTCCGCCACCCACCGAGTACCTGCGCCAGGGTTGGCGCTCACTGTCGTTGGTCGGCCCGACGTTCGCCCGGGTGTTGTTCGCCCACCCCGACGCACCGGATTTTTTACGCAGCAACCTGGGGCGCAGCATTGTCTTCGATGTCGGGATCAGCTTGTAGCCCAAGGCAGGATGGCGCTCCCGCCAGCCGAATGTTACAAAAGCGCAATCATTCCCCGGGATGACATGCACCGTTCAACGCCCGCAGACAAAACCCTGTAACGTCTGCGCATTCAGCAACGTCTATCCCTGACGAGGCCTTTATGACCAGCCGCCTGAACCCCGAAGACCAGAAGCATGTCGAAGCTTACCTGCAACTGTCCCAACACCGTGTCGAGCGCCGGCCCTTCCGGCCGTGGATGCTCCTGGTGCTGGTGCTGGCGGTGACCATTGGCCTGGGCCTCTTGAGCCGACTTATCAGTTACCTGACGCTATGAGCTGCGTGGCGCTCGCTCGGGTAACTGCACCGATTTCCTTTAGCCTTGCGAGATATCCCCATGACTCATCGTATTGTCATCGTTGGCGGCGGCGCCGGCGGTCTGGAGTTGGCTACCCGTCTGGGTAAGACTCTGGGCAAGCGCGGCACGGCCAGCGTGATGCTGGTCGACGCCAACCTGACCCACATCTGGAAACCGTTGCTGCATGAAGTCGCCGCCGGCTCCCTCAACTCCTCCGAAGACGAGCTCAACTATGTCGCCCAGGCCAAATGGAACCACTTCGAGTTCCAGCTGGGACGCATGAGCGGGCTCGATCGTGCGGGGAAAAAGATCCAGTTGGCAGCCACCTACGACGAAAACGGCCTGGAGCTGGTACCCGCCCGCGAAGTGCCCTACGACTCGCTGGTGATTTCGGTGGGCAGTACCACCAATGATTTCGGCACCCTGGGCGCCGCCCAACACTGCCTGTTCCTCGATACCCGCAAACAGGCCGAGCGCTTCCACCAGCAACTGCTCAACCATTACTTGCGCGCTCATGCCGGGCAGAATGACCAGGTCGAGCAAATCAGCGTGGCCATCGTCGGCGCGGGTGCCACCGGGGTCGAGTTGGCCGCCGAGCTGCACAACGCCGCCCATGAGCTGGCGGCCTATGGCCTTGACCGGATCAAACCGGAAAACATGCACATCACCCTGATCGAAGCCGGACCACGGGTGCTGCCGGCCCTGCCGGAGCGAATTGGCGGGCCTGTGCATAAAACCCTGGAAAAACTCGGGGTGAATGTCATGACCAACGCCGCGGTCAGCGAAGTCACGGCCGACAGCCTGATTACCGCCGACGGCAAGACCATCAACGCCAGCCTGAAAGTCTGGGCCGCCGGGATTCGTGCACCAGGCTTCCTCAAGGACATCGACGGCCTGGAAACCAACCGGATCAACCAGCTCCAGGTGCTGCCGACCCTGCAGACCACCCGTGACGAGAATATCTTTGCCTTCGGCGACTGTGCGGCCTGCCCGCAGCCCGGCACCGATCGCAACGTGCCGCCGCGCGCCCAGGCCGCGCACCAACAAGCATCGTTGCTGGCCAAATCGCTGAAACTGCGGATCGAGGGCAAGCCCCTGCCGAGCTACAAATACACCGACTACGGCTCGCTGATCTCGCTCTCGCGTTTCTCGGCTGTGGGTAACTTGATGGGTAACCTGACCGGCACCGTGATGCTCGAAGGCTGGCTGGCGCGGATGTTCTACGTGTCGCTGTACCGCATGCACCAGGTGGCGCTGTACGGGCCTTTCCGTACGGCAATGCTGATGCTGGGCAGCAAGATTGGTCGCGGCACCGAGCCACGGCTGAAGCTGCACTAAGACCTTAGGGCCTCTTCGCTGGCAAGCCGCCAGCTCCTACAGGACCATATACTGTAGGAGCTGGCGCCCGCTTGCGGCTTGCCAGCGAAGCTTTTCACAAGCACCACAAAAATCCAGGACAAAAAAAATCCTCGTATCTTTCGATACGAGGATTTTTAATATGGTCGGGGTAAGGGGATTCGAACTCCTGACATCCTGCTCCCAAAGCAGGCGCGCTACCGGACTGCGCTATACCCCGGTAAAAAAAAGGCACCCTTGAAGGCGCCTTCTTCGATCAGCGCTTTTGGCCTCTGATCTTAAGATTCGATCCCAGCCGAAGCTGGTTTCAAAAATGGTGGGTCGTGTGGGATTCGAACCTACGACCAATTGGTTAAAAGCCAACTGCTCTACCAACTGAGCTAACGACCCAAAAATGGTCGGGGTAAGGGGATTCGAACTCCTGACATCCTGCTCCCAAAGCAGGCGCGCTACCGGACTGCGCTATACCCCGGTTTGAAATTGGCTCCGTGACCAGGACTCGAACCTGGGACCCAATGATTAACAGTCATTTGCTCTACCGACTGAGCTATCACGGAACTACACATTTCAATTACAACATTTGAAGCTTTGTAACATCCTCTTTGGCTTCTCCGTATCGCTACGTTGTTGCCTCTGAGGCGCGCTATTCTACAATCTTAAAAACCCCTGTCAACCCCTAAATTTGCTTTTAAGACAATGATTTGCGACTTCTTTCAGATTCCTTCCTGGGGAGGAGAAACCCTTGGGGTGACATACTGCGGGGCGCACTTTACAAGCCTTTTCCTTACAGTTCAACACCCTAAGAAAAAAAAGGCCCCGCAACGCGGGGCCTGTTCATTTACTGCACAACGATCGCTCAGTTGAAGACGATTTCGTCGTTGGCCACGGTGGCTGTCACGCTGCTGCCTGGCATGAAGCTGCCGGACAGGATCAACTGCGCCAACGGGTTTTCGATCCAGCGCTGGATCGCTCGTTTCAGCGGACGTGCGCCATAGACCGGGTCGTAACCCACCGCAATCAACTTATCCAGCGCCTCGCTGCTCAGCTCCAGCGTCAACTCACGCTCGGCCAGACGGCTGCGCAGACGACCCAACTGGATTTCGGTGATGCCGGCAATCTGATCGCGAGCCAGCGGCTCGAAGATCACCACTTCGTCGATCCGGTTGATGAACTCCGGACGGAAGTGGGTCGACACCGCATCCATCACCGCTGCACGCTGCGCTTCCCGATCACCGACCAGTTCCTGGATCTGCATCGAGCCCAGGTTGGAGGTCATCACGATCACCGTGTTGCGGAAGTCCACAGTGCGGCCGTGACTGTCAGTCAGGCGACCGTCTTCCAGCACTTGCAGCAACACGTTGAACACGTCCGGATGCGCCTTTTCGACCTCATCCAGGAGGATCACCGAGTAAGGCTTGCGACGCACCGCCTCGGTCAGGTAACCGCCTTCTTCATAACCAACATACCCTGGCGGTGCACCGATCAGACGCGCCACCGAATGTTTCTCCATGAACTCGGACATGTCGATGCGCACCATCGCCTCTTCAGTATCAAAGAGGAACTCAGCCAGCGCCTTGCACAACTCGGTCTTACCCACACCGGTCGGGCCGAGGAACATGAACGAACCGCTTGGCCGGTTCGGGTCGGACAACCCGGCGCGGGAACGCCGTACCGCGTTGGCAACTGCCACCACCGCCTCGTTCTGGCCGATGACTCGTTGGTGCAACAGGCTTTCCATCTTCAGCAGCTTGTCGCGCTCGCCTTCGAGCATTTTCGACACCGGGATGCCGGTCCATTTCGACACGACTTCGGCAATCTCTTCTTCCGTTACCTTGCTGCGCAGCAACTGGTTCTCACTCTTGCCGTGCTGGTCGACCATTTGCAGGCTGCGCTCCAGGTCCGGGATGACCCCGTACTGCAACTCGGCCATACGGCTCAGGTCACCTTTGCGGCGTGCGGTTTCCAGTTCCTGACGCGATTGCTCGATCTTCTGCTGTATTTGCGCAGAGCCCTGCACTTCGGCTTTTTCCGAAGTCCAGATTTCTTCCAGGTCGGAATATTCACGTTCCAGACGAGCGATCTCTTCCTGCAGTTTCTCCAGGCGCTTGATTGCCGCTTCGTCATCTTCTTTCTTCAAGGCCTGGGATTCGACCTTGAGTTGGATCAAGCGACGCTCCAGGCGGTCCAGCACTTCCGGCTTGGAGTCGATTTCCATGCGGATGCGGCTGGCCGCTTCGTCCACCAGGTCAATCGCCTTGTCGGGCAATTGACGATCGGTGATGTAGCGATGGCTCAGCTTGGCCGCCGCAATGATTGCGCCGTCGGTGATCGCCACCTTGTGGTGAACCTCGTAGCGTTCTTTCAGCCCACGCAGGATCGCAATGGTGTCTTCTTCACTGGGCTCATCCACCAGCACTTTCTGGAAGCGCCGCTCGAGGGCCGCGTCCTTCTCTATATATTGGCGGTACTCGTTGAGCGTGGTCGCACCGACACAGTGCAGTTCACCGCGCGCCAGGGCCGGCTTGAGCATGTTGCCGGCGTCCATCGAGCCTTCGCCCTTGCCGGCGCCGACCATGGTGTGCAGTTCATCGATAAACAGGATGATCTGCCCTTCCTGCTTGGACAGTTCGTTGAGCAAGCCTTTGAGGCGTTCCTCGAACTCACCGCGATACTTGGCGCCAGCAATCAGCGCGCCCATATCCAGCGACAGCAGGCGCTTGCCCTTGAGGCCGTCCGGCACTTCACCGTTGATGATGCGCTGGGCCAGGCCTTCGGCAATCGCGGTTTTACCCACGCCAGGCTCACCGATCAGCACCGGGTTGTTCTTGGTCCGGCGTTGCAGGACCTGAATGGTCCGACGAATTTCGTCGTCACGGCCGATCACCGGGTCGAGCTTGCCGTCCTCGGCGCGCTTGGTCAGGTCGACGGTGTATTTATCCAGCGCCTGGCGCGACTCTTCGGCGTTCGGGTCATTCACCGCCTCACCGCCACGCAGGTTATTGATCGCATTCTCCAGGGCTTTCTTGCTGACGCCCTGGCCCAGCAACAACTTGCCAAGTTTGCTGTTCTCGTCCATGGCGGCCAGCAGCACCAGCTCACTGGAAATGAACTGGTCACCTTTCTGCTGGGCCAGGCGATCGGCCTGGTTGAGCAGGCGCGCCAGGTCCTGCGACATGTTCACGTCGCCGGTGGGATTCTGGATTTTTGGCAGTTGGTCGAGCTCTTTGCTCAACGCCGTGCGCAGGCTGTTGACGTCGAAGCCCACTTGCATCAGCAGCGGTTTGATCGAACCGCCCTGCTGTTCCAGCAGCGCTTGCATCAGGTGCGCCGGTTCGATGCCCGGATGATCGAGGCCAACGGCCAGGGATTGGGCATCGGATAAGGCTAACTGTAATTTACTGGTTAAACGGTCTATACGCATGAGTCACCTTCCTTTTGAGCAGGCCGGAGCGATGGACACACCTAAATAGAGAAGCCTGCCAGATACCCCACTAGATGCGGTCGATTCTGGAAGATTCAAGGCAACCGGCGTTGATGCAGGTCAGAAGAGTCTAGCGTTCGAGCCAGATAAGAGAGGCGAATCGACCGGTGCGAGGCGCACGACGGTAGGAAAAGAAGCGCGGATCGGTCACGGTGCAGAATCCGCCGCCGTACACGGCCGTGACGCCGCAGGCCGCCAGGCGCACTCGGGCCAACTGATAGATGTCGGCCAGGTACTTGCCGGCGTTGTGGCTTGGGACGAAAGCCTGTTCCGATTGCGGATGCTGCGCCATAAAGGCTTCGCGCACTTCGGGGCCGACCTCGAAGGCTTGCGGGCCAATGGCCGGGCCGAGCCAGGCCATCACGTTCGACGGCTCCACGGCCAGGCAGTCGAGCGTCGCTTCCAGCACACCGGCTGCCAGCCCTCGCCAACCGGCATGAGCCGCCGCCACGCGAGTGCCGGCGCGGTCACAGAACAATACGGGCAGGCAGTCCGCCGTCATGGCCGCGCAGGCAATACCTGGCGTATCCGTCCAACTGGCGTCGGCGGTGGCCACCACTGCCGGATCGGCATGCGCCACGGCAATGCCGTGTACTTGCTGCAACCAGGCGGGCTGGATGGCGAAATGATCGGTAAGACGACGGCGATTCTCGGCGACGTGTGCCGGGTTGTCGTCAACGTGGTCGCCGAGATTGAGGCTGTCGAACGGCGCCAGACTGACGCCGCCCGCACGGGTGGTGACGCAGGCTTTGACTCCGGCCGGCGCGGGCCAGTCAGGAATCAGCCAGTCACTCATCCGATGAACGCCTCGCGGTCTTGCTTGAGCAGGGTCAGCAGCCAGACAAAATCTTCCGGCAACGGCGATTCCCAGCTCATGCGCTGACCGGTGGTCGGATGATCCAGTTCGAGGAAACGCGCGTGCAGCGCCTGACGCGGGAAATGTTTCAGCGACTCGACCATGGTCACACTGGCAGCCGGCGGAATGCGGAAACGACCGCCGTAGGCAGGGTCTCCGACCAACGGGAAGTTGATGTGGGCCATGTGCACGCGAATCTGGTGGGTACGGCCGGTTTCCAGCTTGACCCGCACATGGGTGTGGGAGCGGAAGCGTTCGAGCACGCGATAATGGCTGACCGCCTGCTTGCCGCCTTCCATCACCGCCATGCGCTGGCGTTGCTGACCGTGACGACCGATCGGCGCGTTGATCTTGCCACCGGCAGTCACCACGCCAATCACGATGCATTCGTAGATCCGGCTGACACTGCGGCTCTGCAGCTGGGCCACCAGTTGCGTCTGCGCCTGAATGGTCTTAGCCACCACCATAAGACCGGTGGTGTCCTTGTCCAGGCGGTGCACGATACCGGCACGCGGCACATTGACGATGTCCGGCACGTGATGCAGCAGGGCATTGAGCAAGGTGCCGTCAGCGTGGCCGGCGGCAGGATGCACCACCAGTCCGGCAGGCTTGTTGATCACCAGGATGTCGTCATCTTCATAGACGATGTCCAGGGCAATGTCCTGGGCGACCCACTCACCCTGGGCTTCCTGCTCGGCAGTCAACTCGAGGATGGAGCCACCGTAGACCATGTCTCGCGGGCGGATAACCGCTCCATCCACAGTCAGGCGGCCGTCTTTGATCCAGGCGGAAAGGCGCGAGCGCGAGTGCTCGGCGAATAATTGTGCGGCGACTTGATCGAGGCGTTGGCCGCCCAATTCGGACGGCACCTCTGCGCGAAGTTCAATTTTATCGGACATGCTCAGACTAGGCGTCGGCACAGCCTTTGGTTTCGGCTGCGCGCTTGTGGTTAAATACGGCGTCTTTTGCCCCGAGGCTTTTCAACGGGGTGCTCATCATAACAGGACGGCTCCGCTCAAGACAGCGACCGTCATAGGGACGCAAGCCGCCATGCAAGTGAAACACCTGCTGCTGATCGCCATCCTCGCATTGACCGCTGCTTGCTCGTCGAAGGAAGTCGTAGACGAAAACCTCAGCGAAGTCGAACTGTACCAGCAGGCTCAGACCGATCTGGACAACAACAGCTACACTGCGGCCACCGCCAAGCTGAAGGCCCTGGAGTCGCGTTATCCGTTCGGTCGCTATGCGGACCAGGCCCAACTCGAACTGATTTATGCGAACTACAAGAACGCCGAGCCAGAGGCTGCCAAATCAGCTGCCGAGCGTTTCATTCGCCTGCACCCACAACACCCGAACGTCGATTACGCCTACTACCTCAAGGGCCTGACCTCGTTCGACCAGGACGTTGGCCTGCTGGCGCGCTTCCTGCCGCTGGACATGACCAAGCGTGACCCGGGTGCTGCACGCGACTCGTACAACGAATTCGCCCAGCTCACCAGCCGCTACCCGAACAGCCGCTACGCACCTGACGCCAAGCAGCGCATGATTTACCTGCGCAACCTGCTGGCTTCCTACGAAATCCACGTTGCCCACTACTACCTGACTCGCCAGGCCTACGTGGCCGCGGCCAACCGCGGTCGTTATGTGGTGGAAAACTTCCAGGAAACCCCATCGGTCGGCGACGGCCTGGCGGTGATGGTCGAGGCCTACCAGCGCCTGCACCTGGACGAACTGGCCGGCACCAGCCTCGAAACCCTGAAGCTGAACTATCCGAATCACCCAAGCCTGGTCGACGGCCAGTTTGTCCCGACCGTCGCCGAAGCCGACAACCGCTCCTGGCTGAGCAAGGCAACCCTGGGCCTGATCGAGTCCCGTCCGCCGCTGCCGCCGGGAGAAACCCGCGCCAACCAGGACATCATGAAACAGTACCAGGATGCCAAGGACGCCATTCCTGCCGAGCTCAAGCCGAAGGACAGCGACGCGGTCGAAGAAGAAGAGCATGAGGCGGCGGGTTCCAACGATGACCGTTCCTGGTTCAGCTACATGACGTTCGGCGTGTTCGACTGATACCGCCGTCACGCAAAAGGGAGACTTTCGAGTCTCCCTTTTTTATTTCCGCTGTTTTATTGCACTGTGCGCTGGGTCAGTCCTTGGCTAAACTGCGCAATCACTCGTCGGAAAGCCGCCCACCATGCTTCGTTTACTGTTCTGGATTGCCCTGATTGCCGCTGCAGTATGGTTCTGGCGCAAATTCAAGCGCCCCGCCAACACTCACTCTCACACGCCCGGCGAGCAAAGCGCCGCACCAATGGTGCGTTGCGCCCATTGCGGCGTGCATTTGCCTCGCGATCGAGCGCTGAGCCTGCAACAACAGTGGTACTGCAGCCAGGCCCATCTGGAGCAAGGGCCGCATTCGCGCGACTCCTGAAACCCAGGCGCTGGTGACAATCAAGAGTTCGATCAAGCCCGAGGTGGCTTTGCAACCTTGGGCCAGCCACTAACGTTAGCCCACGGATGGACACGACGTTGAAGACCTCTCGGCACAGCCTTTCTCCCCCTCCCCTGCACCGGCGCCTGCTCGGTGATTCGCTGCCCATGCGCAGCCTGCGCAAGCAAATTGACCAACTGGCCCGCAGCCAGGCTCCGGTGTACATCAGCGGTGAATCCGGCAGTGGCAAGGAGCTGGTTGCGCGCCTGATTCACGACCAGGGCCCGCGCGCCGGGCAGCGTTTTGTCCCGATCAATTGCGGGGCGATTCCTGCCGAACTGATGGAGAGCGAGTTTTTCGGTCATTGCAAAGGCAGCTTCAGCGGTGCCGTCGAAGACAAGCGCGGACTTTTCCACGCAGCCAACGCCGGCACACTGTTCCTCGATGAGGTCGCCGACTTGCCGGTCCACATGCAGGTCAAATTGCTCAGGGCAATCCAGGAAAAAGCGATACGACGGGTCGGTGAGCAGCACGAAACCGCCATCGACACGCGAATACTCTGCGCGACCCACAAGAGCCTGGATGGCGAAGTGCTTGCTGGGCGCTTTCGCCAGGACCTGTACTACCGCTTGAACGTGATCGAGGTGCGCGTCCCGCCGCTGCGCGAGCGTCGTGAGGACATCGAGATGCTGGCTGGCCAGGTGCTTCAACGCCTCGCCCGCGACAGTGGCCGGCCCTTGGCGTGGCTGCAGCCGCAAGCCCTGAAAGCGCTGAAGGACTACGGCTTTCCGGGAAATGTGCGCGAACTGGAAAACATCCTCGAGCGCGCGCATACGCTGTGTGAAAACACCCGGATCGAAACCAGCGACCTGCGCATGGGGCAGAGTCATAACCACGCCGGGCAGCGGATTGCCGACATCGAGAAAATCGACGATCTGCAACACTACCTGGCGTCGATAGAGCGCCAGGTGCTGCTGCAAACCCTCGAAGAAACCCGCTGGAATCGCACCGCGGCGGCCCAGCGCTTGAGCCTGTCGTTTCGCTCGATGCGTTATCGCCTGAAAAAACTGGGCCTGGATTGAGCCGCCGACTCAGATCCGCCCAGTCGGCGCGTAGGGCGCAGGATCGATCACCGGCTCGCGCCCCAGCAGCACATCGGCAAACAGCTGGCAGGAGGCCGGAGCGAGCACGAGGCCATTACGGTAATGTCCGCAGTTGAGCCACAGCCCCGCAACGCCAGGCACCTCACCGATGTAAGGCACGCCCTCTGGTGAGCCCGGGCGCAATCCTGCCCAATGCCCGACCACTTCGGCCTCCGCCAGCGCCGGAATCAACTCCACCGCCGAGGCCTTGAGGCTTTGCAGCGCCTCAGTTGTCGGTGTCTTGTCGAAACCTTCATGCTCCAGGGTGCTGCCGATCAGGATATGTCCGTCGCGACGGGGAATGGCATAGCGGCCCTTCGCCAGAACCATGCTCGGTAGAAAATCCGCAGCGCATTTGTAGAGAATCATCTGGCCCTTGACCGGCTCGACCGGCAACTCCAGCCCCAGGGTCGCGAGCAGATCGCCACTCCAGGCGCCGGCGGTCAGCACCACCTGATCGGCATGAATCGCCCCCTGCGAACTTTCCACACCCAGCACCTTGTCACCGTCACGGATAAATCCGCTGACTTCGCACTGCTCATGCACAGTTACGTTGGGCATTGCCAGCAGGGCCGCCTTGAGCGACTTCACCAAACGCGGATTGCGCACGTTGGCAACGTCGGCCATATAGATCGCCCGGGAGAAACAGCCCCCCAACACCGGCACCGCGTCATGGGTAGCCGAGATATCCACAGGGTTCAACGGACGGTTCTCGCGCCGCGCCCACGCCAGCGCCTCGGCTTCGTCATCCAGATCGAGCCAATACAAACCGGTAGTGTGAACTTCAGGATCGATCCCGGTGCTGGCAAACAGACGCTCGCCCAGCTGTGGATAAAAATCCTGGGACCAATGGGCCAGTGCCGTAACGGCCTGGCTGTAGCGCCACGGATAAAGCGGTGAAACAATCCCGCCTCCGGCCCAGGACGACTCCTGACCCACTTTAGAGCGGTCCAGCAGGGTCACGCGCTGTACGTGCGGTGCCAGATTAAACGCGGTCAGCAGGCCAATCACCCCGCCACCGACAATCACCACGTGCTGTTGCTCGGTCATCATCTGATCCAACGATAAGGAAGACAGCGAGCGCACACCGCGCCCGAGAAAAGGGACTCAGCGCCCCCAGCAATCTTTGCTGGTCACGTCCGCTGCGGCATTGATCATGCTCATTGCGCCAGTGTTGTTCAGGGTGAAGTCACCACACTTGTCGGCGGCCATGCTCGAGTCGGCTTTACGCACCGCGGTCAGCAGGTAGGTCTGGTCAGCCAGGGTCGCTGTGATGCTGTAGTGTTCATTGCCTGCGCTGAGGCCGGTGGCATTGCTGTAGACATTGTTTTTCGAGTGAAAACGCTCAAGCAACTGCGCCTGTTCGGTCAACAAGCTGGCAATTTCGCTGCGATGGCCTTTCTTCACGTATTCGGTGAGCAGCGGAGCGGCTATGGTCACCACAATCCCGATGATCGCAATCACGATCATGATTTCGATCAGGGTAAAACCTCGGTTGGATCTACGCATTGCTTCAACTCTCACTTACTGAATTTGTCGCCACATGATTCGCCGGCCCGGGACATCGGCCTGACCATTGGTGCGGGAGGCGAGCATCTTACCGCTGATCGCAGCGCATTCGCTTGATTTGCCTTCGGTAAAACGCCAACAGGCGTGGATGCTTTCCAGGACGCTGCGCGATGGGCCGGCGCGACCGACTGCGGTAACCCGGTAAAGGGCTACCGGCATCTTGTTCGGGATATTCACGGCCTTTTCGCTGAGCCCAAGGTTTTGTACGCCGTAGAAACCGCTGCCAGCCGCCACCCAGGTGACGCCGGAGTGGGCGTTGAATCCGGCACTGGCGACTACCGCAGACTCGGCCGGCGGCGCACAGTGAATGGGGGCTGCACACATCGGCAACTGGAATCCACCGCCCAGGACTGCGCTTTCGCCCAAGCGCAAGGCGGACTCTGCGTCCTGGAACGACTGATTGCGCGACACAACACTACCGGCCATTTTCTCCTGAAGCGTGGCGCTTTGCATCGAGGTCAAGCCGATCACGCTCAACAGCAGCAGAAACACCAGGCTCATCATCAATGCGATGCCGTTCTGCTGTCGCGCCTCTATCAACCCTGTCCGCATCATCTGCCCCTCCTACATCAATCGATTGCGCAAGGCAGCAACCACATGAAAGGTTTGCTCGCGCACCCGCTGTTCAGGGTCGAACAGGGTCAGGCTCAAGCGCACACTGCGTATCCGCGCGGGATCTTCCGGGTTGGTGCTGTAACTGGAGACCGCAACGTCCGACGCACTGGCAGCCATGCCGAAGCTCACCGCGAAAGCGCTGACGTTACTGATCAAGGCTGCGGTCTGGTTGCTGACCGTCATCCGAATTTCGTTTCCTTGAAAGCGGTACTCCAGCCGCCGGATAGCAAAGGCAACCTCTCCGACATCTGCAGCTCGGTGCTTGCTGTAGGCCGTCGCGTAGGTTTTACAGTCCGACACCACGGTCCAGGTCGGCGTACCGCCATGAATCCCTGCATTCGCCGTCACCAAGGCCAAACTACCCGCAGCATTGTCCCAACTGACCGGCGTCTTGCGGTGGCGACTGAAATCACCGACCTCACTGGCATCAGTGATCTCTGCCAGACAACCCAACATGCCCACCATGCGAATGTCCTGGATCATTTTGCTCAGGGCAAAGCGCGCATCCTCCTGCATGCTCGCCGCCGCGCGCTGGCTGAGATGAGTGTTTTTCGCCGCGATAAATACCTGCGCCACACCCAGCACCAGCAACAGAGTGATGGTCAGCGCCAGCATCAGCTCGATCAGGCTGAACCCCTGATTTTTATGCTTCATGGCGTGGCAGCAACAAGACTGCTGACTTCCAGGCTGCGACGACTGTCACCCGTACCGGCGGCGCGCGAGTCATCCCACTCGATACGGATGCTGTACATCTGCTGGCTCTGCCTGACACGCCCGGTGGCGCTCGCTCCACCGAAGCTTTCGATATTGGCGGTAAAGTCGTGCAGGTCCTGATCGAGGACACCGGCGCTGGCGCGGATTCGGTCCAGCATGTCGTAGGCAATGAAACTGGCCTGTGTCGTCATCAGCGAGCTGTCGGTGTACTTCAGTGCGTTGAGCTGAACCGCCGCAGCGCCCAGTAACCCGACGCTCAATATCAGCAGTGCCACCAGTACTTCGATCAAGGTCATGCCGTCCTGTGCACGCATATTTTTCGTCCTTGGGTTGCGTCCATGTCTTCGCGAAAACTCAGGTACGAGGTTAGCGGGCGTGGCGCGTGACTGCCCGCCACGGGAACAACCGGCAATACTTGCGCCGCCGTTCGGGCCGCGAAACCTTTTGCACCATGATTGACCGCGCCCTCGGGCAGCCAGCGACTAGGGTTATTCACCACGGCAAAGGACACGCCCTCCAGGGAAGGAGACCGTATGTTTCAAAAAGGCTTCAGCCTGATCGAACTGCTGGCGGCGCTGGCCATCGCTGCCATTGCCCTGCAACTGGCCAGCCCGGCACTCGCCGCGTACGCGCAATCGCTACGCCGGGAGGATGCTGCCAATGTCCTGGCCAGCGGCCTACGCAGCGCCCGCACCGAGGCTCTGACGCGCAATCAGACGGTGATCGTGCATGCCTTGAATGATGATTGGGGCCAGGGCTGGCGGATCATTCTGGATATCAGCGGGCGCGGTCACCTGGACCCTGACAATCCGGTGGTATTGCAACGCCAGATGGGGACGAAGGTGATGATCGTAGGCAATCTGCGGGTGCGGCGCTTTGTGCGATTCAGCAGTCTTGGCGAGCCGCTGTTTCCCGGTGGTGGGTTTCAAGCGGGTACCCTGTTCATCTGCGATCAGCGTACATCGATGACCCACCAGCAAGTGGTGCTGTCGAAAACCGGGCGTGTCAGCCTGCGCCACGACAAGGCCGAGCAGGCCTTGTGTGCGTCAGGAAAAACCTCAGGGCAAGGTGCGAACGCGCAGTTCCTTGGGCATCGAGAACGTGATGTTCTCTTCGCGACCGGCCAGCTCATCGGCCCCCGTCGCGCCCCAGGCGTGCAACTGCTCGATCACGCCACGCACCAGTACTTCCGGGGCCGAGGCTCCGGCAGTGATGCCGATGCGCTGGACGCCATCGAACCAGCTGCGTTGCATGTCCTCGGCGCCATCGATGAGGTACGCCGGCGTCGCCATGCGCTCGGCCAGCTCACGTAGACGGTTGGAGTTGGAGCTGTTCGGGCTGCCGACCACCAACACCACGTCACATTCGTCAGCCAGTTGCTTGACCGCATCCTGGCGGTTTTGCGTGGCGTAGCAGATGTCATCCTTGCGTGGACCGCCAATGGCCGGGAAACGCGTGCGCAAGGCATCGATCACCCGACTGGTGTCGTCCATCGACAAGGTGGTTTGCGTGACGAAGGCAAGCTTGTCCGGGTTGTGCACTTGCAACGCAGCCACGTCTTTTTCGTCTTCGACCAGGTAGATCGCGCCACCATTGCTGGCGTCGTACTGGCCCATGGTGCCTTCGACTTCCGGGTGACCGGCATGGCCGATCAGGATGCATTCACGCCCGTCACGGCTGTAGCGCGCGACCTCGATATGCACCTTGGTCACCAACGGGCAGGTGGCGTCGAACACTTTCAGGCCACGGCCTGCGGCTTCGCTGCGAACAGCCTGGGACACGCCGTGGGCACTGAAGATCACGATGACGTCATCCGGCACCTGATCCAGTTCCTCGACGAAAATCGCCCCGCGAGCGCGCAAGTCTTCAACGACGAACTTGTTGTGTACCACTTCGTGGCGCACATAGATCGGCGGCCCGAAGACTTCCAGGGCGCGGTTGACGATTTCGATCGCCCGGTCCACACCGGCGCAGAAGCCACGGGGATTGGCGAGTTTGATTTGCATGTGTGCCTCGTGTCTGACTCTGCAGGAGCGAGCCTGCTCGCGATGATCGTTAACGATTACGCGTTCCTTGCGGATTAACGCGTTGTCCTCGAGTTCTTCGCGAGCGAGCTCGCTCATACGGGGGAAAGCAGTTACAACGCGTTGACGGAAATGATTTCCACGTCAAAGGTCAGCGTCTTGCCGGCCAACGGGTGATTGAAGTCGATGGTCACTTGCGCATCATCGAACTCCTTCACTACGCCTGGCAACTCGGTGTTGGCCGCGTCGTTGAAGATCACCAGCAAGCCCGGGGACAGTTCCATGTCCTGGAACTGCGAGCGTGGGATGATTTGCACGTTTTGCGGGTTGGGCTGGCCGAAGGCGCGCTCTGGCTCGATGCTCAGTGTACGTTTGTCACCTGCCTTGAAGCCGAACAGTGCCGCTTCGAACCCTGGCAACAGGTTGCCATCGCCGACCTTGAAGGTCGCCGGGGCCTTGTCGAAGGTGCTGTCGACCGTGTCGCCGTTCTCCAGGCGCAATGCGAAATGCAAGGTGACTTCCGTGTTCTGACCAATGCGTTGTTCGGTCAATACCTGTTCAGTCATGAACGGTTTCTCCGGTTTTCTTGCTTTTGAACATGTCCAGCGCGAGCATCACCGCACCAACGGTGATGGCACTGTCGGCAAAGTTGAACGCCGGGAAATACCAGCGGTTTTGCCAGTGCACCAGAATGAAGTCGATCACATGCCCCAGGGCAATGCGGTCGTAAAGATTGCCCAGCGCACCGCCGAGCACCAGGGCCAGCGCAACCGCCAGCCAGGTGTCGTTGCGCCCCAGGCGCTTGAGCCAGACTACCAGCACGCCACTGACCCCGATCGCGATCAGGGCAAACAGCCAGCGCTGCCAGCCGGAGCTGTCAGCCAGGAAGCTGAAGGCCGCGCCGGTGTTGTAGGCCAGGGTCCAGCTGAAGTAATCGGGGATCACCACGATTTGCTGGTACATGGTCAGCGAGCCTTCGAAGTAGAACTTGCTGGCCTGGTCGATGACCAGGACCAGCAGGCTCAACCAGAGCCAGCCCAACCGTCCGAAACGGCCAGTGGCATCAGGCATAGTGGCGAACCTCGCCGCTGCCGCTGATGTTATCGACGCAACGACCGCAGATTTCCGGATGCTCCGGATTCACGCCGACGTCTTCACGGCAGTGCCAGCAACGGGCACATTTGGCATGGCTCGACTTCACCACCTGCAGTTTCAGGCCGCTGACTTCAGTGACCACGGCGTCGGCCGGGGCCTGTACCAGTGGGGCAACGGTCGCGGTCGAGGTGATAAGCACGAAGCGCAGTTCGTTGCTCAGCTTGGCCAGGTCGGCGCTCAGCGCCTCTTCGGCGAACAAGGTGACTTCGGCTTGCAGGTTGCCACCCACGGCCTTGGCCGCGCGCTGGATTTCCATTTCCTTATTCACGGCAACCTTCACCGCCATGATCCGATCCCAGTAGGCACGGTCCAGCTCGAAGCCTTCCGGCAGCTCGCTCAAGCCTTCGTACCAGGTGTTGAGCATCACCGACTCGTTACGCTCGCCCGGCAGGTACTGCCACAGCTCGTCGGCGGTGAACGCCAGGATCGGTGCGATCCAGCGCACCAGCGCTTCGCTGATGTGGAACAGCGCGGTTTGCGCCGAGCGGCGAGCCTTGCTGTTGGCGCCGGTGGTGTACTGGCGGTCCTTGATGATGTCGAGGTAGAAACCACCCAATTCCTGCACGCAGAAATTGTGGATCTTCGAGTAGACGTTCCAGAAGCGGTACTCACCGTAGTGCTCTTGCAGTTCGCGCTGCAGCAACAGGGTCCGGTCCACGGCCCAACGGTCCAGAGCGAGCATTTCCTCGGCCGGCAGGATGTCGGTGGCCGGGTTGAAGCCGCTCAGGTTGGACAGCAGGAAGCGCGCGGTATTGCGGATACGCCGGTAGGCGTCAGCACTGCGCTGCAGGATCTGCTCGGACACCGCCATCTCGCCCGAGTAATCGGTGGAGGCTACCCACAGACGCATGATGTCGGCGCCCAGGGTGTCGTTGACTTTTTGCGGCGCGATCACGTTGCCCAGGGACTTGGACATCTTGCGACCGGACTCGTCGACGGTGAAGCCGTGGGTCAGCAGCTCGCGATACGGCGCGTGGTTGTCGATGGCGCAGCCGGTCAGCAACGACGAGTGGAACCAGCCGCGGTGCTGGTCAGAACCTTCGAGGTACAGGTCGGCACGCGGGCCGGTCTCGTGGCCCATCGGGTGCGAACCGCGCAGGACGTGCCAGTGCGTGGTGCCCGAATCGAACCAGACGTCCAGGGTGTCGCTGATCTTGTCGTACTGCGGTGCTTCGTCGCCCAACAGTTCGGCAGCGTCCATCTTGAACCAGGCTTCGATGCCTTCGACTTCGACGCGCTTGGCGACTTCTTCCATCAGCTCGACGGTACGCGGGTGCAGCTCGCCGCTTTCCTTGTTCAGGAAGAACGGGATCGGCACGCCCCAGTTGCGCTGGCGAGAAATGCACCAGTCCGGACGGTTGGCGATCATCGAGTGCAGGCGCGCCTGGCCCCAGGCCGGGACGAACTTGGTGTCTTCGATGGCCTTGATCGAGCGCTGGCGCAGGGTGTCGCCGGAGGTCGGCTGCTTGTCCATGCCAATGAACCACTGCGCGGTGGCGCGGTAGATCAGCGGAGTCTTGTGACGCCAGCAGTGCATGTAGCTGTGTTCGATAATGGTAGTGTGCAGCAGCGCACCGACTTCAGTCAGCTTCTCGACGATGGCCGGGTTGGCTTTCCAGATGAACTGGCCGCCGAAGAACTCCAGCGACGGCGCGTACACGCCGTTGCTTTGCACCGGGTTGAGGATGTCGTCGTTGACCATGCCATATTTCTTGCAGGTCACGAAGTCGTCGACGCCATAGGCTGGAGCGGAGTGAACCACGCCGGTGCCGGCGCCCAGTTCAACGTAGTCGGCCAGGTACACCGGCGACAGACGATCGTAGAACGGGTGACGGAAATTGATCAGTTCCAGGGCCGAACCGGTCGCGGTGGCGATCACCGAGCCTTGCAGCGAGTAGCGCGCCAGGCACGACTCCACGAGCTCTTCGGCCAGCACCAGCAGCTTGTCGCCGACATCGACCAGGGCGTAGGTGAACTCCGGGTGCACGTTCAGCGCCTGGTTGGCCGGAATGGTCCACGGGGTGGTGGTCCAGATCACGATCGAAGCCGGCTTGCCCAGCGATGGCAGGCCGAATGCTGCAGCCAGCTTGGCCTCGTCGGCGATCGGGAAGGCCACGTCGATGGTCGAGGACTTCTTGTTCTCGTACTCGACTTCCGCCTCGGCCAATGCCGAACCGCAGTCGAAGCACCAGTTCACAGGCTTGAGGCCCTTGAACACGAAGCCACCCTTGACGATTTCCGCCAGGGCACGGATTTCACCGGCCTCGTTCTTGAAGTCCATGGTCTTGTACGGGTTGGCGAAATCGCCCAACACGCCCAGACGGATGAATTCGGATTTCTGCCCTTCGATCTGCTCGGTGGCATAGGCCCGGCACAGTTCGCGGGTCTTGTCTGCGCCCAGGTTCTTGCCGTGGGTCACTTCGACCTTGTGCTCGATCGGCAGGCCATGGCAGTCCCAGCCCGGGACATAAGGCGCGTCGAAGCCCGACAGGGTCTTCGAGCGGATGATCATGTCCTTGAGAATCTTGTTCAGCGCATGACCGATGTGAATGGTGCCGTTGGCGTACGGAGGGCCGTCGTGCAATACGAACTTCGGACGATCCTTGCCAATTTCGCGCAACTTTCCGTACAGGCCAATGCTGTCCCAGCGCTGCAGAATCTGCGGTTCGCGCTGAGGCAGGCCGGCCTTCATTGGGAAGGCGGTGTCCGGAAGGTTAAGCGTGGCTTTATAGTCGGTCATTTAAGGCTCTTAATTAGCGATTGGCGCTAGGTGCGGCTAATGCACGGGCGGCGGCGACATCCGCGTTGATCGCCGTTTTCAATGCCTCCAGAGAGGCAAAACGCTGCTCTTCACGCAGCTTCTGGTGGAAAACCACCGTCAAACGCCGGTCATACAGATCGCCGGCAAAATCGAGAAGATGGACTTCAAGGTGGGCCTTGCCATCACCTTGGACCGTAGGCCGCACGCCGATATTGGCGACGCCGGGCCAGGTCGTGCCGTCGATCTGCACGTCCACCAGGTAAACCCCGGTGAATGGCACGCGACGACGCTTGAGTTGAATATTGGCAGTGGGCGTACCCAGTTGCCGAGCCAGTTTCTGGCCATGCAGCACACGCCCGGCGATTCGGTACGCACGCCCAAGCAGGCGTTCGGCCAGGCTGAAGTCGGCAGCGGCCAGGGCGTTACGCACCTGGGTGCTGCTGACTCGGATCCCGTCCAGTTCGACGGTTTGCGCCGCTTCGACGGTGAAACCGTGAACCTGGCCAGCCTGCAACAGGAAATCGAAGTCGCCCAGTCGGTCGCAGCCGAAACGGAAGTCGTCACCGACCTCCAGATGCTTCACGCTTAGGCCGTCCACCAGAATGGTGTCGACGAACTCACTGGCACTCAGCTTGCTCAGGCGTTGGTTGAACGCCAGGCACAACACCCGATCGACACCTTCGTCAGCCAGCAACTGCAATTTATCGCGCAACCGGGCCAGGCGTGCTGGCGCGGTGTCGGGAGCAAAGAATTCCCGCGGCTGCGGCTCGAAAATCACCACGCAGCTGGGTACGCCCAACTCAAGCGCACGTTCACGCAGCCGGCCCAGGATAGCCTGGTGACCACGGTGAACACCGTCAAAGTTGCCAATAGTGGCGACGCAGCCCCGATGCTGGGGGCGCAGATTGTGGAGGCCTCGAACCAGCTGCATAACGCGCTTCTTGCTCATAAAGTGGTCGATTATAACCACACCCGGCGGCCGACGACAGGCAACACCGTAACCCAAAGTGATCGAACCGACAAAAACGATATCCGGGCAGCGATCATGGCTTCAACTCAGCGCCTTGCGATTGAAGTCCCGCAGGCGGAAACCGAGCAACGCCAGCATGCCGAAATATGCCACGATCCCCGCCACCACCAGCGCCCCCAGGCGCAGGAAGCGCTCGAGCATATGCCCATCGCTCCAGGGCGGCATGAAGTGCATCAGCCCAAGCAAGACCGCCGACATCACGGCGACGGCCAGCACCAGCTTGAAGCCGAACATGCCCCACCCCGGCTGCGGCTGATACATCTTCTGCTTGCGCAGTTGGTAGAACAGCAAACCCGCGTTCAGGCAAGCGCCGGCGCTGATGGCCAACGCCAATCCGGCGTGCTTGAGCGGACCGATCAAGGCCAGGTTGAACAACTGAGTCACCACCAGGGTAAAAATGGCGATTTTTACCGGCGTTCGGATATTTTGTTGCGCATAAAAGCCTGGAGCCAGCACTTTGATCAGGATTATCCCCAGCAAACCGACCGAGTAGGCCACCAGCGCACGTTGGGTCATCGAGGCATCGAAGGCACTGAACTGACCGTACTGAAACAGCGACACAGTCAACGGCTCGGCGAGGATGCCCAGCGCCAGCGCGCACGGCAGCACCAACACAAAGCACAGGCGCAGACCCCAGTCGAGGATCCGCGAATACTCGTGACGGTCCTGATTGGCATAGGTCTTGGCCAGGGTTGGCAACAAAATGGTGCCCAGCGCCACCCCGAGCACACCCGATGGCAGTTCCATGAGACGGTCGGCGTAGTACATCCAGGATACAGAGCCCGCCACCAGGAACGAGGCAAAAATGGTGTTGATGATCAGCGAAATCTGACTGACCGACACCCCGAGGATCGCCGGCAGCATTTGCTTCATCACCCGCCAGACCCCGGTGTCACGCAGATTCAGGCGCGGCAGCACCAGCATGCCGATCTTTTTCAGGTGCGGCAGTTGGTAGAGCAACTGCGCCAGGCCACCGGCCAACACCGCCCAACCCAAGGCCATCACGGGCGGATCGAAATACGGCGTCAGGAACAGGGCGAAAATGATCATGCTGACGTTGAGCAGCGTTGGCACGAACGCTGGCACCGAAAAACGGTTGTAAGTATTGAGGATTGCCCCGGCCAGCGATGACAGGGAGATCAGCAATATATAAGGAAAGGTCACCCGCAGCAGGCTTGAGGTCAGCTCGAACTTTTCCGGGGTCGTGGTAAACCCGGGCGCTGTCGCCCAGATCACCCAGGGCGCCGCAATCATTCCCAGCACCGTGACCACTGCCAGCACCAGGGTAAGCAACCCCGATACATAGGCGACGAAAGTACGCGTCGCCTCCTCGCCCTGCTGACTCTTGTACTCCGCCAGGATCGGCACAAACGCCTGGGAAAACGCGCCTTCGGCAAAGATCCGCCGCAGCAGGTTGGGCAGTTTGAAGGCGATGAAGAAGGCGTCCGTGGCCATGCCGGCGCCAAAAATGCGCGCGACAAGGGTGTCACGGATAAACCCCAGAACCCGGGAAATCATCGTGATAGAGCTGACGGCGGCCAACGACTTGAGCAGATTCATTAAAGAGTTTCTTGTCTGTCGATAAACAGCAGGCGAACAATGCGCCTACTTATGCGATACTCCGCGCCGCAACAGCACAGAGCCAAAGCTCGCGAGTTTACAGGTCGCACGCCGGAATGAAATATCCCGCTGCTTTATACCTACCACTTAGCGGAACGTCTCAACCGCCCTTGACAAGACTTCAACTCATCGGCATGATTCGCGGCCTATTTTGTTTGCTATTTCCCAAAAAGTCTTTCGAGGAGCTCGACGGTGGCCAACACACCTTCCGCCAAAAAACGTGCAAAACAGGCTGAGAAGCGTCGCAGCCACAACGCCAGCCTGCGTTCCATGGTTCGTACCTACATCAAGAATGTAGTTAAAGCCATCGACGCAAAAGACGCTGCTAAAGCGCAAGCTGCTTACGTTCTGGCTGTGCCTGTTATCGACCGTATGGCCGATAAAGGCATCATCCACAAGAACAAAGCTGCTCGTCATAAGAGCCGCCTGAATGGCCACGTAAAGGCTCTGAACGTTGCCGCTGCTGCCTAAGCGACACGCTCACTAAAAAACCGACCTCAGGGTCGGTTTTTTATTGCCTGCGATTTGAGGATCAAACCGAAAAACAACCGCCGCGGGAGCAAGCCAACCCCCGCAACTTGTGGTTTTTGCCAGGTTACTGAGCACCAGGCCACGGCAAGATCGGAATCGCCGTCACCGCATTCTGCGGACTGCCCTCGATCAGGCGATCGCTATAGACCAGGTACACCAGCGTGTTGCGCTTCTTGTCGAGGAAGCGCACCACCTGCATGGTCTTGAACACCAGCGAGGTGCGCTCCTTGAACACCTCGTCGCCATCCTTGAGCTCACCCCTGAAGCTGATGGGCCCGACCTGACGACAGGCAATCGAGGCCTCCGCCCGATCCTCGGCCAAGCCCAGACCACCCTTCACGCCGCCCGTCTTGGCACGCGACAGATAGCAGGTCACTCCATCGACCTTGGGATCATCAAAGGCCTCGACCACGATACGATCGTTTGGCCCGACAAACTTGAACACTGTCGACACCTGGCCGACCTCTTCTGCCGACGCCAGCATTGGCAGCGCCAGCAACACCCCCAACAACCCTTTCGCGATACGCATGCGGCCTTTCCTCAGATCAAACCAGAATCAGGTTGTCGCGGTGAACCAGTTCCGGCTCAGCCATATACCCCAGCAAACCGACAATCGACTCGGACGACTGACCAATGATCTTTTGCGCCTCCAGCGCACTGTAGTTGGCCAGGCCGCGGGCAATTTCACGCCCATCCGGCGCCACGCACACCACCATCTCACCGCGACGGAAACTGCCCTGGACCAACTTGACCCCCACCGGTAGCAGGCTCTTGTTACCCTCCGACAACGCCGAAACAGCCCCCGCATCCAGCACCAGGGTGCCGCGAGTCTGCAGATGACCAGCCAGCCACTGCTTGCGCGCCGCCAGCATGCCGCGCTCAGGCGACAACAGCGTACCGATTCGCTCGCCCGACTTCAGGCGATCCAGCACCCGC
Source organism: Pseudomonas sp. F007 (assembly GCF_057814275.1). NCBI lineage: Bacteria > Pseudomonadati > Pseudomonadota > Gammaproteobacteria > Pseudomonadales > Pseudomonadaceae > Pseudomonas > Pseudomonas sp. F007. The sequence goes on along the minus strand of NZ_JBVATA010000011.1, from coordinate 211,176 downwards.
TCCAGGCGACCACCGACGATGATCGTATGCGCACCCGAACGCGCTGCCAGCCGCGCAGCACGCAGCTTGGTCTGCATCCCGCCACGCCCCAGCGCACCACCGGTACCGCCAGCAACCGCATCCAGCGCCGGATCATCGGCGCGCGCCTCGTAAATCAACTGGGCATCGGGATTGTTGCGCGGATCGGCATCGAACATGCCGTCGCGATCCGTGAGGATCACCAGCAAATCAGCCTCCACCAGGTTGGCCACCAGCGCCGCCAGGGTGTCGTTGTCGCCAAAACGGATTTCATCGGTGACCACGGTGTCATTCTCGTTGATCACCGGAATTACCTTGAGCTCCACCAGCGCACGCAGGGTGCTGCGAGCATTGAGGTAGCGCTTGCGGTCAGATAAGTCGTCATGAGTCAGCAGAATCTGCGCAGTGTGACGACCGTGCTCGGCAAAGCTCGACTCCCAGGCCTGCACCAACCCCATCTGACCGATTGCAGCAGCCGCCTGGAGCTCGTGCATCGCACTGGGTCGTGCAGTCCAGCCCAGACGGCTCATGCCGGCCGCCACCGCCCCGGAGGACACCAGCACCAACTCGACACCCGCCTCATGCAGGGCCACCATCTGCTCAACCCAGACACCCATCGCCGCGCGATCCAGCCCCTTGCCGTCAGCCGTCAGCAAAGCGCTGCCGATCTTCACGACCCAACGCTGCGCACCTGTCACCTTGCTCCGCATCATCTTCAACCTTAGCTTGAGGGCAGCACGACCCAGCGCTGCCCGTGACGTTATTCGTGGTTATTCGTGACCAACAATCAATTCCCAGATACCAAAACGCCGCTCGATTGAGCGGCGCTTCAGTTTATCGCAACGAATCAGTCACGCACGTAAATGATTTCCGGACCGTCTTCGTCATCCACATCTTCTTCGTCCCAATCGTCGTCGCCGATATCATGGACCGACTTCACGCCGCTGCGACGCAGGGCACGCTGATCGTCCAGCGCCTGCAACTGGGCACGCGCCTCATCTTCGATACGCTGATCGAGCTCGGCCAGCTCTTCGCGGTAGGCCGGGTCATTGGCCAGGCGATCGGCACGATCCTCGAGGTAACGCATGATGTCGCGCGTCAGACGCTCGGTGCCTTCTTTGGCGATCGCCGAGATCACGTAGACCGGACCAGTCCATTCCAGGCGCTCAACGACCTCCTTGACTCGCTCCTCGTGCTCTTCTTCGAGAATCTGGTCGCACTTGTTCAGCACCAGCCAACGATCACGCTCAGCCAGGGACGGACTGAATTTGGTCAGCTCGCTGACGATCACTTCAGCGGCATCGGCAGCACTGGACTCATCCAGCGGCGCCATGTCGACGAGGTGCAGCAGCAGACGGGTACGGGACAAGTGCTTGAGGAAGCGAATCCCCAGGCCTGCGCCGTCGGAAGCGCCTTCGATCAAGCCCGGGATGTCCGCGACCACGAAGCTCTTCCAGCGATCGACGCTGACCACACCGAGGTTCGGCACCAAGGTAGTGAACGGGTAGTCGGCGACTTTCGGCTTGGCAGCCGAGACCGAGCGGATAAAGGTACTTTTGCCAGCATTCGGCAAGCCCAGCAGGCCCACGTCCGCCAACACCTTCATTTCCAGCTTGAGGTCACGCTGCTCGCCCGGCTTGCCCGGCGTAGTCTGGCGTGGCGCACGGTTGGTACTCGATTTGAAACGGGTATTGCCCAGGCCGTGCCAGCCGCCGTGCGCAACCATCAGTTTCTGGCCCGCCTTGGTCAGGTCGCCGATGACCTCCTGGGTAGCCGAGTCGATCACCGTGGTACCCACAGGTACGCGCAGGACCAGATCCTCGCCCTTCTTGCCGGTGCAGTCGGTGCTGCCGCCGTTGGAGCCACGCTCGGCGTCGAAGTGACGGGTGTAGCGATAGTCGACCAGGGTGTTCAGGTTTTCGTCGGCGATCATGAAGACCGAGCCGCCATCACCACCATCACCGCCGTTTGGACCACCGTTTTCGATGAACTTTTCGCGACGGAAACTCATGCAGCCGTTGCCGCCATCACCAGCCTTTACTCGAATCGATACTTCATCAACAAACTTCATAACAAAACGCCTCTCGCCATACGGACGAGCCGATAAAAACAAGACATAAGACTCTTGCAAAGATGAGCGCAGCGACCTCAAGCAACAACCGCAAATCCACTGCCTTCGCCCATCACAAACAGCTTTGCAAGAGACTCACCCCACAAACGAAAAAGCCCCGTCGCGAGACAGGGCTTTTCCAGCGATCGCGCAATTAAGCTGCGACTACGCTCACGTAACGGCGGTTGAAAGCGCCCTTTACTTCGAACTTGATCACGCCTTCGATTTTAGCGAAGAGGGTGTGATCCTTACCCATGCCAACGCCGTAGCCAGCGTGGAATTGGGTGCCGCGCTGACGCACGATGATGTTGCCCGGAATGATTTTCTGGCCGCCATACATCTTCACGCCAAGGCGTTTGGCTTCTGAGTCGCGACCGTTACGGGTACTACCACCAGCTTTTTTGTGTGCCATGAGTCAATTCTCCTAGTGAGGAATTAGGCTGAAATTAAGCCTGAATACCGGTGATTTTGATCTCGGTGTACCACTGGCGGTGGCCCATACGCTTCATGTGGTGCTTACGACGACGGAACTTGATGATGCGGACTTTATCGTGACGACCTTGGGAGATCACTTCAGCCACAACGGTAGCGCCAGCAACAACTGGAGCGCCGATGTTCACGTCATCGCCATTGGCGACCAACAGAACGCGATCAAAGGTAACGGATTCGCCGGTAGCGATTTCCAGTTTTTCGATCTTCAGGTATTCACCTGGGGCGACCTTGTATTGCTTGCCACCAGTAACAATTACTGCGTACGACATGGTATTTCTCCGATAATCCTGCTCACCCAGCTCTTTATAGGAAGAGGTATTGGCTGGCATGGCTGCATGGGATGGACGTCCCGAATGCAATTGCGTAAGGCAGGTGCTGCCCAGGAAGTTCAGGGTGCGCGATTGTACGCAAGCCACGAGCGCCTTGCAAGGGGCCGTCCATCGCGCCTTGACACCTGCTGGCGCGGGTCCTAGCATGCCGCGCAACCCTTATGGAGCAACTGTCGCTGATGCAACCCCAAGCTTTCTACCGCGCGGTGGCGGACGATTTTAGCGCCGTCGACGGCATCATCAAGAAGCAGCTGACTTCCCGAGTGCCGCTGGTATCGAAAATCGGCGACTACATCACCTCGGCTGGCGGCAAACGCCTGCGTCCTTTATTAGTGTTGCTGTGTGGCAAGGCCCTGGGTCGCGAAGGCGACGACATGCGCCTGCTGGCCGCCACTATCGAATTCCTGCACACCGCTACCCTGCTGCATGACGACGTGGTCGACATGTCCGGCATGCGCCGTGGCCGCTCGACCGCCAACGCCATGTGGGGCAACGCCCCGAGCGTGCTGGTGGGCGACTTCCTGTACTCGCGCTCGTTCGAAATGATGGTCGAACTGGGCTCGATGCCGGTGATGAAGATTCTCTCGCAAGCCACGCGGATCATTGCTGAAGGCGAAGTCCTGCAGCTGTCCAAGGTACGCGACGCCAGCACCACCGAAGAGACCTATATGGAAGTCATCCGCGGCAAGACCGCGATGCTCTTCGAAGCCTCGACCCACAGCGCTGCGGCGCTGGCCGGTGCCACTGCCGAGCAGAGCGAAGCGCTGCGCACCTTTGGCGACCACCTGGGTGTGGCCTTCCAACTGGTCGACGACCTGCTGGACTACCGTGGCGACGCCGAAACCCTGGGCAAGAACGTCGGCGACGATCTGGCCGAAGGCAAACCGACCCTGCCCCTGATCTACACCATGCGCGAAGGCACGCCGGAACAGGCCGCCCTGGTGCGCAAGGCAATTCAGAAAGGCGGTATCGAAGACCTGGAGAGCATCCGCGCTGCCGTGGAAGCCTCCGGCTCGCTGGAGTACACCGCGCAGCTGGCCCGTGATTACGTGGCTCGCGCAATCAAGTGCCTCGACGCACTGCCTGCCAGTGAATACCGCGACGCCCTGGTCGAACTGAGCGAGTTCGCGGTCGCCCGTACGCACTGATCCTGCTCCACTCCCCCCACTGTCGGGAGACTATCTGTAGGAGCGAGCCTGCTCGCGATAGCGTTTCTTCAGACACCAATGTGTTGTCTGATGCACCGCCATCGCGAGCAGGCTCGCTCCTACAGTTGTTTCCAGCCTATGCCCGCTCGCCGCTAAAACCCTATACAATGTGCGCCCTTTAATGATCCCGATCTCAAGGAGCTTTAGTGAGCACGTTGCCACCCTGCCCAAAATGCAATTCCGAATACACCTACGAAGACGGCGCCCAGCTGATCTGCCCGGAGTGCGCCCACGAGTGGTCCGCCAACGGCGAGGCCGAAGCGGCGTCCGATGAAACCGTGAAGAAGGATTCGGTCGGCAACGTCCTGCAGGACGGCGACACCATCACCGTGATCAAGGACCTCAAGGTCAAGGGCACTTCCCTGGTGGTCAAGGTCGGCACCAAGGTCAAGAACATCCGCCTGTGCGATGGCGATCACGACATCGACTGCAAGATCGACGGCATCGGCCCGATGAAACTCAAATCCGAGTTCGTCCGCAAGGTCTGAGCCTGCTGAATGCCATTGCGCACCCGTTGCGCGATGGCCCCCTTCTCCGCCGCGCCAAGCCATGGCAAAAAGCCAGTCGCTTTGACCTTCAGCAACACCTCGCAGAAAAACCGCAGAAACCGCCAATAGACACTTGCTATTAATTGAATAAGAATTATTCTCATCAAACCACTGACATGGAGATGAGCATCATGACTTACTTGATCGATGCATGGCTGGACCGTCCACACCCTTACCTCCGAATCCTGCATCGGGAAACCGGGGAAGTCTGCGCGGTATTGGAAGAAGAAGCCTTGAACGAATTGCAGGACCAGGGTGATCTGGACCTCAATGGCCTGAGTTCCAGCGAACCGGTAGTACTCAAGGAGGTGGTGCGCAACCTGTTCCTGTTCTGCTATGCCCGAGCCTTGCGCCCGGCGCACGAACTGACCCACAAGCTCGAAATATGAGCCACATGAAACCTTGTAGGAGCTGGCTTGCCAGCGATGCGGGCTGCGCGGTTCAGACTTGAAACCGTGCAAATGCAATCGCGAGCAGGCTCGCTCCTACAGGGTCAGGTATTACAGAACGTCCAGCAGCTCGACGTCGAACACCAGAACGCTGTGCGGCGGAATGCTGCCAACGCCTTGAGCGCCGTAGGCCAGCTCGCTCGGCACGTACAGGCGCCATTTGCTGCCGGCGTTCATCAGTTGCAGGGCTTCGGTCCAGCCGGCGATCACACCGCCAACCGGGAATTCTGCTGGCTGACCACGATCGTAGGAGCTGTCGAACACAGTGCCGTCGATCAGGGTGCCGTGGTAGTGAGTACGCACGGTGTCTTCACGCGATGGCTTGGCGCCTTCACCGGCGGTCAGCACTTCGAATTGCAGGCCGGAAGCCAGAGTGGTTATGCCGTCACGCTTGGCGTTTTCAGCCAGGAATGCCAGGCCAGCGCCTGCAGCCGCTTCGGCTTTGGCAGCGGCTTCGGCTTGCATGATTTCACGGATGACCTGGAAGCTGACGGACATGGCTTCCTGGGTTACGCGGCTTTCCTTGCCGGCGAAGGCGTCGGTCAGACCGGCCAGGATCGCGTCCAGGCTAACGCCCGGTGGCGGGTTGTCGCGCAATTGGTCGCCCAGCTGACGGCCAATACCGTAGCTGACGCGGGTTTCGTCGGTGGACAGATTTACTTCGGACATGACACTGCTCCGCTGTGCGGACGGCCCGAGACAGTGCCGTGCGTACACAGCGCATCCCGGAACGCCCGGAACCAAAAGGGCGAGCAGACTAGCACAGAAGCCGATGCCGTGATCAGCGCCAGAGTTGTATCAGACCGAACGAAAAGCGATGGGCACCTTCAGGCTTTCCTCGACATTCTCGACCAGCCCACACATCTCATCATGCACCAGGGTGTGGACCAGGTTGAACGGCAGGACTGGAAAGCTCTGCAGCGTTTGCCTGGCATGCTCCACCGAGCGTATTTTCATCATCTGCCCATGAGCATCACTCAGCGGAACCGCCGCTCCGTGCATCCGCGCCTCCAGCAGGTAGATCCCGCCCTCCATGGAAATCAGGTTCAGCTCATCGACCTTCCCGGCGATGGCATAGGCGTTCAACTCTTGCAGGTTCATGAGCACAGCCCTCGCAATGGCGAGCCAAGACCCTTACAGGGATAGGCTTCGGCACGCAAAAGCACAAGCCATGAACGACGCCGCCCGTCCGTTTCACAACGGCCGGGCGGCGAGGTCATCCAAGGCTGAGGACAAATCAGTGCTTGGTCAGCTTGTCCAGGTAACCCATGGCAAACGCGGAGATCACGAAGGTCATGTGAATGATCACGTACCACTTCAGGTGCTCGGGATCGACGTTTTTGGCGTCCATGAAGATGCGCAGCAGGTGGATCGAAGAAATCGCCACGATCGAGGCGGCGACTTTCATCTTCAGCGACGAAGAGTCCATGGTCCCCAGCCAGTTGAGCTTCTCCTTGGTTTCGTCGATGTCCAGTTGCGACACGAAGTTCTCGTAGCCGGAAATCATCACCATCACCAGCAGACCGCCTACCAGCGCCATGTCGATCAGCGACAACAGCACCAGGATCAGGTCCGACTCGGCCATCGAGAACACGTTGGGAATGACGTGAAAGACTTCCTGGAAGAATTTCAGGGCCAGGGCCAGCAGGCCCAGGGACAGGCCGAAGTAGATCGGCGCAAGCAACCAGCGCGAGGCGTACATTGCGTTTTCGATAAAGCGTTCCATTGAATCTCACACCAGGGCTGGAAATGGCGGCGAGTATATCAGCCGCTCAAACTGCCTTAAACCGCGGGCAACGCCATGACTCGGCGCTCGGCCAAGGGGTTTTCTGCTAGTGTCCAAAGGGTTGGCACCGACGTGCGCCGTACGGGAATGCAGGAAATGGATGTGCGATTGCCCCTCACTACTCTTGGTCTTTGCCTCGCGGTGCTGCTCGCGGGTTGTTCGCCCGGCGACGGCGACGACAAGCCAGCCCCCAGCCTGGAAGAGAAGACCACGCAGTTCGAGAAGTCGCTGGACGCGATTACCGACCCCAAGCTCAAGGACGCCATCGCCAACCTCGGCGGCTCGCTGCTGCTGCTTGAGCGCGCGCAGCAGAAGCTTGCCGGCAACAAGGTGGGGGACACCGAGTACGGCGACGACGCCATGGCCCTGCTCAAGCACTACCCAAGCCCCCAGGCGCTGGTCGACACCTACATCGATGGCCTGTTCGTGCTGCGCAAGGACTCCAGTTCCGACTACCTGACCGACCTGCAGCCGGTCTTCCCGTTCAACTTCAACATGCCCGCCGAGTTCCCGTTCCCCCATGGCCTGGAATGGCAGTCGGTGACATTAAGCAACAAAAAGGTCATCGCCTTTCAGCCCGAGTGGTCGGAAAACGATCCCGGCATACAGTTGAGCCCTTCCAGTTCCAGCCTCACTGCGGCCGACGACCTGACCGTCGCCTACCCCTTCATCGAAGGCCTGGAAGTCGCCAACAGCAGTCAGCCGCAACCGCAGACGTTGCAAGGCAAGGTAGAAGTCATCGCACCGCGCCAGGTCGTGACCTTCAACCTGGACAAAAAAGACGTCGGCAAAACCCACACCGAGGACAACCTCAGCGTCACCCTGCTGAGCCTGACGGGCAACTACGCCGAGGTGCAGGTCAGCAACAGCGCCGCCCTGGCGCCGGAGGTCAGCAACACCCCGCTCAACCCGCTGATCGTCCAGGCGAAGGACACGACCGGGCAGTTTCTCGCCCGCGCCGGTTCGATCAATGAAGACGCCGCGCAAATTGCCTTCTATCAGAAACAGCTGGCCGAGATGCAACAACAGACTGCCTGGAGCGACGCGTTCGAAAAGCAGCTCGATGACGAACTGCTGGCGTTTGCAGGACAGCAAAACCGCCACTACTCCAAGGTGTACTTCAATGGTCCGATTGACACCGTGGAAGTCAACGTCCTCGACTTCTCTACCGTCAGCGTCACACGCAAGGCGCTGGATTTGCCGGTACGGCGCTTCGACCGCCACACCCGCGACAAGACCATTCAGCCCCTGAACCTGCCGGTGGTGGTCTACGACGATCAGGCCGGCCACTGGCTCAAAGGGGCGGAGCTTGACGCAGAGCAGCTGAAAAAAAGCATTCGCATCACCCAGGCGGTAGACGATGCCAGCGCCGCACGCATCGAATTCGACCACCCAAAAAGCTTCAACGACGAACTGCTGGGCAGTGATTTCAACCTGAGCGACACGCCGCTGACCTTCTTCAGCGCAGATGACAACGGCCAGCGCGGCGAGCCCATCGAACTGCCCCCCCAGGCCTACGACATCGATCCGTTGCGCGGGACCATCACTTATGATCTGACCCTGTTCCCGGAAACACCCGCTTACGCCGTTGGCTCAATGCCGCTGTTTCTCGCACAGATCGAGAAAAACAGCCTCGACGCGAAGACGCTGCCAAAAGGCCTGGAGATTCGCGGCAACGCGCTACTGGTTGATCAGAAGCTGTTTCCCGCGCAGGACTGGCGATTCTTTGCCAGGGACGACAGCGGCAACTATCTGAAAGAGATTCTTGCGGTCAGCCACGACGCCGGCACAGAAGGGCCGGCACTGCTCGAAGTGCATTATTTCTATGGTCGGCCGACACAGCTGGAAAGCTATCGGCGTACCGATCTGGAGACGATCGAGTATGGCTTCGAGGTCAAGCTCGACAAAGCGGATAACCCGGAGCCAGCAGAGCAGAACTAGTGCTTGGGCCCCAGATCGAAACTGCCGGGACTGCGACTGCGCCCGCCGTTGATTTCCCGGAGTTGGGCCTGCAGATGCAGGCACCAGATCTGCGGATCGTCGGCCAGTTGATAACCATGCAGGGTCAGGCTTTCGACAATGGTGTCGAGGATGGATTCGGCCACGAAAGGACCATGAAACGGCCCTTGAGCCTTGATGGCAGAAGGTTGTTCGCCCGCCATGCCGGCGGCAAACAGCAGCGTCCACATGCCCGTGTCGCCGGCCAGCGGGCGCACACTGCACTCAATTCGGGTAACCAGGCCCAGGCATTGCCGGGTCAGGCAGAGGTTGCGCGACATGGCGGCGACCCTCGGTAGCTCCGGTATTCAGCCTCCACCAGAAGGCTGGCTCGATCCAGTGATGACTGTCGATGTCCTTGAGCTGAGCATAGAAGAAAAGTCGAATCAGCAGGTTGAGGCCGATCAAGAAGGCGCCGAATGGTCGTTGCTGGTTTTTTGACGTCACCGGCTCGGCAATGACTGCCACTTTTCGCACAGGGACAGGCTGTATCGCCAGAGAATAAAGGGCGTCCTGCAGACACCGGTTTTGCCGGCCTCTGCAGGACAGGCTCAAATCACGCCGGCTTGGCCGCTGCCAGCGCTTCCTGGGCGAGTTCTTTCTCGGCCTCCTTCAAGTCATCTTCACTGATCATTTCCGCGATCACCCGCAGACGCTCGACCACCCGTGCATTGACGCTGCCTTCCGGGAACTGCCCCTCCTCGTCCGGCTCACCGGCAGGCTCACCCACCAGCAGGCTCAGCGCTTCATCGGCCTGGCGCACCGCGTACACGTGGAATTGCCCGGCACGCACGGCGGCCAGGACCTTCTCATCGAGCATCAAGGTGGCCACGTTGGCCTGCGGAATGATCGCCCCTTGTTCACCGGTCAGGCCACGGGCCTCGCAGAGACGGAAGAAGCCTTCGATCTTCTCGTTGACCCCGCCCACCGCCTGCACTTCACCGAACTGGTTGATCGAGCCGGTGATGGCGAAGCACTGCTTGAGCGGGGTTTTCGACAGCGCCGAAATCAGCGTGCACGCCTCACCGAGCGAAGCGCTGTCGCCGTCGACGTAACCGTAGGACTGCTCCAGCGCGATACTCGCCGAGATGGCCAACGGGAACTCCTGCGCATAGCGACTGCCCAGGTAACCGGTGAGGATCATCACGCCCTTGGAGTGGATCGGCTGCCCGAGGTTGACCTCACGCTCGATGTCGACAATACCGCTGCCACCTGGGTAAACCGTGGCGGAAATCCGCGCCGGCACCCCGAAAGCCGAATCGCCGACTTCCAGCACCGTCAGCCCGTTGCACTTGCCCACGGCGGCACCGGCGGTGTCGATCAGGATGATCCCGGCCAGCATGTCATCGAGAATCCGCGCCGAGACCCGCCCGGTGCGCGTGGCCTTGGCCTTGAGCGCTCGCTCGATGTGCCCGGCATCGGTCATTTCGTCACCCGCCAGGTGGCGAATGAAATCCGCCTCGCTGACCAGCTGGAACAGATCGCCGATGCGCGCCGACAACCGCCCCTGATGCTCGGCCAGGCGCGCGCTGTAGGTCGCCAGGCGCGCCACCGCGTCGGCGGTCAGCGGCGCCATGCCCTCTTCCGAGGTGCGCGTCTTGAGCAACTGGGCGAACTGCTCGAGGCTTTCATCGACCATCGGAATGTCTTCGTCGAAGTCCACCAGCACGCGGAACATCTCCTGGAAGTCCGGATCCAGGTCCTGCAGGGTGTAGTACAACTGGCGAGCGCCAATGATGATGACCTTGACCTGCAGCGGAATGTGCTGCGGCGTCAGGGTCACGGTGGCCAGGCGGCCCAGCTCACCCAGCGGCGACTCCATCTTCAGCTTGCGCGATTGCAGGGCACGCTTGAGCGCATCCCACACGAACGGTTCACCGAGCATTTTTTCCGCTTCGAGGATCAGGAAGCCACCGTTGGCACGATGCAAAGCCCCCGGACGCAACTGCCGATAGGTGGTGTAGAGCGCGCCCTGATCGGTGCTGTACTCGATGCGGCCGAACAGGTTCTCGTAAGTGGGGTGCGGCTCGAACACCACCGGTGCGCCACCACTGGCCGAATGCCCGACCACCAGGCTTGGCGCGTATTGCTCTTCGAGCATCTTGCGGGCAACCGCGTCGGTCTTGCTGTCGTCGACCAACTGCTCGACCACGGTTTTCAGCAGGTACACCTGCATGGCTTGCAGGTAACCGCAGACCGCGGCGTTCTCTGCGTACTTTTCCGACAGGGGGGCAAGCAGCGGCTGCAGGGCCAGGGTGATGGTTTCTTCGTTGAGATGGCGCATCTGGTTGCTGGACTCACGCTTCCACTGCGGCAGGCTGGCCAGCTCTTCGTTGAGCCGCTCCTCGAGGCCCGAGATGTCGTCATGGAAACGCTCGCGCACCGCTTCCGGCAACTGCGCGAACTCAGCCTCGTCCAGGGCCTTGCCTTCGCTCATGGGGGTGAAGGCGATGTTGCTGCTGTCACGGTAGAGCGCGACTTCCTTCTCCAGCGCCAGGCGCTCGATCACATCCAGTGCGCGGTCATAACGCTGGTTGAAGGCGCGGTCGATGGCACTTTTCTTTTGCTGGTAGGACGGATGCTCGAACACCGCCGGAAACGTTGCCAGCAGGTTGTCGATCAGGCCATTGATGTCGGCGATAAATGCGCCAGCAGTGCCGGAAGGAAGCTCCAGGGCACGCGGTTCCCGGGGCTCATCGAAATTGTTGACGTAGACCCAGTCCGCCGGGGTCTGCAGGCGTTTGCCTTCGGCCTTGAGATAGCGTTTGACGAACGAGAATCGGCCGGTGCCGGGTTCACCCATGACAAACACGTTGTAACCGGGGCGTGGCATGGCCACACCGAACTGCAAGGCCTCGACCGCACGTTCCTGGCCAAGCACACCGCGAAAAGGCTCCAGATCATTAGTGGTAGAGAAGCTGAACTGTTCAGCGGAAAACGGACGGGTCAGCGCTTCTGGCGCTAGACGCAAGCTGGCAGCAACAGGATCAGGCATCGGGCTTCCTTACTTCAGGCGGGGCAGTGGAAAGCATTCTGGCGCTGCCCGTACCTGACTGGCAAGGCGCGTCATGGTAAAAGCATAGCCAAGGGCCAAGCCTTGCTCGGACGCAGGCTAAATCAATGGATTTTCGCAATATTTTGCAAAAACCCACGGAACCTGTGGAACGCGCCTAAACTCCAAACTGCGCGGCTGGACTAATAACCGGCCCACTGATGCCAAATTGGCCTCAGATCTCCTGTCCATTGGTACGCACATAAAAGAGAACAAAGCTATGAAACGGATTCTTCTTGGTACTCTCTTCACCGTTGCATCCCTCAACGCCATGGCCCAGGCGCCCGGCGGACCAGATTGCGGTTGGGGCAACATGCTGTTTGAAGGACAGCGTGGCACTCCGGCGCACTTCCTCGCTTCCACCACCAACGGCACCTCCGGCAACGCCACCTTCGGCATGACCTCCGGCACCAACGGCTGCGCAACCAACTCCGCGCTGACCTATGGCGGCAAATCCTGGTTCGCCATGAATGGCATGATGAACGAACTGTCGGAAGACATGGCCAAGGGTCAGGGCGAAGCGCTGACCACCTACGCCGTGGTTCTGGGCGTCGCACCGGAAGACCGTGCGCACTTCGCCGCCGTGACTCACGAGCACTTCCAGCAGATCTTCAGCAAGGCTGACGTGACCGCCGAAGACGTGCATACCAATACCCTGGCCGTGCTCAAGGGCGATGCTCGCCTGGCCAAATACGCCACCCCGGCTTAAGCTCGATCCAACCCGCCCTGTCACCAGGGCGGGTTTTATTTTTTTGACCCGACTGTATTCGGTCTTTATTTTTTCGACTCAAGTTGCCCACCATGCTCAAACGCCTTGCCTGTCTGGCGCTGTTTGTCTGCGCCCCGCTGTCCGCCGCGCCTCATGTCGACAACCAACGTTTGCAGCAACTGGCCAACGACCCGTTCTGGATTTCCCTGGGTCACTACGAGACCGCCAAGCTGGGCGGCTGGCGCAGCTACATCAGTGACAAAAAATTCTTCCTCGCCGCCGACGGCGCCGAACACCCTGATGCCGAACTGGCGGCCACGGTCCGGGCGTTGTATGCGCCGGCCAGTCTTGGGCAGAAGCACGCCCAATGCGTCTATCCGGCGCGCACCCGCTGGTTGCAGGCACAGCTGCAACTGGACGATCTGCCAGCGGTCGACTGCAGTGAATTCAAGCAATGGTTCAAGGACGTCTCGCCCCACAGCGCGGTGATGATTTTCCCGGCGGCCTACCTCAACAGCCCCTCGTCGATGTTCGGCCACACGCTGCTGCGGATCGATCAGGCCGATGTGCAGAGCGACAACACCGCCCTGCTCAGCTACGCGATCAACTTCGGTGCCTATATCGAAGGTTCCGACAACAGCATTCTCTACGCCTGGAAAGGCTTGATGGGCGGTTATCCCGGCCTGTTCGCGCTGGTGCCCTACCAGGAAAAGCTCTCCGAATACCGCAGCCTGGAGAACCGCGACCTGTGGGAATACCGGCTGAACCTGACGCAGGTCGAGACCGAACGCATGGTCGAGCACGTCTGGGAACTCAAGCAGATCCAGTTCGACTATTTCTTCTTCGATGAAAACTGCTCTTATCGTCTGCTGGAGCTGCTGCAAGTGGCTCGGCCAGGCCTGAAATTGACCGAGCAATTCCCGCTGACCGCGATTCCCACGGACACCGTCAAAGCCGTCAAGGACGCCGGGCTTGTCGAGAAGATTGATTACCGGCCATCCCGGGAGCGGGAGCTGTTGAGTCGCGCCGAGCCGCTGTCCGACACCGAGCAGCAGTGGGTGCTGGACATCAGCGCCGATCAGAAACAACTGCAGGCCCCCGCTTTCACGGCCCTGCCACGGGATCGCCAGGCCCTGATCATCGATGCCGCCTATCGCCTCGAGCGCTACCGGGCCAACGGCCAGGAACGCGACCCCGCGCGGGCGCAGCGCAGTTTCGAGCTATTGCGGGCAATCAATCGCAACCCCGCGCCGGAGCTGTCGATCGAACGTCCGGGACTGCCGGAAGAGGGTCATGAGTCACGCACCTGGCAAGCCGGTATCGGTACCCGCGGCGACCAGGCCTTTGGCGAGTACGGCCTGCGCATGGCTTACCACGACCTGAACGACAACGCCGAGAGTTTCCCGCTGGGTGCGCAGATTGAAATCCTGCAGATGAAGCTGCGCCAGTACGAAGGCAACCAATGGCAGTTGCAACAGCTGGACCTGGCGACCATCCGTTCCCTGACCCCGCGCAACGACCTGCTGCAACCCTGGTCGTGGCAGGTGACTGGCGGCCTCGAGCGGGTGCCGGGCAAGCACGATGACGAAACCCTGGTCAGCCATGTCAACGGCGGCGCCGGTGGTACCTGGCAACTGGGCGAAGATGTATTGGGCTTTGCCCTGGGCACGGTGCGGGTCGAGCACAACAATGATTTCGCCGAGTTCATCTCCCCCGCCGCCGGCTTCAACACCGGCGTGCTGTGGCGCAATCCGCTGGGCAACCTGAGCCTGGAAACCAAGGGCGACTACTTCACCAATGGCGAGGTGCGCCGTAGCCTGAGCCTGAATCAGCAATGGGAACTGTCGCGCAATCTAGGCCTGCGCCTGAGTGCCCAACGGGAATTCAGCCACGTCGCCTCGGCGGAAAACGAAGTGATGCTGGAGCTGAAGTGGTATCACTATTGATTACCACATCTTCCTGGTGATCACATAATCCACATCTACCGTACCCCCCTGTAGGAGCTGGCTTGCCAGCGAAAAGCGAGAACGAAAACGCGCGCTGTCAGAGTTCACGCGGCGCCCTCGGGTTTTTCGCTGGCAAGCCAGCTCCTACAAGGCGTTGAGACCCAGCATCCAACAAGTCCATCACACGCCTTTCACAAGCACCTCACAACCCCGTTCGTAAACTCCTGTCATTAACCGCAAAGCGGTTCAGGAGTCGAAGATGTGGCGCTGTATCGCGTTAATGGGTGTTTTGTTGGTGCTGGGTGGATGTCAGTCGACCCATGAAGAGCTGATTGCAAAAGGCTATCCACCGGCCTTCGCCGATGGCTTCGACGACGGTTGCAACAGCGGTCGCCAGGCAGCCGGAGCTATCAACGGGACCTTCCGCAAAGACGTTCCGCGCTACCTGCAAGATGTCCGCTACGCCGAAGGCTGGAGCGATGGATTTCGCCAATGCCAGGCCATGCGTGAAAGCCAGGACCGCGAGACCTATCAAAGCCGGCATATGGATGAGCGCGAACGCGCCTGGCAACAAGAGAAGGATCGGGACACCGCACGAGCTTTTCACTCGCAGTAGGTCGCTTTCGGATAACTCGCGAAACTAAAAGCCTGCCAACATGGCCTAAAGCCCATACCGGGAGAACCGCCATGAGCCGTGCTTTTGTCAATGAAGATAACGCCGCCGCGCAAGCCGACCAGCCGGTAGAGCGCCAGGTCAGCAGTCAGCCCAATTACGTGACGCCCGCCGGCCTGGCGCAGCTGCAGGACAAAGTCGCCGAGCTGCAACAACTGCACAGCACTCAGTCGGCCCTTGATGAGCAGGCCGACAAACAGCGCCTGGCCGATCTGGAGCGCGACCTGCGCTACTACAAGCAGCGCCTGCAAAGTGCCCAGCCCGTGCCGCCGGCCACCTCAACGAAAAAGGTGCAGATTGGCAGTTGGGTCACCTATGCCGACGAACAGAACACCGAACGCCGCGTGCAACTGGTCGGTGAAGACCAGGCCGCAGCCGCCAAAGGCTTGATCAACTGGAGTTCGCCACTGGGGCGGGCGCTGCTGGGAGCACAGCTCAATGATGAAGTGCTCTGGCAGCGACCCGCCGGCGATCAGGTGATCGAAGTGATCCGCATCGAGGCGGGTTAGACCACGCCTTGCGCCAGCATGGCGTCGGCAACTTTGACGAAGCCGGCGATGTTCGCGCCCTTGACGTAGTTGATCTTGCCGTTCTCCTCACCGTAGTGCACGCAGGCGTGGTGGATCGACTGCATGATGTTGTGCAGTTTGCTGTCGACTTCACCGGCGGTCCACAGCAGGCGCATGGCGTTCTGCGACATTTCCAGGCCACTGACCGCAACGCCACCGGCGTTCGAGGCCTTGCCCGGGGCGAACAGGATCCCGGCCTCGATGAAGATATCCACAGCCGCCAGGGTGGTCGGCATGTTGGCGCCTTCCGCCACGCAGATGCAGCCATTGCGCAGCAGGGTGCGCGCGGCCTCGGCGTCCAGTTCGTTCTGGGTTGCGCAAGGCAGCGCGATGTCACACGGCAGGTCCCATGGGCACTGGCCGGCGCGGAACTCCAGGCCAAAACGGCTGGCCAATTCGCTGATGCGGCCACGCTGGACGTTTTTCAGCTCCAGCAGCGCCTGCCATTGCTCCTCGGTGAGGCCCGCCTCGCAGTAAAGCGTGCCTTCGGAGTCGGAAAGCGAAATCACCTGGCCACCCAGGTCCATGACCTTGCGCGCTGCGTATTGCGCCACGTTGCCGGAGCCGGAGATCGCCACACGCTTGCCCTGGACCTTTTCGCCACTGCGCTTGAGCATCTCTTCAGCGAAGTAGACACAGCCAAAACCGGTGGCTTCCGGACGAATCAGGCTGCCGCCGTAGCTCATGCCCTTGCCGGTCAGCACGCTGGTGAACTGGTTGCTCAGACGCTTGTACTGACCGAACAGGAAGCCGATCTCGCGCGCGCCGACACCGATATCACCGGCTGGCACATCCACGTCGGCGCCAATGTGCCGATACAGCTCGCTCATGAAGGCCTGGCAGAAGCGCATGACTTCCGCATCGCTCTTGCCCTTCGGATCGAAGTCCGAGCCGCCCTTGCCGCCGCCCATGGGCAAGGAGGTCAGGGAGTTCTTGAAGGTCTGCTCGAAGGCGAGGAATTTCAGCACGCCGAGGTTGACCGACGGATGGAAGCGCAGGCCGCCCTTGTACGGACCGATGGCGCTGTTCATCTGGATGCGGAAACCGCGATTGACCTGCACCACGCCATGATCGTCGACCCATGAAACCCGGAACACCACGGCGCGCTCCGGCTCGCAGATGCGCTCCAGAATGCCGGAGGTCAGGTAGTGCGGATTGGCCTCAAGAAAAGGCCACAGGCTGCGCAGGACTTCTTCCACAGCCTGGTGGAATTCTGGCTGGTCAGGGTCGCGTTTTTTCAGGCGCGCAAGGAAGGATTCGACGGATTCGATCATGGAAAAGTCTCGGCAAATTTATTGTCGTTGGAGAGATTGAGCCGGACTGTAACAAACGAAAGTGGCACTGTAACAGCGCAAAATGTCGCATTAATGAAATTAAATGGTGCGCAGGATATAAATTAAGCGCTGTTTTTTGACCTTTTTGCACCAGAAAAGGGATTGCCGATCTGATTTGTGCACCATTCGGTAAACCGCTATCGCGAGCAGGCTCGCTCCTGCCAGTTGATCCCCTGTAGGAGCGAGCCTGCTCGCGAAGCATTCACTGCTGTCCCAATTTAAAACGGCCATAAAAAACGGAGCCCGAAGGCTCCGTCCTGATCAACAAACCAACCTGAAATCAGGCCAGCTTCTTGTGCCGTACCCGGTGTGGCTGGGCTGCAGCTTCGCCCAGACGTTTCTTACGGTCAGCTTCGTACTCGGTGTAGTTACCTTCGAAGAACACCGCCTGCGAGTCGTCCTCGTAAGCCAGGATGTGCGTCGCCACACGGTCCAGGAACCACCGATCGTGAGAGATCACAATGGCGGCGCCCGGGAAGTCCAGCAGGGCTTCTTCCAGGGAACGCAGGGTTTCGACGTCGAGGTCGTTGGACGGTTCGTCGAGCAGCAGGACGTTGCCGCCCTCTTTCAGGGTCAGGGCCAGGTGCAGACGACCGCGCTCACCACCGGACAGGTCCTTGACGAACTTCTGCTGATCGCCACCCTTGAAGTTGAAGCGTCCGACGTAGGTACGCGACGGGATTTCGTAGCTGCCGATGCGGATCTGGTCGGAACCGTCGGAGATTTGCTGGAAGACCGTCTTGCTGCCGTCCAGGTCTTCGCGGCTCTGATCCACACAGGCCAGTTGCACGGTTTCACCGACTTCGATGCTGCCCGAGTCCGGGGTTTCCTTGCCCATCAGCATGCGGAACAGTGTGGATTTACCCGCACCGTTACCACCAATTACGCCGACGATGGCGCCTTTGGGCATGGAGAACGACAGGTTGTCGATCAACACGCGATCGCCGTAGCCCTTGGTGACGTTCTTGAATTCGATGACCTTGTCACCCAGGCGCGGACCGGCCGGGATGTAGATCTCGTTGGTTTCGCTGCGCTTCTGGAATTCCTGCGATTGCATTTCTTCGAAGCGTTGCAGACGAGCCTTGGATTTCGACTGGCGGGCCTTGGCGCCTTTGCGCACCCACTCCAGTTCTTCCTTCATGGCTTTTTCGTGAGCCGACTGCTGCTTGGATTCAGCCGCCAGACGGTCGGACTTGGCTTCCAGCCAGCCCGAGTAGTTGCCTTCGTAAGGAATGCCCGCGCCGCGGTCGAGTTCCAGGATCCAGCCCGCAACGTTGTCGAGGAAGTAACGGTCGTGCGTGATCGCAACCACGGTGCCCGGGAAGTCGTGCAGGAAATGCTCCAGCCAGGCCACGGAATCGGCGTCCAGGTGGTTGGTTGGCTCGTCGAGCAGCAGCATGTCCGGTGCGGACAGCAGCAGGCGGCACAGAGCCACACGACGTTTCTCACCACCGGACAGGTGTTCGACCTTGGCATCCCAGGCCGGCAGGCGCAGCGCATCGGCGGCGACTTCCAGCTGGCGCTCGAGGTTGTGACCGTCGCCGGCCTGCAGGATGGCTTCGAGCTTGGCCTGTTCTGCCGCCAGCTTGTCGAAGTCGGCATCCGGTTCGGCGTAGGCCGCGTAGACCTCGTCGAGACGCGCCTGAGCGTCCTTGATCACGCTGACCGCTTCCTCGACCACTTCACGCACGGTCTTGGTCGGATCGAGAATCGGCTCCTGCGGCAGGTAGCCGATGTTCAGTTCCGGCATCGGGCGGGCTTCGCCTTCGAATTCAGTATCGACGCCGGCCATGATTTTCAGCAGCGTGGACTTGCCCGAACCGTTGAGGCCGAGGACGCCGATCTTCGCGCCAGGGAAGAACGACAACGAAATGTTTTTCAGGATTTCCCGCTTCGGCGGAACAACTTTGCCCAGCCGATGCATGGTGAAGACGTATTGAGCCAAAATGTGCACCTAGCGTCAGTAACTGTTGAAAAAAGCGGGTCAAGCCCGTGCAGGCCATGCGCGGCGCGGGCATGGACCGGGGTCGATGCCTGCTTGCATGAAAATAGCCTGAATATCTGGGGCTGGAACGCCCTGCGTAACCGGCAAAGCTACCTCAATGCGGCATACCCGTCCAGCCGCACAGGGCTGGCACTTTGCCACAACTCAAGGCATGCTAGCCGCCCTCCGGGCGTCAGGCTTATAGTGCACGTCGCGCAGGTCCAGCCCCACCGCAGGATTACAGATTGCCCAACGCCATGCCTCCATCGTCTCCGCGCGCACCGAGCCCTGCGAACGGGTCGCCCCTGCGCGGATCCCTCAAGGGCGCGCTGGCGATGCTGGTATTGCTGCTGCTTGGACTGCTGTTCTGGCAACTGCTGGATCAACTGAGCGAAACCCAGAAAAACCAGCGTCAGTACACCATCGACTACACCGCCGATCTGGCCGCCCAGGTCAGCCTGAACATGGCGTTGAACGCGCAGATTGCCCTCAATCTGCTACCGATCGTCGAACAGCCTCAGTCAACCGACCAACAGCAGGTCCTGCTGCGCAAGCTCCAGCAATCCCTGCCGGACGTCCTCAGCGTGGCGTTGCTCAGCCCCTCGGGCAAAGTGCTCGGCGACAGCGCCACCGATAGCAGCGACGCCACGTACCTGGGCGAACTGGTCCAGCGCAGTCGTGCCCAGGCGCACTATTTCAGCAACGCCAATGACGGCTCGGTCGTCCATCTATTGCTGCACCAGGCCAGCGGCAGTTCGCGGGGCTACTGGGTGCTGCGCCTGCGACCGACCTTTTTCTCGGCGCTGACCAAGCAAGCCGACATGGCCATACGCCCACTGTGGGTCGTGGAAAACCGCATTACCCAACAGATCATCAGTCGCGATGACCTGCTACCCACCGCACAGCCCGCCCGCTTGACCGTCGAGGACCAGGCCAACACCGTGCTGATCGTGCCCTTGAGCAGCAGTGACTGGCAGTTGCGCGGCCTGTTCGACCGGCAACGGGTGATCGAGCAACTATTACCTGCCTTCATTGGCAAGTGCCTGTTGGGCCTGGCGTTCTCCCTGGTGCCCTTCATCGCCTTGTTGAACATGCGCCGGCGCCAGCGCCAGTTGCTGGAGGGTCGCCGACGCTATCAGGACATCTTCGACGGCACCGGCGTGGCGCTGTGCGTGATGGATCTCTCGGGGCTCAAGACAGCCTTCGAAAAAGCCCGGTTGCAGAGCACCGAACAATTACGCGCCTACCTGGACAATACCGGGCAACGCCAGCAATTGCTGCAGGAACTGCGCATCACCGAGGTCAATCAGGTGGCCCTGCAACTGCTCGGCGTCCAGGCCAGCGAGCACGCCTGGACCCTGCTGATCGAAGGTCGCATGCTGGACAACAACGGCATCGGCAATCTGTTGCTGGAGGCCGTGCTCAACCAACAGAACACCCTGGAACTGGAGATCAAGCTCAAGGACCGCGAGGGCCGCGACCAACACCTGTGGCTGGTGGTACGCCTGCCTCAGGAGCAGCATGACTATCGCGCGGTGATCCTGAGCATCAACGACATCACCAGCCGCAAACTGGTCGAGTTGTCGCTGCTGGAGCGTGAAGGTTTCTGGTCCGATGTGGTGCGTACGGTGCCCGATCACCTGTACGTCCAGGACGTGATCAGCCAGCGGATGATTTTCAGCAACCATCACCTGGGCCAGACACTCGGCTACAACAAGACCGAACTGCACCAGATGGGCGAGTACTTCTGGGAAATTCTCCTGCACCCCGAAGACGCCGAGCTTTACCACCGCATGCGCCAGCAACAACGCCAGTCTGGCTACCGACAATTGATGCAGTGCCCGCTGCGCTTTCGTCATCGTGATGGCAACTGGCGCTGCTTCGACATCCGCGAGCAGGCCCTGGCGCGCGACCCGCAGGAACAGGTCACGCGGATCATTGGCGTGGCCAAGGACGTCACCGACCAGATCGCTGCCAGCGAATCCCTGCGCGACAGCGAGCAACGCTACCGGATGCTCGCCGAAAGCATCAGCGACGTGATCATCTCCACCAACAGCACCCTCTCGCTGAACTACGTCAGCCCTTCGGCCGAGGCGGTGCTGGGCTATGACGCCGAGTGGATTTTCCGCAATGGCTGGCAGTCGATCGTCGCCAACCCGCAACAACTGACCGGCATCTATAGCCTGATGGACCGGGTCAGCAAGGCCCTCAACAAACCCGAGCAACTGGCGCAACTGCGCAGCCAGGTGCAGACCCAGCTATTCCTCTTCGACTGCTTGCGCGCCGACGGCCGCAAGATCCCCATCGAACTGCGCCTGGTGCTGGTCTGGGACGATGCCGGCATCTTCGAAGGCGTGCTCGGGGTCGGTCGCGACATCAGCCAGCAACGGCGTGCCGAAAAAGACCTGCGCATGGCGGCCACGGTATTCGAACACTCGACGTCGGCGATCCTCATCACCGACCCCGCCGGCTATATCGTGCAGGCCAACGAAGCCTTCAGTCGTGTCAGTGGCTATGCCGTGTCCGAGGTCCTCGACCAGTTGCCGAACATGCTGACCGTCGACGAACAACAGGAAGCCCACCTGCGCTACGTGCTCAAGCAACTGCACCAGCACAACACCTGGGAAGGCGAAGTCTGGCTCAAGCGCCGCAGCGGCGAGCATTACCCGGCATGGGTCGGCATCACCGCCGTGCTCGACGACGAAGGCGACCTCGCCAGCTACGTGTGTTTCTTCAGCGACATCAGTGAGCGCAAGGCCAGTGAGCAGCGGATTCACCGCCTTGCCTACTACGACGCCCTGACCCACCTGCCCAACCGGACCCTGTTCCAGGACCGCCTGCACACTGCCCTGCAGACCGCGCAACGGCATAAGTCCTGGGTGGTGCTGATGTTCCTCGACCTCGATCGCTTCAAGCCGATCAACGACTCCCTGGGACACGCCGCCGGCGATCGCATGCTCAAGGATATGGCCACTCGCCTGCTGGGCTGTGTCAACGACGATGATACGGTGGCCCGCATGGGCGGCGACGAGTTCACCTTGCTCCTGCAACCACGGGCCACACGCGAGCAGGCACTGAACCAGGCGATCAATGTCGCCGAGCAGATTCTCGCCAGCCTGGTCAAACCGTTCGTCCTCGAAGGCCGGGAATTCTTCGTCACCGCCAGTATCGGTATCGCCCTGAGTCCGCAGGACGGCAATGAACTGAGTCAGTTGATGAAAAACGCCGACACGGCGATGTACCACGCCAAGGAACGCGGCAAGAACAACTTCCAGTTCTACCAGGCCGACATGAACGCCAGCGCCCTGGAACGCCTGGAGCTGGAAAGCGACCTTCGCCATGCCCTCGAACAGAATGAGTTCGTGCTGTTCTACCAACCGCAATTCAGCGGCGACGGCAAACGCCTGACCGGCGCCGAGGCCTTGCTGCGTTGGCGCCACCCACGGCGTGGCCTGGTGCCGCCGGGGGATTTCATTCCGGTGCTAGAGGAGTTGGGGCTGGTGGTGGATGTCGGCGACTGGGTCATCAGCGAAGCCTGCCGCCAACTAAAGAGCTGGCACCAGAGCGGGGTTCGCGTACCGAAAGTCTCGGTCAATATCTCGACCCGGCAATTCTCCGATGGTCAGCTCGGCACCCGCATCGCCAATATTCTCAGAGACACCGGCCTGCCGCCGGCTTGCCTCGAGCTGGAATTGACCGAAAGCATCCTGATGCGCGAAGTCAGCGAAGCCATGCAGATCCTCGCCGGCCTGAAAAACCTCGGCCTGAGCATTGCCGTCGACGACTTCGGTACCGGTTATTCCTCGCTCAACTACCTCAAGCAATTCCCGATCGACGTGCTGAAAATCGACCGCACCTTCGTCGACGGTCTGCCGTCCGGCGAGCAGGACGCGCAAATTGCCCGGGCGATCATTGCCATGGCCCACAGCCTGAACCTGGCGGTAATCGCCGAAGGCGTCGAGACCCATGAGCAACTGGAGTTCCTGCGTGAACACGATTGCGATGAGGTACAGGGGTATCTGTTCGGACGGCCGATGCCGGCGGCACGCTTCGAAGCGCAATTCAGCAATGATGCGCTCTTCGTTTTCGAGTAAGCGGTGCTGATTGCCCCCTGTTGGAGCGGGCTTGCCCGCGATGACGACAGCACAATCACCGCTGATCCCGGCATGAACGCCACTTGTCTGCGACATGATGTCCTTTCATATGCCAGACAAAAGCCATTGAGTTAGAATGCCTGCCTTTTCCGCCCCACCCCCGATCCTTGAGGACCGCCATGTTCAGCCGTGATTTGACTATTGCCAAGTACGACGCCGACCTTTTTGCCGCCATGGAGCAAGAAGCTCAGCGCCAGGAAGAACACATCGAGTTGATCGCTTCGGAAAACTACACCAGCCCAGCGGTCATGGAAGCTCAGGGTTCGGTTCTTACCAACAAGTACGCCGAAGGCTACCCGGGCAAGCGCTACTACGGTGGTTGCGAGTACGTCGACGTTGTTGAGCAGCTTGCAATTGATCGTGCAAAAGAGCTGTTCGGCGCCGATTACGCCAACGTTCAGCCACACGCGGGCTCCCAGGCCAACGCGGCGGTCTACCTGGCCCTGCTGTCGGCCGGCGACACCATCCTGGGCATGAGCCTGGCCCACGGCGGTCACCTGACCCACGGCGCCAGCGTTTCGTCCTCGGGCAAGCTGTACAACGCCATCCAGTACGGCATCGACGGCAACGGCCTGATCGACTACGACGAAGTCGAGCGCCTGGCGGTCGAGCACAAACCAAAAATGATCGTCGCCGGTTTCTCTGCCTACTCGCAGATCCTCGACTTCCCACGTTTCCGTGAAATCGCCGACAAGGTAGGCGCCTACCTGTTCGTCGACATGGCTCACGTGGCCGGCCTGGTTGCTGCGGGCGTCTACCCGAACCCGGTGCCATTCGCTGACGTCGTGACCACCACCACCCACAAGACCCTGCGCGGTCCACGTGGTGGCCTGATCCTGGCCAAAGCCAACGCCGACATCGAGAAGAAGCTGAACTCCGCCGTATTCCCAGGCGCCCAGGGCGGCCCGCTGGAGCACGTGATCGCCGCCAAGGCCATCTGCTTCAAGGAAGCGCTGCAGCCTGAGTTCAAGGCCTACCAGCAACAAGTGGTGAAAAACGCCCAGGCCATGGCCGGCGTGTTCATCGAGCGCGGTTTCGACGTGGTTTCCGGCGGTACTGAAAACCACCTGTTCCTGCTGTCGCTGATCAAGCAGGAAATCTCCGGTAAAGACGCCGACGCCGCTCTGGGCAAAGCGTTCATCACCGTGAACAAGAACTCCGTGCCAAACGACCCACGCTCCCCATTCGTCACCTCCGGCCTGCGCTTCGGCACTCCGGCTGTGACCACTCGTGGCTTCAAGGAAGCAGAGTGCAAGGAACTGGCTGGCTGGATCTGCGACATCCTGGCTGACCTGAACAACGAAGCGGTGATCGATGCCGTTCGTGAGAAGGTCAAGGCCATCTGCAAGAAGCTGCCGGTATACGGCGCTTAATCAGCCCGCTAAAACCGCAGTCAAAAAAACCGGCACCCGTGCCGGTTTTTTTATGCTCGCTATTCTCGATAAGAAATCGAACATCGCTCAATCACAACGCGTACCCTGCGAACGCCACTTCTAGCAACACCTGCGCGCCATTTCACTTGAATCGGCAAATAGCGTTCGTACTTCATAGATCAGTCGTGCGGGCTCTAAAACTGATGGCCTGCTCAGCCCCTCCTCGAATCGCACATCCAAATTTTTCATGCGCCGCAATCGCTCAAGATCGGGCACCACCGCCCAACTGGTCAGACCGGTCATGCCAATTTCGCATTTTTCACTTGCAGCGACCCAAAAGCAACGCCTAGACTGAGCCCGCACTGGACATACCGGTAAGACCACAATAATTAAGTCCTCAATCTGATGTGCCCCGCACACAGCAGCCAGGACACCGACCAGGATTCCTCCCATGCTCAGATGGTGCTCGCGTTCAATCTTCCTCCAAGTGGTCCTCGGACTGGTGCTCGGCATCGTCTGCGGGCTGACCCTTCCTGAATACTCCGCTCAGCTCAAACCGCTTGGTGACGGTTTTATCAAGCTGATCAAGATGCTCATCGGCCTGATTGTATTTTGCGTCGTGGTCAGCGGCATCAGCGGTGCCGGCGACCTGAAGAAGGTTGGCCGTATCGGCCTCAAAT
Source organism: Pseudomonas sp. F007 (assembly GCF_057814275.1). Lineage (NCBI taxonomy): Bacteria > Pseudomonadati > Pseudomonadota > Gammaproteobacteria > Pseudomonadales > Pseudomonadaceae > Pseudomonas > Pseudomonas sp. F007. The sequence continues at coordinate 185,764 of NZ_JBVATA010000011.1, read as the reverse complement.
CGGTGATCTACTTCGAAGTGCTGACCACCATCGCCCTGGTCATCGGCCTGGTGTTCGCCTTCAGCACCGGGATCGGCAGCGGTGCGAACATTCACCTGGAGCAGCTTTCCGCAGCTGACATGGGCGACATTGCCCAGCGTGGTCAGCACATGCATTCCACCACACAGTTCCTGATGGACCTGATTCCAACGTCGGTGATCGGTGCCTTTGCAGACAACAACATCCTGCAGGTCCTGCTGTTCTCCGTGCTGTTCGGCAGCGCGCTGAATCTGGTGGGCGAAGCGGCGTCGGGCATTTCGCGATTGATCAATGAATTGAGCCATGTGATTTTCCGTATCATGGGCATGATCGTGCGCCTTGCACCTATCGGTGTATTCGGCGCAATCGCTTTCACCACCAGCAAATATGGCCTGGATTCGCTGCAGCACCTGGGCAGCCTGGTCGGCCTTTTTTACCTGACCTGCATCGCCTTCGTGACCCTTATTCTCGGCCTGGTGATGCGCCTGTCCGGCCTGAAAATCTGGCCGTTGCTCAAATACCTGCGCGAGGAACTGCTGATCGTCCTGGGTACCGCGTCGTCCGATGCCGTGCTGCCGCAAATCATGCGCAAGCTTGAACATCTGGGCATCGGCAGCTCGACGGTCGGGCTGGTCATTCCTACCGGGTACTCGTTCAACCTCGACGGTTTTTCGATTTACCTGACCCTGGCCATCGTGTTCATCGCCAATGCCACCGGCACGCCGTTGGCAATGACCGATCTGCTGACGATTCTTCTGGTGTCGTTGATCACCTCCAAGGGCGCGCATGGTATTCCGGGCTCGGCGCTGGTGATTCTGGCGGCCACTCTGACAGCCATCCCGGCGATTCCAGTGGTAGGTCTGGTACTGGTGCTGGCCGTGGACTGGTTCATGGGCATCGGTCGAGCGCTGACCAACCTGATCGGCAATTGCGTCGCGACTGTCGCCATCGCCCGCTGGGAAAGAGACATTGATATCCAGAGGGCGAACAAGGTGCTTTCCGGGCAGATGGGTTATACCTTCCAGCCGAGAAAACCGGTCGTGCCGGCGCATCAGAAGGAATTTTGAATCATGTGGGAGTCCGCCGGAGGGTGGGCTCCCCTGCCTTTAACCATGGAGCAAGCCGTGATCAGCACCTCAACCGTCGTCAATTCAGTCGTAGAAAAACTTCGGGCCGCTTTGGCCCGAGGTCAGTGGCGCTCCGGCGAAATGCTGCCGGGGCAACGTGAACTGGCCGAACAATTGGGTATCAGCCGTCCGAGCTTGCGTGAGGCAGTCATTGTGCTGGAAACCCTCGGCCTGGTGCGTTCGATGCCGGGCAAAGGCGTGGTGGTGCTCGATGCCAATCTCGCCGACAGTCCTCAAGAAAGCCCTGTGGCCGCAGCGAGCCTGGAAGATGTACTGCAGCTGCGCTACACCCTTGAGCCGTTCATCGTTGGCCTGGTCACGCAATCCATCAGCAGCAAGGAAATCGGGCAACTGCGCCTGACCCTGATGGACATGCGCGAAGCCCTGGACGCCAACGACAGTGAGGCTGGCGTGAATGCCTACATCGCTTTCCACGAAGAACTGTTCGCACTGACATCCAACCCAATCTTCCAGAGCGTGGTTCAGCAAACCAGCAACGCCCTCAAGCAAAGTGCCGACGTACTGCGCAACTCCCCGGAGCACCTGGCTGAACGCCTTGAAGAAAACGAAGCGGTGGTGCGGGCGATCCGCAGCAAGAACAGCGCCCAGGCCAGTGCGCAGATGCGTCGGCACATTTTGCGAGAAGGCCAACGCATGGGCATCGAATTGAATATTCCGGAAGACAACGTCGGCAGTTGAAACCTCTTCGACCTGGAGATTGGCCATGAACAGCTTCGCCTCGCCACAAACGCCGACTACCCTCCCCATCCGTCCTTCGGTGGATGATCTGTATTCGCAGGTCCTGGACGCCATTTTTGAACAACGCATCCATTCGGCCAGTCGCTTTACCGAAGAAAGCCTGGCGCAGATGTTCGGTGCAAGGCGCAGTGACATGCGTGAAGTACTGACGCGCCTGTCCCATCACCGGCTCATCATTCTTCGCGCCAATCATCGTCCCCGCGTCGCCGAACTGGATGTCGAGCAGACCCGGCAGATACTGCATGCCCGGCGTCTGGCCGAGATCATGCTGGTGCGGCTGGCCTGTCAGCGACGCAGCGCGCAAGACGTGAAGCACTTGCGGACACTGGTCGAAAACGAGCGTCAGTGCACCCAGCGCGGCCGGGAAATTCGTATGGCGGGAGAGTTTCATTTGCAGTTGGCACAAATGGCGGGAAATGCACCATTGGCGCATTTTCTTGTGAGCCTTGTGGCACTGACATCGCTGGCGGTTGCGCAGTTTGATCTGCAGCAGAAGGATTATTGCCTGGAGCAAGTGCACATGGAAATCCTGGATGCACTGGAGCGCAGAGACGCCGCAAACGCGCAAGCCGCACTCAACCGACACCTGGACTCTCTGGAAGAGGTGTTACTAAGCCCTGCCTCTGCACTGGGTCAAACCTGTGCCGCGGGTTAGACCGCGTTCCGCGACAGGCTCGTCACCACAGGCAACTGCACTTCAAAGGTGGCCCGAGCCTGTTCGCGATAGCGGCTTGAGGCTCGCCGCACTTGCTCACTTCAATCCGCCGCCACCTGCGCAAAACCCTCGCGAATCCTCGCCTCCGGCAAGTCATCGGCAATGAACACGATCACGCTTTCCCGCGATTCGTCTTCGGCCCACTCGGTATCCCAGTCGAAGCCATACAACTTCAGAACCCCCTGAAACACCAGGCGCCGCGGTTCGCCGATGATGTTCAGCACGCCCTTGTAGCGCAGCAATTGCTTGCCGTGCTCCTCCAGCAGCTCGTTCATGAACTCGCTGAGCTTGTCGATATCCAGCGCCTTGTCGCTGCGCAGCACCAGGCTGCTGATGCGATCGATGGACGGGGCTGTGCTCACCGGCCGCAGACTGACCCCACCACCGAGGTCGGCATTGAGGTTGAAGCCGCGCACATCCAGCAATTCAGCCAGGTCGATCCGACCATGTTCGACCACACGAATCGGCGCACGCCGGTTGATCCGGGTCAGGCGCTCACTCAGCGCCGTGAAGCTCGCCTCATCCACCAGGTCGCGCTTGCTGACCAACAGGCGATCGGCAAAGCCGACCTGCGCCTGGGCGATGGTCTGGCTCAGGTGTACGTCAGCGTGGGCGGCGTCGACCAGGGTGATGATGCCGTCGAGCAGGTAGCGCTCGCGCAACTCTTCATCAATGAAAAAGGTCTGTGCCACCGGCGCCGGGTCGGCCAGGCCCGTGCATTCGATCACCAGGCGGTCGAAGGCGATTTCACCGCTGTCCAGGCGCTCCAGCAGCAGATACAGGGCCTTGGTCAGGTCGGTATGGATGGTGCAGCAGACGCAGCCATTGGACAGCGTCATGACCTGGACCGGTTCGTCGCCCAGCAATTGGGTATCGATACCGGCGTCACTGAATTCGTTTTCGATCACGGCGATTTTCAGCCCGTGCTCGGCCTTGAGCAAATGGCGCAACAGCGTGGTCTTGCCGGCGCCAAGGAAGCCGCTGAGGATGGTGACAGGTAGGGGAGAAGACAAAACACGATCTCCTGAAAGAAACACAAAAAAATGTGGGAGCCAGCCTGCTGGCGATGACGGTCAATCAGTCGACATTGCTGTTGATTGATACACCGCTATCGCGAGCAGGCTCGCTCCCACAGGGGGATTGCATCAGCCCCTGGCCGTCAGCTCAACAGCACTTGGGCCCACCCTTGCCGCCGTATCGAGCCTCCTGGCGTTCACGAAAGAACGCCTCGTAGCTCATCACCGGCTTGTCCGGGTGCTTGGTCTGCATATGCTCGACGTAGTTGTCGTAGTCGGGCATGCCGACCATCAGGCGTGCAGCCTGACCGAGGTACTTACCGAGGCGACTGAGGTCATTGAACACGCTGCAATCCTCTATTACGCATCCGGCAGTGCCTGGTAGGGCGATTCTTTATCCGTGCGCTCTTTGCTGCCCCAGGCGGAAATACCGACCTTGAGCGCGAAGTACAGGATGCTGAAGACCACAAACAGGAACAGCGCGGTCAGCGTGGCGTTGGTGTAGGCGTTGAAGATCACGTGTTGCATCTGCGTGATGTCCTTGGCCGGCGCGAGGATCTGACCATTGGCCAGGGCGTCGCTGTATTTCTTCGCCAGCGACAGGAAGCCGATCGCCGGGTTGGCGTCGAACAGCTTGATGAAGCCTGCGGTGGTGGTGCAGATCAGCAGCCATACGGCCGGCACCAGGGTGACCCAGATGTAGCGCTGGCGCTTCATTTTGATCAGGACCACGGTGGCGAGCATCAGCGCGATACCGGCGAGCATCTGGTTGGAGATGCCGAACAGCGGCCACAAGGTGTTGATACCACCCAGCGGATCGATCACGCCCTGATACAGCAACCAGCCCCACATGGCCACGCAACCGGCGGTTGCGATCAGGTTGGCAGTCCACGATTCGGTGCGCTTGAGTGCTGGCACGAACGAGCCCAGCAGATCCTGCAGCATGAAACGACCGGCACGGGTACCGGCGTCGACCGCGGTCAGGATGAACAGCGCCTCGAACAGGATTGCGAAGTGGTACCAGAACGCCATGGTGTTTTCACCCGGCAGGACACTGTGCAGGATCTGCGCGATACCCACCGCCAGGGTCGGAGCACCACCGGCACGCGCCAGGATGGTGGTCTCGCCGATGTCGTGGGCCACCGCCTGCAACGCTTCAGGGGTAATTGCAAAACCCCAGCTGCTGACGGTCTGCGCCACCGACACCACGTCGCTGCCAACCACAGCAGCAGGGCTGTTCATGGCGAAATACACGCCTGGCTCGATCACCGACGCGGCGACCATTGCCATGATGGCCACGAACGACTCCATCAGCATGCCGCCGTAACCGATGTAGCGGGCGTTGGTTTCGTTATCCAGCAGTTTCGGCGTGGTACCGGAGGAGATCAGCGCGTGGAAACCAGAGACCGCGCCGCAGGCAATGGTAATGAACAGGAACGGGAACAGGCCGCCTTTCCAGACTGGGCCGGTGCCATCGATGAACTGCGTCAGGGCCGGCATTTTCAGCTCTGGCATGGTCACCAGAATGCCGATGGCCAGCGCGATGATCGTACCGATCTTGAGGAAGGTCGACAGGTAGTCACGCGGCGCCAGGATCAGCCAGACCGGCAGCACGGCAGCCACGAAGCCGTAGCCGATCAACATCCAGGTGATCTGGATCCCGGTGAAGGTAAATGCCTTGGCCCAGACCGGATCGGCGGCAATCTGCCCGCCCAGCCAGATGGAGCCGAGCAGCAGCAACACGCCAATGACCGAGATTTCGCCAATGCGACCCGGACGGATGTAGCGCATGTAAATGCCCATGAACATCGCGATCGGGATGGTCGCCATCACCGTGAAGATACCCCACGGGCTTTCGGCCAGGGCCTTGACCACGATCAGCGCCAGCACCGCGAGGATGATGATCATGATCAGGAAGCAGCCAAACAGCGCGATGGTCCCGGGGATACGGCCCATTTCCTCACGGACCATGTCGCCCAGGGAGCGGCCGTTGCGCCGGGTGGACAGGAACAGGACCATGAAGTCCTGGACCGCACCCGCGAGCACCACGCCGGCAATCAGCCACAAGGTGCCGGGCAAATAGCCCATCTGCGCTGCCAGCACAGGCCCGACCAGCGGACCCGCACCCGCGATCGCCGCGAAGTGGTGACCGAACAGAATGTGTTTGTTGGTCGGCACATAGTCCAGACCATCGTTGTTGAGCACTGCGGGGGTGGCCCGCCGTGGGTCGAGTTGCATCACGTTGTTGGCGATGAACAGACTGTAGTAACGATAGGCGACCAGATAGATGGCCACTGCCGCTACCACAATCCACAAGGCGTTGATCGCCTCGCCCCGCCGCAACGCTACTACTCCGAGGGCGCACGCCCCGACGATTGCCAGCACCAGCCAGGGTAGGTGGCGGAGCAGGCTATTATTATTTTTCATTATTTTGTATTCCAGCCAGGTGGACTTGGGAAAAAGCCACCCCGAGTTTAGCGCCGATTACGGCAAAGACCATACCCGACATTGGTCTAGAGCCTCGCGCTGGCTGCCAGCGTGGGTCTATAGTCAGCCCAATCGCAGAGGAACAGCAGCATGAGCCCCCACTCCGGTAATCGCCGTCGCTTCAGAAGAATTGGTTTCGATGCCAGGACCGAGCTCAGCCAGGGCAACCAGCGCTGGCCGGTCAAACTGATCGACCTGTCGCTCAAGGGCTTGCTGGTCGAGTGCCCGGCAGCCTGGGTGGGTGACCGGACGAAAATGTTCTCGGTGGATATCCATCTGGCTCCCCATACCGAGATTCGCATGGATGTCCAACTGACCCATGAAGAGCAGGGTCAGTTGGGTTTCGTCTGTCGCTACATCAGCCTGGAGTCCATCAGCACGCTGCGCCGCCTGATGGAGCTCAACCTTGGCGATCAAGAAGAGCTGGAACGCGAACTGGGGGCTTTGATCGAAACCTGACGGCGCGGCCTATTCGAACAGCGCATCGAGCGCCTGCTCCAGACGGCTGACGGCAATGATCCGTAGCCCCGCAGGTGCCTCCTTGGGCGCGTTGCCCTTGGGCACGATGGCGCGCTTGAAGCCATGCTTTGCCGCTTCCTTCAAACGCTCCTGGCCGCTGGGCACCGGACGCACTTCACCGGACAAGCCGACTTCGCCAAACACCAGCAGGTCATGGGGCAACGGCCGGTTGCGCAGGCTAGACATAACCGCGGCCATCAGCGCCAGATCGGAAGCCGTCTCCAGCACCTTGACCCCACCCACCACATTGAGGAAAACATCCTGGTCGTGGGTCGGAATCCCGCCGTGGCGATGCAAGACCGCCAGGAGCATGGCCAGTCGATTCTGATCCAGGCCCAGAGTCACTCGCCGCGGATTGGACAAATGGCTGTCGTCCACAAGGGCCTGGACCTCGACCAGCATCGGACGGGTACCTTCCCAGGTGGCCATGACCACGCTGCCCGGTACTTCTTCCTGGGCACGGGTCAGGAAAATCGCCGAAGGGTTGGAGACTTCTTTCAGGCCCTTGTCGGTCATGCCGAAGACGCCCAGCTCATTCACCGCACCGAAACGGTTCTTCACCGCCCGCAACAAACGTAGGCGACCATCGGACTCGCCTTCGAAATACAGCACGGTATCGACCATGTGTTCCAGCACTCGCGGCCCGGCCAGTGCACCTTCCTTGGTCACGTGGCCGACCAGGAAAATCGCCGTGCCACTCTGCTTCGCGTAGCGCACCAGCAACGCCGCACTTTCGCGAACCTGGGACACGCCACCCGGCGCCGACTGCAACTGCTCGGTGAAAATGGTCTGGATCGAGTCGATCACCATCACCTTGGGCTTCTCCACCCGAGCGGTGGCGATGATGGTTTCGATGCAGGTTTCGGTCATCACCCGCAACTGATCCTGGGGCAATCCCAGGCGCCGGGCGCGCATGGCGACCTGTTGCTGGGATTCCTCGCCCGTGACGTAAAGCGCCGGCATGCGAATCGCAAGGTTGCACAGGGTTTGTAGAAGAATGGTCGACTTGCCGATGCCCGGGTCACCGCCGATCAGCACCACCGAGCCATCGACCAGACCGCCGCCAAGCACGCGGTCGAGTTCGCCGGACGCGGTGGAAAAGCGCGGAATCTCTTCGACGCTGACCTCCGCCAGGGTCTTGATCTGAGCTTGCTGCCCGGCCCAACCGGTACGCCCGCTGGGCGCGGCTGCGCCACCACTTTCCACCATGGTTTCGGTGAGGGTGTTCCAGGCCCCGCACTCACCACATTGGCCAGCCCATTTGGGAAAGGTCGAGCCGCACTCGGTGCAGCCGTACATGCGCTTTGCCTTGGCCATCTGAACTCCCGGAAAAAACCGCGATGATAACTCAGCTAGAACGATTCGGCTGATCAGGCTCGATGGCACTCTTGGCTTGATATGTCATTCAACATTTACAGGCATGGCGACCCGTCAACAATCGCCTCTCGACACGACCCGCGCATTACTTGTAGGACAATCGCAACAAATAACTTATCTCATTAGCTGATTAATATTTCACAGCCTGAAAATATATCCACTGCCGAGCTCAATGCTCCAGATACCTCAAAACTTGTACAACACTTAAAACTTAAAACAATTGTTTGTATAACGCAGAATCCAAAACGCCATCACTTCATAAAATAAAGTTCACACACCTTCGGCTCAGGTCGCCTCGCTTATTGCTTAACACTTAATGATGGAAACCCGGCGAGCCTGGTGAGCTGACCCAAAAGTCCACTTCTATTGCCGTCACCCTTGGCGATCAATTGATGGCGTTTCATAAACTTTTTGCCATCATCCAGGTCGATAGGGGGCAGCGTAAGCGCTTGAGGCAAGCAAGACCCGGGTTGCTGAATTACACTGCCTTCACCAACCTCATCTGTAACAAGGAATAACCTATGGGCGTGATAAGTGAGTTCAAGGCCTTCGCGGTCAAAGGGAATGTGGTCGACATGGCCGTGGGTATCATCATCGGCGCGGCGTTCGGCAAGATCGTCACTTCGTTTGTCGGTGACGTGATCATGCCGCCTATCGGCCTGCTGATCGGTGGTGTGGACTTTGGGGACCTGGCCGTCACCCTCAAGGCGGCGCAGGGCGATGTCCCGGCCGTGGTACTGGCCTATGGCAAATTTATCCAGAGCATCATCGACTTCGTGATCGTGGCCTTTGCCATCTTCATGGGCGTCAAGGCCATCAACCGCTTGAAGCGTGAAGAGGCCGTAGCACCGAGCCTGCCGCCTGTTCCGACCAAGGAAGAAGAGTTGCTGGGTGAGATCCGTGACTTGCTCAAGGCCCAGAACAACAAGCCCTGAGACGCTGTGACGCAATGCAAGACGGCGCCCGCGGGCGCCGTCTTGCTTACCAGTAGTTCTCCACTGCCACCTGGCCGGGGCGACGGCTCAGGCTCAACCGCAGGTCCCGCGCCTTGAGCAGGCCGCGTGTGTCATCAATCATCTGCGGATTGCCGCACAACATGACCCGTGAATGCTCAGGGCTGATGGCCACACCTGCCGCCCGTTCCAGCTCACCATTCTCCAGCAACTGGGTGATGCGTCCGTGCAACGCTCCCGCATGTTCTTCCCGGGTCACCGTGGCGATGAATTGCAGCTTGTGCGCGTGCTCAGTCAGGTATTCACGCTCCTTCAATCCGGCAATCAATGCCTGATACGCCAACTCGCGGGCTTCGCGCACGCTGTACACCAGGATAATCCGCTCGAATCGCTCCCATACTTCGAAATCCTGCAGGATCGATAAAAACGGCGCGACCCCCGTACCGGTGGACAACAGCCACAGGTCGCGGCCATCGACAAACCGATCCAGGGTCAGGTAGCCAAATGCCTGGCGGTCGACCAGCAACGTGTCCCCCTCCTGCAAGCGGCAGAGCTCGCTGGTGAATTCGCCTCCCGGCACCACAATGGAGAAGAACTCGAGGTACTCGTCATGGGGCGCACTGACCATGGAATAGGCCCGCCATACCGTGCTGCCATCGGCCTTGGTGACGCCCAGACGTGCAAACTGGCCGGCACGAAAGCGAAAACCCGGATCACGTGTGGTGCGCAGGGTAAACAGGCTGGAGGTCAGCGGCTGGACCTCAAGCAGGGTCTGGCGGGTAAATTTCTCTTCGCTGGCGCTCATGGTGTGCTCCGTGAATCAGATGCCACCAGTGTCCCGCAAAGCGCAGCAGAGAAACACCACCGATTTGTAGTGGTATTGAGAGCAGCCGAAACCCTCCTGCTATAAACATAGTGTTTAGTTGCCAGCTACTCTTGGTTACTTATACAAAGGCATCAAGACCATATAGGATTACACCAAACATGCAATAAAACTAACACATTGGTTAATCCAGCTATAACCAACCACCACACTTCAAGAGAACACCAAATAGCAAAAAAATCCCACATTGCTCCTAGGAGATATCCTACACTGCGACAGTGCCGATTTCGGACGTACCCGGCATGCAAACGAGTGCTTATGGAGCATCCCCATGGATATCTGGAAGGAAGTTCAGTTAAAACAGTTGGCGGCAGAGTCGAAACTCGAAGTTGCATACAGCATCGCACTTCAGTTCTTCAACAATCTCGGTTATGAATACTGTGCCTTTTCAATGACTTCTCCAACGCCGGGACAGCACCTGACGCCGGTGAGCCTGAATAACTACCCCAACGACTGGAACACTCAGTACGAACAGAACCAGTATCATTCGATCGACCCAATAGTGGCGCATTGCAATCACTCAATACTGCCGATCCTCTGGGACAGCGAAACCTTCGGCACGGCGCCCGCCCTGTGGCACGCGCTGGAAGACCAGGGCATGCAGCACGGCTGGTCACAACCGGTGCACGACCCAGGTAGCGTGGCCATCGCCATGCTGAGCCTGGCCCGCAGTCATTGCCGGATAACGGCCTTCGAGTTGTACGAACAATTGGGCTATGCGGTATTCATCTGCCAGAAATTGCAAACCCTGGCGATTCGATTGACCACAAGCCATCCCCAGGAATGTATCCACAGGAGCCATCTTTCTCCCCGGGAGATCGAAGTGCTGAAATGGTCGGCGTACGGCAAGACCGCCTCGGACGTAGCCGCCATCCTCAGCTTGAGCGAGCGCACGGTGAATTTCCACGTCAACAGCGCCATCAAGAAGATGGGCGTGGCCAACAAGATGTCCGCCGTGGTCGCTGCGGTGAAGTCGCGGATGATCTAGGCAGGCAGACCGCCGAGGTAAAACCGACAAGTATTTCAAGACAAAAAAACGTACCATTTGCGCCGAATTGAGTGGTGATGCCCCCAACGACGCACTGCCGTCCACTCAGAGACGCCCGCCAGCCTCCAGTGCGCACGCGCGGGCTACCCGTTGAACGCCTGCCGTTGATTATCAAGAGTCCCCCGATGCCACTGCTCGAAAGCCCCTTTGCCGAACTCGACCTGATCCGTCAGCCGGAACAGCCAAACGAACCGTTGCAGGCCTTCGATGCTGCCGATGAGTACTTGCTCAATCATCTGGCGGAACAACAACCTGACGCGCAGACCCGCGTCCTGGTGCTCAACGACAGCTTTGGTGCCCTGGCGGCCAGCCTGGTGGGCAAGGTCGCACTCACCAGCAGCGGCGACTCCTTCCTCGCCGCCCTGGCCCTGGAGAAGAACCTGGTACGCAACGGGCTGCCCTTCGATGCCATCAGCCTGTTACCCGCCAGCGTGCCGTGGGTGGGGCCGTTCGACCGGGTGCTGATCCGCGTACCCAAGACCCTGGCCCTGCTGGAGGAGCAGTTGATTCGCCTACAGGGCCACCTGGCACCGGGCGCCCAGGTGATTGCCGCGGCCATGGTCAAGCATCTGCCGCGGGCAGCCGGCGACTTGCTGGAGCGGTACATCGGCCCGATGCACGCCTCGCTGGCCGTGAAGAAAGCCCGGCTGCTGATCGCCACCGCAGACGGCAGGCCCGCGACGGCCTCGCCCTACCCGACCCGTTACCGCCTGGACGAACCCGCCGTCGAGTTGCTCAATCACGCCAACGTGTTCTGCCGCGAAGGCCTGGACATCGGCACCCGGGCGTTTCTCCCGCACCTGCCGAAAAACCTCGGCCAGGCCCGGGTCGCGGACCTGGGTTGCGGCAACGGCGTACTGGCGATCGCCAGCGCCCTGCACAACCCCGACGCGCAGTACACCCTGGTCGACGAGTCGTTCATGGCGGTGCAATCGGCAACTGAAAACTGGCAGGCGGCGCTGGGCGAGCGTCCGGTGATCGTGCGTGCCGGCGACGGCCTGGCCGGCCAGGAAGCACAGTCGCTGGACGTGGTGCTGTGCAATCCGCCCTTCCATCAACAGCAAGTAGTGGGCGACTTCCTCGCCTGGCGCATGTTCCAGCAGGCACGCGAGACCCTGGTGGTCGGTGGAGCGCTGTACATCGTCGGCAACCGCCACCTGGGCTATCACAGCAAGCTGGCCCGCTTGTTCCGTGGCGTCGAACAGGTGGCGGCCACACCCAAGTTCGTGATCCTCAAAGCGCGCAAATAAAAGCCGAAAAAAAACCCTCCAGCGGAGGGTTCAAAGCCGTGCCACAAGGCACGGGATGGGATGTTCAGTGGGTACTCAGGCCCGCCGCATTCATGAACAGGCGCATCAGGCTGGCGACCACAAACAGTGCCAGCACGCTGCCAACCCAGATTGCGGCCAGCCAGCCAAGCCGGTGCCACAGCGGTTTCTTTTCCGCCTCTTCGATTTCCTGCAGGGAATGTTTATCTGCCATTGCCGGATCCTCGGTTTCCAGGCGGTGCCGCCCTTTGGATCAACACCGCCCGCAAGCAATTAGTGATAGCCATCCTCGTGGGTTACCTTGCCGCGGAACACGTAGTAGCTCCAGAAGGTGTAGCCCAGGATAAACGGAATGATGAACAGCGTGCCGACCAGCATGAAACCCTGGCTCTGGGGCGGCGCAGCGGCATCCCAGATCGAGATGGATGGCGGAATGATGTTCGGCCACAGGCTGATCCCCAGCCCGCTGTAACCCAGGAAGATCAGCACCAGGGTCAACAGGAACGGCGTGTAATGGGCATTGCGCGCCACCGCCCGGAGCAATCCGTACATGGTCACCAGCACCAGGATCGGCACCGGCAGGAACCAGAACAGGTTTGGCAGGGTAAACCAGCGCGCGGCGATCTCGGCATGGGCCAGCGGCGTCCACAGACTGACCACCCCCATCACCGCCAGCACCACGAATGCCAACGGTCGCGCCAGGTTGTGCATCTGCTCCTGCAGCTTGCCTTCGGTCTTCATGATCAGCCAGGTGCAACCGAGTAGCGCGTAAGCCGCCACCAGCGCCACGCCGCAGAACAGGGTGAAGGGTGTCAGCCAGTCCAGCGAGCCACCGGCGAACTGCCGATCGACCACTTTGAACCCATCGATAAAAGCACCCAGCGCCACGCCCTGGAAGAAGGTCGCGGTGACCGACCCACCGATAAACGCCTTGTCCCAGATATGCACCTTGTCTTCCTTGACCTTGAAGCGGAACTCGAACGCCACGCCGCGAAAGATCAGGCCGATCAGCATCAGGATCAGCGGCAGGTACAGCGCCGACAACACCACCGAATAGGCCAGCGGGAAGGCACCGAACAACGCTGCCCCACCCAGCACCAGCCAGGTTTCATTGCCGTCCCAGACCGGGGCGACGGTGTTCATCATCACATCACGATCGCCCTTGTCCTTGATGAACGGGAAGAGAATCCCGATCCCCAGGTCGAAGCCGTCCATGACCACGTACATCATGATGCCGAAGATGATGATCACGGCCCAGATCAGCGGAAGATCAATACCCATGACTCAATTCCCCTTGTTCAGGCTGTCGCCGTGATCACTTTCGGTACCGTCGTCGGCAGCCGAAAGCGGACGGGCTGGCGTACGTTGCTGGCCAGGGCCACCGTGGCTCGGCTCGGCACCCTCGTTGAGCTTCGGCCCCTTGCGCACCAGGCGCATCATGTAGCCCAGGCCCACCCCGAACAGAGAGAAATACACCACGACAAACAGCGCCAGGGTGATGCTCATCTGCATCACGCTGTGCCCCGAGGAAGCATCCGCAGTGCGCATCACGCCGTAGATCACCCAGGGCTGGCGGCCGATTTCAGTAGTGAACCAACCGGCAAGAATGGCGATCAGGCCCGAGGGTCCCATCCACAGCGCCAGGTGCAGGAAGGTCCGGTTCGAATACAGCCGATCACGCTTGCGCAGCCACAGACTCCACAGGCCGGTGAAGATCATCAGCATGCCCAGGCCGACCATGATCCGGAACGACCAGAACACAATGGTCGAATTCGCCCGGTCTTCCGGCGGGAACTCCTTGAGTGCCGGGACCTGCTTGTCCAGCGAGTGGGTCAGGATCAGGCTGCCCAGGTAGGGAATCTCGACGGCGTACTTGGTTCGCTCTTCCTTCATGTCCGGCCAGCCGAACAGAATCAACGGCGTCGGCTCGTCACCGACGTTTTCCCAGTGGCCTTCAATCGCGGCGATTTTTGCCGGTTGGTGCTTGAGGGTATTCAGGCCGTGGAAGTCGCCGATGACCGCCTGGATCGGCGCGACAATCAGCGCCATCCACATCGCCATCGAGAGCATGGTACGGATAGCCGGGTTGTCACGTCCGCGCAGCAGGTGCCAGGCAGCGGAGGAGCCGACGAAGAACGCGGTGGCGACGAAGGCGGCCGTCGCCATGTGCAGCAGGCGGTATGGGAATGACGGGTTGAAAATGATCGCCAACCAGTCCACCGGAATCACCTGGCCATTGACGATTTCATAACCCTGGGGAGTCTGCATCCAACTGTTGGAGGCGAGAATCCAGAAGGTCGAGATCAATGTGCCAATCGCCACCATGACGGTGGAAAAGAAGTGCAGCTTGCGCCCCACCTTGTTCCAGCCGAACAGCATGACGCCCAGGAAGCCGGCCTCGAGGAAGAACGCCGTGAGCACTTCATAGGTGAGCAATGGCCCGGTGACCGACCCGGCGAAATCCGAGAATCGGCTCCAGTTGGTCCCGAACTGATAGGCCATGACCAGGCCCGAGACCACGCCCATGCCGAAGTTGACGGCAAAGATCTTCGACCAGAAATGGTAGAGGTCACGGTAGGTATTGTTGTTGGTTTTCAGCCACAACCCTTCGAGCACTGCCAGGTAACTCGCCAGGCCGATGGTGATCGCCGGGAACAGGATGTGGAATGAGATGGTGAATGCGAACTGAATTCGGGCGAGATCAAGAGCCTCCAAACCGAACATAAGTCTTCCTCTGTCAGGTAATACGGCTACAGGCTCGTGGCCTGCACCCACCGCCCCCACGGGTATGGAGTGTGGCGAATTGGAATTCGTTCTTTTTTTTCTACCTTCAGCACAACGCAGGGAGTCTGGCCATCTGGCCGTCAGAGCAAATCCTGGAAAGGCTTTGATCTGGATCAAGTAACGATCAAAGAGTAGTCGCATTTTTGCTGGCAGAGTGTGTGGTCGATTGCCGCGTGACAGGTTGCCTCAGGAGGCCAGCCCACGGATTTCCACGACCGACGCAACCTTTAGTTACAACTTGATGATAATCTCGGCCCCTCCCCCTGCAGATCTGCCCGCCGATGCCCAGCCCAGAGCCTCTGTTGTTACGTCACCAGCGTCCTTTCCTGGCGTTCTGGCTGGCCCGCATTTTCACCGCCAGCGGCTTTCAGATGCTCACGGTGGCCATCGGCTGGAACCTCTATCAGCTCACCGGCAACGTACTGGACCTGGGGTTGGTAGGCCTGGTGGAATTCGCGCCCAGGGTGCTGTTCATGCTGCACACCGGGCACGTGGCGGATCGCTATGACCGACGCAAGGTCGCGGCGCTCTGCCAGTCCCTGCAGGCCTTGATCGCCCTCGCCTTGGCGATCGGCAGCGCCACTGACCATGTCACTCGCGAGATGATTTTCATCCTCGCCTTCCTGCTCGGCGCGGCCCGCTCGTTCGAGATGCCCACCACCCAGGCGTTGCTGCCCAGCATTGTGCCCAGCGCCCTGTTTCCCCGGGCGGTGGCCGCCGCCCAATCGGCACAGCAGTCGGCCACCATCGTCGCCCCGGCACTCGGCGGCCTGCTCTATGCGTTCGGCAGCGTCTGGGTCTATGGCCCCACCGTCGTGCTGTACGTCATCGCCTGCTGCCTGATGCTCAACCTGCCGGCGCGGCAAACCCCGCTCAACAAAGGCAAGGCCACGCTCGACTCGTTGCTGGCGGGCGTGCGCTTCATCCGCAGCCGTCCGGACATTCTCGGGGCCATTTCGCTGGACCTGTTTGCGGTGCTGCTCGGCGGCGCCACGGCCTTGTTGCCGGTGTTTGCCAAGGACATCCTGCTGACCGGGCCCTGGGGCCTGGGGCTGCTGCGCTCGGCGCCAGCGGTCGGTGCGCTGCTGATGTCACTGTGGCTGGCACGCTTTGCCGTCGAGCGTAAGGTCGGCCGGGTGATGTTCACCGCCGTTGGCATCTTCGGCGTAGCGACCATCGCCTTCGGCCTGTCGACCTCGTTCTGGTTTTCCTTGGCGGTACTGGTGGTACTCGGCGCGGCAGACATGATCAGCATGGTGATCCGCGCTTCGTTCGTGCAGTTGGAAACCCCGGATGAAATGCGCGGACGAGTCAGCGCCGTAAACGGCTTGTTCATCGGGGCCTCGAACCAGTTGGGTGAGTTCGAATCCGGCCTCACTGCCCATTGGTTCGGCACCGTGCCAGCAGTGGTTATGGGCGGTGTAGGCACGCTGCTGGTCACCGGGGTTTGGATCAAACTCTTCCCCACCCTGGCCTCGCGTGATCGTATGCACACGCCGGTGCCAAACCCGCAGGACCCGACAGTCGCTTCTACGCCAGCAGCGCCTGCGCCACCGACTGCCTGACCGCCTTGCCTTGCAATTGCTCGACCAGTTGCAAGGCAAACGCCAGTGCAGCCCCCGAGCCCTGAGCGGTGATGCAGTTGCCATCGACCACCACCGGCTGATCGACGAAGGTGCAGCCGAGCAACTGCTGGCTGACCGCCGGCAGGCAGGTCATGCGCCGCTGTCGCAAGACTCCGAAGGCTTGCAGGGCCAATGCGGGAGATTCGCCGATCGCCGCAAACAGGCGGCCGGCAGCGCTCTGGTCCTTGAGCAACTGCTGCAAAGGTTGATGGGCGGCCAGGTGTTTGGCGCCTACGGCACCGCCGGGCAGGACAATCAGGTCGAAGGGCTGCGCCAGCACGTCCAGCAACATGCCATCCGCCGTCAGGCGGGTTCCGCGAGCGCACGTCAGCATGCGCCGCGCCTCGATACTGGCGACCACCACTTCGACATTGGCCCGGCGCAACACGTCGATCAGCGTGACGCTTTGCAAGTCATCGACGCCCTGGGCCAGGGTAATCAGTGCTCTTGAGGTCATGGTCGGCATCCACAGGAATATCCTTGAAGCTTAGTCAGCTTTGCAGCCAGCGGCTCTGACCCTGTGGACGATCGGGCAACTACTTGATGTAAAGCTGGGTCGCCAGGGTGTTGCCCGGGCTGTTGATCGAGGTATTGCTGAAGGTGAAAGTGCCGCGTTGCTTGTCGGCCAGATCAAAGATATAGAGGAAGCCGACGATCTTGCTCACGGCGCCCGAGCACTCCGTCAGGTTGCCATTGTCGTAGGCGCACACCCGTTCACGCACGCCGTTGACCTCAATCCCGTCCAGAGCAACCTGGGGCGCGCGACCATAGCCGACTTCCAGCACGTAGACCTTGATGTTCGGCCCCTGGTGATCACAGCTGGTTTGCACCTGCCCGGGGCGGATGTCCTCCAGGCCGCAGGACGGCGACTGGACCTTGAGCACCTTTATCTCGGTCAGTGGCGGCGCGGAAGCCGCCGAGGCCGTTGCGGCCGCCATCGCCAGCCAAAGACCTGTCATTAAAGCCGAAACCCTGTTTTTCATACGCCCCCCACAAAACGAGCCGGCAGTATGCACCAGTGGCGGAACTGGCAAAAACACCGCTTGACCCGCCACATGCGGGCTGTCGGCACATCTGGCACAGATGCAGGCAGCCATTGACGTTTTCCGCTGGTATGATGCGCGGCTTTTTCCGACCGACAGAAAAATCCAGGCGCCTGCAGCGGTCTGTGCTTTGCTGTTGAAGTCGATACATTCACGGCGCAAGACGCGCCACGGGGAGCAGACATGCTGGAAAGGCTGTTTCAACTCAAGGCACACAACACCAACGTGCGGACCGAGATTCTTGCGGGCGTCACGACCTTCCTGGCCATGGCCTACATTCTGTTCGTCAACCCGAGCATCCTCGGCGAGACCGGCATGGACAAGGGCGCGGTGTTTGTCGCGACGTGCCTGGCAGCCGCCATCGGCTCCGCGGTAATGGGCCTGATCGCCAACTACCCGATTGCACTGGCACCAGGCATGGGCCTGAACGCCTTCTTCACCTACACCGTGGTCCTGCACATGGGCCACACCTGGCAAGTGGCGCTGGGTGCGGTGTTCATTTCGGCCGTGTGCTTCTTTCTGCTGTCGATCTTCCGCATTCGTGAATGGATCATCAACAGCATCCCGCTGCCGCTGCGCTCGGCCATCGCTGCGGGTATCGGCCTGTTCCTCGCACTGATTGCCCTGCACAACGCCGGTATCGTGGTTGGCAACTCGGCGACCATGGTCGGCCTGGGCGACTTGAAACAACCGGCCCCCATTCTCGCGACCCTTGGTTTTGCCCTGATCGTCGCCCTGGAAGCCCTTGCCGTGCGCGGTGCCGTGCTGATCGGCATCCTGGTGGTGACCATCGCCTCGATCGCCCTGGGCTTCACGCCATTTGGTGGCGTGGTGTCGATGCCGCCTTCCCTCGCGCCTACGTTCCTGCAACTGGACATCAAGGGCGCGCTGGACATCGGCCTGGTCAGCGTGATCTTCGCCTTCCTGTTCGTCGACCTGTTCGACAACTCCGGCACCCTGATCGGCGTGGCCAAACGTGCTGGCCTGATGGGCAAGGACGGCCACATGCCGAAAATGGGTCGTGCGCTGATCGCCGACAGTACCGCCGCCATGGCTGGTTCCCTGCTGGGCACCTCGACCACCACCAGCTACATCGAGTCGGCCGCGGGCGTCAGCGCCGGCGGTCGTACCGGCCTGACGGCGATCGTGGTCGCGTTCCTGTTCCTGCTGGCCTTGTTCTTCTCGCCACTGGCCGCCAGCGTCCCGGCATTCGCGACTGCGCCAGCCCTGCTGTTCGTCGCCGTGCTGATGACTTCCGGCCTGGCGGAAATAGACTGGGATGACATCACCGTCGCCGCCCCCGTGGTCATCACCGCCCTGGCGATGCCGTTCACTTACTCGATCGCCAACGGCATCGCGTTCGGTTTCATCGCCTGGACGGCGATCAAACTGATGTCCGGTCGTGGTCGTGAATTGAACCCGGCGCTGGTGATTCTTTCCATTCTGTTCGTGATCAAGTTGGGTTGGTTCAACGCATGACATTCGATTCCCAGGCTTACGCCGTTCAGCTCGAAGACAAGGTCACGCGCCTGCGCGACCTGCTGAAACCGTTCGATGCACCTGAACCGGCGGTATTCGACTCACCGCTGGCCAACTTTCGCCTGCGCGCCGAATTCCGTCTGTGGCGTGAAGCCGGCGAGCGTCACTACGCAATGTTTTCCCAGGAAGACAAGCGCACGCCGATCCTGATCGAAGCATTCCCGATTGCCAGCCTGCGCATCAACCAACTGATGCCGCAGCTCAAGGCCGCCTGGCAGGCCAGCGCGGCCCTGAGCCACAAGCTGTTCCAGGTGGAGTTCCTGACCACCCTGGCCGGCGATGCGATGATTACCCTGTGCTATCACCGGCCACTGGACGAACACTGGCACGCGGCGGCGACCCAACTGGCCGCCGAGCTGAATGTCAGCGTGATCGGCCGCTCCAAGGGCAAGCGCGAGGTGATTGGCCAGGATTACGTGGTCGAGAAGCTGGAAGTCGGCGGTCGTACCTTCAGCTATCGCCAACCCGAAGGCGCGTTCACCCAGCCCAACGGTACGGTGAACCAGAAGATGCTCAACTGGGCCTACGACGCCCTGGGCGAGCGCAGCGATGATCTGCTGGAGCTGTATTGCGGCAACGGCAACTTCACCCTGCCCCTGGCGACCCGCGTGCGTAAAGTGCTGGCCACCGAAATCAGCAAGACCTCGGTGAATGCGGCCCTGAGCAACCTCAGCGAAAACGCTGTGGATAACGTCACCCTGGTGCGCCTGTCCGCCGAAGAGTTGACCGAAGCGCTGAACGAAGTGCGTCCGTTCCGTCGCCTGCAGGGTATCGACCTGAAGAGCTACGAATTCGGCAGCGTGTTCGTCGACCCGCCACGCGCTGGCATGGACCCGGACACTTGCGAACTGACCCGGCGTTTCGACAACATCCTGTATATCTCGTGCAACCCCGAAACGCTGGCAGCCAACATTGCCCAATTGCATGACACGCACCGCATCACCCGCTGCGCGATGTTCGATCAGTTCCCGTGGACTCACCACATGGAATCCGGGGTCATGCTGACCCGCCGCTGATGGTTCAAGCAGGTAACAAGACAGCCGTCGTGAAGACGGCTTTTTTGTGCGTGCCTAAAGAGGGTTGTCGACCTTGCGCGGACGCCCACCCTTGCGCCCATTGGCGCGAGCTGCCTGGGCCTTGGCGAGACTGCTCTGGCGGCCATTGCGGCTGGCAATAACCGAGGCCGCCAGGTCCATCAGCGGTTTACTGGCCTGGATCATCCCGGCGATGGACAGGTGCAGGTCCTTGCCTTCGTGACACAGCGCGGTACCGGCAAAACCAACCTGCAAATCCTCGAAATCCGCCTCGGCGAAATCGCCGAACTCCGGGTAATGCTTCAGTGGCAGCAGCACGGCACTGCCATCCTCGAATCCAATTGCCAGATGCTGCCCTTCGACGCTGACGCGACGGGCATTCACCCCACTGCGATTGGCCCGCCCCCGCTCGATGGCCGCGTCCAGCGCTGCCGCAGTCAACGGACGATCCACTGGATCCTTTGCTTGTATCGTCTTCATAAGCTGATCTCCACGCCTTGCGGTGCGCCCTCCAGATCCATCAGGGTTGAATTGCTCCAGATGTCATATCGAGCCGAGGCAATCCGGTAGATCGGCCTGTCATCCAGGTTGATCAGCACCACTTCGTTGATTTTCCCATCCCACAATTGATTGCCCAGACAGGTCGTTCGCAGCTTTGTCCACCAGATACGCCGTGCGCGGCGCAAGTGGACGGCCTGCCTGAGGATTTGCCGCAGCCCTTCGAGAACCGCCAGAGGCGGGCGACGCGACAGCGGGACGACATCCCAGAGTTCGACAGCGTTGTGCCAAAAGCTGAAAACGAATCGCGCGCCCCATGTGCCGGCATCGACATGTACATGGGGCGGGCAGTGCTCGTCACGCAACATGATCACCAGGGACAGTCCCTTGTAGCTGCATATTTTCATGCTAACCCATCCGTTAGGTTTTTGAGTGGAACTCCGACGACTGGCACCCCAACGCCAGCCGGCAATGCCTCGCTCAGGCTAGTCCCGGCTACCCGGCAGCAGCGGAAGAAACGGTAAGCAGTTTTTTCCCCGCGCACGGCCGTCCGATCATCGAACACTCTTTGCAGGCCCGCCTGGCATCTCGAAGGGCGACCCATTGAAAAAAGTAACCATTCGGTACATTTTGTTCTCACAGCCGATCCTCATTCGGCCCATACCAAGAACAACAATGGAGAACGCCCTCGATGGCCCCGATTATCCTGGTGCTGAACGGCCCCAACCTGAACCTGTTGGGCACCCGCGAGCCTGCCACCTATGGCCACGAAACCCTGGCCGACATCTCGGCACTCTGCGGCCAGGCTGGCGAGGAGTTCGGGCTCAAGGTCGAATTCCGCCAGACCAACCACGAAGGCGAGTTGCTGGACTGGATTCATGGTGCTCGGGGCCGCTGTGCCGGGATCATCATCAACCCGGCAGCCTGGACCCACACCTCGGTGGCGATCCGCGATGGGTTGGTTGCAAGCGAATTGCCAGTCATCGAGGTTCACCTGTCCAACGTCCATGCCCGTGAACCCTTCCGCCATCATTCCTTCGTTTCCGCCATCGCCACCGCGGTGCTGTGCGGGTTTGGCAGCCATGGATATCGCCTGGCGCTCGCCCACTTCAGCCAGCGCTTGCAGGGATGAACACCATGTCGCAGACCACAACAGTGCTCGCCGGCCTGATTGGCGCCGGCATCCAGGCCTCACGCACGCCAGCGCTGCATGAGCATGAAGGCGATGCCCAGGGCATGCGCTATCTCTACCGGTTGATCGACCTCGATCAGTTGCAGCTCGACAGCAGCGCCCTCGGCGATTTGCTCAAGGCCGCCGAGCGCACGAACTTCACCGGCCTGAACATCACCTTCCCGTGCAAGCAGGCCATCCTGCCGTTGCTCGATGAACTCTCGGCGGAAGCCCAAGGCATCGGCGCGGTGAACACCGTGGTGCTCAAGGACGGCAAACGCATCGGCCACAACACCGATTGCCTGGGGTTTGCCGAAGGCTTTCGGCGCGGTCTGGACGGCGTCGCCCGCGAACGTGTAGTGCAGATGGGCGCCGGCGGCGCGGGAGCGGCAGTGGCCCACGCACTCCTGGGCGAGGGCGTACAGACACTGAGTATTTTTGATGTGGACAACAGCCGCGCGCAAAGCCTGGCGGATAACCTCAATCAGCGTTTCGGCAGCGGCCGGGCCTGCGCCGGCCATGACCTGCAGGGCGCCATGGCGCGCGCCGACGGCCTGGTCAATACCACACCCATGGGCATGGCCAAGCTACCGGGCATGCCGGTGCCGGCCGAGTGGCTGCGCAGCGAATTGTGGGTGGCAGAAATCGTCTACTTTCCGCTGGAAACCGAACTGCTGCGCGTCGCCCGAAGCCTCGGCTGTCGCACCCTGGATGGCGGCAACATGGCGGTGTTCCAGGCGGTCAAGGCGTTCGAACTGTTCAGCGGCGTCGCGCCGGATGCGCGGCGCATGCTGGAGCACTTTCACCAGATGAATCAGTGAACTCGATCGTGGGGCGCGTGCGGTGCCCCACTCGCGCTCACGCTTGCAGATAACGCAGGACCGACTCGCAGATCATCTCGCGATGGCGTTGCTTGATCGCTTCATTGGGCAGATCGATCTGGAAGATCTCACCAATGGTGTGGCGGTTCGATACCCGGTAAAAACAGAACGAACTGATCAGCAAGTGCACGTCCAGCGCGATCAGGCCCTGGCGAAAAATCCCCTCCTCGGCCCCCCGCTGCAGGATTACGCCCAGTGAATCGAGGATGGTGTTGTTCATCGCCTTGATCGGCTGCGACTGCTTGACGAATTCGGCGTTGTGAATGTTCTCGATGCTGACGATGCGCACGAAATCCACATTGCGGTCGTGGTGATCGAACGTGAATTCCACCAGGCGCCGAATGGCCTCCTGCGGTGCCAACTCGGCAAGGTGCAGGCGGTTTTCGGTGCTGCGGATATCACCATAGAGTTTTTCCAGGACCTCGACGTACAACTGCTCCTTACTGCCGAAGTAGTAATAGATCATACGTTTGGAAGTATGGATTCGCTCAGCGATGGCATCCACACGCGCGCCGGACAAGCCCTGCTGGACAAACTCGACGATGGCTTCCTGAAGGATATTCTCGCGAGTCTTTTCCGGGTTGTTCTTGCGACTCTTGCGCGGCTCGAGCGCGGACGCCTCGGGCGCTACGGTAAGGTCTGTGGTCATTCTCATTCCGGGCTCAAGGCCATCACTGAACAGCTGGCGATTATGAGCCCGCGAGGGGCAGCGAAGGAAGTATCAGCCACCGCTTAGGCCCCTGAACTTACCAAATTCCTACAACTTGGGCTGACGCACCGCACCACTGCGCGACTTGGCCATCGCGGCCAGGCGCACGGCGACGTTCGCCGCGCCATAACCGGCATAGCCGCCCTTGCGCTGGATGATCTCGAAGAAGAACCGCCCTTCGAACGGCTCGGTATACACGTGGAACAGCTCTCCACCCTGGGCATCGCGGTCATACAACACGTTGTAGTAAGCCAGTTCACTGAGGAACTCATCGTCGAAATCAAACCGTGCGGCGAGATCGTCGTAATAGTTGAGCGGAATATCCAGCAGCGGCACCCCGGCCTCCTTGGCCCGACTGACCTCGGCAAAGATGTCATCGCAATCGAAGGCAATGTGGTGCACACCGGAGCCACGATAACTGGACAGGGCATGGGAGATGGCCGTATTGCGGTTCTCGGAAATGTTCAGCGGCAAGCGAATCGAGCTGCAGCGACTGCGCAGCGCACGGCTCTTCACCAGGCCATAAGGATCGGGGAGGACCACCTCATCATCGGCCTCGAAATCCAGCAGGCTTTTGTAGAACAACACCCAGCTGTCGAGACTGTCGGCTGGCAGTGCCATGGCCATGTGATCGATACGCTTGAGCCCCCCACCCGCATGGGATACGGGCGGCAGCACGAAGTCGGTGCCATAGACGTCGGCACGCTCATCCACCAGGTAGATCAAACTGCCATCCGGCGCCCGCACGGCGGCCAGTTCCAGTTCATTCGGGCCGACCAGCCCGCGATAGGGTTGTCCCTTGTAGGCCACTGCACGCGCCAGGGCACTGACGCTGTCCTTGACCCGCACGGCCGTTGCGCACAACGACGGGCCGTGGGCCTCGAAAAAGTTGTGGGCGAAGGAATAGGGCTCGGAGTTGAGGATCAGATTGATATCGCCCTGGCGCAGCAAGCTGACGTTCTTCGAGCGATGCTGCCCGGCCTTGACGAACCCCAGGCGCTCCAGCCAAAGCGCGAGCTTCGCACCCAGACTTTCATCGACGGCAAACTCCAGGAATTCGATGCCGTCGTAGGCGCTGGCCGCCGGCGTATCGAACAGAATCTCGGGCTGCGGTGCCGGGTTGGCTTGCTGCGCCAGACGCTCGCGGGTTTTTTCCTCGAGGTACAACAGCGAGCGCAGACCATCAGCGGCATTGGCCCTGGGCGGGGCAGCACGAAAGCCATCGTTGAAGATTTCCAGCGACAGGGGGCCGTTGTAGCCACTCTGGATAATCGGCGCGAGGAAGCCCGGCAAGTCGAATTCGCCCTGGCCGGGGAAGCAGCGGAAATGCCGGCTCCACTCCAGTACGTCCATGGCCAGGATCGGTGCGTCGGCCATCTGCACGAAGAAAATCTTGTCGCCCGGGATATCGGCGATCGCGCGCGGATCCCCCTTGAGCGACAGCGTATGGAAACTGTCGAGCAACACCCCCAGGGCGGGATGGTCGGCCTGGCGCACGATGTTCCACACTTGTTGATAAGTGTTCACATGACGGCCCCAGGCCAGCGCCTCGTAACCAATGCGCAGGCCCCTGGCGCCAGCACGCTCGGCAAGCAGGTGCAGGTCATCGACGAGAATCTGCTGATCGCCGGTGCTGTCGGCCGAGGCGTTGCTGCACACCAGCACCAGGTCGGTACCCAGTTCCTGCATCAGGTCGAACTTGCGCTCCGCGCGCTCCAGATTGCGCGGCAGGCGCTCGCGGCGACAGCCTTCAAAGTCACGAAACGGCTGGAACAGGGTGATGGCGATGCCCAGGTCAGCGCACAGCTGCCGGATTTCCCGTGGGCTGCCATCGTAGTACAGCAGGTCATTCTCAAAGATTTCCACCCCGTCGAAACCAGCGGCAGCGATGGCTTCGAGCTTCTCCGGCAGGGTACCGCTCAAGGAAACGGTGGCAATGGAACGCTGCATGTCTGAACTCCCGACGCTGGGCGGTTGTTATTGGAGGGATCGCGGGCTGGCGCGTTTGGCATGGCGTAAATTATTGGCCTGGCGCATCATTACAGCAATTCAAAGTGTACCAACCAGTTAGTTTACTGTGCGATTATCGAACAAAATGGCCGTTGGCGAATTGACGATTTTTTGCTCGCTGCGCACCATCGACAGCACATTGAAGCCGCGCCTAAACCATCGACCTCAATGGCCAAAGACCCAGAACACACCATAAAAATGTCAAAAATCGGGTACACGCTCATGCTTTCATTCAACGCCTTGCCCCGCACCGCCGCCCATCCGTATCAGCGCCCGGACACCCCTCGCCGACCCGGCTTCATTGACTGAACCCGGCCCACAACGCCGGCGAACACTCTCGACCGATCCCTCTGGCTGCGCGCCCACCTGCGCCTGCCGAAGATCGATCACGCGCCCTTGAAGCCCCGACAAGCCCTGCTTGTCAGTCATTGAACGGATGGCACACATGATTCCTTCACAAAGTTCGCGCATGGCTCCCAGCCTGAACGCCACACACGCCGGCATCGGCGACAAGATCCGCGGTGCCATGGCCGTGGGCAAAACCCGCTGGGGCATGCTCGCCCTGGTGTTTTTCGCCACCACCCTGAACTACATCGACCGCGCCGCACTGGGCGTCATGCAGCCAATCCTGGCCAAGGAAATGAGCTGGACGGCGATGGACTACGCCAACATCAACTTCTGGTTCCAGGTCGGCTATGCGATCGGTTTTGTCCTGCAGGGTCGATTGATCGACCGGGTGGGCGTCAAGCGCGTGTTCTTCTGCGCCGTGCTGCTCTGGAGCCTGGCCACCGGTGCCCACGGTCTTGCGACCTCGGCGGTAGGCTTCATGGTTTGCCGCTTCATCCTCGGCCTGACCGAGGCCGCCAACTACCCCGCCTGCGTGAAAACCACACGCTTGTGGTTTCCCGCCGGCGAACGGGCAGTGGCTACGGGCATCTTCAACGCCGGGACCAACGTCGGCGCGATGTTCACCCCGATGCTGCTGCCGTTGATCCTGCATGTCTGGGGCTGGCAGGCAGCCTTCCTGTGCATGTCGGCACTGGGTGGGATCTGGTTGCTGTTCTGGGGCCTGAAGTACTTCAACCCGGAAGATCACCCGAGCGTCAAACAATCGGAACTGGACTACATCCAGGACCAGGTCGAACCCGAGCAAACCCGTGTGCCGTTCTCGCGCATCTTGCGCATGCGTGGCACCTGGGCCTTCGCCCTCGCCTATTCGATGACCGCCCCGGTGTTCTGGTTCTACCTGTACTGGCTGCCGCCGTTCCTCAACCAGCAATACAACCTGGGGATCAACGTGACCCAGATGGGTATCCCGCTGATCATCATTTACCTGACCGCCGATTTCGGCAGCGTCGGCGGCGGCATCCTCTCGTCCTTCCTGATTGGCCGCGGCATCAACCCGATCAAGGCGCGGCTGATGTCGATGCTGCTGTTTGCCTGCTGCATCATCGGTGTGATCATTGCCGCCGGCTCGAGCAACCTGTGGGTAGCGGTGTTCGCCATCTCCCTGGCCATCGGTGCGCACCAGGCCTGGACGGCGAACATCTGGAGCCTGGTGATGGACTACACCCCCAAGCACATGATGAGCACGGTGTTCGGCTTCGGCGGCATGTGCGCGGCGATCGGCGGGATGTTCATGACCCAACTGGTGGGGCACATTCTTACGGTCACAAACAACAATTACACCGTGCTGTTCACCATGATTCCGGCGATGTACTTCATCGCGCTGACCTGGATGTACTTCATGGCCCCGCGCAAGATCCCCGACCTGCAAGACTGACCCGCCCTTCGCGCAGGCCCGCCCGGGCCTGCGCAACATGCCTGGTCAACGACGGCGCTGTTGCCAGGCCGCCGCCAGGCCACTCAAGCAGATAATGACGATGCCCAGAATGGTGGTCAGGCTCGGCGTGTGGGAAAACAACAACCAGCCCAGCAGACCGGCAAACACGATCTGACAGTAGCCAAAGGGCGCCAGCAGCGCAGGCGCCGCGTGACGGAACGCCTGGGTCAGAAACAGGTGCGCAGTCATGCCGCAGGTCCCGAGCGCCAGCATCATCAACCCGTGACCGATACTCGGCACCTGCCAGAACATCGGCACCAGCGCACTCATGATCAAGGTGTTGCACAAGCCCGCGAAAAAGTTGCTGGTGGTCGGGCTGTCGATCTCGGCGAGCTTGCGCGTCAGCAGTTGATAAAAGCAGAAGCACAAGGCCGAGCAGAATGGCAGCAAGACCGCCGGGGTGAACAGTTCACCGCCGGGGTGCACGATGATCAGCACCCCGACAAATCCGCAAATCACTGCCAGCCACTGCCCCCGCGTGACCCGCTCGCCGAGCAGCGGCACCGACAATGCCGTCACCAGCACCGGCGCAAGGAAGTTGACCGCCGTGGCTTCCGCCAGCGGGATGTACAACAGCCCGGTGGTGAATAGCAGGCTGGTACCCAACAGGCACAAGGCCCGCAGCAACTGCAGCAGCGGTCGTCGGGTACGCAGCACACGCAGCCCGGACTGGGGCAGGAATATCCCGGCCATCAGCAAGGTATGCACCAGATAGCGGGCCCACACGACCATTATCACCGGGTAAAAGCCCGAGAGGTATTTGGACAAGGCGTCGTGGGTGGAAAACAACAGGGTGGCGCCAATGACCAGCACGATGCCTTTGAAGGGTTGGTTGATACCAGACAGTGGCGTACTCACCGTGCACTCCTGTTGTGGGGCTGTCATAGCGCCCTACAATTTAGAACTCAATTCCACTTTTTAACATAGGCACGCCGATAAAGCGTTCGATCCGCGCACATATTTTCCCGACACTCAACGGCTGAACAACGCCGAAGCCTGACTGGCGGCTGACAGTTCCTCGGTGTACTGCAACAAGACCGCCGCCAATTCGTGCAGGCGCTCCTGCGGCAATCGTGCACTGGGGCCGGCGACACTGAGCACTCCGACCGCCCGTCCATCGAGAGGGTCGCGCACCACCGCGGCAATGGCCGAGGTGCCCACTGCCGAACTTTCCTCGACCCAGGCATACCCATGTTCACGGGCCAGGCGCAGGCGCTCGAGCAGTTCGATATTGGAGCGCGGTGCATTCGGCCCGATCTCCAGCGGCTCGTCGCTGGCCTGGCGCTCAACCAGTGCCAAGGCCTCGGCATCGCTCATGCAGGCCAGCCAGGCGTGGCCGGAGGCGGTGTAGAACAGCGGCGCCTCACGCCCCATGTCGGGGTCGTAGCGCAAGCCCGAACGCGCGCCCTGGGACTTGGCGATCCAGGTCTGGCGCTCACCTTCGATCACCCCCAGGCGCACCAGTTCACCGGTTTCCTGGGCCAACCGGTCGAGCACCGGCTGGACAATGTCTGCCCCGCTGCCGGACAGGTAGCGAAACCCCATGGCGACCAGTTTGGTCGACAGGTGATAGCGCAGGTTATCCGGGTTCTGTCGCACATAACCCAGGCGGATCAGCTCGGCGAGTAGCCGATGGGTGGCACTCTTGGGAATCTGCAGTTGCTCGGCCAGTACCTGCATCGGCAGACCTCGCGGGTCGCGGGTGAGGCTTTCCAGCACACTGAAAACGCGTTCGATTTGACTGCCGGCCATGGTGATTTTCCAGAGTGGGATGGCCAATTCTAAAAGATAAACAAGTCAGCGCAAAATCTGGAACCGAGCACGTGCGCGTTGACTTATTTACCGTCTCCAACGCCCTCGTAACTGTTATCCACATGTCAGGCAATGAAGCCGCTCACCGTACAAGGAAGATCAACATGTTATGGAAAAAAGCCCGTCCCAGTGACAACGTCAAGGACACTCGCCAAACCGGATTCAGCATCGGCCAGAAGGTCGGTATGTGGCTGGGTGCAGTCGCCGTGCCCGGCCTCTTTGTCGTCCTGGACAACTTGCCAGCGAACAAAGAGCAACCCCGGATCGATCCACAGGTGGAGTTCATCCGCGCCGTCCTGGGTGACACTGAAGACACCTGGAAGCCGTTGTTCAAGCCCTATGATCAAACCTACCCGGAGCCTGAACTGACCTTGTTCGACAATAGCGTCACGTCGGCATGCGGTTACGCGACGTCGGCCGTCGGGCCGTTCTACTGCCCGCAGAGCCAGTCGGTTTACCTGGACCTGGATTTCTTCCGCAAGATGGCGGAACGGGTTGCCGACTTCGGAGAGTTTGCCCAAGCCTATGTCATTGCTCACGAAATCGGCCATCACGTGCAGGCTCGGCTGGGTCTTTCGCGCCCCTTCGACGAGGCGCAGAACGCCGGCCAGCACACAGCCGGAGATGACGGCCTGCAGGTGCGCTCGGAACTCCAGGCCGACTGCCTGGCCGGTGTCTGGGCCCACCATGCACAACAACGCCTGGACTGGCTCGAGCCGGGAGACATGCAAGCCGCACTCAATGCTGCCTCGGCGTTCGGCGACGACTATCTACGTGGGAACTCGTCCGCCAAAGTGATGCCTGAGACCTTTACTCACGGCAGGTCTGCGCAACGTGTGCGCTGGTTCGGCCAGGGTTTCGAATACGGCCAAATCGAGCAGTGCGATACCTTTTCGGCAGACCCCTTGTAGTCCGGCAGCCCAGGCCGGCGACTGCCATACTCTCGACCGTCCGATAAAGTCAGACGGTCGGGCTGGCGCCTATCCCGCACAGCAGCAACACTCATCACCACGCGTAAGTAGAGGATTCCCACATGTTATGGAAAAAAGGTCGGCGCAGTGACAACGTGGTGGATGCCCGTGGTGAGGGTATGGGTGGCGGGGGCGGCATGCGCTTCGGCGGGGGCAAGGGCTTGAGCCTGACGGCGATTGTGCTGATTGTCGGCATTGGCTGGATCACCGGCCAGGACCCGATGCAGATACTCGGCCAACTGGCCGGCCAGATGGACCAGCAATCAGCCCCTGCCACCACCCAGGCTCGCAAGGCGCCGCCGGCCAATGATGAGCAGGCGGAGTTCGTCGCGCGGATCCTCGGCGACACCGAGGACACCTGGGGGCAGATCTTCCAACAGGCCGGTCGCCAATATGCAGCGCCCAAGCTGATGCTGTTCAGCGGCCGGGTCAATTCGGCGTGCGGCGGGGCGACGGCGGCCACCGGCCCGTTCTACTGCCCGGCCGATCAACGGGTGTACCTGGACATGAGCTTCTTCCAGGAAATGTCCCAACGCTTCGGCGCCGCCGGCGACTTCGCCCAGGCCTACGTCATCGCCCACGAAGTCGGCCACCACGTGCAGACCTTGCTCGGCGTTTCCGCGAAAATTCAGGCCGCGCGCCAACAAGGCCAGCGCATGGAAGGTGACGGTGGCCTGCTGGTGCGCCAGGAGTTGCAGGCCGACTGTCTGGCCGGTGTGTGGGCCAACAACGCGCAAAAGCGTTTGAACTGGCTGGAGCCGGGTGATATTGAAGAGGCACTGAATGCGGCCAACGCCATCGGCGATGACCGCTTGCAGCAACAGGGCCAGGGTCGCGTGGTACCGGACTCCTTCACTCACGGCACATCGGCACAGCGGGTACGCTGGTTCAAGGCCGGGTTTGCCCAGGGCCAGATCAGTCAATGCGATACCTTTGCCTCGAAGAGTCTCTAAATGGATATACGTTGGCTCGCTGTCTGTGTTCTGTTGATCGGTGGCCCCACCGCCCACGCCGCCGACCAGGGGGTGAAAGACATCAGCCCCGGACGCCTGGATCTGGGTGTCGGTGAGTTGGCCGTGGGCGTCAGCCAGACTTCACCGCAAATCCAGCGGGTGCTGATCATCCTCCACGGCCGCCTGCGCAACGCCGAGACCTACCGGCAAAGTGCCGAAAAAGCTGCGCGCCAGGCTGGCCAAAGCGCCACGACCCTGGTGATCGCACCACAGTTTCTCAATGAAACCGATGTGGCTCGCCACCAACTACCTGACAACGTACTGCGCTGGCGCGGCAACGAATGGATGGCCGGCGACCTGTCCACCGGCCCCGAAGCCCTGAGTTCCTATGCCGTACTCGATCGATTGCTGACCCGCTTGAGCAACCGCCTGGAATACCCGACGCTCAAGGAAGTGGTGATTGCCGGTCACTCCGGCGGCGCCCAGGTCGTGCAGCGTTTCGCCATGCTGGGAGAGGACCAACCCGCCTTGCGCCAGGCCGGGGTCAAGGTGCGATACGTGATTGCCAATCCGTCGTCCTACGCCTACTTCGACAAACAGCGACCCGTTGCGCTCAACTCGACGAAATGTCCCACCTTCAATGACTGGAAGTATGGTCTGAACCATCTACCGGACTATGCCAAAGGCGAGACGGCACAGACCCTGGAGAAGCGTTACATCGAGCGCGACATCACCTACCTGCTCGGGGAACTGGACACCGATGCCGCACAACCCGCCCTGGATAAAAGCTGCGCCGCCCTGGCCCAGGGACCGTCACGCCAGGTGCGCGGGCTCAACTACTTCAAGTACCTGACGCAGCGCCACCCGCAGGGCTTGAATCAGCATCTGGTGGCAGTGCCCGGGGTCGGCCACAGCGGCGACAAGATGTTCACCTCGCCCCAGGGACAGGACGCGCTGTTTCGCTGGTAAAGCGTTGCAGGCTCAAGCCTGCAGCAGCTGGTGCAACGCCTGGCAATCGGCTGCATGCCAGTCGGTCAGTTCGGGCCAGGGATTATCCGGCAGGTTCACCAGCACGGTGCGCGTGCCCGCGGCGCGGCCACAATCCAGATCGAAGCGATAATCGCCGACCATGACCATGTCCGCCGGCGCGACCTGCCAGGCGGCGGCCAGTTTCAGCAGGCCACCGGGATGAGGTTTGGGAGGCGCATCGTCACGCCCCAGTACGTCCTCGATCGCAAAACAGTCGGCCAGGCCGATGGCTTCGAGGGTGATATGCGCCAGTTCACCGGCATTGCGCGTGAGGATGCCCAGGCGATAGCCCCGCCCTGCCAGTTCGCGCACCAACTCCACCGCGCCGGGGGCCGGTGTCGAACCCAGCGCCAGATCGCGCTCGTGCTCCAGCAACCAGGCATGTTTGGCGGCAGCTTCCTCGGCAGGCAAGGCCTCGAGATGGGTCAGGATGTCGTGCTCGGCAGGAATGCACAGCGCCTGGCGGATCGCCGCAAAATCATGCACGGCGACGGTCAGCGTGCCGTCCATGTCGAACACCCAATGTCGAACCTGGGACAGGCTCATGCCCAATCCTTGCGATGGCGAATCAAGCCTTCCTGCGTGACCGAGGCCACCAGTTTGCCGGCGCGGTTGTACACGCTGCCCCGGGAGAAACCGCGCGAATTGCCGGCCCACGGGCTGTCCATGGCGTAGAGCAGCCAGTCATCGGCACGCAGGTCGGCGTGGAACCACAGCGCATGATCAAGGCTGGCGACCTGCATGTCTTTCTGCCAGACCGATTTGCCGTGGGGCAGCATCGAGGTGGTCAGCAAACCGAAGTCCGAGGCGTAGGCCAGCAGGTACTTATGCAGGGCGGGGATGTCTGCCAGGGCACCGTCGGCGCGAAACCAGACGTACTTGATCGGATCCCCGGGCTGCGGGTTGTAAGGGTCCTTCTCGGTGACCGGGCGCACTTCGATCGGCTTCGGGCACAGCAATTTCTCGCGCATGTGCTCCGGGATCAGATGGGCCAACTGCTGGGTAATTTCCAGTTCGGTCGGCAGGTTCTCCGGACCGACCACAACCGGCATTTCAGTCTGGTGAAAGAAGCCTTCTTCGTCGTACTGGAACGAGGCGCTGCAGGTGAAGATCGGGTTGCCCTTCTGGATCGCAGTCACCCGACGGGTGCTGAAACTGCCGCCATCGCGGACCCGGTCAACCTGGTAAACCACCGGCAAACCGGCGTCTCCCGGACGCAGGAAATAACCATGCATCGAATGCACATGCCGTGCTTCTTCGACGGTCTGGCTGGCAGCAGACAACGACTGGCCCAGTACCTGGCCGCCGAACAACTGGCGAAACCCGAGGTCCTGGCTGCGACCACGGAACAGGTTTTCTTCGATGGGTTCCAGGGTCAGCAAGTCGACCAGATCATCCAGCACATGACTCATTCAGACTCTCCTACAGAGCAATGCCGCGCAGTCGTGGCTGCGGCGGTCGATTCGAATGTTGGCCGGAGCCAACCAATACACGCATTGTAAACATCCAGGCCGGCTTAGCCATGCATGGTTTTCAACCATTGCTCGCGGGAAATGCGGTACAGCAGGTGGCGACTCAGCGGATGATCGGCTGGCAGTTTGGGGTGATCGAAATCCCCTGCCGGATCATGCTGCATGCCAATCGCCTGCATGACTTTCTCCGACGGCGAGTTATCCACCGCGGTAAATGCCACCACCTGATCCAGGGACAACCGATCAAAGCCGCAGCGCAGAGCGGTCCACGCTGCTTCGCTGGCGTAACCCAGCCCCCAGTGTTCACGCGCCAGGCGCCAGCCGATTTCGATGGCCGGGGTGAACGCCGCCTCGAACCCGACCAGACCCAGACCGGTAAAACCGATGAACGCGCCGCTGTCCTTGCGCTCCAGCGCCCACGCACCGAAACCATGCTCGGCGAAATGTCCACGGATTCGCCCGATCAATTCGGCACTTTCCAAGCGACTCAAGGGCGCTGGAAAGTAGCGCATGACCTGAGGGTCGGCGCACATCGCGGCAAACGCCGGCAAATCTTCATCACGCCACTGTCGCAGCAGCAGGCGCGCACTCTCCAGTTGCAGTATCGGCTCCATCGTTCCCCCTCCGTTGCCCTGCCAACCAGTCTATATCGCTGGTAGGATCCTTCACTCATTCACGCCACGTTATCCACATGTCCCTGCCACTGATCTACCACGAAGACTACAGCCCCGAGTTCCCCGCGGAGCATCGCTTCCCCATGGATAAATTCCGCCTGCTGCGCGATCACCTGGTGGACAGTGGCCTGACCCAGGACCAGTTCCTGCTGCGTCCGGACATCTGCCCGCCGGACGTTCTCGCCCTGGCCCACGATCGCGCCTATATCGACCGCTACATGAACGGTGAGTTGTCCCGTGAAGACCAGCGGCGCCTCGGCCTGCCCTGGAGCGAAGCCCTGGCCCGGCGCACCGTACGCGCTGTCGGCGGTTCGCTGCTGGCGGCCGAGCAGGCACTGCAGCACGGTATGGCCTGCCACCTGGCGGGCGGCACCCACCATGCCCACTATGATCATCCCGCCGGCTTCTGCATCTTCAACGACCTGGCGGTGATCAGCCACTACCTGCTGGAAAGTGGCCGGGTCGGGCGGGTGCTGATCTTCGACTGTGACGTGCATCAGGGTGATGGCACCGCCCGGATACTCGAACATACCCCGGACGCAGTGACGGTTTCCCTGCACTGCGAAAAGAATTTTCCTGCGCGCAAGGCCAAGAGTGACTGGGATATCCCCTTGCCCATGGGCATGGGCGACGCGGACTACCTGAAGGTGGTCGATGACGCGCTCAACTACCTGCTGCCGCTCTACCGACCCGACCTGGTGCTGTACGACGCCGGCGTCGATGTGCACAAGGACGACGCCCTCGGTTACCTGAAGCTGACAGACGCCGGTCTCGCTGCACGTGACGAAAGCGTCATGCGCCATTGCCTGGGTCGCGACATTCCCGTGGTTGGGGTGATTGGCGGCGGCTACAGCAAGGACCGCCAGGCCCTGGCACGGCGCCACGGCATCCTGCATCACAGCGCGCAACGAGTGTGGCAGTCATCAGGCTGTCATTGAACGGTGGATGCGTTACTCACAATGGCTGTGGAGTGGCCTGTGGATAACCTGAGCGAAAGGATCTGCAGGCCACGCTGCACATAGCTTGCCGAGCACTGATTGTTTTTTGATCAACCGAAATCAAACGCAGGACTCGTCCGATTCCGCGAGCTGGGTCACCTGCTGCTAGAATGCGCCGCTTATTCCGCCGAACCGCAGCGCACGCCATGACCCAGTCCTCCGCCCCCTCCCCTCGCCACGTTGCCATTATTGGCGGCGGCCCCGCCGGTCTGATGGCGGCCGAAGTGTTGAGCCAGGCCGGGATCAAGGTTGACCTCTACGACGGCATGCCCTCGGTCGGACGCAAGTTCCTGCTGGCCGGGGTGGGCGGCATGAACATCACCCATTCCGAAGCCTACCCGGCGTTTCTTTCGCGCTACGCCGAGCGTGCGCCGCATATTGCCCCGCTGCTGCGCGAATTCGGCGCGCAGGCGCTGTGCGAATGGATTCACGACCTGGGGATCGACACCTTTGTCGGCAGCTCCGGACGAGTGTTTCCTACCGACATGAAAGCAGCCCCGCTGCTGCGTGCCTGGCTCAAGCGTCTGCGCGACAGCGGTGTAGTTATCCACACCCGCCACCGCTGGCTGGGTTGGAACGCCGACGGCAGCGTACGCATCGCCAGCGCCGACGGTGAGAAAGCGCTCAAGCCCGACGCCTTGATGCTGGCCTTGGGCGGCGGCAGCTGGTCACGCCTGGGCTCCGACGGCGCCTGGATGCTGCCCCTGGAACAACAGGGAGTCGATCTTGCCCCACTAGCGCCGAGCAACTGCGGGTTTGAAGTGACGGCCTGGAGCGAATTGATGGTGAGCAAATTCGCCGGGGCGCCGCTGAAAAATATCGCCATCGGCTTGAATGACGACACGCCACGCCTGGGTGAGTGCGTGATCACTGCCACTGGCATTGAAGGCAGCCTGATCTACGCGCTATCGGCGCCGATTCGCGATGCCATTCAACTGCACGGCTCGGCAACGGTGCACATCGACCTGCTGCCCGGC
This sequence comes from Pseudomonas sp. F007, assembly GCF_057814275.1. Taxonomy (NCBI): domain Bacteria; kingdom Pseudomonadati; phylum Pseudomonadota; class Gammaproteobacteria; order Pseudomonadales; family Pseudomonadaceae; genus Pseudomonas; species Pseudomonas sp. F007. Next base: position 149,571 of record NZ_JBVATA010000011.1, on the reverse strand, counting down.
CGCCCTGTGGATAAAATTCTCGCAGCCCTGAACAAACCTCGCGGTTCACGCTCCATGGCCAAGCACCTGCACAGCCAGCTGGGCCTGGACGGCGTCAAGGCCGCCCTGCTACGCGAACTGACCAGCGCCGCAACCTTTACCGACCCGCTTGGCCTGGCCCAGGCCATCAAGGCCCTGCCGCTGACACTGGTCAAGACCCGCCCCTTGGACGAAGCCATCAGCAGTGCCGGCGGGGTGAAGTTCGAGGCGATGAATCAGAACCTGATGCTCAACGCCCTTCCAGGCGTGTTTTGCGCAGGGGAAATGCTCGACTGGGAAGCACCCACTGGCGGCTATCTGCTGACGGCCTGTTTTGCCAGTGGGCGTGCGGCGGGATTGGGGGTCAGAGATTGGCTCAGCGGTAAGATGTAAGTTGTCAGCTGCAAGCCTCAAGCTGCAAGATTAAAGCGGTGCACGACCTGCTTCTAACTTGCAGCTTGAAGCTGCCCAACTTCCTACTTCTTCTTCCTCGGCCCGGTATTGAACACCGGCACTTTGCGCACCGGCTTCACCGGCACATCAGCCACGGTCTCGCCACTGTCGACCCACTTGCCCAGGTTGCGTTTGCCGCCGCCAGAGGCCTTGGGCTTCTTCGGCTTTTTCGGCTTTTTCGGCTTCTTGACCACCTGGCCACTGGCGTCGGTATCCGGCACCCGATGCTCGGGCTCGAAGTCCTGCTCCTGATGCCGGGTCAGGGTCTGACGGGTCAGCATCTCGATGGCTGACAGCAGATTCACCTCATCGGCGCACACCAGCGAAATCGCCTCGCCGGTCGAACCTGCACGTCCGGTACGGCCGATACGGTGGATGTAGTCCTCGGCCACGATCGGCAGGTCGAAGTTGACCACCAGCGGCAGGTCTTCGATATCCAGCCCACGAGCCGCCACGTCGGTGGCCACCAGAATCTGGATTTCGCTGGCCTTGAAGCGGTCCAGCGCACGCTGGCGAGTGGCCTGCGGTTTATCACCGTGGATACCGTCGGCGTTCACGCCCAGGCCCTGCAACTTGTCCACCAGCGCGTCGACGCCGTTGCGGGTCTTGGCAAACACCAGCACTTGCTTCCACTTGCCCTTGCGCATCAGGTGCACAAACAACTCCGGCTTGCGCTTCTTGTCGACCGTGTACAGCCATTGCTTGACGGTGTTGGCCGCGACATTGCGCGGGCTGACTTCGATGCTCAGCGGATCGTTGAGCATCTGCCCGGCCAGCAGGCGGATCTGCTCGGAGAACGTCGCGGAGAACAACAGCGTCTGGCGCTTTTTCGGCAGCGCCTTGTAGATGTTCGCCAGCTCTTCAGAAAAGCCCAGGTCGAGCATGCGGTCCGCTTCGTCGAGCACCAGGGTCTGCAGCTGATTGAACTTCAGCGCATTCTGGCGGAACAGGTCCAGCAGGCGACCGGGAGTGGCCACCAGCAGATCGACGCCCTTGCGCAGTTTCATCATCTGCGGGTTGATGCTGACGCCGCCGTACACCGCGTAAGTGCTCAGCGGCAAGTGCTCGGCGTACTGACGCACACTTTCATGCACCTGCTCGGCCAGCTCGCGGGTCGGCACCAGAATCAACGCTCGCACCGAGTTGCTGGTGACTTTCGGACCTTCCATGGCCAGCAGTTGCAGGAGCGGCACGGCAAAACCGGCAGTCTTGCCGGTACCGGTCTGGGCCGCGGCCATCAGGTCGCGACCGGCCAGCACTGCCGGAATGGCTTGCGCCTGCACCGGGGTCGGGGTCTGGTAGCCGAGCGTCTCGAGGGCGCGCAGCAAGGGTTCGATCAGGCCAAGAGTGGCGAAAGTCATGGGGGTACCGTAGGAAAGAGTCAGCGCATCTGTGCAATGCGCGGCAGTTTACCTCAATTCACACGGGTTTCTGCTTACGCCACTGCGGCAAGCCGATCAACACCACGGCACTGATGATCACCGTCATCGCCAGCGCCTCCTCGAGGCCGATGCTCTCGCCGGCAAAGACGATCCCCAGCAGCACCGCGACCGCTGGATTGACGTAGGCATAACTGGTGGCCGCCGCCGGGCGCACGTGCTTGAGCAGGTACATGTAGGCGTTGAACGCAACGATGGACCCGAACACCACCAAGTACATCAACGCGATCCAGCCTTCGATCGGCGGCAACGCCTGCAGATACTCACCGGACAACAGGCTGCCGATCATCAGCACCACGCCGCCGATCAGCATCTCGGCGGCACTGGCCATGGCCCCTTGGGGCAGCGGCAGATGTTTGCTCAATACCGAACCGAAGGCCCAGGCAGCCGCGGCAAAAATCAGCAGCGCCGCGCCGAACGGGCTCGATTGCAGGTTGGAACCCAGGTTGAGCATGGCGATGCCAATCAGGCCGAGGGCAATCCCCGCCCATTCCAGGCGCGTATTACGCGTTCCCCAGAAGTAGCCGAACAACAGAGTGAACAGCGGCACGGTCGCCACCGCCAATGCAGCCACACCCGAAGCCACCCCGGCATGCTCGGCCACGGTCACCGCGCCGTTGCCACACGTGAGCAGCAATACGCCAATCAGCGCTGCCGCCTTCCACTGCGGCCAGGTCGGTGCCGGCACTCCGCGCCAACGCAGGAAACCGTAAAGCAAGGCCCCAGCCAGGATAAACCGCACGCCGCCCAGCATCAGTGGCGGCCAGTATTCGACGCCGATGCGGATCACCAGGTAGGTCGACCCCCAGATCACGTACAGCGCAAAAAAAGCACTAATCAGCGGTAACGGAAAACGGCGAAGACCAGGCATGGGCGGCTCTGAGGCAGGGCAAGTGGAGCGTTATTCTAGAAACCCGACAGACGGAACTTAAGTTACAAAACCTTTTTATAAGGCCAGTACACTTTTCAAAACACGGAGTTCGCCGCTATAAACCGTGCTTTCGAAAGCCAGCTGTTTCTGGAGCCTGTTTATGGACAAGTACGACCGAATGCTGCTCAGCGCCCTGATGGAAAACGGCCGCGCTTCCTACGCCGAGCTGGCGCGCAAAGTGAACCTGTCGGCTCCGGCCGTCGCCGAGCGAGTCGCCAAGCTGGAGTCCAACGGGGTGATCACTGGCTACCAGGCGAATGTCGACTTGGCCAAGGTCGGCCTCCCCATCCAGTGCCTGATCGAGCTGCGCCTGACCCAGCATGGCAACCAGAAAGCCTACGACGAGTTGCTCAGCATCCCACAGCTCACCGAGTGCTATCGGGTGACGGGGGATGCCTGCGTGATCATGCGTGGCGCGGTGGCGTCGATGATCGAGCTTGAGGCTTTGATCAATCGAGTCGCCCGCTTCGGCTCCAGCAAGACCTCGATTGTGCTGTCCAGCGCCTTCGACAAACGTGTGCCGCTGGCGCAACTGGAAAGCCCGGGCAAGTGAGGTGCGTCAGAGTCCGCGATGGCGCTTGAGATGGTCGTTGATTTTCGCCGCCGGGACTTTCTGCAGGCGGCACAGAAAATCATGGGACAGCTCACCCAAGCCGTGGGTCTGCTGCAACTCCTGCATCAGGTGCGCGGTCAGGTTGGCCGCCATCTCGGCGTCGGCCATGGCCCGGTGCGCCTGGCCGGTATGGGGCAATTGAGCAAAGGAGGTGAGCGTGCCGAGCTTGTGGTTGGGTGCGGCCGGCATCAGGCGGCGAGCCAGGAGCAGCGAACAGGCAAAGTTCTGCAGGCGGGTACGCTTGATTCGCCCCAGTTCAAAGTCCCAGAACTTCTGGTCGAAGGCCGCATTGTGGGCCAGCAGTGGCGTGGTGCCGACGAACTCGTTGACCTCGTTCATCACCCGCTCGGCGCTCGGCGCGGTGCGCAACATGGCATTGCTGATGCCGGTCAGTTGTTCGATAAAGGCCGGCACTCGCACGCCCGCATTCATCAGGCTCTGGTAGCGGTCGACGATGCGCCCCTGCTCCAGCATGACCACGGCGATTTCCGTGGCCCGGCAACTGCTGCTGGGGGAGATTCCGGTGGTTTCAAAGTCGATGACAGCGATGCGTTCCAAACCTGTTCCTTGCGTTCAATAATCAGTTTTTAAGCAGCAGCGCGCCTTCGATCGGCACATAGCGGGTGGCTGCACGAATCAGCGAGTTGGCGGTCAAGCCGGGAACACCATACGCCACCGCCTCGACCCCATGCTTGGCGATGATGCGCTCCAGCAACATGTCGAAGTCGCCGTCACCGGAAGCCAGCACCACTTCGTCGACATGGTCGGCGGCGTCCATGATATCGAGGGTGATGCCCACGTCCCAATCGCCCTTGGCCGAGCCATCGCTGCGTTGAATGTAGGGTTTGAGCTTCACGGTGAAGCCGAGGTTGCGCAGGATCTGCTGGAACTGCTGCTGCTTGCTGTCACCGCGATCGATGGCGTAGGCGTAAGCCTCGACAATCTGCCCGCGCTGGCTGATGTCCGCCCACAGGGCGGCATAGTTGAAGTGGCAACCATAGGCCTGGCGTACGGTGTAATAGAGGTTCTGGACATCGGCGAACACTGCGATCTTCTTCACCGCACATCCTCTTGGCGCACGCAGGCGATTGCTCGGACTCAAGGCCCGAAAAGTCGCCCAGTATGCCAGTCATGGAGAAGATTCCGCGAATAAACAGTCCGGAACGCCACAGCGTCCCGGACGAATGGCGGGTCAGACGAAGGAATCGTCATCGCCAAACAGCGACGAGCTGTCGTCGCTGTAGTCGGTGTTGGCGAATCCGCCCTGGTCGTTGCCGTAGCTGTCGTTACCGGCCATGCGTGGCTCGTCGCCCCAGCCGTTGTCGTTGACCTGGGCGGGCTCTTCCTTGATGACCTCGACAATCTCTTGCGGATTCTGATTGCTGTGAAACAGGCTGCTGATGCCTTGTGCCAGCATCACGCCACCGGCGACGCCTGCCGCGGTTTTCAAAGCGCCACCGAGGAAGCCACTGCCAGCGGCGGGCGCCTGCTGTGGCGGTGCGGCATAGTTCTGAGGCGATCCACTGAAGCCTGGTCGCGAGGATTGCGCAATGCCAGCAGGACTTCCGGACTCACGCCAGCCATTGCTACTGAAGGCTGCCGGAGCCTGGGCGGCTGGCGGCGCCTCACGGTTACCACCAAAAATACTCGACAGGAATCCGCCGCTGCTGGCTGCCGCCGCGGGCGCCTGGGCCTTGGCTCGCTGCAGTTCATCCTGGGCTTGCTGCAACTGTTGCGCGAGTTGCTGGTTGTGTTCGTCGAGACGCTTGATCGCCGCCTCCTGCACCAGAATCGCCTGCGTCATGAAGTAACCCGCGGCAGGCTGGCGGCTCAGGTGCTCCTTGATTCGCGCCTCGGCCTGAGCGTCACGCGGCTCGGCCTGGGTTTCGGCCTGCTGCAGACGGGAAAACAGTCCATCGATCAGGGTTTGCTCTTCGCTGTTCATGACTACCTCGTGAATTACCGGAAATCGCTGCCCTCGTCCCTTATGGTCAAGGTGCCTGGCAGTAATGGGGCCGACACAGCCTGTTTCAATGAGCTTTACCGAACGTTTACCTTTGTTCAGGAAGCGCGCGCATCGGTTACAGTGTCGCCATACCTTGCTACCTGCGAAAGCGACCGATGAATCCGTTAGACGTACTCCGCGACTCCCTGTATTTCTTCAAGCGCAACCTGGGCGGCATCGTGCCACTGTGCCTGCCGCTGGTGGTGATCGAAGCCCTGCTGCAACAGCTGGTCGATCACACCCAGGGACCGGAAGCCTTTCCCGGGTACAGCGTGATTGTCGGTCTGCTGGTCTACCCGCTGTACACCGCGGCCTTGATCCTCTTTCTCGATGCCCGCAGCCGCGGCGAGTCGCCGCGCACCCGTGATCTGCTCGCGGCCTCGGCCAGCCTGTGGCCACGCTTCGCCCTGCTGACCGCGGTCAACACCCTGATGATTCTGGTGGGCCTGTCGCTGTACTTCCTGCCGGGCATCTGGCTGATGGTGATGCTGGCCTTTGCCGAATACCTGCTGGTGCTGCGCAACATGCAGCCACTGGCCGCCATCCGCGAAAGCATGCGCATGGCGCGGGGCAATTTCCTGCGTATTCTGGTGTGTATTCTCTGCGTGATGGCACCGCTCTGGTTGCTCAAGGGCGTGAGCGTGTCGGTGTATCCGGAGCCGAATCCAGTCCTTTCGGTGATCATCGAAAGTGGCCACAGCTTCCTGCAACTGTTCACCAGCGTAGTGCTGTTCCGCCTGTTCATGCTGATCAGCGATGCCGCTGACAACAACCCGGGCAATGCCTGACAGCGCCACCCTTGGGCTGCAACCTCGCTCTCGGTTATGCTCGGCCAAACCTTTTGTAACGCCATAAGCCGAGCCCATGACCCGACTACTGCGCTACACCCTGCTGGGCCTGCTGATCGTCGCAGGCCTGTTGCTGACCCTGACCTTCAGCCTGACCTGGCGCCCCGACGCCAAAGAAACCCTGGCGGTTCGCTGCAGCGCCGACGCCCCGCCCCTGGTGCCTGGCCAGGCGCTGAAAGTCATGACCTGGAACGTGCAATACCTCGCCGGCAAGCGCTATGTATTCTGGAACGACCTGGCCCAAGGCAGCGACGAAGCACCGACGCCGGAAGACATGGCCTTCAGCCTGGATGAAGTGGCACGGGTAATCCGCGACGAACAACCGGATGTGGTGCTGCTGCAGGAATTGGATGACGGGGCCAAGGCCAGTGATTATCAGGACCAGCTCAAGCTGCTGCGCGACCGCGTCGCGGATATCTACCCTTGCACCACCTCGGCCTTCGACTGGAAGGCCGACTTTGTCCCGGACCTGCACATTTTCGGCAGCGTCGGTCGGCAACTGGCGACCCTCAGCCGCTACAAGATCGAAAGCGCCGAACGCCTGCAATTGCCGGAACAACCGGGCAATGTCATCAGCCGCCAGTTCCTGCCGAAAAACGCGCTGCTGGTGAGTTATCTGGCGCAAAGCGATGGCGGGCAAATCGCCGTGCTCAACACCCATCTCGATCGGGCGGTGCAGCCGGACGACACCTTGCAGCACCAGGTCGCGGCCGTGGCCAAGGTGCTGGATAAATACGAAGCGCGCGGCACACCCTGGCTGATCGGCGGCGACTTCAACCTGCTGCCGCTGGGACAATTCCAGCGTCTGCCCGCCGAGCAGCGCACACCCTACTCCGCCGACAGCGCGCTGCATCTGCTGTGGGACAAGTACCCGATGATTCCCACCAACAACGAAGCCAGTGGGATCAATCGCGAGCGCTGGCTGACCCATTACCCCAACGACCCCGGCCTCAATGGCCCGGATCGCACCGTCGACTACCTGTTCTACAGCTCGCGAATCAAGCGCGTGGAAGCCGAAGTGCGGCAGGACGACACGCTGCGCATCTCCGATCACCTGCCAGTGATCGCGCGGTTTCTGTTGCCGGCAGCCCCCTAGATGCCGACCCGTTCAGGACTTGCGCGGCTTGGCCCGCGCCGTGGCTTCGGCCACCAGCGGGTCGTCCGGCCAGTAGTGCTTGGGATAGCGCCCCTTCAAGTCCTTCTTCACCTCGGCATAGGTACTGCGCCAGAAATTCGCCAGGTCCTGGGTGACCTGCACCGGGCGCCGCGCGGGTGATAGCAGGTGCAGCTTGACCACCTGCCGGCCGCCGGCGATGCGCGGGGTTTCGGCCAGGCCGAACAGTTCCTGCAGGCGCACCGCGAGAATCGGCGGCTGTTCGCTGTAGTCCAGCCGAATCGACGACCCTGATGGCACGCTCAAGGATTGCGGCGCCTGCTCATCGAGACGTTGCGGCAGGGGCCACGGCAGCAAGTTATGAACAATGCTCGACAGGTCCAGGCTGGCAAAGTGACTGAGCCGCGAGACTCGGCCCAGGTACGGCATCAACCAGTGTTCGAGACCTTTGAGCAAGGCTCCGTCGCTGACATCCGGCCAGTCGCTGGCACCGTGCTGGTCGAGATCAAGCTGGCGTAGCATTGCCACCCGCGCTTGCCATTGCCGCAGCGCCGGCGTCCAGGGCAACAACTCCATGCCCTTGCGTCGCACCAGATTGACCAACGCCTGGCTGCGAGCGCTTTCATCCAGCCCGGTCAAGGGCTCGCGGCTCAGCACCAACTCACCGACCTTGCGCTGGCGTTCGGCCCGCAGCACGCCTTCGCGCTCGTCCCAATCCAGCTGATCGACGCAACGCACCTGCTCGGCCAGCACCGAGTCAAACAGTGCCGGATCAAAATCCGCTGCCAGGTAAATCCGCTCTTCGCGCTGCCCTTGACGACTGCCCAAGTCAGCGACCACCAGCCACGGCTGTTTCATCAAACTGTCGGCTTCGGCGAACAACGCGGCGCGACCATTGGCCAGCCGATACTCGGCACCGCCAGCGCGCCGTTGCTGGGCCACCCGATCGGGATAGGCCAGCGCCAGCAAGGCACCGAGCCAACGCGGATGCTCGGGATCCGCCACCGCTTGCTCAGCGGTTCCCCGCAGGTAACCACGGTATTGCCGCGCCAGTTGCCGCGCCCGCTGCACGCCGCCTTGCGCCCCGCGAGCGGCACGCGCTTCACCGGACAACAACACCAGGCGACTGTGCAAGTCCGCACCCGCGCCACGCAGGATATCCCGCTCGCCGAGCAGCGCCGCAACGTCGCACGCCATGTTCGCCAAGCCCAGCGCCTGGCCGCGCAGTAACAAATGAGCGATGCGCGGATGGGCTGGTAATTCGGCCATCGCCTGGCCGTGACGGGTCAATGACGAACCTTCCAGGGCGCCCAGCCGATCGAGCAAATCCTGGGCTTGCGCATAGGCCGCGCTCGGCGGCACGTCGAGCCAGATCAACTGCCCGGGCGTCACGCCCCAACGACCCAACTGCAACGCCAGGCCGGCGAGATCCGCCGAGAGAATTTCCGCGCTGGCATAGGCCGCCAGTTGCTCGTGCTGGTCCTGCGACCACAAGCGATAACACACACCCGGCTCCAGGCGTCCGGCCCGACCGGCACGCTGGGTGGCGCTGGCGCGGGAAATGCGCTGGGTGTCGAGGCGGGTCATGCCGCTGCCCGGGTCAAAGCGTGGGACCCGCGCCAGGCCGGCATCGATCACCACCCGCACGCCGTCGATGGTCAGGCTGGTCTCGGCAATATTGGTGGCCAGCACCACTTTGCGTTGCCCCACGGGCGCCGGGTCGATCGCCGCGCGTTGGGCCGCGAGGTCGAGTTCGCCATGCAATGGGCACAACAGCACATCGCTCTGCTCGCCCAGGGCGTCAACCAATTGCTGATGCACACGACGGATTTCTGCCTGGCCGGGGAGGAACACCAGCAGGCTGCCCGTTTCATCGTGCAAGGCTTCGAGCACCGTCTGCACCAGCCGTGGCTCGATGAATTCGCCGGGTTGAAACGGCCGTCCCCAGCGCATCGTCACCGGGTACATGCGCCCTTCGCTGCGCAGGATCGGTGCGTCGTTGAGCAAGCCGGCCAGGCGCTCGCCTTCCAGGGTCGCCGACATCAGCAGGATCTTCAGCGGCTGCTCATCACGAAACAGTTCGCGGCCATTCAGGCTCAGTGCCAGCGCCAGGTCGGCGTCGAGGCTACGCTCGTGGTATTCGTCGAAGATCAGCAGACCCACGCCTTCCAGCGCCGGATCTTCCTGCAGGCGCCGAGTGAGGATGCCTTCGGTGACGACTTCGATGCGGGTAGTGGGGCCGACCTTGCTGTCCAGGCGAATCCGGTAGCCGACGGTTTGCCCGACTTTCTCCCCCAGCTCACTGGCCAGGCGCTCGGCGGCGGCGCGCGCAGCAAGGCGGCGCGGCTCGAGCATGAGGATGGTCTGCCCGGCCAACCAGGGCTCGTTCAACATCGCCAAGGGCACGCGGGTGGTCTTGCCGGCGCCGGGGGGTGCTTCGAGCACCGCCTCGTGGCGCTCCGCCAAGGCTGCACGCAATGCGGGTAAAACTTCATCAATCGGCAACGAGATCATGCTGGCTCCAAAACAGAGCGGCGAGTATAACGGCGAACTGCCTGACGTTTATCACGGTCCTATGGTTGACCGACGACGTTTCGTTCCAAGTATTCCCGGGAGATTTCTTATGCGTGTTCCGTTTCGCCTGATTGGCGGTGTACTGGTCGCGAGCCTGCTGACCCAACTGACTGCGTGCGGGTCGATTTTCTATCCTGATCGGCGTGGCCAGATCGAAGGCAAGATCGACCCGGCGATTGCCGTGCTGGATGCCGTGGGCCTGCTGTTTTATGTGATCCCCGGGCTGATCGCTTTCGCCGTCGACTTCGCCACCGGCGCCATTTACTTCGAGCCGGGCAAGACCGCACAGATCGCCCCGGAAAAACTGCAGCAGGCCATCGGCGCCGACGGCCAGGTCGACAACGCCAAGCTGCAGAGCATCCTGGAGCACGAACTGGGCCGTAGCTTTCCGCTGGACGACCCACGCCTGATCCAGCACAAGGGCAGTGCCCAGCAACTGGCTTCCCTGGGCCTGCAACCCGCAGCCTGATCCCCGGCACCGAAGGAACGATGCACCCATGACCAACAGCCAGGAACATGCTCGCCTGTTACGCCTGGCCACCCGCGCTTCGGTGGCGGTGGCCTGTACGCTGGTGATCGCCAAGGCCATTGCCTGGTGGTTGAGCGGTTCGGTAAGCATGCTCGCCGGCCTGACCGACTCGGCGCTCGACGGCGTGACTTCGCTGCTCAATCTGCTGGCGGTGCATTACGCGCTGCGCCCGGCGGACGACGATCACCGCTACGGCCATGGCAAGGCCGAATCCTTGGCGGGCATGGCCCAGGCGCTGTTCATCGGTGGCAGCGCCGTGCTGATTGCCCTGCAGGCGTTTGAGCGGATCAAGCATCCAGAGCCGATCGGTGCGCCCTGGCTGAGCATCGGCGTGATCGTGTTTTCCCTGGCCCTGACCGTGGCCCTGCTGATCCTGCAGCATCGAGTGATTCGCGCCACCGGCTCCAACGCGGTGCGGGCCGACTCCCTGCACTACCGCTCCGACCTGTTGCTCAACGGCAGCATCCTGATTGCGCTGGTGCTGGCCGGGTTCGGCTGGCACCAGTTGGACGCCTGGTTCGGCCTGGGGATTGCTGTCTACATTCTGTGGAGTGCGATCCAGATCGCTCGGGAAAGCTTCACCGTCTTGATGGATGAAGAACTGCCGACTGACGTCAGCCAACACATGCTGGAACTGGCCTGTGGCGTGCCCGGCGTGCTCGGCGCGCATGACTTGCGCACCCGGGTGTCCGGCAACCAATGGTTCGTGCAGTTGCACCTGGAATTGCCCGGAGAACTGACCCTGTCAGTCGCCCACGCCATCAGCGACCAGGCCGCCGCCGCCATCCACAGCGCCTACCCGCGCGCCGAAGTGCTGGTGCACGCCGACCCGCAGGAAGTGGTCAAGGCTGCGCGCGATCAGTAATTGACCTGATAGCCCCGCGAGGCCAGGCAGTTGCCCTGGGCCTGGCGATAGGCTTGCACCACTTCGGGCGCCGGCTGATAGGTCATCGCCCGTGGGTCGAAGCCCGACTGTTCCACCGCCCAGCGATAGCACTCGTAACCGTCCTGGTCGATCTGTTGCTGCGACTGGCCGTTGCTCGGGTAGGCCAGCACGTCGTAGCCACTGCTGGCCGGTGGCGGTTGCTGATCGGAGACACCCAGCGGTTGCGGCACCACCACGTACTCCCGAGTCGTCGATTCATAGCTGTAATAGGCGCCCGCGGCGAGGAAAAACAGCGAGCCGCCGACCCACATCTCACGCGCGTAGTCCGGCAGATAGCTGACCCGAATTCCATACGGTGGACGCACTACGACATAGTGCGGCCCTCGTGGCCGATACCAGTAACCGCCCGAGTAGAAGTAGTCATCGCCGCGATACGGCACGCGATAGTTGCGCTCGGGAAAGCGATCGATGACATAGCCGGGTCGGTATTGCGGCCCGGGGCCCCAGCCATTGCCATGCCCGTCGGGTCGCCCCAGCCAGTGCGTGTCATAGGCAGGACGCGGGCCTTGGCCGTTCGATTGCCAGTGCGGGGCGTCGTTGTAGCGGCGCGGCACATCCTGGTAATAGCCGCGTTGGGGTTCCTGGGTCTGGCGCACGCTGTCGGGCCGCGGCTGGATCGGCAGATCCGTGGCTGGCGCTTGCGGAATGGGCAGCGAGTTGTATCGCGCATTGGGGTCCCAGGCCGGTTTCTCCTGGCGCTGGCCTCCCTGATGCCCCTGGCCATTGTGCTCGAACTGACGGCTGTTATCGCCACGGATAACCTCGTTGTTCGGCGGCCGAGGCTGATTTTGTGGCGGCGGGTTCTGCGGGTGTGGTTGATTGCCGTCTTGATGGCCCTTGCCACCCTGCGGGTGCTGGCCGCCTCCGTTGCCATCGTGGCTGTTCTGTTGAAGGCGCTGCTCCTGGCCCTGGTTTTCGGCCAGCGTCGGCACGCTGACACTCACACACATCACACCAACACCCGCCAACTGCCAGAGGCGCGACTTCATGCTATTCCTCACAACGCTCAAGACCTGTACATAAGACTGGAAAAGCCCAGGCCGGTTCGTGGAAAGGTTATCAGTCGCGCGACTTATTTCGCAGGCAAATAAAAAGGGGAGACCCGTCGGCCTCCCCTTGAAAACTTCGTCCGTGCTCGACGCTTATGACGCCGGCTCACCTCACGCCGTCTTGTGGACAGTGTGTAGCCCGGGGGCCAACTCTCCTCCTGTTGGAGGGGTGGCCGCGGCTGGCCTGATTCGGCGGGCCGCTGTGGACTGTGTGTCCGGGCAGTGATTCTGGTGATAATAATAGGCTTGGGGTGGCGACAGATGATTGCGAAGATTGCTCAAATAAACATGACTTGCGCAATTTTTAACCCCTGATGGATAATCTGCCGCAATTGATATGAAAAAGGCCTGTTTCATGAGCAAACTCGACCGATACGACCTGAGCATTTTGGCGGAATTGCAACGCGACGCGCGCATCTCCAATCAGGAACTGGCCGAGCGCATCGGCCTGTCACCCTCGCCGTGTTCGCGGCGGGTCAAACAACTCGAAGACGACGGTTTCATCTCGCGCCAGGTCGCCCTGCTCGACCGCAAGATGCTTGGCCTGAGCCTGACCGCCTACGTGCTGATCGGCATGGACCGCCACACCCCGGAGCGTTTCGAAAACTTCGAAGCGGCGATCCGTACCTTGCCCCAGGTCCTGGAATGCAGCCTGGTCACCGGGATGGATGCGGACTACCAGCTCAAGGTTGTCGTTCCGGACATGGACCACTACCAGAAACTGCTGCTCGGGCACCTGACCCGCATCGATGGCGTGACCAGCGTGCGCTCAAGCTTCGTGCTGAACCAGGTACTCAACAGCACCGAGTTGCCGCTGACCCACCTGCGCAGCTGACACTCCGCCACCGGCCAGACCTGCGGCACACCGCCGCAGGTCAATGCCCGCCCCCTGCCCCGTCGCGTATACTCCCCCGGCCTTTTTGCCATGCCCGCGCTGGAGATGTTCGATGGATCCTGCACTGTTCGAAGAGTGGATGATGACCGGCCTGGTCAGCATCCTGATCATTTTCATGGGTTTCATCGTCTGGGACCTGGCCAAGAAGTCCAAAGCCGGACGCTTTGGCTCGTTCATCCTGTTCTTCGTCCTGGGCCTGGGCGTGGCGGCCTTCATCATCAAGAGCGTGGTGATCGGCCTGATCGAGTCCGGCGCTTTATAAGCGCGCCGGCACTTCCTTCCACTGGCCCTGATCGAGGCCATCGATCGTCCAGTCACCGATACGCACCCGCACCAGGCGCAAGGTCGGCAACCCGACCGCCGCCGTCATGCGCCGCACCTGCCGATTGCGTCCCTCACGAATCACCAGCTCCAGCCAATGGGTCGGCACGCTTTTGCGAAAGCGCACCGGCGGATTGCGCGGCCACAGCTCAGGCTCATCCAACTGCCGCGCCTCGGCCGGCAGGGTCATGCCGTCGTTCAGCTCGACGCCGTCACGCAGACGCTGCAATTGCTCAGCCGTAGGCTCGCCCTCAACCTGGACCCAGTAGGTCTTGGCCAGCTTGTGCTTGGGATCGGCAATCCGCGCCTGCAATTGACCGTCGTTGGTCAGCAACAGTAAACCTTCACTGTCGCGATCCAGCCGACCGGCGGGATAGACCCCGGGCACGTCGATGAAGTCCTTGAGCGTCGAGCGGCCGTCGCCGTCACTGAACTGGGTCAGCACATCGAAGGGTTTGTTGAACAGAATCAGCTTCGGATCGGCCGGCGGCACCTTGGCGACACGGCGCGCTGCAGCAGAAGGTTGGGCGGGCTTCGCACCTGGGCGGCGGGAAACGGGACGAGGGGGACGGGACATGGCAATTACGGCATCTAACGGTCAGGGCAGACAATGCTAGTGCCCCGACCGTCAAATGACCACGACAACCGTTAGCGGAACGGCGGCTCGTCGAAGCTGCGCAGTTTGCGTGAGTGCAGCGAGTTGAGCTCAGTACGCAGCAGATCCACGGCCGCGATGCCGATCTTCAAGTGCTGGCTGACCGCGCGCTCGTAAAAGGCGTTGGCCGAACCCGGCAGCTTGATTTCGCTGTGCAGGGGTTTGTCGGAGACGCACAGCAACGTACCGTACGGCACCCGCAAACGGTAACCCTGGGCGGCGATGGTGCCGCTTTCCATGTCCACCGCCACGGCCCGCGACAGGTTGATCAGCGGCCGTTCCTGGGCCCAACGCAGCTCCCAGTTGCGGTCGTCGTAGGTCAGCACGGTACCGGTGCGCAGGCGTTTTTTCAGGTCATCGCCCTTCTCGCCGGTAACGTTGGCCGCCGCCTGTTGCAGCGCCAGTTGCACCTCGGCCAGGGCCGGGATCGGGATGTTCGGCGGCACCACCCGGTCGAGAATCCCGTCGCGGCGCATGTAGGCGTGAGCCAGCACGTAGTCGCCGATGGTCTGCGACTGACGCAGGCCACCGCAGTGACCGATCATCAGCCAGCAGTGCGGGCGCAGGACTGCCAGGTGGTCGGTGATGTTTTTTGCGTTGGACGGACCGACGCCAATGTTCACCAGGGTCACGCCATGACCGTCGGAGGCCAGCAAGTGATAGGCCGGCATCTGGTAGCGGTGCCAGACCACGCCGGCGGCAATCGCCGAGGCTTCGCCGTGATCCATGCTCTTTTCGATGATCACGTTGCCCGGCAACACCATGCGCACGAAGCGCGGGTCGTTACGCAGTTGCTCCAGGCCATGGACGATGAACTGGTCGACATAACGGTGATAGTTGGTCAGCAGGATCCACGGCTGCACATGGCGCCAGTCGCTGCCGGTGTAGTGCACCAGGCGGCGCAGGGAGAAGTCGACGCGCGCCGCGTCGAACAGCGCCAGTGGCAGCGGATCGGTGTTTTCCCAGTCGTACAGGCCATCGGCAATACCGTCGGTGGCCGCCGACAGGTCGGTACTCGGGAACACCCGCGCGAGCACCGCCGCCGTGACGCCAGAGCCGGCCAATTCATCGCCCTGCTCAACCACATAGGGATAGGGAATGTTCTGCTCGCTGACGCCCACTTCCACAGTCACGGTGAAGTCGTGCATCAGCGGAACCAATTGCTCCAGCAAATACTTACGAAAAGCCGCCGGATGAGTGACGGTGACGCTGTAGGTGCCGGGCAGTTGCACCTTGGCGTAAGCGCGGGTGGTCTGTGGGACTTCGCCCTGGCACAGGTAGGTCAGGCGCAGTTCAGGGTAGCGAAACATCGCACGCTGTTCGGCATCGGGTTCGATACGGTCTTTCAGATAACGCTTGAGCGCCTGGCTCAGCGCGGTGGTGGCCCGCTCGTGCAGAGCGGCAAGCCGGTCCACGGCTTGTTCAGCGGTTTGAACGACAACAAAGGCTTCGGTCACGATCAGCTTCCTGTGTTCTGACTTGCAGGCCTTTATCTTGCCTGCAACAGGGCGTCACGGAAACAGTGGCGACCGAGCAATGCTGGAATATCTTCGACCAGCGCGATCAGAACCCTTGCACCGCCGAGCGCACGACGATGGCCTCGACGTCCAGTCCGCGCGGCAACGCACCATAGACTCGCCCGGCACCGCCCAGCCGACTGGCAATAAACCCATCGCTGACACTCGCATTGCCCGCCTCGAGCAACAACTTGGCCTGCAGGCCCAGGGCGATGTCTTCGGTCAGTTGCCGGGCGCGATACTGGATATCGCTGGTGTCCTTGAACGCAGCATGCAGTTGGTTGAGGTGGGCCGCCAGGCGCTTGTCGCCATGCCCGTCACCCAGTTCGTTGAACAAGGCGTCGAGCACGCCGGGCTCTTTCGAGAGGGCGCGCAACACGTCCAGACACTGCACGTTGCCGGAGCCTTCCCAGGTCGAGTTCACCGGGGCCTCGCGGTATAACCGCGGCAGGATGCTGTCCTCGACATAACCGGCACCGCCCATGCACTCGGCGGCTTCGTTGATCATTGCCGGCGCACGTTTGCAGATCCAGTACTTGCCCACCGCCGTCACCAGTCGGGCGAACTTGCCTTCCTGGCCATCATCCAGATGGTCCAGCGCCCGCCCCATGCGCAGGCTCAGCGCCAGCGCGGCTTCGCTTTCCAGGGCCAGGTCGGCCAAGACGTTTTGCATCAAGGGCTGCTCGCTGAGCAGCTTGCCGCCGACCCGGCGGTGGGCGCAGTGATGACTGGCCTGGGTCAGGGCCTGGCGCATCAACGCGCTGGAGCCGACCATGCAATCGAAGCGGGTCATGGCCACCATCTCGATAATGGTCGGCACGCCGCGGCCCTCCTCACCGACCATCCACGCCAGGGCGCCCCGGAATTCGACTTCACTCGAGGCATTGGAGCAGTTGCCCAGTTTGTTTTTCAGGCGCTGGATATAGAACTGGTTGCGGCTGTCATCCGGACGGTGGCGTGGCAGCAGGAAACAGGTGAGGCCCTTGTCGGTCTGCGCCAGCGTCAGGAAGGCATCGCACATCGGCGCCGAGCAGAACCATTTGTGCCCCACCAGTTCGTAAGCCTGCCCCGGCCCAGCGGCGCCGATCGGATAGGCCTTGGTGGTGTTGGCCCGAACGTCGGTGCCGCCCTGTTTCTCGGTCATCGCCATACCAATGGTGACGCCCGCCTTGTGTGCCATGCCGACGTTGCGCGGATCGTATTCAGTGGCCAGGACTTTCGGCAGCCACTGCCGGGCGATGTCCGGTTGCAGGCGCAAGGCCGGTACGCTGGCGAAGGTCATGGTCAGCGGACAGCCGCTGCCGGCTTCGGCCTGGCTGTGCAGGTAGGTCATGGAGGCGCGGGCGACATGGGCGCCGGCTTGCGGATCGGTCCAGGGCAAGGAGGTCAGGCCATGCTCGACCGCGGTGCGCATCAATTCGTGATAGGCCGGATGAAACTCCACCAGGTCGATGCGGTGGCCGTAGCGATCATGACTGGAAAATACCGGTTTGTTCTGATTGGCCAGGAATCCCGCCGCCATCAACGGCCCACCGGCCAAGGCACCATAGGCATCGATCCGCGCCCCGGCCCAACCGGCCCCGTAGCGTCGCGACCACTCCTGCAGAGGCAGGTCGATGCGATACAGATTGGCACCGTCCAGCGACGGTGGCTGATTGGTGACGTCGTGGGTTTCGGCGAACTGATGCAGGTTCATGGCGGGCCTCCTTGGGTCAGCTGAGACCTTCAGTTAAGCACTCGCCCATCGGCCAAAAAAGTGGCATAAGCGCCTAAATGCCGGCGCTTTCACCTTGTTGCAGAGACAGCACATGACGACAGAGTGCCGCCTGCAGGTCTTCGAATTTCACTGGTTTTGTCAGGACATCAGTCCATCCTGCCTCCAGATCGACACCACTGAGCGACGTCAGCGCAGCCAGCACCGGCAGTCCGGCGTAACCCGGCAAACCCTGCATCTGTCCGGCGAGAGAGGGCGACGGACTGTCGAGCAGCACTGCGTCGAACCGCTCACGACGCAAGCATTCCAGGGCGGCTGGGCCGGTGTCGACGCTGCGCACCCGATAACCCAGCTTGAGCAGCATGGCGCGTACCACCAACTGATTGATGCTGTTGTCATCCACCAGCATCACCAGGCAGTCCTGGGGCATACGCTCCTTCTGCACCTGCGGACATTCGCGCACGCCACCGGCCACTGGCACCGCCACCAGCACATCGAATTCGACGTCCAACTGGAAGCGACTGCCCCGCCCGGGCTCGGAGCGATGGGTCAGGCGCCCGCCTATCAGCCCCACCACCTGCCGGCAGATCGCCAGGCCCACGCCCAGACCTCCGTATTCGCGGGTCATCGAGCCGTCGAGCTGGAAGAACCGCTGGTACATGGTCGCCTCACCCAGATCGGTGAAGCCGATGCCGGTATCGATCACGGCAAAGGACAGCTTCTGCCGCCCCGCCTCGCCGGGTTTGCCACTGACCCGCAACGCCAGGCCGCCGACATGGGTGAATTTGATCGCGTTGTCCAGCAGGCACTCCAGGCACTGCACCAGCTTGCCACTGTCACCCGACAGCCGATCCGCCAGGCCCTGGGCCAACTCCACCTTGAAGTCCAGGCCCTTGGCCGCGGCACTGGCAGCGAATTGCTGCTGCAAGGCGTCGACCACCGTGCGCAGGCTGAAGGGTTCGGGGTAAGCCTTGAGGCGTCCGGCCTGGAGCTCGGTCAGGGTCAGGA
This sequence comes from Pseudomonas sp. F007, assembly GCF_057814275.1. Classification (NCBI taxonomy): domain Bacteria; kingdom Pseudomonadati; phylum Pseudomonadota; class Gammaproteobacteria; order Pseudomonadales; family Pseudomonadaceae; genus Pseudomonas; species Pseudomonas sp. F007. The sequence continues at coordinate 130,942 of NZ_JBVATA010000011.1, read as the reverse complement.
TGCCGTTGACCATGCGCATCATTTCTCGCGCCGAACCGGCTGCGGTCTGCTGATACTGCTCCAGCTCCGGGTCGAGCTCGACGGTCTGCATCAACTCCAGCGAACCGATCACGCCATTCATCGGCGTGCGCAGCTCATGGGTCAGGGTTGCGAGGAATTCGTCCTTGAGCTGGTTACTGTGGGCCAGTTGCTGGTTCAGCACCTCGAGCTTCTGTCCGGCGTCGAGCAAGGTCTGGGCCTGCTGCTCGCGCATGGTATTGATGCGGTCGGCCAGGGCCAGCGACAGCAAGGCCACTTCGATCGCCGAGCCGATCTGGCTGGCATACATGGTCAGGAACACGTTCGGCAGGTAGCCGAGCACCATCAACGTATTGACGATGCCGCCGAGCAAAAACGCCGACCAGGCAATGATGAAATAACGCGCCACCCGCAAGCCGCGCCACCAGGCGAAAATCCCCGCCGAGAAAATCACCACGGTGAAGATCAATGCCAGCGCGGTGGCCAGGCGCAGCGCCAGGGCGTAACTGGTCATCAACGAGAGACCGACCACCACCGCGCTGCAGGTCACCAGGGTCAACAGCAGGCGATCGAGCCAGCGACTGTGGCTGGAGGTCTGCAGGAAACTGCGGGCGAACTGGCTGCCGAACAGCGCCGCGCAGCCGATGAAAAACGGCGTCGAGGCGTTCGCCCACCAGGGATTGTTCGGCCAGAAATACTCCACCGCGGCGCCATTGACCGACAGTTGGTAGAGGCCGAACGAGGCAATATAGAAGATGTAATAGAGGTAGCTGGTGTCGCGCACGCTCAGGTAGATGAACAGGTTGTACACCAGCATCCCGAGCAATACCCCATAGATCAACCCCAGCACATAGAGGCGCACGGGCTGGTCTTCGAGGTAGGCGGTGCTCGACCACAGAGTCAACGGCGCCTGGATCGAGCCCTGGCTTTGCAGGCGCAAAAAGACGGATTTCTGCTCGTTCGGGGTAAATGGCAGATCGAACAGGTAGTTGTTCTGGCGGATTTCCCGGCTGGCGAATGGCAAGGCATCGCCGGTGCGCCGCTGCAATTGGTAGCGGCCAGTGGCGTCAGGCAGGTACAGGTCGATATGGTCGAGGGGCGGATACGCCAGCTCCAGCAGCCAGGTGCGGCGGACCTCGGGATTGTTCGGACGGTAATGCAGGTCGACCTTCAACCAGAACACCGAACGCGAATACCCGGCATTCAAGGTGGCTTTGTGGTGGGCTTTGAACTGACCGGCCGCGGCTTGCGCCAGAACGTCATCGACAGTGGCCGTGCCGGTGACGTCTTCGTACACCTGCATGATCCGACCCAGGGGGAGGGTTTGGGTCAACTCGTCAAAATCCGCTGCGGTCGCCAGAAGGGGCAAGCTCAACAGCAACATCAGCAAATAGCGCATAAAGCCCCAGCATGGCCTGTCCGGTACGTCAGCAAGCCCCCCATTTCCTTTTGAGCAGACGTCGACCCGGTAAACCTGTTATTGGTTTGGATCCACTCTAGCATAGCCGTTGGTGGCGTTTGAACACCATTGAAATTTATAGTTTGAATGCTCTAGGACGGGCCTTTCAGACATGTACAAAGTCAAAAAACTGTAGAGCCAGTCAGATTATGACAACCATCTGATAACACCGGCCCCAGCCGAAGAGGCAGTTGTATACAAAATCACCGACAACACGCCGCAACACACCGATAAAACCGGTTTGGTGGTAAGCTCGCGCACCATGAATATCTACAGCTCTCGCCCCGTTGTCCTCTGTCTCTCCGGCCACGACCCAAGTGGTGGCGCCGGCTTGCAGGCAGATATCGAAGCCCTGCTCGCTCAGGGATGTCATGCGGCCCCGGCCGTCACTGCCCTGACCGTGCAAGACACGGTCAACGTCAGTGATTTCCGCGTTCTCGACCGTGAGTGGGTGTTGGCTCAAGCCAACGCCGTGCTCAACGACTCGCAGGTCGCGGCGGTCAAGCTGGGCATGCTCGGTTCCCTGGAGATGGTCGACACCGTGGTCGAACTGCTCCAGGCGCACCCGCACCTGCCGATGGTCTGCGACCCGGTGCTGCGCGCCGGCGGCGGCGGACGCCTGGGCAAGGACGAAGTCGGCTATGCCATGCGCGAGCGCCTGTTGCCATTGGCGATCATCGCCACCCCCAACCTCCCTGAAGCGCGCATCCTCGCCGAACTGCCCGAAGGCACGGCCGACCAATGCGCAGAAAAACTCCTGCCGTTCGTCAAACATCTGCTGATCACCGGTGGTCACGGCGACGAACATGAAGTCCACAATCGCCTGTACAGCCGCGACGGTCATCGCGAAACCTTTACCTGCCAGCGCCTGCCGGGCAGCTACCACGGTTCCGGCTGCACCCTGGCCAGCGCCCTCGCCGGTCGCCTGGCCCAGGGCGAACACCTGGCCAGCGCCGTACAGTCGGCACTCAACTACACCTGGCGCACCCTGCGGGACGCCGAGCAGTTGGGTCGGGGTCAGTTCGTGCCACGCCGCTTGCCGCTGGATTTCTGCTCGTAATAGATGAGGCTTGCCCGATGAAACTACGTGGTCTGTACGCCATTACCGACAGTCAGTTACTGGCCGGCAAGTTCCTGCCTTATGTGGAGGCGGCGCTGGAAGGCGGCGTCACCCTGCTGCAGTACCGCGACAAAAGCACTGATGAGTCAAAGCGCTTGCGCGAGGCCGAGGCATTGCACGACCTGTGCGGGCGCTACAAGACCCAGTTGATCATCAACGACGACGCCGAACTGGCGGCGCGCCTGGGGGTTGGCGTCCACCTCGGCCAGACCGACGGCCCCTTGACCCCGGCCCGCTCGTTGCTGGGCCGTCAGGCCATCATCGGCTCGACCTGCCACGCGCAGCTCGCACTGGCCGAACAAGCGGCAAAGGAAGGCGCCAGCTACGTCGCCTTCGGTCGCTTCTTCAATTCCACCACCAAGCCCGGCGCACCGACCTGCAGCCTCGAACTGCTCAGCCAGGCTCGCAGCGCCCTGCACCTGCCGATCTGCGCGATTGGCGGCATCACCCTCGACAACGCCGCCCCGCTGGTGGCCCATGGAGTCGACCTGCTGGCAGTCGTCCACGGTCTGTTCGGCGCCGAGAACACCGGTGAAGTCACCCGTCGCGCCCGCGCCTTCAATCAATTGTTCACTTGCTGATTTCCGAGAGCCCAATCATGTCGCGTTCCGAAACCCTGTTTGCCAACGCCCAGAAACACATTCCCGGCGGCGTCAACTCGCCCGTTCGTGCGTTCAAGAGCGTGGGCGGCACACCGCTGTTCTTCAAGCATGCCGAAGGTGCCTACGTCACCGATGAAGACGACAAGCGCTACGTCGATTACGTCGGCTCCTGGGGCCCGATGATTCTCGGCCACAGCCACCCGGACGTGCTGGATGCTGTGCGCAAACAATTGGAACACGGTCTGTCCTACGGTGCGCCGACCGCGATGGAAACCGAGATGGCCGACCTGGTCTGCTCGATCGTGCCGTCGATGGAAATGGTGCGCATGGTCAGCTCCGGCACCGAAGCCACCATGAGCGCCATTCGCCTGGCCCGTGGGTTCACCGGTCGCGACAGCATCATCAAGTTCGAAGGCTGCTACCACGGTCACTCCGACAGCCTGCTGGTCAAGGCCGGCTCGGGCCTGCTGACTCAAGGCGTGCCGAGTTCCGCCGGGGTCCCTGCGGATTTCGCCAAACACACCCTGACCCTGCCCTTCAACGACATCGCCGCCGTGGAAAAAATGCTCGGTGAAGTAGGCGCTGACGTTGCCTGCATCATCGTTGAGCCGGTCGCCGGCAACATGAACTGCGTGCCGCCAGCCCCGGGTTTCCTCGAAGGCTTGCGCAGCCTGTGCGACAAACACGGCGTTGTGCTGATTTTCGACGAAGTGATGACCGGTTTCCGCGTCGCCCTCGGTGGCGCCCAGGCGCATTATGGCGTGACGCCGGACCTGAGCACCTTCGGCAAGATCATCGGCGGCGGCATGCCGGTGGGCTGCTTCGGCGGCAAACGCGAAATCATGTCGCACATCGCGCCGCTGGGTCCGGTCTACCAGGCAGGCACGCTGTCGGGCAACCCGCTGGCCATGGCCGCCGGCCTGACCACCCTGCGCCTGATCAGCCGCCCGGGCTTCCACGCCGAGCTCAGCGACTACACCAGCCGCCTGCTCGATGGCCTGCAACAACGCGCCGATGCCGCCGGCATCCCGTTTGTCACCACCCAGGCGGGCGGCATGTTCGGCCTGTATTTCAGCGGCGCCGACGACATCGTGACCTTCGATGACGTGATGGCCAGCGATGCCAACCTGTTCAAACGCTTCTTCCACCTGATGCTCGAAGGTGGCGTGTACCTGGCGCCAAGCGCCTTCGAAGCGGGCTTCACCTCGATTGCCCACGGCGAAAAGGAATTGCAACTGACCCTGGACGCTGCCGAGCGCGCCTTCGCTGCCCTGAAGTAAGCAAGACCGCTGACGTCGACCATTGCCGGCGTCAGCGTTCTCCTACATTGCGCACTTTTCGCCCCTCCGACTACCCAAGTGCCCGCAAAAGCGCTAGATATAGTTCCCGCGCAGCAGAAAAACGAGTAAAGACTTTGTAAGGAAGGTCCTGCTTATTTCATAATGCGCGCTTATTGGATCCCTCGCTGGGTCCGCGCGCCCTTCAGAGGTAAGTCGATTCCCATGAACCGCACCGGCCGCACCCTTGCACTGGGCTGCCTGTTGCTCCTTCAGCCGCTGCTGGCGCACGCACAAGCAGGCGGCAACTCGCTGTTGGTGCCGGCAATGGGCCGTTGCAGCCTCGACACCCAGCCTGAGGACTTGCAGGAGGCGCTCACCGCCTGCCAGAAAGCCTCGGACGAAGGGGATGCGGAAGCGCAATACGAGTTGGGCGAGTTCTACTACGACGGTAAAAACACCCCGCGCGACCTCAATCAAGCCCTGAGCTACTTCGAAAAGGCCTCCCTGCAAGGCCATGCCCAGGCGCAGTTCAAACTCGGCACCATGTTTTTCCACGGCGAAGGCGTGCAGGCCAATAACATCCAGGCCTATATCGTGCTGAAAATGGCTGCGGTCAATGGTGCAGAGGATGCATTGGACACCGCCGACGAAGTCGCCGAGCAGATGCAGCGTGATGAGCTGGAAGTGGCCACCCAGGTACTGGGACAGATTTTCCGCAAATACCTGATGGAACTGCAAAGTGCGGATGGGCGAACGCCGTTCTCACCACTGCCCTGAATTCGACAACCCCATCGCGGGCAAGCCCGCGATCGGGTCAACCCGATCTTGAACCTTACTTCTCGGGCATCGGCATCGGGAACGGCATCACATTGCCGACCGTGCCACGGGCTTCGCTGATTTTCGGCGTACCCAGCCGCTCGACTTCGTCGATGCGCACAATCGAATGCATGGGCACAAAACTGCGCACCACGCCCTCGAACTGCGCCTTGAGCTTTTCTTCGCTCGGATCGACGACCACCTGCGTGCGCTCGCCAAAGACGAACTCTTCCACTTCCAGGAAACCCCACAGATCACTCTGGTAGATCTGCTTGGCGTACATCTCGAACACCTGGCCCTGGCTGAGGAAAATCACCTTGTAGATTGGAGCTTCGCGTTTGGTCATGGCGGGCGGAAACACATCGAGGGATAAAAAAAGAGGGGGCAAACTATAGCATAGCCGCCGGACGCAGGACGGTAGGAACCTGGAGACTTGTTCCCTATAATGCGCGGTTCTTTGAATCACGTGAGACCGAGGTCCATGGCCAAGAAGCTTTACATCGAAACCCACGGCTGCCAGATGAACGAGTACGACAGCTCGCGCATGGTCGACCTGCTGGGTGAACACCAGGCCCTGGAAGTCACGGCACGCGCCGAAGATGCCGACGTGATTCTGCTCAATACCTGCTCGATCCGCGAACGCGCCCAGGACCGGGTGTACTCCCAGCTAGGCCGCTGGCGCGAACTGAAACTGGCCAACCCGGACATGGTGATCGCCGTCGGCGGCTGCGTGGCCAGCCAGGAAGGCGCGGCGATTCGCGATCGCGCGCCCTATGTAGATGTGGTGTTCGGCCCGCAAACCCTGCACCGCCTGCCGGAAATGATCGACGCGGCGCGCATCAGCAAGTTGCCGCAGGTCGACGTCTCGTTCCCGGAAATCGAAAAATTCGACCACCTGCCCGAGCCGCGCATCGACGGCCCCAGCGCCTATGTGTCGGTGATGGAAGGTTGCAGCAAATACTGCACTTTCTGCGTGGTGCCCTACACCCGTGGCGAAGAAGTCAGCCGGCCCTTCGATGACGTGATCGCCGAGATCATTCACCTGGCGGAAAACGGCGTGCGCGAAGTCACCCTGCTCGGGCAAAACGTCAACGGCTATCGCGGCACCACCCACGATGGCCGCCTGGCAGACCTCGCCGAGCTGATTCGGGTGGTGGCTGCGGTCGACGGTATCGAGCGCATTCGCTATACCACCTCGCACCCGCTGGAGTTTTCCGACAGCCTGATCCAGGCCCACGCCGAAGTGCCGGAGCTGGTCAAACACCTGCACTTGCCGGTGCAGTCGGGCTCGGACCGGATTCTCTCGGCGATGAAACGCAACCACACCGCCCTCGAATACAAGTCCAAACTGCGCAAGCTGCGAGCCGCCGTGCCGGGCATCTGCATCAGTTCGGACTTCATCGTCGGCTTCCCCGGCGAGACCGAAAAAGATTTCGAACAGACCATGAAACTGATCGAGGACGTCGGCTTCGACTTCTCCTATTCCTTTGTCTACAGCCAGCGCCCGGGCACGCCGGCCGCCGATCTCGTCGACGACACGCCGGAAGAGCTGAAGAAGGAACGCCTGAACGCCCTCCAGCACCGCCTGAATCAGCAAGGCTTCGAGATCAGCCGACAAATGGTCGGCTCGATCCAGCGGATCCTGGTCACCGACTACTCGAAAAAAGACCCGGGCGAACTGCAAGGCCGGACCGAGAATAATCGAATCGTCAACTTCCGCTGCGATACTCCGACCCTGATCGGCCAGTTCGCCGACGTGCACATCGACGCGGCACAACCGCACTCGCTGCGCGGTTCGCTGGTTCAGTAACACGCAGAATCAATGTTGGAAAACCTTGTGGGAGCGAGCCTGCTCGCGAAGACGGTGTGTCAGCGACATAAATATCGGCTGATGAACCCTATTCACGAGCAGGCTCGCTCCCACAAGAAGCATGAATCGCCCTATACAATTTAAGAGCTTTCGCACCCAGCCCACTGGCGTTATCCTTGATTTCACCTTCATTGCCCAAGGGCGGCTGAATACAACCTTGAACGCACCCATAGAACCCCATCGTTTTATTCTCGAGCCCTTTGAGGCTCAGCGCTTCGCCAATCTGTGCGGGCAATTCGACGAGCATCTGCGCTTGATCGAACAGCGCCTGGCGATCGTGATCCGCAATCGCGGCAATCAGTTCGAACTGATCGGCGAGAGCAAACACACCACCTCCGCGGAAAACCTCCTGCGCCGTCTCTACCGGGAAACCAAGGGTAGCGAGCTGTCGCCGGACATGGTTCACCTGTTCCTGCAGGAATCGGCCGTGGAAGAGCTGGACAACCACGCCCCCGCCGAAGCCTCCGTCGCCCTGCGCACCAAGAAAGGCATGATTCGCCCACGCGGCTTGAATCAGCAGCGCTACGTGAAGGAAATCCTCGCCAACGACATCAACTTCGGCATCGGTCCGGCCGGTACCGGCAAGACCTACCTGGCGGTTGCCTGTGCAGTAGACGCCCTGGAACGCGAGCAGATCCGTCGCATCCTGCTGGTGCGCCCAGCGGTCGAGGCCGGCGAAAAACTCGGCTTCCTGCCCGGCGACCTGTCACAGAAGATCGACCCGTACCTGCGCCCGCTGTACGACGCGCTATATGAAATGCTCGGCTTCGAATACGTCGCCAAGTTGATCGAGCGCCAGGTCATCGAAGTCGCTCCGCTGGCCTACATGCGCGGTCGTACCCTGAACAACAGCTTCATCATTCTCGACGAAAGCCAGAACACCACCGTCGAGCAGATGAAAATGTTCCTGACCCGGATCGGCTTCGGCTCGACCGCCGTCATCACCGGCGACATCACCCAGATCGACCTGCCCAAGGGCACCAAATCCGGGCTGATCCATGTCACCGAAGTTCTCAAGGACATCCCGGGCATCAGCTTCAGCCACTTCAAGCCTAAAGACGTGGTCCGCCACCCACTGGTGCAGCGCATTGTCGAAGCCTATGAACGCTTCGAAAGCCATGCCAGCGAAGTGACACCGAAGGACAACCGCCGCGATGCTTGAGCTTGATCTGCAACTGGCCACCGAGGCCGCGACCCCAAGCGAAGCCCAGTTCCGCCAATGGTGCGAGCTGGCGCTGCGCCAGCGTAGCGCTGACTCGGAAATGACCATTCGCCTGGTCGACGAAGCCGAAGGTCGTGAGCTCAATCACACCTGGCGGCAAAAGGATTACGCCACCAACGTCCTGTCCTTTCCAGCCGACGTGCCTGACGAATTTCTCGACATTCCGCTGCTCGGTGACCTGGTGATCTGCGTCGCCGTGGTCGAGCGCGAAGCCGCCGAGCAAGGCAAGGCGCTGGAGGCTCACTGGGCCCATCTGGTGATTCACGGCTGCTTGCATCTGCTGGGTTACGACCATATAGATGACGACGAAGCCGAAGAAATGGAAGCACTGGAACGAACGTTGCTTGCCGAACTGGGTCATCCGGACCCTTATGCGGATGACGAAACCGACATCATGACAACAAAGGATTCAGAGTAATCGCTATGAGCGAAGATCGATCGAGCAACGGGCAGAAGTCCTGGCTGGGTAAACTGACCCAGGCTTTTGCCCACGAGCCGAAGAACCGCCAGGAGCTGCTTGAGCTGCTGCGCGATGCACACCAGAACAAACTGTTGGACAGCGAAGCGCTGGCCATCGTCGAGGGCGCCATTCAGGTGGCTGACCTGCAAGTGCGCGACATCATGGTGCCGCGCTCGCAGATGGTCAGCATCAAGGCGACCCAGACGCCCCGTGAATTCCTTCCGGCGGTGGTCGACTCGGCCCACTCGCGCTACCCGGTGATCGGCGAAAGCCACGATGACGTGATGGGTGTGCTGCTGGCCAAGGACTTGCTGCCGCTGATCCTCAAGGAAAACGGTGACAGCTTCAACATCAAGGACCTGCTGCGCCCGGCCACCTTCGTGCCCGAGTCCAAGCGCCTGAACGTGCTGCTGCGCGAATTTCGCGCCAACCATAACCACATGGCCATCGTCATCGACGAATACGGCGGAGTGGCGGGCCTGGTGACCATCGAAGACGTCCTCGAACAGATCGTCGGCGACATCGAAGACGAGCACGACGTCGAGGAAGACAGCTACATCAAGCCGCTGCCCAGCGGTGACTTCCTGATCAAGGCCCTGACCCCAATCGAAAACTTCAACGAGTTCTTCGACAGCGAATTCTCCGACGACGAGTTCGACACCGTCGGCGGCCTGGTGATGAGCGCGTTCGGGCACCTGCCAAAACGCAACGAGATCACCGAAATCGGCGCCTATCGCTTTCGCATCCTCAATGCCGACAGCCGCCGCATCCACCTGTTGCGCCTGACTCCCATCGCCCGGTAACCCCTAAGGATTGAAATGCGCTGGATAACCCGCCCCGGCTGGCCCGGTAACCTGCTGGCCGTGGCGGCCGGTGCACTCACCACCCTGGCGCTGGCGCCGTTCGACATCTGGCCGCTGGCGCTGCTCGCGGTCGGTTTCTTCTATGCCGGCCTGCGTGAGCTGAGCCCACGCCAGGCGCTCGGCCGGGGTTGGTGTTTCGGGTTCGGCCTGTTCGGCGCGGGCACCAGCTGGATCTACTACAGCATCCACCACTTCGGCGGCGCTTCGGTGCTGCTGGCGGGGTTCCTGATGCTGCTGTTCACCGCCGCGATTGCCTGGTTCTTCGCCCTGCCCGCCTGGGTCTGGGCGCGCTGGCTGCGCCGCAATGAGGCGCCACTGGCCGATGCCCTGGCTTTCGCCGCCCTATGGGTGGGCCAGGAAGCCTTTCGCGGCTGGTTCCTCACCGGCTTCCCCTGGCTCTACTCCGGCTACAGCCAACTCGATGGCCCGCTGACCGGCCTGGCTCCGCTGGGTGGGATCTGGCTGATTTCCTTCTGTATCGCCTTGAGCGCAGCCCTGCTGTACAACCTGCCACGCCTGCTCCGGGCGCCGCGCAAGAGCTTTCTGGTGGCTGGCTTGTTGCTGCTGGCTGCTCCATGGGCAGTCGGCCTGGCACTCAAGGGCCATGCCTGGACCAGCCCTTCGGGCGACCCCCTGAGCGTCGCGGCGATTCAGGGCAACATCGAACAAAGCATGAAGTGGGACCCGGCACAGCTCAACGCGCAACTGGCGCTGTACCGCGACATGAGCCTGAGTTCCAAGCGCGTCGACCTGCTGATCTGGCCGGAAACTGCAGTACCGGTACTCAAGGAGTCTGCCGAAGGTTATCTGGACATGATGGGCAAGTTCGCCGCCGATCGTGATTCAGCGTTGATCACCGGCGTACCGATTCGCCAGATGGTGCATCAGGAGCGGCGCTTTTATAACGGCATTACCGTGGTCGGTGAAGGCGATGGCACTTACCTCAAGCAAAAACTGGTGCCGTTCGGCGAGTACGTGCCGTTGCAGGAGATCTTGCGTGGGCTGATCGCCTTCTTTGACCTGCCGATGTCGGACTTCGCCCGTGGCCCGGCCGACCAGCCAATGCTGCAGGCCAAGGGCTACCAGATTGCGCCGTTCATCTGCTACGAAGTGGTCTATCCGGAATTCGCCGCTGGCCTGTCGGCGCGCAGCGATCTGCTGCTGACCATCAGCAATGACACCTGGTTCGGCACCTCGATCGGCCCGCTGCAGCACCTGCAGATGGCCCAGATGCGCGCCCTGGAAGCCGGTCGCTGGATGATTCGGGCGACCAACAACGGCGTGACCGGGCTGATCGACCCGTTCGGCAAGATCACAGCGCAGATCCCGCAGTTCGAGCGCGGCATCCTCTACGGCGACGTCGTGCCCATGCACAACCTGACGCCGTACCTGCAATGGCGTTCCTGGCCGCTGATCATCCTCTGCGTGCTGCTGTTCGGCTGGGCGCTGATCGCCAGCCGGATGGCCAAGACGGTCTAGGACTGCATGACCGGCACTGGGGTTATCGATAGAAGATCGAATACCCCAGTTGCCCAACCGCCTCATTGAGCAACTGCCCCGAGCGCCAGATCGACTTGAACGTCGGCATCCAGCCGCCCAGCGGCTCGGCGTTGTCGGTGCCGAGGAAGCCCACCGGGGCCGGCACCACCTGCAGGCCTGCTGCCTCGAAGCTCCACACGGCGCGCGGCATATGCCAGGCCTGGGTGACCACCACGACCCTTTTCAGAGCCAGCGGCTGCAGCAACTCGGCACTGAACTGGGCGTTTTCCCAGGTGGTGCGGCTACGCCCTTCCTGCCAGCGCACCGTCACCCCGAAATCCTCCTGCATCGAATCGGCCATCAGCTTGGCTTCCGTCGGCGGCGTGCCGTAATGCAGGCCGCCACTGGTCAGCACCGGCAAGCCAGAGGCCTTGGCCAGGCGCGCCGCGTAGCGTTCGCGCTCCAGGGCGACGCCCGTGGGCTGGTCGGCCTCCCAGGCCAGGTCGCCCCGCTCGCGGCCGGCGCCCAGCACCACAATCACATCCGCACGTTCGGCCAGGCTCGCCCACTCGCTGCGCGCCAGTGGCGGTTCGCGCTCCAGGGCCTTGGCGCCCCACTGCACCACCACCGGCAGGCTCATCAGCCAGAAGCCGCCGGCTCCCAGCACAAAACAGCAGGCCGCCAGGCGCGGCCTGGAGCGGCGCAACCACCAGGCAAGCACCAGCAGCAGCAATAGAAGGCCGGGCGGCAAGAGCAGTTGTTTGACGAAATAACGAAAAGGCATCGAGCATCTCCAGAGATGCCCGAAGCCTAAGTGGGTTGAAGCAAGGCGACAACTGACGTGACTGGCCTTTCCATCAAAAAGCCGTCACCGGTGACTGCACACGTACGAGCCTGATCACTTACTTGGCTCGCAGGGACCGGACCTTTACCGCGTCCCCGCCAGGTACCTTATCCTTCAACCAGATGATTTTGGCCGAACGAGGGGTGTCCTGATGCATCATTGCCTGCGACAAGCCTGCCTGCACCGCGTGTTCACTTCGGTCCAGATACGCCTTGATCAAGTCGAACTCTGCGCGGCTCAATCCGCGAAGCTCCAGCTCCTGCGGACGCTCATCGCGCAGCCGCCCGGCTGTCTTTGCCGCGTCCAGGGCCATCCCCAGACGGTCTATCAGTTTTTCGTACAACTCGGGTTGCGTTACTGTTGCGTGCGGCTCCACCATCCCTCACCTCATTGAAGATAAGACTCACTCCCCAACTAGAGCTTAGCTTCGCCGGCAAAACAGGCTGCACGCCGCGACCAACGGCCCCAACAGTGGGTCACCCGGCAATCAGGGTTTCCCTAGGCCGAGCGCGGTCATGTATGCTACGGCGCTTCCTGTAAATCCGCTTTCAGCGCGGCTGGACACCGAAAACGCCCGATTTGGCGTGATCAACCTCCAGCGTTGCCTTGAAGAGGATGAGGCCACCCCTATTCAGTTCAAAAGTAGCCATGCACGAACAATATCAGCCCCGTGAAATAGAAGCCGCCGCCCAATCCTTCTGGGACGAGCAGAAGTCCTTTGAAGTCAGTGAACAGCCAGGCAAGGAGACTTACTACTGCCTATCGATGTTCCCTTACCCCAGCGGCAAGCTACACATGGGGCACGTGCGCAACTACACCATCGGCGACGTGATCTCCCGCTACCAGCGCATGCTCGGCAAAAACGTCCTGCAGCCCATGGGTTGGGACGCCTTCGGCATGCCGGCGGAAAACGCCGCGATGAAGAACAACGTCGCGCCGGCCAAGTGGACCTACGAAAACATCGCCTACATGAAATCCCAGCTGCGCAGCCTGGGCCTGGCGGTGGACTGGTCGCGCGAAGTCACCACCTGCAAGCCGGATTACTACCGCTGGGAACAATGGCTGTTCACTCGCCTGTTCGAAAAAGGCGTGATCTACCGCAAGAACGGCACAGTGAACTGGGACCCGGTCGACCAGACCGTACTGGCCAACGAGCAGGTGATCGACGGTCGCGGCTGGCGTTCCGGCGCGCTGATCGAAAAGCGCGAAATCCCGATGTACTACTTCAAGATCACCGCCTACGCGGATGAACTGCTGGAGAGCCTCGACGAGCTGACCGGCTGGCCTGAACAGGTCAAGACCATGCAGCGCAACTGGATCGGCAAATCCCGCGGCATGGAAGTGCAGTTTCCGTACAACGTCGACTCGATCGGCGAAAGCGGCACCCTGAAAGTCTTCACCACCCGTCCGGACACCCTGATGGGCGCCACCTACGTGGCCGTGGCCGCCGAGCACCACCTGGCGACCCTGGCGGCGCAGAACAACCCTGAGCTGCAAGCGTTCATCGCCGAATGCAAGGGCGGCAGCGTGGCCGAGGCCGACATGGCCACCCAGGAGAAGAAGGGCCTGCCAACCGGCCTGTTCGTCGAGCACCCGCTGACCGGCGAGAAACTCCCGGTGTGGGTCGCCAACTACGTGCTGATGCACTACGGCGACGGCGCGGTCATGGCTGTGCCGGCCCACGACGAGCGCGATTTCGAATTCGCCCACAAGTACAACCTGCCGGTCAAATCGGTGGTGCGCACCAGCTCCGGCGATACCAACCCGGCCCCCTGGCAGGACGCCTACGGCGAACACGGCACCCTGATCAACTCCGGCGAGTTCGATGGCCTGGACTTCGTCGGCGCGTTCGACGCGATGGAAGTCGCCCTGATCAAGAAACAACTCGGCGCCTCGCGCACCCAGTTCCGCCTGCGCGACTGGGGTATCAGCCGTCAGCGCTACTGGGGCTGCCCGATCCCGATCATCCACTGCGCAGCCTGCGGTGATGTGCCGGTGCCGGAAGACCAGTTGCCTGTGGTCCTGCCGGAAGACGTGGTACCGGATGGCTCCGGCTCGCCGCTGGCACGCATGCCCGAATTCTACGAATGCAGCTGCCCGAAATGCGGTCAGCCGGCCAAGCGTGAAACCGACACCATGGACACCTTCGTCGAGTCCTCGTGGTACTACGCCCGCTACGCCTCGCCACATTTCGAAGGCGGCCTGGTCGAAAAATCCGCGGCGGACCACTGGCTGCCGGTCGACCAGTACATCGGCGGCATCGAACACGCGATCCTGCACCTGCTGTACGCGCGCTTCTTCCACAAACTGATGCGTGACGAAGGCCTGGTCAGCTCCAACGAGCCGTTCAAGAACCTGCTGACCCAGGGCATGGTGATCGCCGAGACCTACTACCGTCGCGAAGCCAACGGCGCCTACACCTGGTTCAACCCGGCTGACGTCGAGCTCGAGCGTGACAGCAAGGCCAAAGTGATCAGCGCCAAGCTGAAATCCGATGGTCTGCCGGTGGAAATCGGCGGCACCGAGAAGATGGCCAAGTCGAAGAACAACGGCGTCGACCCGCAGTCGATGATCGATCAGTTCGGCGCCGATACCTGCCGCCTGTTCATGATGTTCGCCTCGCCACCTGACATGAGCGCCGAATGGTCCGACTCCGGCGTCGAAGGCTCGCACCGTTTCCTCAAGCGCGTCTGGCGCCTGGCTCAGGCCCACGTCACCCAGGGCCTGCCGGGCAAACTGGACCTCGCTGCGTTGAGCGATGAGCAGAAAGCCATTCGCCGTTCGATCCACCTGGCCATCAAGCAGGCCAGCCAGGACGTGGGCCAGAACCACAAGTTCAACACCGCCATCGCCCAGGTGATGACCCTGATGAACGTGCTGGAGAAAGCCCCGCAAGGCACCGAGCAGGACCGTGCACTGATCCAGGAAGGCCTGGAAACCGTGACCCTGCTGCTGGCCCCGATCACGCCGCACATCAGCCATGAGCTGTGGCAGCGCCTGGGTCACGCCAACGCGGTAATCGACGCCGCCTGGCCGGTGCTGGACGACAGCGCCCTGGTGCAGGACAGCCTGCAACTGGTAATTCAGGTCAACGGCAAGCTGCGTGGCCAGATCGAAATGCCGGCAAGCGCCACTCGCGAAGAAGTCGAAGCCGCCGCACGCGCCAACGAAAACGTACTGCGTTTCGTCGACGGCCTGACCATTCGCAAAGTGATCGTGGTACCCGGGAAACTGGTCAACATCGTCGCCAGCTAATTGGAGCAGGTGCCAGGCCCGGCCTGGCACCGAACAAACCTTTCGGGCTGCAGCGCGGCCCACACGGTTTCAAGGGGAGCAACAAGATGATCAAACGCAATCTTCTGGTGATGGGCCTCGCGGTCCTGCTGAGCGCCTGCGGTTTTCAACTGCGCGGCACCGGCACCAGCGAACTGGCGTTCAAGGAACTCGACCTCAGTGCACGCAACGCCTACGGCGAAACCGTGATGATGATGCGCCAGGTCCTGCAAAGCAGCGGCGTCAACGTAACGGCTGCCGCGCCTTACAAGCTGGTATTCACCAACGAACAGACCTCTCAGCGCAGCCTCAGCTACTCCGGTGCGGGCCGCACGGCCGAGAACGAACTGACCACCGTGCTGGATTACCAGATCGTTGGCCAGAACAACCTCACGCTGATCAGCGACAAGCTGCAAGTGCAGAAAGTCGTGATGCATGACGGCAGCAACATCACCGGCTCGGTTCAGGAACAGGACGAAGCCCGCAAGGAAATCCATCGCGAGCTGGTCCAGCGCATGATGTTGCGCCTGCAGCAGATGACCCCGGCCCAACTGGATCAACTGCAACAGACCGCCAACGCCCGCGCCAAGGCTGAAGCCGAGGCACTGGACGCCGCACAGAAGGCTGAAGCGAATACCCCGCGTCAGTCACCGCTGCAAATTCCTGCCGAGTAAGTCTGACGGGGCGCCTTGGCGCCCCGTTGGCCCCGCCTTATGAAACTCGCCCCCGCCCAACTCGCCAAACACCTGCAAGGCACCCTCGCACCGGTGTACGTCATCAGTGGCGACGACCCGTTGCTGTGCCAGGAAGCGGCTGACGCCATCCGCACCGCCGCCCGTCAACAGGGCTTCGACGAGCGCCAGGTATTCGCCGCCGACGCCAATTTTGACTGGGGCAGCCTGCTGCTGGCCGGCGCCAGCATGTCGCTGTTCGCCGAAAAACGCCTGCTGGAACTGCGCCTGCCCTCGGGCAAACCCGGGGACAAGGGCGCTGCGGCCCTGATCGAGTACTGCTCGCGCCCGGCTGAAGACACCTTGCTGTTGATCAGCCTGCCCAAGCTCGATGGCAGCGCGCAGAAAACCAAATGGGGCAAGGCCCTGGTCGAAGGTGCGCAAACCCAGTTCGTGCAGATCTGGCCGGTGGACGTGCACCAGTTGCCGCAATGGATTCGCCAGCGCCTGTCGCAAGCCGGGCTCAGCGCCAGCCAGGACGCGGTCGAGCTGATCGCCGCGCGAGTGGAAGGCAACCTGCTGGCCGCCGCCCAGGAAATCGAAAAGCTCAAGCTGATGGCCGAGGGCGGGCAGATTACCGTGGAAACCGTGCAGGCGGCAGTGGCCGACAGTGCGCGTTTTGATGTGTTCGGCCTCACCGATGCCATTCTCAACGGCGAAGCCGCCCATGCCCTGCGCATGCTCGAAGGTTTGCGCGGCGAAGGCGTCGAGCCGCCGGTGATTCTCTGGGCGCTGTCCCGTGAACTGCGGCTGCTGGCCAACCTGTCACTGCAATACAGCCAGGGTGTGCCGCTGGACAAGGCATTCAGCCAGGCCCGGCCGCCGATCTGGGACAAGCGTAAACCACTGATGAGCAAGGCCCTGCAACGCCACTCCGCGTCGCGCTGGGCGCAGTTGCTGCTGGAAGCCCAGCGCATCGATGCGCAGATCAAGGGCCAGGCCGCTGGCTCGCCGTGGATGAGCCTGAGCCGCCTGTCACTGCTGATGGCTGGCCAGCGCCTGGCACTGCCGGCCGAGTAAAAAACCGCTCAGCTCCTGACATACAACGACACTGGACAGAGGCCGAACTTGGGCAGATGATGCGAGCCGCACCATCCACCCCCAGGGAGCCCACTGCCCATGCGCAAGCAAAAACGGCCGAACAAGGCCAAGTCCATCGTCGCCCAACCACTGTTCCGCAGCCGTCAGGAACAGCCCGCCAAGGGCAAAGGCAGCTACCGCCGCGAAGCCTTCCAGTCTAAAAGCTGGGAGGCTTCTTACTTTCTGGCCGCTTGAAGCGCAGCACCCCCTCTCCATGTTAAGGTCGGCACTTGATTCGTATTCCCTGGACCTGTGCATGCCCTTTTGTATTTCCCGTCACTGGCAGCTGCGCCCACTGATTGCCGCCACCAGCTTCGTCTTGCTGGTTGCCTGCGCGGAAAAGCCCACCGCCGCCGACGCGCAAACGCTGCTGACCGTTCCTGTCACCACCGCTCCAGCCGTGGTTGCCCCCGTGGTTCCTACCGGCGACAACCTCGAGATCCAGCCGACCCAAACCTTTGAACAATGGCAAGCGGCCTTCCGCCAGGACGCCCTCGCGGCCGGCATCAGCCCGAGCCTGTTCGACCGCGCCTTTGCCGGGGTCAGCCCGGACATGAGCGTGATCCGCGCCGACCGCAGCCAACCGGAATTCTCCCGGCCGGTATGGGAATACCTCGATGGCGCGCTGTCAGCCGTGCGCGTACGCCGCGGCCAGGCGCTGCTGGTGCAATACGCCGACACCCTGAACGCCATCGAGCAACGCTACGGCGTCGACCGTCAGGCACTGGTGGCGGTGTGGGGCATGGAAAGCAACTTCGGCAGTTTCCAGGGCGACAAGTCGGTGATCCGCTCGCTCGCCACACTGGCCTATGAAGGCCGCCGCCCGGGCTTTGCCCACGCGCAATTGCTGGCAGCGCTGCAGATCCTGCAGCAAGGTGATATCGCCCCCGAGAAGATGCTCGGTTCCTGGGCCGGCGCCATGGGCCAGACCCAGTTCATCCCGACCACCTACAACACCCACGCCGTGGATTTCGATGGCGATGGCCGACGCGACATCTGGGGCAGCCCGGCCGACGCCCTCGCCTCCACCGCGCATTACCTGCAAAGCTCCGGCTGGCAGAAGGGTCAGCCCTGGGGCTTTGAAGTGACGGTGCCGAGCACTTTCAATTACTCCCTGGCCGACGGCGCGATCCGCAAGAGCGTTGCCGAATGGACCCAGCTCGGCGTGAAGCTGCCCAATGGGGCCAGCGTGCCGCCCGGTTCCGAGCAATTGTCTGCCGCCCTGCTGCTGCCGGCCGGCTATCGGGGCCCGGCGTTCCTGATCCTCGACAACTTCCGCGCGGTGCTCAAGTACAACAACTCGTCGTCCTACGCCCTGGCGGTCAACCTGTTGTCCGAGCGTTTCAGCGGTGCTGGCCAGATCAGCGGCCCATGGCCCAAGGATGACCTGCCGCTGAGCCGCTCCGAGCGTATCGAGTTGCAGAACCTGCTCAGCGCCAACAACTACGACGCCGGCAATCCTGACGGCATCATCGGCGCCAACACCCGCAAGGCGATTCGGGCGGCGCAGCAGTCGTTCGGCTGGCCAGCGGATGGCTACCCGACGCACAAGTTGCTCGAGGCACTGCGCAAGCGCTAAAAGCATCGCGTAAAGCCAGACAGCTCGCGTCATCGTTGACGACCTTCGCCAGCAAGCTGGCTCCTATAGTGGTTGTGAGTCGATCGCAAGATCTGCGATCACCGCAAATCCCTTGTAGGAGCGAGCCTGCTCGCGAAAAACCTTAGAGCGCCGAGCACATCCAGACAGCTCGCGTCATCGTTGACGACCTTCGCCAGCAAGCTGGCTCCTACAGGGGTTGTGGTCGATCACACGATCTGCGATCACAGCACATGTCGAACCGTCGCACCGCCGCGAAGACTGACTACCAGGCGATACTTGCCTAAGCCCTGACCACCACATCCTGCTCCAGCACCAACTCCTGCCTCCCCGCATCCAGCCGCACCAGCGCCCCCAGCGGCAACGTCAGGTTGGGATCACAATGGCCGCTACGCCAGCCCGCCAGCACCGGAATCCGCAACGGTTCGAAGGTCTGCTTGAGCAAGCGGTTCAGCGCCTGCTGATCGACCCCGGCGACATCCCCGGCCAACACCCCGCGCAATTTGTGCAAGTGCCCGGCCAGGCGCATCTGAGTCAGCAAACGGTCGATGCGGTACAGCGGCTCGTTGACGTCTTCAATCAACAGAATCCCCCCTTCGGCATCGATCTCGTACGGCGTGCCCAGTGTCGCCGCGATCATCGCCAGATTGCCGCCCAGCAACCGTCCGTGGGCGATACCCGGCTCGACCGTGGTCAGTGGATACGCCACCGGGTGAGTCAACACACTGCCGGCCTCCAACTGGCCGCGCAGCATGGCGAAAAACGAAGTGACCGTCGGCGGCTCCTTGTCCCCCAACAGATCTGCGTTGAGCAGTGGCCCGTGAAAGGTCACGAATCCGGCATAACGGCTGATTGCCAGATGCAGCGCGGTGATATCGCTGTAGCCGACGAACGGCTTGGCCTGGCGGCGCAGCAGGTCGAAATCGATGCGATCCAGCAGCCGCGGCGTACCGTAGCCACCCCGCAGGCAGATGATTGCGTCAACCTCATCATCGGCGAACGCGGCGTGCAGATCATTGAGGCGTACGTCGTCACTCCCCGCCAGATACCCGTCCTTCTCGTAGACACCGGGAAACACCTTCAGCCCATAACCCCGGGCGCGCATCCATTGCACCGCCTTGTCTGTATCCAGCGCTCCCGGGCCGGCGGGCGCTATGACACCGATAACACCCTCGGCAGGCAGCGCCGGCACCGGTGTGTGTGGATTGAGGTGAACAGTCATCCATGGATCTCCCTGCGTGTAGTCGTGCACACACAGTAGTCAGGAACGGAGGCAAACAAAAGGCTCCGTTGGCAGGCTAAGGGGTTGTCGTGCGGTGGACAAAAAAATACCCGCCGGGCAACCAAGCCGCGGCGGGCACTGTTCAGCAAGCGAGAATCAGGAACCGATCAGCTCGGCCTTGACCAGCTTGGCTTGCTCGTCGGCATGGTACGACGAACGCACCAACGGGCCGGAGGCGACGTTCTTGAAGCCCATCTTGTAACCTTCCTCGGCGAACCAGGCGAAGGTGTCCGGGTGAACGAAGCGCTGCACCGGCAAGTGGTTGCGGGACGGCTGCAGGTACTGGCCCAGGGTCAGCATGTCGATGTCATGCTCGCGCATGCGCTTCATGACTTCGATGACTTCTTCGTCGGTTTCGCCCAGGCCCAGCATCAGGCCGGACTTGGTCGGAATGTGCGGCATCATCTGCTTGAACTTCTGCAGCAGGGTCAGCGACCACTGGTAGTCCGAGCCCGGACGCGCAGCTTTGTACAGGCGCGGTACGGTTTCCAGGTTGTGGTTGAACACATCTGGCGGCTCGGCGGCGGTGATGGCCAGGGCCACGTCCATCCGGCCACGATAGTCCGGTACCAGGGTTTCCAGTTGTACGTTCGGCGACAGCTTGCGAATTTCGCGGATGCAGTCGGCAAAGTGCTGGGCGCCGCCGTCACGCAGGTCGTCGCGGTCCACCGAGGTGATCACCACGTACTTCAGGCGCAGGTCGGCAATGGCGATGGCCAGGCTTTCCGGCTCGTTGACGTCCAGTGGTTTCGGACGGCCATGGCCGACGTCGCAGAACGGGCAGCGACGGGTGCAGATATCACCCATGATCATGAACGTCGCGGTGCCACCGGAGAAGCACTCACCGAGGTTCGGGCAGGACGCCTCTTCACAGACACTGTGCAGCTTGTGCTTGCGCAGCAGCGCCTTGATACGGTCGACTTCCGGCGACACCGGGATGCGCACGCGGATCCAGTCCGGTTTCTTCGGCAACTCGGTGGTCGGAATGATCTTTACCGGGATGCGTGCAACCTTCTCGGCACCGCGCAGCTTGACGCCGGCTTCTACCTTGGCACGCGGGGCCGGACGCTCGGTGACATCCTGCGTCGGGATCATGGTTTGCACTGCATCAGTAGTCATATCAGTCGATTCCGCCCGTTAGGGTCGTCTGCTCAGCATAGTCGAGGTGTTTGACGAGCTGCGCACGCAGCCGGGCACTTACCTCGGCAAATTCAATCGGTCCTGCATGGTCACGCAACTGGGTCATTGCCAACCCGGCGTAGCCACAGGGGTTAATCCGTCGGAACGGCTCGAGATCCATATCCACGTTCAGGGCCAGGCCGTGAAAGGAACAACCGTGGCGGATCCGCAGTCCCAGTGAAGCGATTTTCGCACCGTTGACGTACACCCCCGGTGCATCCGGCTTGGCCACGGCGGTCACGCCATAACTGGCCAGCAGTTCGATCAGGCATTGTTCCATGCGGCTGACCAGGTCGCGCACACCAAAACCGAGCTTGCGGACATCCAGCAGCAGGTAGGCCACCAGTTGGCCGGGGCCGTGGTAGGTCACCTGCCCGCCGCGATCGGCCTGCACCACCGGAATATCCCCCGGGAGCAGCAGATGCTCGGCCTTGCCGGCCTGGCCCTGGGTGAACACCGGCAGGTGCTCTACCAGCCAGATTTCATCGGCTCGTGTGTTGCCGCGCTCGTTGGTGAAGCGCTGCATGGCCTGCCAGACCGGCTCGTACGCCAGCTGGCCGAGCTCGCGAAAGCCCAGCGGTTCAGACATCACAGCACCATGTGCACGAAGCCGGTGGCTCGCAGTTCGCTGTTGATGTTGTACAGCTGGTCCTGATCGGTGGCGACGATGTGCAGCTGAATCGTGGTGTACTTGCCGTTGGTGCTTTGGCGCTCGTCGACCCGGCCATCATTGATGGTCGCGTGTTTCTTGACGATCGCGATGATCTTGTCCTTGTTGCCTGCGCCCGTATCGCTGATCACCTTAACCGGATAATCAACCTGGGGAAATTCGATCTTTGGCGCCTTTACTTCGGTATCGCTCATGGCGTAACGGCCTCGTAAGCCGTGCCAACGAGCATGGCCCCGCACCGGGTAGGAGCAGGGCCATGCAGGTCAACACTGAATCAGTTGAACAAACCGTAGAAGAATAGACGGATGCTATCCCACATGCGGCGGAAGATACCACCTTCCTCGACCGCGTCCAGCGCGATCAGGTCGGCGCTGTGCACCACCTTGTCGTCCAGCTTGACCTCAACCTTGCCGATCACGTCGCCCTTGGCGATGGGTGCCATCAGCTGCGGGTTCATGGTCATGCTGGCCGCGAGCTTTTTCAGCTGGCCTTTTGGCAGGGTCATGGTCAGGTCGTCAGCCAGGCCAGCCTTGACCTGGTTGGTGGTGCCTTTCCAGACAGGAGCCTGGGCCAGCTCGGTGCCTTTCTGATAGAACGTCTGGGTTTCGAAGAAGCGGAACCCGTAGGTCAGCAGCTTCTGGGTTTCAGCAGCGCGCGCGGTTTCGCTGTTGGTGCCGAACACCACGGCGATCAGGCGCATGCCATCACGTACCGCCGAAGACACCATGCAGTAGCCGGCTTCGTCGGTGTGACCGGTTTTCAGACCGTCGACGGTCTTGTCACGCCACAGCAGCAGGTTGCGGTTCGGCTGCTTGATGCCGTTCCAGAAGAACTCTTTCTGCGAGTAGATCGCATAGTGAGCCGGGTCTTCGTGGATGATCGCGCGCGCCAGTACCGCCATGTCGTGGGCCGACGAGTAGTGCTCGGGGTTCGGCAGACCGGTCGGGTTCATGAAGTGGCTGTTGGTCATGCCCAGGTCGCCGACGGTTTTGTTCATCATGTCGGCGAAAGCGTCTTCGCTGCCGGCAATGTGCTCGGACAGCGCAACACTGGCGTCGTTGCCGGACTGGATGATGATGCCGTGCAGCAAGTCGCTGACCGTCACCTGCGAACCGACCTTGATGAACATCCGCGAACCACCGGTACGCCAGGCGTTTTCGCTGACGGTCACCGGATCGTTTTCACCGATCTGGCCGCGACGGATTTCCAGGGTCGCGATGTACGCGGTCATCAGCTTGGTCAGGCTGGCGGGCGGCAGGCGCTGGTCACCGTTGTTCTCGACCAGCACGTTGCCGCTGCTGGCGTCCATGAGCACGTAGGCCTTGGCGGCCAGTTGTGGTGGCGACGGCATCATCTCGGCCGCGAACGCGGCGGGTGAGAGAAGCAGCGGGACTAGCAGGCACAGGCGTTTGGCAAAGGTGGTGATGTTCATCCGTCTCTCGAAATCGCTAATGGAAACTTGCCCTTGCGGGCAAAACTAATCAGACAACCTTCTGACGGGTTGTCGCGTGTTCAGTTGTTCACTCACTGACCCTTGCCGGGCTTTTGTTGTACATCGAGCCAACAACTCAGGTCCTCCCCCCAATACCGCGAGCGAACCTTGCTACAGGTACTGCTTACTCGGCCGTCACCAAGCTCGGCGAGCCGAGATTGGCCAGGCGCACGCTGTTTTGCACTTGTGCGATCTCACCCTGCGAGCCGATCGGCCCCAGGCGAACCCGGTGCAGGGTCTGCTGATTGCGCACGATAGAGCTGATGAACACCGGAGCGCTCACCATGCCGCTGAGTTTCGAGCGCAGCAGTTCGGCAGCGTCCGGGTTGGCGAACGCGCCCACCTGCAGATACTGGCCAGAGGCTGCTACAGAAGCGTTTTTTTTTGCATTGACCTGGATCGGCACCACAGCGGCGGCGTGTTGTTGCGGTGGCGGGGTCCACTGCTCGACCTTGCCGGTCGACGCGGTGATCACCGGGCCGCTGTTCTGCGCAACCTGCGGTTCATTGAGCATCAATGGCGCCGGACGCCCCTTGGCCGCCCACCATTCCTGCGGGTCGATGCCCTCGACCTTGACCCGCGCGGTGCCGGTCTCGGCATAACCGAGTTTTTTCGCGGCAGCGTAGGACAAGTCGATGATGCGGTCGGAATAGAACGGACCACGGTCGTTGACCCGCAGGATCACCGTGCGCTTGTTGTCCAGGTTGGTCACGCGGACATAAGCCGGCAGCGGCAGGGTCTTGTGCGCGGCGCTCATGCCGTACAGGTCATAGACCTCGCCATTGGCGGTGTTCTGGCCATGAAACTTGGTGCCGTACCAGGAAGCCGTGCCGGTTTCGACATAGCGCTTGGACTCGGGCATCGGGTAATAGGTCTTGCCCAGTACGGTGTACGGGTTGGCCTTGTAGTTGCCGGTGTGCAGGGTCGGGGTGGCGTCGGGAATCCGCGATACGTCGACATCCCACCACGGCGCGCCGTCCTTGTGGGCCCGGTTGATGTCCAGTCCCGGAGTGGCGCGGACCACGGTCGGTGCCTTGGGTTGCGGCGCGCGGCTGGTCGAGCAACTGACGATCAGCATCGACAACGCGGCAAATGCCACCAGCTTCAGGGGTTTGTGGATTGGCGATGCCAGCATTACTTGACGCCCCGTGCTTGGACCAGCTGTTCAGACAACTGATGTACGGCCATGGCGTACATCACGCTGCGGTTATAACGCGTGATTGCGTAAAAATTCTTCAGGCCCATCCAGTATTCCGGGCCATTGTCACCTTCCAGACGAAACGCGGTCACCGGCATGTCGTCGCGCAGCGCATCATGACTCGACCAGCCCAGCGCTCGCAACTCCCCGACGGTCTTGGTCGGTTCGATCCCGGTGGTCAAACCCTGGTCAACCTGCTCGCCACGCACCTCGGCGCGACTGACCACCGGTTGCCCGGCCTCCCAGCCGTGGCGCTTGAAATAGCTGGCGACGCTGCCAATGGCATCGTCGGCGTTGGTCCAGATATTGATATGGCCATCACCGTCGAAATCCACCGCATAGGCGCGAAAGCTGCTCGGCATGAATTGCGGCAAGCCCATGGCGCCGGCGTAGGAGCCCTTCAGCGTCAACGGATCGACCTGCTCCTCGCGGGCCAGCAACAGGAATTCACGCAGTTCCTTGCGGAAGAACTCGGCCCGTGGAGGGTAGTCGAAACCCAGGGTCGACAACGCATCGATCACCCGATAATTGCCGGTATTGCGGCCGAAAAAGGTTTCAACGCCGATGATCGCGACGATCACCTGGGCCGGCACCCCATATTCCTGCTCGGCACGCGCCAGAACGGCCTCGTGCTGGCGCCAGAAGTCCACACCGCGGGCGATGCGCGCATCGGTGAGGAACATCGGGCGATATTCCTTCCACTGTTTCACGCGTTCGGCGGGCCGCGAAATGGCGTCGAGAATCGACTGCTTGCGCTCGGCCTCACGGAACACGCCCATCAGCTGTTCACCGGCAAAGCCGTAGTCGCGGGTCATTTCGCCGACAAATTCGGCCACCTGCGGCGAACCTTCATACTCGCCGGCAAGCGCCTGCGGCGCACTGCCAAGGATGCTTACCAGGCCGAGCCACGGCGCGTATCGCGTTGCCCAGCCACGCATTGCTTGCATTGAAATCTTCACCTTATTCAAACCTGCGCGATCCACTTGCGGTGGGTATGGATCGACATCAAAACCCCAAACGCTGACAGCAGCGTCACCAGCGAAGTTCCGCCGTAGCTAATGAACGGCAACGGCACCCCCACCACCGGCAACAGGCCACTGACCATACCGATGTTGACGAAAACGTAAACAAAAAACACCATGGTCAGCGCGCCGGCCAGCAATTTGCCGAACAGCGTCTGCGCCTGGGCGGTAATCACCAGCCCGCGACCGATCAACAGCAGATAAATCAACAGCAAGGCGCAAATGCCCACCAGGCCGAACTCCTCGCCCATCACCGCGATGATGAAGTCGGTGTGGCTTTCCGGCAGGAAGTCCAGGTGCGACTGGGTACCCAGCAGCCAGCCCTTGCCGAACACGCCGCCGGAGCCGATGGCCGCCTTGGATTGAATGATGTTCCAGCCAGTGCCCAGCGGATCGCTTTCCGGGTCGAGGAAGGTCAGGATCCGCTGCTTCTGGTAGTCATGCATGATGAAGAACCACATGGCGATCGCCACCGGCACCGTGGCCGCCAGCACGCTGAGGATCCAGCGCCAGCGTAGCCCCCCCATGAACAGCACGAAAGCACCACCGGCGAGAATCAGCAGCGAGGTGCCGAGGTCCGGCTGGCGCACGATCAGGGCGAACGGGATGCCGATCAAAATCAGGCTGACCCCGACGTGCTTGAGCTGCGGCGGCAAGGTGCGCTTGGACAGGTACCAGGCGATGGTCGCCGGCATGATGATCTTCATGAACTCCGAGGGCTGGAAACGAATCACCCCGGGAATGTTGATCCAGCGCGTCGCGCCCATGGCGTTGTGGCCCATGATGTCCACCACCAGCAACAGCAGCACACCGACCACATAGCCCAGCGGCACCCAGCGCGCCATAAAGCGCGGCTCGAACTGGGCGATGATGATCATCGACACCAGGCCGATGCCGAACGACGTCGCCTGTTTGCCCAGCAGGTCCCAGCTCTTGCCGCTGGCCGAATACAGCACGAACAGGCTGCCGGCCGCGAGAATCAACAGCAGGATCAGCAATGGGCCGTCGATGTGCATGCGCTGCAACAACGTCGCCCGGCGACGCATCACATCCTCACTGGAGAGAATGCGATCGAAATTACTCTTCACGGGCCGTAGCCTCCGCGGAATTGGGGCTGGCGAATTCAGGCTTGAGTCGACCATCCTGGTCCAGCAACCAGGCATCCATCACCTGGCGCACCACCGGTGCAGCGACGCCGGAACCGGACTCACCGTTCTCGACCATCACCGAAACGACGATTTTCGGGTTGTCGGCCGGGGCAAAGCCGACGAACAAGGCGTGGTCACGATGCCGTTCCTGGACCTTGGAGCGGTCGTACTTCTCGCCCTGCTTGATCGCCACCACCTGGGCCGTACCCGACTTGCCGGCGATCCGGTACTGCGCGCCAATCGACGCCTTGCGCGCGGTCCCCCGGGCACCGTGCATCACCTGCTGCATGCCGTGGTTGACCCGGGTCCAGTCCGCCGGATCGCGCAGGACAATGTCCGGCATCGGATTTTCATCCACCGGTTTCTCGCCCTCGATCGACTTGGCCAGGTGCGGCCGATTCCACTTGCCCTTGCTGGCGACCAGCGCGGTGGCCTGGGCCAGTTGCAATGGAGTGGACTGCATATAGCCCTGGCCGATCCCGAGGATCAGGGTTTCGCCCGGGAACCAGGCCTGGCGGCGGGTGGCCCGCTTCCATTCGCGCGACGGCATGAGGCCCGGCGATTCTTCGAACATGTCCAGCGAGACCTTCTGGCCGATGCCGAACTTGGTCATGTAGGCCGACAACCGGTCGATCCCCAGCTTGTGCGCCAGGTCATAGAAGTAGGTGTCGTTGGAGCGCATGATCGCCGTGTCGAGGTCGACAAAGCCGTCACCGGTGCGGTTCCAGTTACGGTACTTGTGATCGTAATTGGGCAATTGGTAGTAGCCCGGGTCGAATACCCGCGAGGTCGCCGTGACCACCCCGGAATCAAGGCCGGCGATGGCTACCGCCGGCTTGATGGTCGAGCCTGGCGGATACAACCCGCGCAGGACCCGGTTGAACAGTGGCCGGTCGATGGAGTCGCGCAACTCGGCGTAGGCCTTGAAGCTGATGCCGGTGACGAACAGGTTCGGATCGAAACTCGGCTGGCTGACCATCGCCAGCACTTCGCCGGTGTTCGGATCCAGCGCCACTACCGCGCCACGACGCCCACCGAGGGCCGCTTCGGCGGCTTCCTGCAGCTTGATGTCGAGGCTCAGGATGATGTCCTTGCCGGGAATCGGATCGGTGCGCTTGAGCACCCGCAGCACGCGGCCGCGGGCGTTGGTCTCGACCTCTTCGTAGCCGACCTGACCGTGCAGTTGCGGCTCGTAGAAGCGCTCGATACCGGTCTTGCCGATATGGTGGGTACCGCTGTAATTCACCGGATCGAGGGTTTTCAGCTCTTTCTCGTTGATCCGCCCCATATAGCCCACCGAGTGCGCAAAGTGCGCGCCCTGCGGGTAATGGCGCACCAGTTGCGCGACCACCTCGACGCCCGGCAGGCGGAACTGGTTCACCGCAATCCGGGCAATCTGCTCCTCGGTCAACTCGAACAGGATCGGCACCGGCTCGAACGGCCGGCGCCCCTGGCGCATGCGTTTTTCGAAGATCACCCGGTCCTCGGGCGTCAGCTGCAGCACTTCGACGATCACGTCGAGCACTTGCTGCCAGTCGCCGGAACGTTCGCGGGTCATGCTCAGGCTGAAGCTGGGCCGGTTGTCGGCAATCACGACGCCATTACGGTCGAAGATCAGGCCGCGGGTCGGCGGAATCGGCTGAACATGGACGCGGTTGTTTTCCGACAGGGTCGAGTGATACTCGTACTGGATCACCTGCAGGTAGTACAAACGCGCGATCAGCACGCCAATCAGCAGCACCACTGCAATTGCCCCGAACACGACGCGACCACGCACCAGACGGGCGTCTTTTTCGTGGTCCTTGATGCGAATCGGTTGGGACATGAGCGCAGGGTTACTTGTGGTAAGGGTGACCGGACAGGACTGTCCAGGCACGGTACAGCTGTTCGCCGATGAGGATTCGCACCAGCGGATGGGGCAAGGTCAGCGGCGACAGCGACCAGCGCTGATCAGCCCGCGCACAGACTTCCGGCGCCAACCCCTCGGGGCCGCCGACCATGAAGTTCACAGTACGCGAGTCCAGGCGCCAGCGATCGAGCTCCACCGCCAGTTGCTCAGTGCTCCACGGCTTGCCATGGACCTCCAGCGTGACGATGCGTTCGTTGGGACCAACCTTGGCCAGCATGGCTTCGCCTTCCTGGCGAATGAAACGCGCCACGTCAGCATTCTTGCCACGGGTATTGAGCGGTATTTCCACCAGTTCCAGCGCCAGCTCGGACGGAAGACGCTTGGCATATTCATGCCAGCCTTCTTCCACCCACTTGGGCATGCGTGAACCGACGGCGATCAGACGCAGTCGCACAGCGAACCCTTACAGCTGGTCTTTGTTGAGCTTGTTGAAGTGCTCGTGCGGATTTTCCGGGCTGTGGTGCGCGGCGCTGGCCGAACGGCTCTGCTCGGCACCGGCCCACAGGCGCTCCAGGTCGTAGAACTGGCGGGCCGAGGCGGTCATCATGTGCACGATGACGTCGTCCATGTCCAGCAGGACCCAGTCGCTGTCGCCCTTGCCTTCTTCACCCAGCGGCTTGACGCCCTGGGCTTTGACGGCTTCACGGACCTTGTCGAGCATCGCGCCGATCTGGCGGTTGGAAGTACCGGTGGCGATGATCATGAAGTCGGTGATGCTTTGTTTTTCACGCACGTCGATGACCTGGATGTCCTGGGCCTTGACGTCTTCCAGGGCGGCGACGGCAACCTTGACCAGCGCTTCGCCGGCCAGCACTTCGCCAGCATGTGCTTCTACCGGCAGCGGCGCGCTCTTGAAGGTGCCTTTGCGCTTTACTTTCGATACATCTTTGTTAGTCATATAAAACTCGTTTTGCTCGTATGTTCGGGCGCTTCAATACACGTTGTTGCCACGTGCCTTGAGCACTCCTATTCAGTTCGACGCACGGTACAGACCGTGCGCATCGATGTAGGCCAGGACCGCGTCGGGCACCAGGAAACGTACCGACTTACCGCTGGCCAGCAGTTGACGGATCTGGGTGGCGGATACCGCGAGCGGTGTCTGCCAGACGAATGCAATCTGTCCGCTCGGCCCTTTGAGGGCCAGCGGGTCGCTCACCGAGCGCGCTGCCAGCAAGTTGCGCAAGGCATCTGGCGGTTCGCTGTCGGCATCCGGGCGTTGCAGCACCAGGATGTGGCAATACTGGAGCAACTCTTCCCAGCGGTGCCAAGTGGGCAGGCCGCAAAATGCGTCCCAACCCAACAGTAAAAACAACTGGTCATCCGCGGCGAACTCCGCACGCATCAGTTCCAGGGTATCGATAGTGTAGGACGGCTTGTCGCGTTTGAGTTCGCGGTCGTCCACCACCAGGGGTGCAACCCCTGCTACCGCGCACTCGACCATCGCCAGACGATCGGGTGCCGACACCTGCGGCGTGTCCCGATGCGGCGGCCTGGCGCTGGGCGTCAGGCGCAACTCATCGAGGTTCAACGACTCGGCCACTTCCAGCGCGCCGCGCAAATGGCCGATGTGCACCGGATCGAATGTCCCGCCAAGCACGCCAATACGTCGTGCCGAGGGAGTCACCGAGGCTGTCGGGTCGAGGTCGCCCAAGTCAGACCGGCTCCTGGCCGCGCAACTGGCCGTCACCGACCACGATGTACTTCTCGCAGGTCAGGCCTTCGAGGCCTACCGGGCCGCGGGCGTGCAGCTTATCAGTAGAAATGCCGATCTCGGCACCCAAACCGTACTCGAAGCCATCGGCAAAGCAGGTCGGGGTGTTGATCATCACCGAGGCCGAGTCGACTTCGGCGACAAAACGCCGCGCTTCGCCCTGGTGCTCGCTGACGATCGAGTCGGTGTGGTGCGAGCCATAATGGTTGATGTGCTCGATTGCCTGGTCCAGGCCATCGACCACCAGGATCGAGAGGATCGGCGCCAGGTATTCGGTGCTCCAGTCTTCCTCGGTCGCGGCCACGGCATCGATGATCGCGCGGGTCCGCTCGCAACCACGCAGCTCGACGCCCTTTTCGCGGAACTGGGCAGCCATGGCCGGCAGGAAGTCCTTGGCCACGGCCTGATCGACCAGCAGGGTTTCCATGGCGCCGCAGATGCCATACCGGTAGGTCTTGGCGTTGAAGGCAATGCGTCGCGCCTTGTCGAGTTCAGCGTGGGCGCTGACGTAGACGTGGCAGATACCGTCCAGATGCTTGATCACCGGCACCCGGGCATCGCGACTGACGCGCTCGATCAGGCCCTTGCCACCGCGTGGCACGATCACATCGACGTACTCGGGCATGGTGATCAGGGCGCCGACAGCGGCACGGTCGGTGGTTTCCACCACTTGCACCACGGCCGCCGGCAAGCCAGCCTCGGCCAGGCCGCGCTGGATGCAGGCGGCAATCGCTCGGTTGGAGTGAATCGCCTCGGAGCCACCGCGCAGGATGGTCGCGTTGCCCGACTTCAGGCACAGGCTCGCGGCGTCGATGGTCACGTTCGGACGTGACTCATAGATGATCCCCACCACACCCAGCGGCACGCGCATCTTGCCGACCTGGATACCTGACGGCCGAAAACTCATGTCGCGGATCGCACCTACCGGGTCGGGCAACGCTGCCACCTGACGCAAACCGACGATCATGCCGTCGATGCGTGCCGGGGTCAGGGCCAGGCGTTCGAGCATGGCCGGCTCCAGGCCATTGGCCCGGCCAGCGGCCAGGTCCAGCTCGTTGGCGGCAGAAAGCTCGGCGCGAGCAGCGTCCAGCGCGTTGGCGGCGGCCTGCAGGGCGCGGTTCTTCTGCCCGGTGCTGGCACGGCCGATCACGCGGGAAGCGTCACGGGCGGCGCGACCCAAGCGGGTCATGTAGTCAAGAACGGACTCAGTCATGGTCTGGTGTGGTCTTGGCAAAGAGGAAAGCGGCAGATTATAGCTGTCGCGCTCTCCTACTAACAGCGGTGACAGGCGGATGGTCGAAATGGACTGCAAATAGACAGTCTTCAGCCTCGATTAAGCCAACGATTGTTATCATTACGTCACTTTCGCCCTGACATAACTGCCGCCATGTCCATCCTGACCGCCCACCGGCAGCCCAAAGCCCTGCCAGACAGCTTCTTCAACCGTGACGCCCAGCTCCTGGCCTGTGAACTATTGGGCAAAGTCATTCGCCATCGGGTCGGCGATTTATGGCTTTCGGCACGAATTATCGAAACCGAAGCCTATTACTGCGACGAAAAAGGCAGTCACGCCTCCCTCGGCTACACGGAAAAGCGTAAGGCTTTGTTTCTGGATGGCGGGCACATCTATATGTACTACGCCCGCGGCGGCGACTCGTTGAATTTCAGCGCCCACGGCCCCGGCAACGCGGTGCTGATCAAGTCCGGCTACCCCTGGGTCGACGAAGTGTCAGGGCCGTCGAGCCTGGCGCAGATGCTGCTCAACAATCCGGACGCCAACGGCCGTCCACGCCCCTCGCAACGCCTGTGCGCCGGCCAGACATTGCTGTGCAAGGCGCTGGGTTTGAAGGTACCGGTCTGGGACGCGAAACGCTTCGACCACGACATACTCCTGGTCGAAGACCTCGGCCGGCCGCCGACCCAGGTCATCCAGACCACCCGCCTGGGCATCCCCCACGGACGTGACGAACACCTGCTCTACCGTTTCGTCGACAGCGACTACGCCCCCTACTGCACGCGGAACCCGCTGCGACGCGGGCAGGTCGAAGGACGCGACTACACCCTGCTGTAACCACCAGCCCCTGTGGGCCAATCACCAATGATGGAGTTGTACCTATGGGCCCATGGCTCGACAGCCTGACCGCCTGGTTGACGGCAAACCCGCAGTGGCTGGCCGCCGCGGTCTTTATCGTCGCCTGTATTGAATGCCTGGCGATTGCCGGATTGATCGTGCCCGGCACGGTGCTGCTGTTCGCGGTAGCCGTATTGGCTGGCAGCGGCGCGCTGTCATTGGGAGAAACCCTGCTGCTGGGCTTCCTCGGCGGCGTCCTCGGCGATGTGGTGTCGTACTTCCTTGGCCGCCACTTTCATCAGAACATTCGCCGACTGCCGGGCCTGCGCCACCATCCGGAGTGGATCGGCAGTGCCGAAACCTATTTCCAGCGCTACGGCATTGCCAGCCTGTTGGTCGGACGCTTTATCGGCCCGCTGCGGCCGATGTTGCCGATGGTCGCCGGCATGTTCGACATGCCCTTCCTGCGTTTCTTTGCCGTCAGCCTGCTGGCCGGTGCTGGCTGGTCGGTCGCCTACCTGCTGCCGGGCTGGGCCACCGGGGCCGCCATTCGCCTGCCATTGCCCGAGGGTTTCTGGCCGCAGGCCGGGATTGTCGCAGCCAGTGTTGCAGTCATGGTCGGCCTGAGCGCCAACAGCAGCCTGCGCAGTCATCGCAAAGCCGCGATGCTTATCGCAGGCATGAGCTTTCTGATCCTGGCGGGATTGTTCATTGGCTACCCGCACCTCAGTGCCCTCGATCAAGGGGTCATGACCCTGGTCCAGGAACACCGTAACCCGACATTCGATGAAGTCGCCGTGGTCTTCACGCTGATTGGTGAATTCCGCAACATGTTGCTGTTCAGCGCCTTGCTGGTCGGGATACTGCTGGTCACCCGGCAGTGGCGCCAGGCCATATTCGCCGCCAGCACGCTGCTGTGCACTGCGCTGGCCAACACCCTGACCAAACACTTCTTCGCTCGCGTCCGCCCTGAAGTCCTCAGCGAGCCGTTGACCACCTTCAGCATGCCCAGTGGCCACGCTTCGGGCTCTTTCGCACTGTTTCTGACCCTGGCCGTCCTGGCGGGTCGCGGACAACCGCCCAGAATGCGCCTGACCTGGCTGCTGCTGGGCTGCCTGCCAGCGTTGGCCATTTCAGTTTCGCGGGTGTATCTGGGAGCGCACTGGCCGACGGACGTACTGGCGGGGGCGATGCTGGCAGCGTGTGTCTGCGCCGCAAGCCTG
Organism: Pseudomonas sp. F007; assembly: GCF_057814275.1. NCBI lineage: Bacteria > Pseudomonadati > Pseudomonadota > Gammaproteobacteria > Pseudomonadales > Pseudomonadaceae > Pseudomonas > Pseudomonas sp. F007. The sequence continues at coordinate 97,323 of NZ_JBVATA010000011.1, read as the reverse complement.
TGGTTCAGTCAACGCCAGACTTCGCTGTCCGCCCTGCCCCCCAAGGTCTGGTGGATCGTCCTGCCGGCACTGGTTGGACTGCTCGGGCTCTTCGTGTTGAGGCACCTGCCGCAAACCATGCTGCGCTACGCCTACTGAGCATCTGGATTTCCGGCACCCAGACAAAAAACCCCGACCTGAGAGGTCGGGGTTCTTTCAACACCAGTTCAACTGAACCGCATCACGCACTTTGACGCTTTCGCATTTCCAGAATCAGCGCGTCGGCCAAGCGTCCTGCGGTGATCGCCGTTTGCTCGAACGACTGTCCGAGACTGGCATTTTTCAGCATGTAGCCCACTGCAGCAGCTTCCCATGCAGCTCGCTCGGATACGAAAATAGTCATGATTTAAATTCCTTTTAGATGATGACATTGGCCACTTCGTGTGACGCCCCGAGAAACTAAATAATTCGTCACCGATTCACAATGCTGGCTAGCTGACTCAAGCCTTACCAATTGTTACTCAGGCAAACAGTTCGCCCTGCAGCTCATCGAGCAAAGCCTGAATCGCATCCAGGCGTTGTTGCGGATCATCGAGTTGCAACAGGTCGATCTTGTCCAGCTCCGAGAACGGCAACAGGTACGCCAACTGGTTGGCCAGGGACTGCTGGCCGTTCGCCTCGGTACCCATGTTCAAGGCCACTACCATCGGATGTTCGGCCAGGGCCTTGAGCAAGGCCACCAGGTCGTCATCCTCCTCTTGCAGCGGTTGCTCGGGTTCGTCCTCCAACCATTCGACCTCGGCGACCAGCAGTTGATCGCGCTGCACTTCAGTACGCAACACCTTGAAGCGCCGCCCGCCCTCGACGCGGATCCCCAGCAGACCATTGTCCTGCTGCTGGAAATCGGTAATCCGCGCTTCACAGCCGATCAGGGCATAGCCCTCGGGAGCGTCCCCGACTTCTTCGCCTTCCAGGATGCACACCACACCAAAGCCTTCGCCCTGTTTCATGCAGCGACTGATCATGTCGAGGTAACGCGCCTCGAAAATCTGCAAATCGAGGATGCACCCGGGAAACAGCACGGTGTTCAGCGGAAACAGCGCCAGGCTCATAGACATGTCCTTAAACCACCATTGATACCGCCAACGGCAACAACACGGCCGTGGCCACACCCATCAGGCTCATCGCCAACGCGGCAAATGCACCGCACTCGTCACTTTCCTGCAGGGCCACCGAAGTGCCCACCGCATGGGCCGTCATGCCCAGGGCCATGCCTCGGGCTTCCGGGCCATGTACGCCGAGGCGCGTCAGCAGCGCCGGGCCGAAAATCGCCCCGAGCACCCCGGTAATCAACACGAACACTGCCGCCAGTGCCGCGACACCACCAATCTGCTCGGCCACCAGCATCGCAATAGGCGACGTCACCGATTTTGGCGCCATGGTCATCAGGATCATGTGCTCGGCGCCGAACCACCAGCCCAGCAGCACACACAGGCCGGTTGCCACCACACCACCTATCACCAGCGTAGTAAAAATCGGCCAGAACAGCTGACGAATCCGCCGCAAGTTGAGGTAAAGCGGAACCGCCAGCGCCACGGTGGCCGGGCCCAGGAGAATGCTGAGGATTTCCGTGCTTTTACGGTACTCGCCGTAGGTGAGACCGCATACCAGCAACACGCCGATCACCAGCAACATCGAGACCAAAACCGGCTGCAGAAAAATCCAGCGAGTCTTCTCGAAGGCCGCCAGTACCAGTTGATAGGCGCCCAGGGTAATGCCGATGCCGAACAATGGATGATGGATCACTGCCGCCAATGCCCCCTGCCAATCGAACATCATGGCTGCTCCTCCTGTCGCGCCTGACGCTTGACCAGCCGCTGCATCAACACCCCGACAAAGGCCATCGACAGCAACAGCGACAGCACCAGCGCACCGACGATCGCCCAGAAGTCCGCCGCGATATCGGCGGCATACACCATCACCCCAACGGCGGGCGGCACCAGCAGCAACGGCAGGTAACGCAACAGGCTGCCAGCGGCCAGGCTCAATGGCTCACCGACTTCGCCACGCACAATCAGGAAGCCCAGCAGAAGCAGCAAACCGATGATGGGCCCCGGCAGTACCGGCAAAAACAGGTGATTGAGCGCCGTGCCCAGCAATTGAAAAAGCACCAGCCAGGTCAGACCGCGAAGCAACATGAGTGATCTCCAGCAAAACCCGCTCCCCACAAGCGGACCGGCCATTATAAGCATGGCATCCGCTATGCATGGGTATTCGCCAAAGGTATGGGAGGTTGACCGGCACACCACGCCATGTTGATCTAAGGTGGTTGGCGATCCCTCAAAAAACTATAAATCGTTGAATCAAGGAGAGTCTCAATGCCCTTTGTTGCCGTTGCACAGATCAAAGATTATGTCGGCAAGGAACTCGGATATTCCGAGTGGCTGACCATCGACCAGGAGCGCATCAACCTCTTCGCCGAAGCCACGGGGGACTTTCAGTTCATCCACGTTGATCCGGTGAAAGCGGCGCAGACCCCGTTTGGCAGCACCATCGCCCACGGTTTTCTGACACTGTCGCTGATTCCCAAGTTGATGGAAGACATTCTGGTGGTACCAGAAGGCTTGAAGATGGTGGTCAACTACGGCCTGGACAGCGTGCGCTTCATCCAGCCGGTCAAGGTCGGCTCCAAGGTCCGGCTCAAAGTCGAACTGACCGACGCCAACGAGAAGAAACCCGGTCAATGGCTGCTCAAGGCCACCACCACCCTGGAAATCGAAGGCGAGGAAAAACCGGCCTACATTGCCGAACCCCTGTCGCTGGCATTCGTGTAACCCCCTGCCGGATGCGAAGCAGTTCTCGCTGTTTCGCACCGCGTCTCTATTTATCAGGCATATAGCTGCGGCATACTCGGTCGCCTAATTGCCCGGATCCCGTTATGCGCTCACTTGCACCCCTTGCCCTGACCCTGTTGCTCACTGCGTGTGGCGACGGCGAATCGCTGTTGCCACCAGACGCACGCCTGCCCGATGGCGGGCGGTATCGCGGTGAACTGGTCGACGGTTTGCTGCAAGGCCAGGGGCGCATCGACTACCCCAATGGCAGTTGGTACGCCGGGCAGTTCGACAAGGGCCAGTGGCACGGTCAGGGTGAATGGCACGGCAGCAACGGCGAACTCTATCGCGGCGGCTTCCAGCAAGGCCTGTTTCACGGCCAGGGCACCCTGAGTACCGGCGACAGCAATTACACCGGCAGCTTCAAACTGGGGCGCCGCGACGGTGAAGGCACGCTCAAGGAACACGGCATGACCTACCGTGGCGAGTTCAAATCCGACCAGTATTCGGGACTGGGCCGCCTTGAACTCGAAGACGGCAGCCAGTACCAGGGACAATTCGCCCACGGCCAGCCCAATGGCGAGGGCCAGCGCAGCGATGCCAGCGGCAATCAATTCAGCGGACATTTCGTCAACGGTCAACTGGACGGCGTCGGCAGCTTCAACAGCGCCGAGGGCGACAGCTACGTCGGCGGTTTCAAGCAAAACCAGTTACACGGCAAGGGCCGCTACGAAAACGCCGACGGTGACGTCTGGATCGGCGCCTTCAAAGAGGGCGCGCTGAGCGGCAAGGGCGAACTGATCGGCGCCGACAACAGTCATTACATCGGTCACTTCAGCGATTGGCGCTTCAGCGGCCAGGGTCGCCTCAACCTGCCGGACGGCAGTTTCTATATCGGCCAGTTCGACAACGACAGCTACCAGGGCCAGGGCACGCTGGTGCTGACCGACGGCACAGTGCAAAGCGGCCACTGGATCAATGGCCAGCGCGTACGTGACGCCGACGGAAAACTACTGCCCGATACCCTCGAACTGGGCTTGCTGGCCCAGGGCCGCTTACTTGAAGAAGCACTGGCCAACGTGCCCGCGTCCACCCCGGCAGTGGAGCTGTACAGCCTGACCCTCGGCGGTGATGGCAAACAGAGCGTATTCCTGCGCGAATCCGATTACGTCAGCAACATGCTGGCCAGCCGCTTTGGCGCTTACGGACAGATTCGCCTGGTCAACCATCGCGATCATTCCGGCGACCGGCCCATGGCCACCCGCGAGAATCTGCGACGCGCCGCCCTGACCCTGGCCGAGCGCAGCGGTCCGGAAGACCTGCTGTTCATCTACCTGACCAGCCACGGCACGGCCGAGCACGAGTTGGTCCTCGACCAACCGCGCATGGAACTCGCCGACCTGCCCGCCGATGAACTGGCGAGCGTGCTGGCGCCGCTGAAGAATCGCGACAAGATCATCGTCATCTCGGCCTGCTACTCCGGCGGCTTCATCCCGGCACTGAAAGACGAACGCACGCTGATCATGACCGCCTCGCGCGGCGACCGCGTGTCGTTCGGCTGCTCCGAGGAAGCCGACTTCACCTACTTCGGCGACGCCCTGTTCGCCCAGGCGCTGAACCAGACCGATGACCTCGAACAGGCCTTCAAGCTGGCCAAGGCCACGGTCGCCGAGCGTGAACTGGCGGACAACTTCGAAGCCTCCGAACCACAGATCTGGGCGCCCAAAGCCGTACTGGCGCGCTGGCAGGCATTGCGCAAGCAACAAGCCAGAAAAGCGCTGCAAAGTGCCGCGCTGGACAGCAAGGAAACAAAGAGCAACTAAGCTGAACAGTATCAAGGGAGAAACACTATGTACTTGACGCCTCAGCACATACTGCTCGCCGGAGCCACCGGCCTGACCGGTGAACATCTGCTCGACCGGCTGCTCAACGAGCCCACCATCAGCCGCGTGCTGGCGCCTTCGCGTCGGCCGCTGGCAGAGCACCCGCACCTGGAAAACCCGGTCGGGGCACCGGCCGAGTTCCTGCCGCAACTCAGTGGCCGGGTGGACATCGCCTACTGCTGCCTGGGCACGACCATCAAGCAGGCTGGCTCGGAACAGGCGTTCCGCGCGGTGGACCTGGACATGGTGGTGGCCTTCTCCAAGCGTGCGCGGGAAATGGGCGCGCGACACTTGATCGTGATCAGCGCCATTGGTGCCGACCCGAAATCCTCGGTGTTCTACAACCGCGTCAAAGGCGAAATGGAACAGGCATTGCGCGCGCAGGACTGGCCACAACTGACCATCTGCCGGCCTTCGCTGTTGCTGGGCGAGCGCCTGGAACCTCGGCTCGGCGAGCAATTCGCCGGCCCGCTGTCGCGATTGATCCCCGGCAAATACCGCGGCATCGAGGCCTGCCAACTGGCCCGCGCCATGTGGCGCCTGGCGCTGGAAGAACAGGATGGGGTACGCATTGTCGAGTCGGACGAACTGCGCAAGCTCGGCAAGTGACTGACTACAAACCGCCCGTCGCCTGAAAGCCGACACCCAGCACCGTCAGCGCCGACAACGGCAACAGCAGGGTGTCGAGCAAGGCGCTGGCGGGCAAGTCAACACCCGGATAGCTCGGCGCTTCGGCGCCGAAGCGGTCCTTGGCGCAACAGCCTCCTTGCATCGCATACAGATCAAGACGCGTGCCCGAATACACCACCGGCGCGCCCGGCTTGGCCGCGTCGAGGGTGCGCACCGTGGCGCAGCCGGCCAGTTGCACGGCCAGCAGCGCAATCAGCAGCTTATTCATCGCTGCTCAAATGATGCTCGCCCCAGCGTGGCAGCATGTCTTGTGGGATGTTCAGCAGGTTGAGAATCCGCGCCACGACAAAGTCCACCAGGTCATCGATGGTCTGCGGCTGATGATAGAACCCGGGCGACGCCGGCAAAATGGTCACGCCCATGTTCGACAGCTTGAGCATGTTTTCCAGGTGAATGCTCGAGTAAGGCGCCTCGCGCGGTACCAGGATCAACTGCCGACGCTCTTTCAAGGTGACGTCGGCAGCGCGCTCGATCAGGTTGTTGCACGCCCCTGCCGCAATGGCCGCCAATGTCCCTGTTGAACACGGCACCACCACCATCGCCGCTGGCGAGCCTGAGCCCGACGCCACCGGCGACATCCAGTCTTCCTTGCCATACACCCGAATCTGCCCGGCCACCGCACCGGTGTACTCGGTGAGGAAGGCCTGCATCATCTGTGGCTTGGGTGGCAGGCTGACATCCGTCTCGGTGGCCATCACCAGTTGCGCGGCCTTGGAGATCAGGAAGTGCACCTCGCGGTCCTCCCGCACCAGGCAATCGAGCAGACGCAAACCGTACTGCGCGCCGGAAGCGCCGGTCATGGCCAGGGTGATGCGATCCGGACCGTTGTTCATTTAAGCGCCTCGGCGAGTTTGCCGTGCAGGCCGCCGAAGCCGCCGTTGCTCATGATCACCACGTGGGTGCCAGGTTGGGCCTGACTCTTGACCCGCTCGATGATGCCTTCCAGCGAATCGCTGACAATCGACGGCACGGTGCACAGGGCAGCGGTCGCCGCCAGGTCCCAGCCAAGGTTGGCCGGCGCGTACCAGATCACCTGATCGGCATCGACCACACTTTCCGGCAGGCCATCACGGTGCGCGCCGAGCTTCATCGAGTTGGAGCGCGGCTCGATGATTGCGATCAGCGGCGCATCTGCGACGCGTTTGCGCAGGCCATCGAGGGTGGTGGCAATCGCCGTTGGGTGGTGGGCAAAGTCGTCATAGATGGTAATCCCGTTGACCTGGGCCACCACTTCCATGCGCCGTTTCACACTCTTGAATGCGCTCAGCGCGGCGATCCCCATGCTCGGGACCACGCCCACGTGCCGCGCAGCCGCCAGGGTTGCCAAGGCGTTGGCGACGTTGTGCTGGCCGGTCATGTCCCACTCCACTACGCCTTGGGCCACGCCTTCGAACATGACCTCGAAGCGCGAGCCGTCTTCGCTGAGCAGCTTGACCTGCCACTGGCCGCCGACGCCGGTGGTTTGCACCGGGGTCCAGCAACCCATTTCGATGACGCGCTGCAGGGCCGGTTCGGTGGTCGGGTGGATCACCAGGCCCTCACTCGCAATGGTGCGCACCAAGTGATGGAACTGTCGCTCGATAGCCGGCAGATCAGGGAAGATGTCTGCATGATCGAACTCAAGATTGTTGAGGATCGCGGTGCGCGGACGGTAATGCACAAACTTCGAACGCTTGTCGAAGAACGCGCTGTCATATTCATCGGCTTCGATGACGAAGAACGGCGTGTCGCCCAATCGGGCCGACACCGAGAAATTCTGCGGCACGCCACCGATCAGGAAACCCGGGCTCATGCCGGCGTGCTCCAGCACCCAGGCCAGCATGCTGCTGGTAGTGGTTTTGCCATGGGTGCCCGCTACCGCCAATACCCAACGGCCTTGCAGCACGTGGTCGGCCAGCCATTGCGGACCGGAGACGTAGGGCAGGCCCTTGTTCAGGACGTATTCGACAGCGGGGTTGCCACGGGACATGGCGTTGCCGATCACCACCAGGTCCGGGGCCGGATCGAGCTGGGCCGGGTCGTAGCCTTGCGTCAGCTCAATGCCCTGCGCTTGCAGTTGAGTGCTCATCGGCGGATAGACGTTGGCGTCGGAACCGGTGACGCGATGGCCCAGTTCTTTGGCCAGAACCGCCATCGAACCCATGAAAGTGCCGCAGATACCCAGGATATGAATGTGCATAGTCAACCTCGTAAAACATCGAGGCAGGTTAGCCTAGGGTGGGAAAAATCGCACCCTTTAGCTGAGCGGACACGGCGTGCCCGAGCGACTAGCGGGCGATTGCGTGTTTGCGCAGCTTGCGATAGAGGGTATTGCGGCTGATGCCCAATTGCTCGGCGGTATGGGTCATGTGCCAGCGCTGCTGCTCCAGGGCGTTGAGCAGGGCCAGGCGCTCGGCGTCATCCAGTGGAAATTCGGCCAGCGGTGGCGCACTGGGCACCAACGGCCGCGCCTGGCGGATCATCGCCGGCAGATCGTCCAGGCCGATGCAGCCGTCGTCACACAGGGCAGCCAGGGTGCGCAGGACATTGCGCAATTGCCGCACGTTGCCCGGCCAGGCAAACGCCAGCAAGGCGTGGCGCGCCGGCTCGGCAATCTGCACCGTTTCGCCGCCGGCCTCTTCGGCCAGCAGAAAATCCAGCAACTGCGATTTGTCGCTGCGTTCGCGCAGCGCCGGCAAGGCCACTTCCAGGCCGTTGAGCCGGTAGTACAAGTCCTCGCGGAAACTGCCATCCTGCACACGATCGAGCAGATTACGGTGGGTGGCGCTGATGATTCGAACGTTGACCGCCTGCGGTTCGCCACCAATGGGCACCACCAGCCGATCCTCGAGCACCCGCAGCAGACGGGTTTGCAAGGCCAGCGGCATGTCGCCGATCTCGTCGAGGAACAAGGTACCGCCATCGGCCTGTTGCAACTTGCCGCGCATGCCCTCCTTGCGCGCGCCGGTAAAACTGCCGCCGCGATAGCCAAACAGCTCGCTCTCGATCAGGCTTTCCGGAATCGCCGCGCAATTGAGCGCGACGAACGCCTTGTCCGCGCGCTGACTGGCCTGGTGCACCGCCTTGGCGAACGCTTCCTTGCCGGAGCCGGTTTCGCCGTTGATCAGCAGCGGCACATCCCGTTCGAACACGCGCAAGGCTTTGCGGAAATCCGCCTGCAGCCCTTCGTCTCCCAGGCAAATGCCCGGCAACCGAGCGTGTTCTTCGATTTTGCGCGCGGGCATGACCGGCGCTGGCACGCTGCGCGCCTGACCACGCAGCACGGCAAACAATCCGCGCCCATCGCGGGTACGCAGCGGCCAACTGGCGCTGGCATTCACGCTGGCTCGGGACAGCAACTCGTCCAGCGAGCAGTCGAAAAAGTTATCCACCGGCTTGCCGACCAGGCCGCCACGTATGTGCCCCAGCAGGTTCAACGCACTCTGATTGACCGCACAGATTCGCCCTTCGCCGTCGAACGCCAGCAGACCTTCACTGAACAGCCCTACCGACTCCGCCTGCAGATGGAAGCGCAGCAACCATTGGTTCTCGAAATGGCGCAGGAAGTAGCAGCTTTCGATCATTTTCGCCGAGAGGTTGACCAGCGCCATGGTATGGAATTGGCTCTGACGCGAAACCTCGTGCCGCGCCGACGACACGTCGAGCACCGCCAGCAATTCGCCATGGGGATCGAACACCGGACTGGCGGAGCAGGTCAGGCCAGTGTGGCGACCGCGAAAGTGCTCATCCTGATGAATGGTCAGCGCCTGGCGCTCCACCAGGCAGGTGCCGATGCCGTTGGTGCCTTCGCAGGCCTCGCTCCAGTCGGCGCCCAGCCACAGCCCGGCACGCTCGAAAATGCGCCGCTCGGTGGGCGCGGTGACACAGTTGAGAATCACCCCACGGGCGTCGGTCAGCAACACCGCGTGGCCGGCACCGGAAAGCTGCTGATGCAGGCTGGTCATCTCGCCGCCGGCAATGTGCAGCACCTGTTGCAGACGCTCCCGGCTCTCCAGCACGCGGCCGTGTTCCAGCACCGTCGGCGCCATGCTCTGCGCGGGATCGAGGTGATAGTCCTCAAGGCAACGCAGCCAGGAGCGAGCAATCGACGGATCGCTACCGGGCCCCTGCAACTGGTGCTTGCCCTGGGTAACGGTCAACACCTGCTGGGCATGGCGGCTCAAATGGTTGTTGTGCATTTCTTGTTGTGCTCCACGGGGTGCGGCGAACCTGGCGTGTGGACGCCCAGCATCCCCCAGCCACCGGCGCATTGCAATGCCGACGAGACCGGCCGGTCACACTGTGTGCCATAAGCGGTACAAAGTGTCACAACCCCTGTACCGCATCTGTCACACGCCTGCCGGATCGCACCGCGCAAAACCCGCCAACCCCTTGATTTACAAGACCTGCAACGCACTGGCCCGACCTTTGCTCTAGGCTTGTACAAGCGCTTACCGCGCGTACTCCCTTATAAACACAAAAGCCAAGGAGACACTCATCATGCGTTACGCTCACCCCGGTACCGAAGGTGCAATCGTTTCGTTCAAGAGCAAATACGGTAACTACATCGGCGGCGAATTCGTCGCACCTGTCAAAGGCCAATACTTCACCAACACCTCGCCGGTGAATGGCCAACCGATTGCCGAGTTCCCCCGCTCCACGGCTGAAGACATCGAAAAAGCCCTGGACGCTGCCCACGCAGCCGCCGACGCCTGGGGCAGCACTTCTGTCCAGGCGCGCTCGCTGATCCTGCTGAAAATCGCCGATCGTATCGAACAAAATCTGGAAACCCTGGCAATCACCGAAAGCTGGGACAACGGCAAGGCCGTGCGCGAAACCCTGAACGCCGACATTCCGCTGGCCGCCGACCACTTCCGCTACTTCGCCGGCTGCCTGCGTGCGCAGGAAGGCAGCGCCGCGGAAATCGACGGCAACACCGTGGCCTATCACATTCACGAACCATTGGGCGTGGTCGGGCAGATCATCCCGTGGAACTTCCCGATCCTGATGGCCGCCTGGAAGCTCGCACCAGCCCTGGCCGCCGGTAACTGCGTGGTGCTCAAGCCGGCCGAGCAGACCCCGCTGGGCATCACCGTGCTGATGGAACTGATCGGCGACCTGCTGCCGCCAGGCGTGCTCAACGTGGTGCAAGGTTTCGGCCGCGAAGCTGGCGAAGCCCTGGCCACCAGCAAGCGCATTGCCAAGATCGCCTTCACCGGCTCGACTCCGGTCGGCTCGCACATCATGAAATGCGCCGCGGAAAACATCATTCCGTCCACTGTGGAACTGGGCGGCAAGTCGCCGAACATCTTCTTCGAAGACATCATGAAGGCCGAGCCGAGCTTCATCGAAAAAGCCGCTGAAGGCCTGGTGCTGGCGTTCTTCAACCAGGGCGAAGTCTGCACCTGCCCGTCCCGGGCACTGGTCCAGGAATCGATCTACGACGAATTCATGCAGGTGGTGATGAAGAAAGTCCTGCAGATCAAGCGCGGCGACCCGCTGGACACCGACACCATGGTCGGCGCCCAGGCCTCGGAGCAGCAATTCGACAAGATTCTCTCGTACCTGGAAATCGCCAAGGGCGAGGGCGCGGAACTGCTGACCGGCGGCAAGGTGGAAAAACTCGAAGGCAACCTGGCCAGCGGATACTACATCCAGCCAACGCTGCTCAAGGGCACCAACAAAATGCGCGTATTCCAGGAAGAAATCTTCGGCCCGGTGGTCAGCATCACCACCTTCAAGGACGAAGCCGAAGCCCTGGCCATCGCCAACGACACCGAGTTCGGCCTTGGCGCCGGTCTCTGGACCCGTGACATCAACCGCGCCTACCGCATGGGCCGCGCGATCAAGGCCGGTCGCGTCTGGACCAACTGCTACCACCTGTACCCGGCGCACGCCGCGTTCGGTGGCTACAAGAAGTCCGGCGTCGGCCGCGAAACCCACAAGATGATGCTCGACCACTACCAGCAAACCAAAAACCTGCTGGTGAGCTACGACATCAATCCACTGGGCTTCTTCTGATTGCCCCTCCCGGCGACTTCGGTCGCCGGGAGGCGCTTCGCTGTCAGCGTCACCGCTTATTTTTGCATCGACTTCGCCGTTCACCCGCGGCGGATGCCTTGTTGCAACTGCAATTCCCCAATTCGCACAACGCACGGCCCCGCAGGCCGTGCGCAAAAAAACAATAAGAAGGGACCACGCAATGGATCAGATCGGCAACTACGTGCTCTATCTCATCATGTTCTGCGCCGTACTCGGCGCCTTCGCCGCGATCTACAACAGCGACGAAGGCCTGGGCAAGGAATTCATGGAGGGCATCCACGCCACAGGCCACATCTTTGTCCCGGCGGCCGGCATCATGGCCTCCATCCCCTATCTGACCGTGGTCATCGAAAAAGCCTTCGGCCCGTTCTTCAGCTCCCTGGGCGCCGACCCGGCGCTGGCGGCGACCATGATCATCGCCTCGGACATGGGCGGCTACCACCTGGCCTCGGCCCTGGCTGCGAGCAAGGAAGCGCTGGTGATGGCGCTGATTACCGGCTTCATGGGCGGTGCGACCATCGTCTTTTCGATCCCCATGGGCCTGGCGATGCTCGACAAGCGCGACCATAAATACATGGCGCTGGGCATCATGTCGGGGATCCTGACCATCCCGCTGGGCGTGCTGATCGCCAGCGTGATCCTCGCGTTCAGCAACCCACTGGTGCGCGAACTGGTCTCGACCAACGGCGAGGCCACCTATCAACTGGCCCTCGGCCTGGGCAGCATCTTCGCCAACCTGCTGCCGATCCTGATCTTCGTGGTCGCCCTGGCCCTCGGCCTGCGCTTCCTGCCGGACCTGATGATCAAGGGTTTCATCGTCTTCGGTCGCACCCTGGACGCCGCGATCAAGCTGGTGCTGGTGTTCTCCATCGTCGAATACTTCACGGGCGTGTTCACCCTGGTGTTTGGCGCCTGGGGTTTCCACCCGATCATCGCTGATGCCGAGGACCAGACCCGCGCCCTGGAAACGGCGGGCTACATCGGCATCATGCTGGCCGGTGCATTCCCGATGGTCTACCTGCTGCGCAAATACCTGGGTAAACCGCTGGAAAGCCTGGGTGGCAAGATTGGCCTGAGCGCGGTCGGCAGCGCCGGCATGCTGGCAACCATCGCCAACATCCTCGCGATGTTCCGCCTGGTGCGCTTCATGCCACCCAAGGACAAGGTGATCAACATCGCCTTTGGCGTGTGCGCGGCGTTCCTGCTCGGCGACCACCTGTCGTTTACCGCCAACTTCCAGCCGACCATCATCCTGCCGGTACTGATTGGCAAGATAAGTGCAGGTTTCATCGCCGTCGCACTGGCGTATTGGCTGTCGGTGCCCAAGGCTCTGCAACTGGAAGCTGAAGACCGTGCCGCCGGCATCATTGCCGAAGGCGAGTACCTGGGCCTGCCGGTGCCGGAAACCATCGCCCCGAACGGGGTCAAGGCCACGGCTTGAGCGCGCTGCATTGAAGTGCGCGGGCTACACCGGGCGTGGCATGCTGGATCAATCGCAGCCGCGCCCAGCGCACTTTCCTATTTGAACGGAGACTGAGATGGCAAGTTTTTCCCATAGCGTCGGCGCCCAGACGTACCGCTTCGACGACCTCAAGGACGTCATGGCCAAGGCCAGCCCGGCGCGCTCCGGAGACTTCCTGGCCGGTGTCGCCGCCCACAACGATGGCGAGCGGGTCGCGGCGCAAATGGCCCTGGCCGACATCCCGCTCAAGCACTTCCTGCAGGAAGCGCTGATTCCCTATGAAAGCGATGAAGTCACCCGGCTGATCATCGACACCCACGATGCCCAGGCCTTCAGCGCCGTCAGCCACCTGACCGTCGGTGGCTTTCGTGACTGGCTGCTCAGCGACGCCGCCGACGAACACAGCCTGCGCGCGCTGGCGCCGGGCCTGACCCCGGAAATGGCCGCCGCCGTGTCGAAGATCATGCGCGTGCAGGACCTGGTGCTGGTCGCGCAGAAGATCCGCGTGGTCACCCGCTTCCGTGGCACCCTGGGCCTTCGCGGCCGCCTGTCGACCCGCCTGCAGCCCAACCACCCTACCGACGAACCGGCGGGCATCGCTGCGAGCATCCTCGACGGCCTGCTCTACGGTAACGGCGACGCGATGATCGGCATCAACCCGGCCACCGACAGCATTGCCTCGATCTGCGCCATGCTGGAGATGCTCGATGCCGTGATCCAGCGCTACGAAATTCCGACCCAGGCCTGCGTACTGACCCACGTCACCACCTCGATCGAAGCGATCAACCGCGGCGTGCCGCTGGACCTGGTGTTCCAGTCGATCGCCGGCACTGAAGCGGCCAACGCCAGTTTCGGCATCAGCCTCAGCGTGTTGCAGGAAGGCTACGAGGCCGGCTTGAGCCTCCAGCGCGGCACCCTCGGGCAGAACCTGATGTATTTCGAAACCGGCCAGGGCAGTGCCCTGTCGGCCAACGCCCACTTCGGCCTCGACCAGCAGACCTGCGAAACCCGCGCCTATGCGGTGGCGCGCCACTTCAAGCCGTTCCTGGTGAACACCGTGGTCGGTTTCATCGGCCCCGAGTACCTGTACAACGGCAAACAGATCATTCGCGCCGGCCTCGAGGATCACTTCTGTGGCAAGTTGCTCGGTGTGCCGATGGGCTGTGACATCTGCTACACCAACCACGCCGAAGCCGACCAGGACGACATGGACACCCTGCTGACCCTGCTGGGCGTGGCCGGGATCAACTTCATCATGGGCATCCCCGGCTCCGACGACATCATGCTCAACTACCAGACCACCTCGTTCCACGATGCCCTTTATGCGCGCCAGACCCTGGGCCTGAAACCGGCCCCCGAGTTCGAAACATGGCTGGCGAACATGGGCATTTTCACCCAGGGCGACGGCAAGGTGCGTTTCGGCGACAACCTGCCACCGGCCTTCCGCCATGCCCTGGCGCAACTGCGATGAGCGACCTGATGATGGAAAAATCGGTAATCGATACGCAAAACCCCTGGCTGGATCTGCGCCGCCTGACGCCGGCACGAATCGCCCTTGGCCGCAGCGGCACCAGTATGCCGACCAGCGCCCAACTGGATTTCCAGTACGCCCACGCCCAGGCACGGGACGCCGTGCACCTGCCGTTCGATCATGCCGGCCTGAGCCGCCAGTTGACCGAAGCCGGGCGCGACAGCCTGTTGCTGCACAGCGCGGCCGCGGACCGCGACAGCTACCTGCAACGCCCGGACCTTGGTCGCAAGTTGAGCGACGACTCGGCGCAGAAGCTGCGTGACTACGCAGTGGCCCACCCAGGTGGCGTCGATTTGGCGGTGGTGGTGGCCGATGGTCTGTCGGCGCTGGCGGTGCATCGCCACACCTTGCCGTTCCTCGCGCGCATGGAAGAACAGACCCAGGCCGAAGGCTGGTCGCTGTCGCCGGTGGTCCTGGTGGAACAGGGCCGTGTCGCGGTCGCCGATGAAATCGGTCAGTTGCTGGGGGCAAAAATGGTGGTGATCCTGATCGGCGAGCGTCCCGGCCTGAGTTCGCCTGACAGCCTCGGCCTGTACTTCACCTACAACCCCAAGGTTGGCCTGACAGACGCCTACCGCAATTGCATTTCCAATGTGCGCCTGGAGGGTTTGAGCTATGGCATGGCGGCACATCGCTTGCTGTACCTGATGCGCGAAGCCTGTCGCCGCCAGCTGTCCGGGGTGAACCTCAAAGATGAGGCGCAGGTTCAGACCATCGAGTCAGAAAACGACCCAGGATTGCACACCAATTTCCTGCTCAATCATCCACAAATCTGAGCCAGAACCGCATTGCGTTTGCCCGCAACTTTGAGGCAGAGTCGACGAACGGCTGCCCGTGCGATGACACGATTGTCGTCAAATCCAATGGAAACTGCCGTCATAACTACTTGAAGTTGAGGCCTCGCATGCGGATTATTCAAGCAACTCTCGAGCACCTGGACCTGCTGACGCCTCTGTTCGTCAAGTACCGCGAGTTTTACGGCTCGCTGCCCTACCCCGACTCCTCCCGCGCCTTCCTGGAAAAGCGCCTGCGACGCAAGGAATCGGTGATCTACCTGGCCTTGCCGGATGATGACGATGGTCGCTTGCTGGGCTTTTGCCAGCTCTACCCGAGCTTCTCCTCGCTGTCGCTCAAACGCGTATGGATCCTCAACGACATCTACGTCGCCGAAGACGCACGCCGCCAGCTGGTGGCCGACAACCTGATGCGCACTGCGAAAAAAATGGCCAAGGAAACCCAGGCCGTGCGTATGCGTGTCTCCACCAGCAGCGACAATCTGGTGGCGCAGAAAACCTACGAATCCATCGGTTTTCGCGAGGACAGCGAGTTCAAGAACTACATCCTGCCCATCAGCGACGAACTGTAATCGTCGCCACGGGTTCAACTGGGGCGCACCGCGCCCCAGCAACCTGAACAAAAGCTGTCTCAGCTGCATTGAGCCGCCTGAGCCAAGCACCATTGCGTCGTCTTCGAAATCCCTCGCTACAAAACCCACACGCTTTTCACTTTCGTGTCCGTATAATTCCGAGTTTTATGGGCCGTAAGAAATAATCCACAGTCCTGTAGCCTTACTCTTCACTTCTTCCGCACAGGCTTGCCGAGTCGAGCCGTCACACAGGTGCCATCCATGGATTTCAACCCGCTCGACCTTATCCTGCATCTCGACGTCTACCTCGACTTGCTGGTAACCAACTACGGGCCATGGATCTACGCCATTCTGTTCCTGGTGATCTTTTGCGAAACCGGCCTGGTGGTTATGCCTTTCCTGCCGGGTGATTCCCTGCTGTTCATTGCCGGCGCCGTCGCCGCCGGTGGCGGCATGGATCCGGTGCTGCTGGCCGGTCTGCTGATGTTGGCGGCGATACTCGGTGACAGCACCAACTATGTGGTGGGGCGAACGGCCGGGGAAAAACTGTTCAGCAACCCGAACTCGAAAATATTCCGCCGCGACTACCTGCAACAAACCCACGACTTTTATGAGAAACACGGCGGCAAGACAGTCACGCTGGCGCGCTTCCTGCCGATCATCCGCACCTTCGCCCCGTTCGTCGCCGGTGTCGCGAAGATGCCTTACCCGCGCTTCTTCGGCTTCAGCGTGTTCGGCACCATCCTCTGGGTCGGCGGCCTGGTGACCCTGGGCTATTTCTTCGGCAACGTACCTTTCATCAAGAAGAACCTGTCGCTGCTGGTAGTCGGGATCATCCTGCTGTCGCTGGTGCCGATGATCATCGGCGTGGTTCGCAGTCGCCTCGGCGGTTCCAGCTCCAAAGCCCAGCCGCGCTGATCCGCCATGGGATTGCTGTCCACCTGGCGGCGCCAGCGCACCCTGGCCAAACACCCGGTTACCGATGAAACCTGGCAGCGAGTGCGCCAGCACTTGAGCTTCCTCGATGGCCTGGATGACGCACAAGACCGCTGGTTGCGCGAGTCGGCGGTACTGTTTCTACAAGACAAGTACCTGACCTGCCTGCCCGGCGTCGAACTGCATCAGGAACAGCGCCTGCTGCTGGCCGCGCAGGCCCAGTTGCCGCTGCTGAACCTGGGAGACCTCAACTGGTACCAGGGCTTCCACGAAATTGTGCTCTACCCCGACGACTTCCTCAGCCCGCAGCGTCATCGCGACGCCAGCGGTGTCGAGCACGAATGGGAGGGCGAGCACAGCGGTGAAGCCTGGCAGCAAGGCCCGGTGATCCTGGCCTGGCCCGGGGTCATGGCCAGTGGTGGCTGGGAAGGCTACAACCTGGTGATCCACGAACTGGCGCACAAACTCGACATGCTCAACGGCGACGCCAATGGCCTGCCGCCGCTGCACAGTGACATGCGAGTCAGCGAGTGGGCGCAGGTCATGCAACACGCCTACGACGACCTCAACCGCCAACTCGACCACAACCCCGACGCCGAGACGCCGATCGATCCCTACGCGGCAGAAAACCCGGCGGAGTTCTTCGCCGTCACCAGCGAATACTTCTTCAGCGCCCCGGACCTGCTGCACGGCGCCTATCCACAGGTCTACCAGCAACTGCAACTGTTCTACCGCCAGGACCCGCTTGCCAGGCTCGAGCGCCTGCTGGCCGAACATCCGGCGTACCGCACCCACGACTAAGGTCTACACGACTTCTGGTACGTGGCACTGGCGCGTGAATATGCCTATAATCGCCGCCACTTTTTGGTCAATCCGGCCAAGTCATTTGGCCACTTACGGGGGCAACGCCCAATGAGCTACAGCAAGATTCCGGCTGGCAAAGACCTGCCGAACGACATCTACGTCGCGATCGAGATTCCGGCCAACCACGCGCCGATCAAATACGAAATCGACAAAGACAGCGATTGCCTGTTCGTTGACCGTTTCATGGCCACCCCAATGTTCTACCCGGCCAACTACGGTTTCATCCCGAACACCCTGGCCGACGACGGTGACCCCCTCGACGTGCTGGTCGTGACCCCATACCCGGTCGCCCCAGGTTCGGTGATCCGCGCACGTCCGGTCGGCATCCTGAACATGACCGACGACGGCGGCGGCGATGCCAAAGTTATCGCAGTACCCCACGACAAACTGTCGCAGTTGTATGTCGACGTGAAGGAATACACCGATCTGCCAGCCCTGCTGCTGGAACAGATCAAACACTTCTTCGAGAACTACAAAGACCTCGAAAAAGGCAAGTGGGTGAAGATCGATGGTTGGGGTGACGCAGAAGCTGCTCGCGCCGAAATCCTGAAGTCGGTTGCAGCCTACAAAGGCTGAAGCAACACTGGCCGCGCGCCACTGACTGCTTGAAAAACCCCGGTTGCCCGGGGTTTTTTTATGTCCGCAGAAAACCACGGCACATATCGTTTAACACAATCAAACAACTTGTTTAGCAGTGCTTAATTACAGCGCACTGTATCGCGCAATGGAAAAGAATATTCCTGCATAAATTACTCAAGTTGTTTATTCAAACTTGCAAGTGCACTCCGTAAAATCCGCACTCATGAAAAAATACAAATGTGGCCCACGCTTCAAAGCACTCCTCAAGGAGGTGAAAATCACCCCGTCGGAGTTCGCGACCTTCTGCAACGTCGAGCCCCAGCACGTCAATAACTGGTACATCCGCGGCGTGCCCTACCCACGCCTGGAAGAAATCGCCCGTCTGCTGAGCGTCAACAGCCAGTGGCTGCTCAACGGCGAGGGGCCCAAGTACCCCGTCACCGGACACCCCAGCGAACCCAGCACAGCGCCTTCGCCGACACCGCCGGTGCCTGCAACAAATGTCGACGCGCTCGACCTGGAAATCCCCTTGTACAAGGAGCTGCCGAAAGCACCAGGTGCCAGCGCCACCCATGTGGTCAAAATCCCCGGCGAAGTGGTGCGCCTGCCGCGGCGCTATCTGGAGAGCCTGGACGTCGAGCCCGCGAAGGCCATCTGCGTGCCCATGGTGGGCGACAGCATGTCGGAAAGAATCGAAGACGGCTCGACCCTGGCCATTGACTGCGGCCTGACCCAGGTCATAGACGGGCATATCTACGCCATCAAGCACGACGGCATGCTGCGCATCAAATACCTGCATCCCCTCCCGGGCGGCGCGCTGCGTCTGCGCAGTCACAACAGCCACGCCTATCCGGACGAAATATTCAGCGCCGCCCAGATCGAAAACCAGAACATCAAAGTCCTGGGCTGGGTGTTCTGGTGGTCAACCCTCAATAAACAGAGGCCACCAGTGCCTTTCGGCTGACCCGGCAACGCCCTGCAATACACATCGCACTGGGAATTTCCCAAAAAAATCAGTATGCTGCGCCGCACATTTGCATCGCCCCGCCCAGCGCCGGTCGATCGCACCGACAAGGCAGATGACTTTCTGGCCAAGTCCCACAGCCGGACGCAAGATCCGGATGTACGTTTTGAAGGCTGGTACGGTTTACCAAAAATAAACCAAGCCAGTCCCCGAGAAGCCGGCCACAAGCCGGCTTTTTAATGCCTGCAGCAAAGCCCCACCTCACTGCCAAACGTCACCCGCCCAAGTACCGACGTTTGCCCCACACCCCCCTATCTGCTAGTGTCGCGCCGGTTTAACGTCACCGGGATAGCCGCCATGGCCCGCAAAAAAGCTGCACTGGATTTCGAACAATCCCTCGCCGACCTGCAAACGCTGGTTGAACGTCTGGAGAACGGCGAGCTGTCGCTGGAAGACTCGCTGACGGCCTTCGAGCAAGGCATCGGCCTGACCCGTGACTGCCAGGCGGCGTTGGCCCAGGCAGAACAGAAGGTGCAGGTGCTGCTGGAGCGCGATGGCGAGCTGTCCGAGGCGCCGTTCGACGCGGAACAGCCAGAATGATTGCAGTGTATTCGGCCAACAGCCAGGCGCGGGTCAATGCCGCGCTGGAAACCCTGTTCATCGCTCCCAGCCCTGAACTCGCGCGCCTCTACGAAGCCATGCGCTACAGCGTGATGAACGGCGGCAAGCGTGTGCGTCCGTTGCTCGCCTATGCCGCCTGCGAAGCGCTGGGCGGCCAGGCCAAGCAGGCCAATGGCGCGGCCTGCGCGGTGGAGCTGATTCACGCCTACTCGCTGGTTCACGATGACTTGCCGGCAATGGACGATGACGACCTGCGCCGCGGTCAGCCGACCACCCACAAGCAATTCGACGAAGCCTGCGCGATCCTCGCCGGTGACGGCCTGCAGAGCCTGGCCTTCAGCGCCCTGCTCGATCCGCAGTTGAACAACGCCGAGGCTGAAGTGCGTCTGCAGATGGTCAGCGCCCTCGCGCTGGCGGCGGGCCCTGCCGGGATGGTCGGTGGCCAGGCGATCGACCTCGGTTCGGTCGGCCTCAAGCTGGATCAGCAAGCCCTCGAATACATGCACCGGCACAAGACCGGCGCGCTGATCGAGGCCAGCGTCAAGCTCGGCGCCCTGGCCAGCGGTCGCGCGGAAAAGGCCGAACTGAGGGCGCTGCAGACCTACGCCCAGGCCATCGGCCTGGCGTTCCAGGTGCAGGACGACATTCTCGACGTTGAAAGTGATACCCAGACCCTGGGCAAACGCCAGGGCGCCGATATTGCCCGGGACAAACCGACCTACCCAGCCCTGCTCGGCCTTGAAGCCGCCAAGGCCTACGCCCTGGAACTGCGTGATCAGGCCCTGCACGCGCTGCGACCGTTTGACGCGTCGGCCGAGCCGCTGCGTGATCTGGCGCGCTATATCGTCGAACGGCGTAACTGATCAGCCGCCCGCTGCCCGGCAACTTCCGCGCTCTGCGTGGGCAGCGTGCGCTGCATCAGGTAAACTGCCGCATCTTTTATACCTATAACGATTCGCCTGATGCCCACGACGTTTCATGAGATTCCCCGCAAGCGCCCGACCACGCCCCTGCTCGACCGCGCCAACACGCCGGACGGCCTGCGCCGGTTAGGCGAAGCCGAGCTGGAAACCCTGGCTGATGAGTTGCGCCTGGAATTGCTCTATACGGTCGGCCAGACCGGCGGGCACTTCGGTGCCGGCCTGGGCGTCATCGAGCTGACCATCGCGCTGCATTACGTCTTCGACACGCCGGACGACCGTCTGGTGTGGGACGTTGGTCATCAGGCCTATCCACACAAGATCCTCACCGGTCGACGCGAGCGCATGGGCACCCTGCGCCAGAAGGACGGCATTGCCGCTTTCCCGCGGCGCTCCGAGAGCGAGTACGACACCTTTGGCGTCGGCCACTCCAGCACCTCGATCAGTGCCGCGCTGGGCATGGCCATTGCCGCCCGCCTGCAGCACAGTGATCGCAAGGCGATTGCGGTGATCGGTGATGGCGCACTGACGGCGGGCATGGCCTTCGAGGCGCTGAACCATGCGCCGGAAGTCGATGCCAACATGCTGGTGATCCTCAACGACAACGACATGTCGATCTCGCGCAATGTCGGTGGTCTGTCGAACTATCTGGCCAAAATCCTCTCCAGCCGCACTTATGCAAGCATGCGCGAGGGCAGCAAGAAGGTCCTGTCGCGCCTGCCGGGCGCCTGGGAAATTGCCCGCCGCACCGAAGAGTACGCCAAGGGCATGCTGGTCCCCGGCACCCTGTTCGAAGAACTGGGCTGGAACTACATCGGGCCAATCGACGGCCATGACCTGCCGACGCTGATCGCCACCTTGCGCAACATGCGTGACCTCAAGGGCCCGCAGTTCCTGCATGTGGTGACCAAGAAAGGCAAAGGTTTCGCCCCGGCCGAAGTCGACCCGATCGGCTATCACGCCATCACCAAGCTCGAACCACTGGACGCCCCGGCCGCCGCGCCGAAAAAAGCCGGCGGGCCGAAGTATTCCGGCGTGTTTGGTCAATGGCTCTGCGACATGGCGGCCGCCGACCCTCGCCTGGTGGGCATTACCCCGGCGATGAAGGAAGGCTCCGACCTGGTGGCCTTCAGCGAACGTTATCCACAGCGCTACTTCGATGTGGCGATTGCCGAGCAGCACGCGGTGACCCTTGCCGCCGGTATGGCCTGCGAAGGCGCCAAGCCGGTCGTGGCGATCTACTCGACGTTCCTGCAGCGCGGCTACGACCAGTTGGTGCATGACGTCGCAGTGCAAAATCTCGATGTGCTGTTCGCCATCGACCGTGCCGGCCTGGTGGGCGAAGACGGCCCGACCCACGCCGGAAGTTTCGACTTGTCGTTCCTGCGCTGCATCCCGGGCATGCTGGTGATGACCCCGAGCGACGAGAACGAACTGCGCAAGATGCTCACTACTGGCCACCTGTACAACGGCCCGGCGGCGGTGCGCTACCCACGTGGCAACGGCCCGAATGCAACCATCGAACAGGACCTGGAACCGATCGAAATCGGCAAGGGTGTGGTCCGTCGCCAGGGCAGCAAGGTCGCCCTGCTGGTGTTTGGCGTACAACTGGCTGAAGCGTTGAAAGTGGCGCAAACCCTGGACGCCACCGTGGTCGACATGCGCTTCGTCAAACCCCTGGATGAAGCGTTGGTACGCGAGATTGCCGGCAGCCACGAGCTGCTGGTGAGCATCGAGGAAAACGCAATCATGGGCGGCGCCGGCGGTGCGGTCAGCGAATTCCTGGCGCGGGAAAACATTCTCAAGTCGATGCTCCACCTCGGCCTGCCGGACAGCTACGTCGAACACGCCAAGCCGGCGCAAATGCTCGCCGAATGCGGGCTGGACGAAGCCGGGATCGAAGCGGTGGTGCGCCAGCGCCTGCAACTGCTGAACATCTAAATCCGATCCTGATCTGTAGGAGCCGGCTTGCCGGCGAAGCTTTTAGCGTTCTCAGGAACGCCTTCGCCGGCAAGCCGGCTCCTACAGGGTCTGCACGGCACGCCCCTCTGTTTTTGCGAACTCATTATGAAGCTCTCCCCGCTCGCCCTGACGCTGACGCTGTTGCCATCCGCGCCTCTGCTGGCCGACACCCTCGACCGCGACCAGGCCCTGAAACTGCCGGACGTGCTGATCAGCGCCAACCGCCAGGTCGAAGCGCGCAACGACAGCAGCGCCGCCAACACCGTGTTCACCCGCGATGACATCGACCGCCTGCAGCCCACCAGCGTGGTTGATCTGCTGAGCCGCGTGCCGGGCGTACAAGTGGCGCAAGCCGGTGGCCGTGGCAGTTTGCCGGGGGTGTACATTCGCGGTACCAAGGCAGCGCAAAGCCTGGTGCTGGTGGACGGCCAGCGCATCGGCAACTCGACCTCGGGCGACAGCAATCTGCAGCACCTGAACATCCAGCAGATCGAGCGCGTGGAAGTGTTGCGCGGCTCGCGCTCGGTGATCTATGGCAGCGATGCGATTGGCGGGGTGATTCAGATCTTCACCCGGCGCAGCGCCGAACCGGGCCTGCAGCCGCGCCTGCAAATGGGCTTTGGCAGTAACCAGACCTGGGAGCGCAGCCTGGGATTATCGGGCGGCGACCAGGACACCCGCTTCAACCTCGGGGCCAGCCTCGATGAGACCGCAGGGATCAACCGCACCCGCGAGTCGTACCCCAGCGATGGTGATCATGACGCCTATCGCAATCAGGCCCTGAGTCTGAGCCTGAGCCACAGCTTCAATGACGACCTCGAAGCCGGCCTGAATATTCTGGATAACCGCGGCAAGAGTGAGTTCGACAATCCGTTTGGTCGCTATATATCCAACGACGAAAGTGTCCAGCAAAAGCCCTACAGCGATTTCACCGTGAGCAGTGTCAGCAGCTACGTCGACGCGCGCCTGAACGATGCCTGGCAGTCCCGGGTGGAAATCGGCCACAGCGAGAACCGCGAGGAAACCTTCGACAAGCTCAGCGACGAAGACTCGGTGTTCAACACTTACCGAGATTCGCTGAACTGGCAGAATGATTTGCAACTCAACGAGCAGCACAGCCTGATTCTCGGCGGTGACTGGTATGAGGACCGGGTCAACAGCAGCACGACGTTCGACGAACACAGCCGCTGGAACCGCGCCGCTTTTGTTCAACATCGTTTCCGCGCCGAACACTTTTCCACCGAGTTGGGCCTGCGCCACGACGACAACCAGCAGTTCGGCAGCCAGAACAGCTGGAGCGGCACCCTGACCTTGCCGGTGAATGCCGACAACGACCTGTTACTGACCTACAGCGAAGGCTTCCGCGCACCGACCTTCAACGACCTGTATTACCCGGATTTCAGCAATCCGAACCTCAAACCCGAGACTTCGAAGAGCTACGAACTGCAGTGGCGCAGCCAGTTGAGCGAAACCAGCCGCCTGGAAGCTTCCCTGTATCGGACCGACCTAGAAGACGCAATTATCTCGCGCAACTATTCGCCTCCAGAAAATATCGCCTCGGCACGAATCTACGGCTTCGAAGCAGCGCTGAAGCAGGAGCTGTTCGGCTGGCAGAGCAGCCTTGGGCTATCGATCATCGACCCACGGGATCGCGACACCGGCCACACCCTGGCGCGCCGCGCCCGGCGCACCCTCAATCTGGACCTGGACCGACAGTTTGATCGCCTCGGCCTGGGTGCAACCTGGCAAGCAGTCAGCAGCAGCTATGACGATGAGAAAAATCAGCAGCCGCTGGGTGGATATGGCCTGTTGGGGCTGCGCAGCAGTTGGGCGGTGAGCCGCGAAGTCAGCCTGCAGATGAAGGTCGACAACCTGCTGGACAAGTCCTACAGCCGGGCGCTGTACAGCTATCAGGGCAATCAGTATGGCTATCGCGAGGAAGGACGGGCGTTGATGTTTGGGGTGACGTGGACGCCGGAGCTTTGATCAGGAATTGATGCTGTCCGGGTTGGCCTCTTCGTCGGGTCACCGGCCGGGCGCGAGCAATCGGCACAGTGTGGCGGTTGCTTCGATCATCTGTCCGCTCGGGCGCTCCAGGCCTTTGTCAGTGACCAGCAGCAATTGGCCATTTGTCACCGCCGTCACCTGCGGCCAGGCTTTCCAGGCATCAAGCTGCGCGTGCGTGCTGGCCAGAATCACTTCGGGATTTATCGCCAGCACGGCTTCGACGCTGACCTGGGGTGCTGGTAACTTTAGGTCGGCGAAGATATTGCGCGCGCCACAGACCTGCAATGCGTCACTGATGATCTGCTCGCCGCCCACGGTGTACAGCGGCTGGTCCCAGACCTGATAGAACACCCGTAGCGGCTCGGTTCGCCGATAGCGGTGGCGCAAGTCAGCGAGACGCTGGCGCAGGTTCGCCACTAAAACCTGGCCACGCTCAGGCCGACCCAACTGCTCGGCAATGGCTTCAATTTGGCTGATCAGTTGTTCGAGGCTATGGGGTTCGGCAACCACGGTGGGAATCCCCAGTCGGCTCAGTTGCTCACGCTGCGCCGGGCCGACGCTGCCCGGCCAGAGCAGCAACAGGTCGGGCCTCAAGCTGAGCAGGCGCTCCATGTCCAGTTGCCCGTAACGACCCACCGATGGCACGTCCTTCAAGGGCGCCGGCCGTTCGCCAGCGTCGAGCACGCCGACCAGCAAGTCAGCCGAATTCAGTTCAACGACGATTTCCGAGAGTGACGGCGCCAGGCTGACCACCCGCTCCACCGCAGCCGCAGCGCCACTGGCGAGCAGCAGCGCAAGCGCCAGCCAGCGGCCCATCAGCCGAGTTGACGCGGGATACGGTAGAGGTAGAACAACACCGCAGTGGACAACCCGAGCAGGGTCAGCGGCACGCCCTCGAGGCCGACGAACACCGCCAGGGCGGCGATCCAGGCCGGCAGCGATGCCGCCAACAGCGCCTTGCGCCGTGTCGCCGTGAGGGCAATCCAGGCGGCCGGCTCTTCAGGGGTATCGAGGGCTTTATGGGTGCTGATCAGGCCATGCTTGTAGCCGCCGAAGAATTTCAGGCTGACAAACATCGAGGCCATGCCGGCGATGAAAAACGGCATCGCCAGCACCGGTGCAAGCGCCTCGCCATCGCCGAACAGCGCATTGATCACCAGCAGCGGCAGCAAGGCCAGTGCCAGGTATTGCCACCAATTGACGGACAGACGCCGCCGAACCTGACCCCGGGTCACGCCCGGTCAGCCTCGCCCTGATGTTCATTGCCCATCATGTGGTCGAGCTTGCTGGCTTTGGTCGCCAGGTACAGTTTGTTGTGCGGGTTATGGCCGGTGTGCAGCGGCACGCGCTCGGCGACCACGATGCCCATGTCGGTCAAGGCTTTGACCTTGCGCGGGTTGTTGGTCATCAGGCGCAGGGATTTCACCCCCAGGTGCTCGAGCATCGGCAGGCACATGGCGTAGTCGCGCTGGTCAGCGGCGAAACCCAGGCGCTCGTTGGCCTCAACGGTATCGGCACCACCATCCTGCAGCTCATAGGCGCGGATCTTGTTCAGCAGGCCAATGCCACGGCCTTCCTGACGCAGGTAGAGCAACACGCCGCGACCTTCGCGAGCAATGGCCTGCAAGGCGGCTTCCAGTTGCGAACCGCAGTCGCAGCGCTGGCTGAACAAGGCATCGCCGGTCAGGCATTCGGAGTGCAACCGGCCAAGCACCGGCGCACCATCGGCCACATCACCCAAGCTCAATACAACGTGCTCGCGGCCAGTGGACTCATCGAGAAAGCCATGCATGGTGAATTGCGCAAATGGCGTTGGCAGCTTGGAAGCGGCAACAAAAACGACAGGCACCGGTGTGCTCCTGATCTAGATTCTGGTAATTCGCAGAGGCGGCATTGTAACAGCAGGTCGCAATAGACGCTTAGGCTGAATTATTTGTCATAACTATCAAATAGTTTGATTACTCGACCGCGGGCTTGGCACTTCCCTCGAACGGATAAGGCTCCTGCCAGCGTTCGAAAATCGGCTTCAGCTTGCCGCTGCTGACCAGCAATGCCATGCGCCGGTCGTACAACGCCATCAGCGAGCGGGCCTGCGGCGTGTCGGCGAAGCCCAGGTACAACGGCAGTTCCGCAACGTGAGTAGAACGATACGGCTTCACGTCCTTGGCGTCCCGAACCACCGCGTCGACCTCGGTCTGTGCATCGATGTAGAAGTCCGCGCGCCCCTGCTTGAGCATCCCCAGAATCCCCTGGCGCCGCTCGATCTGGGTGAAGTTTTTTATGTCCGGCAGGTATTTGTCGTATCGATAGCCGCGCACCCAGGCCAATCGGTACTTGCCCAGCGTTGCCAGGGTGGGCGTTGGCATGCTGGCCAGGCCGAGGGCATAGATATGATCGGAATCGAAGTTCCACTTGGGATACAGCACGCCTTCGACTTCGTCCCGGTAGGAGCCCACCATGGCGTCCACTTCCTTGAGCTGCGCCAGGCCGATGGAGCGGGTATAAGGCACCGTGCGAATATCCAGCTTGACCCCGGCGGGCTCGAACACTTCGCGCAAGATGTCCCAGGCCATGCCGTGCCCGTCAGCGGCGGTGTAATCTTCCCAGTCTTCGCTCGCCAGCTGGATGACCGCAGGCACGGCGGGCACTTCCGCCGCCCGGACGACCGAGCAGAACAGCGCCAACAGAACAATCCAGCACCCGCGCCTCACCATTCCCTAGCCCCTCGAATCATCCTTTAGGTGAAATACCAGACCAGCCCCTGCATGCCCATCCAGGCGAACACCCCTGCCAGTACGTCGTCGAGCATGATCCCGACGCCGCCGTGTACATGCCGGTCGATCCAGCGGATCGGCCAGGGCTTGAGGATGTCAAAAAAGCGGAACATCAGGAACCCCGCCAGCAACCAGTACCAGCCCTCCGGTACCAGCCACAGGGTGATCCACATCCCGACCATTTCGTCCCAGACGATGCCTTCGTGGTCGTGCACACGCAAATCGTCGGCCACCTTGCCGCACAGCCAGAAGCCGAACAGCATGGTGATGCCGAGCATCAGCCAGTAACCCCAGTCGGGCAACATCTGCCACAAAGGGATGAAGGGTAGCGCAACCAGCGAACCCCAGGTGCCAGGCGCCTTGGGCAAAGTGCCCGAGCCGAAGCCGAAGGCCAGGAAATGCCACGGATTGCGCCACACCGACGGCGGCACGAACTCGGCCGGGACCTGTTTGGGATGATCTGTCACGGTGTCTCCTGAAAATGTTGGTAGCCGCGAACCTGCGGGGTGATGTCCTGCCCGCTCGCGTCAACCAGGGTCACGCCCTGCCCGGCCACGACCCGACCGACCACATGGATCGGCCAGCCCTCGGCCAGCAGTGCCGACAGATATTCCTCTGGCAAGGTGAATGCCAGCACGTAGTCGTCACCACCACTGACGGCGGCAACGCGGGCCGCATTCTCGCCGAGAAAACCAACCAGTGCCTCGGACAACGGCAGTTTCTGGTTTTCGATCAGCAAGCCGACAGCCGAGGCCTTGGCGATATGTCCGCAATCGGCCAGCAAGCCGTCGGAAATATCCAACGCCGAACTGGCTTTGCCGCGCAGCGCCTGGCCCAAGGCCAATTGCGGCTGGGGCGACCAGTAATGTGCCAGCAACGGCTCGGCAATGGCTGTCGGCGCCGCACGCTGCCCGAGCACCAACGGCAAGGCACCGGCGGCGTTACCCAGATCGCCGCCGACGCACAACAGATCGCCGACCTGCGCACCGCTGCGGGTCAGCGCCTGGCCGGCCGGCACCCGGCCGAACACGGTCATGGTCAGGCTCAGCGGGCCACGCGTGGTGTCGCCGCCCACCAGCCGCACACCACAGCCCTGGGCCATGCTGTTCAAACCACGGGCATAGGCTTGCAGCCAGTCGGCGGTCACCGTTGGCAGGGTCAGGGCAAGGGTAAAGGCAATAGGGGTGGCGCCCATGGCAGCCAGGTCGCTGACCGCCACAGCCAGCGAGCGCTGGCCGAGCAGGTACGGGTCGCAGGGGTCGGCAAAATGCACACCCGCCACCAGGGTGTCGGTGGAGATCGCCAGCTGCTCCCCGGCAGGCAGTGCGAGCAAGGCGCAGTCGTCGCCAATCCCCAGTGCAACGCCATCGCCCGCCTGCGCACAGGGCGCAGCGGCGAAGTAGTTGCGGATCAGCTCAAACTCGCCCATAGGCACATGTTCAAGCGCCGATCAGCGCTTGAACGCCTTCACTTCAGCTTCACGCAGGCGCGGTGCCAGCTTGTCGAGAACACCGTTGACGAACTTGTGGCCGTCGGTGGAGCCGAACACTTTTGCCAGCTCGATCCCTTCGTTGATCACCACGCGATACGGTACGTCGACGCGCTTGAGCAGTTCCCAGGTGGACAGGCGCAGTACGGCCAGTTCAACCGGGTCCAGCTCTTCGATGGTCAAGTCCAGGCAAGGCTTGAGCGCGGTGTCGATTTCGGTCTTGCTCGCCGGAACCCCGTGAAGGATTTCGCGGAAGTAAGCGCCATCGACATCGCTGAAATCGTTATCGACCCGGAATTGCGCTTCGATTTCGTTCAACGAAGCCTTGGCCATGTGCCATTGATACAGGGCCTGGGTCGCGAGCTGACGGGCTTCGCGACGCTTGGCGCTTTTCGATGGCTTGCCGGCATCCGCAGGTTTCGGATCGCGCGGGTTGAAACGATCGCTTTCGTCGCTAATCACTTGGCCTCCAACTGCGCCAGCAGGCTGACCATTTCCAGAGCGGACAGGGCAGCTTCAGCACCTTTGTTGCCGGCCTTGGTGCCGGAACGCTCGATGGCTTGCTCGATGGAATCAACGGTCAGGACGCCAAAGGCAACCGGTACGCCGAACTCCATGGACACCTGGGCCAGGCCCTTGGTGCACTCGCCCGCCACGTATTCGAAGTGCGGAGTACCGCCACGAATGACCGCGCCCAGGGCGATGATTGCCGCGAACTCGCCTTTCTGGGCGACTTTCTGCGCAACCAGCGGGATTTCGAAGGCGCCAGGCGCGCGGATGATGGTGATGTCGCTTTCGCTCACGCCATGGCGAACCAGGGCATCAACAGCACCGCTGACCAGGCTTTCAACCACGAAGCTGTTGAAACGGCCCACTACCAGAGCGTAGCGGCCTTTAGGGGCGATGAAGGTACCTTCGATGGTCTTCAGGGTCATTCGATAGATCTCTTAAAGAGCCGGGACGCGTCTTCTACGCGCCCCTCAGTGATATTTGAACCGCGAACAAGGGGGTAAAAACTACCGGCCTTTATTCGGAGGGCACGTATTCTACAACTTCCAGATCGAAACCGGATATCGCATTAAATTTCATTGGTGCCGACATCAGGCGCATTTTGCGCACGCCGAGGTCGCGCAGGATCTGCGAACCGGCGCCGACAATGCTGTAGGTGGTCGGTTTTTTCGCCACTGCCTGGTCGGCGGTTTCGCGAATATGCGCCAGCAGCACGTCGCCATCGAGCGGGTGACCGAGCAACAGCACCACACCGCTGCCGGCCTCGGCGACCGCAGCCATCGCGGCGCGCAGGCTCCAGCGCCCCGGTTGCTTGACCATCAGCAGGTCGCGCAGCGGGTCCATGTTGTGCACCCGGACCAGGGTCGGTTCTTCGGCGCAGACAGTGCCCAGGGTCAGTGCCATGTGCACGTCGCCTTCCACCGAATCACGATAGGTCACCAGGTTGAATTGGCCCAGTTCGCTGTCCAGCGGCTGCTCGGCAATCCGCTGAACGGTACGTTCGTGGATCATCCGGTAGTGAATCAGGTCAGCAATGGTACCGATCTTGATGTTGTGTTCAGCGGCGAAGGCTTCGAGTTCGGCGCGACGGGACATGGTGCCGTCGTCGTTCATCACTTCGCAGATCACCCCGCTCGGCTCGAACCCGGCCATGCGCGCCAGGTCGCAAGCGGCTTCGGTGTGCCCGGCGCGTGCCAGGGTACCGCCAGCCTGGGCCATCAGCGGGAAGATGTGGCCCGGGCTGACGATGTCGTCGGCCTTGGCATCACGGGCGGCAGCGGCTTGTACGGTGCGCGCACGGTCGGCGGCGGAGATGCCGGTGGTGACGCCGGTCGCCGCTTCGATCGACACGGTGAACTTGGTGCCGAAGCCCGAGCCATTGCGTGGCGCCATCAACGGCAGCTTGAGCAATTCGCAGCGCTCGCAGCTCATCGGCATGCAGATCAGGCCACGGGCGTGCTTGGCCATGAAGTTGATGTGTTCTGGCTGGCAGCACTCGGCGGCCATGATCAGGTCGCCTTCGTTCTCGCGGTCTTCGTCATCCATGAGGATGACCATCTTGCCTTGGCGGATGTCTTCAACCAGTTCTTCGATGCTATTGAGCGCCACAAGGCACCCCCTTTAATTCGAAATTTGAGCTCAGGATTTGAGGTAGCCGTTGGCGGCCAGAAAGCTTTCGGTGATGTTGCCGGCTGCCGGTTCTGCGGCCTTGTCGCCCAGCAGCAGGCGCTCCAGATAACGGGCCAGCAGGTCCACTTCGAGGTTCACCCGGCGACCTGGCTGGTACGAAGCCATGATGGTTTCGCTCAGCGTGTGCGGAATGATCGTCAGCAGAAACTCGGCGCCATCCACGGCGTTCACGGTCAGGCTGGTGCCGTCGACGGTGATCGAACCCTTGTGGGCGATGTACTTGGCCAGGTCCTTCGGCGCACGAATGCGGAATTCCACGGCGCGGGCGTTTTCGGTGCGCGCAACCACTTCGCCGACACCGTCGACGTGACCGCTGACCAGGTGACCACCCAGGCGGGTGGTCGGGGTCAGGGCTTTTTCCAGGTTGACCGGGCTGCCGCTTTTCAGATCATTCATCGCGGTGCAGTCCAGGGTCTCGCGGCTGACATCCGCCGCGAAACCGTTGCCAGGCAGTTCAACCGCGGTCAGGCAGACGCCGTTCACCGCGATGCTGTCGCCCAGCTTGACGTCGCTCAGGTCGAGCTTGCCGGTTTCTACGTGTACCCGTACATCTCCGCCTTTGGGGGTCAATGCACGAATACTGCCGATGGATTCGATGATACCGGTAAACATGGAGTCCTCCTCGAGAACAAAACCTTCTTGGCCGCAGCCGGGAATTATACGCTGGCTGATGGCACAGGAATGGCAGTGACCCGCCAGTCATCGCCAACCGCACGAATTTCAGTGATTTTCAGCGCCGGGGCATCCTTCATTTGCGCCAGGGGCCAGTCCAGCAGCGGGCGCGCCGAAGAGCCGAGGAACTTGCCGGCCATGAAGATCTGGTACTCGTCCACCAGGCCTTGCTGGGCAAACGCGCCGGCCAGGCGTGGACCGGCTTCCACCAGTACTTCGTTGACCCCGCGAGCGGCCAACTCGACCAGCAGTTGTCGCAGGTCTACCTGCCCCTCGGCGCCGGGCACGATCAGGCACTCGGGGCCGTTGGCGTACTGTTCTTCGACGGCGACGCAGGTCGCGACCAAGGCCGGGCCGGCCTTGAAGAAGGCGGCCTCCAGCGGCACCCGCAGGCGACCGTCGATCAACACCCGCAGCGGCGGTCGGCTCAGCGCCAGGGCGGTCTGCTCGGCGTCCAGTCCCAGCTCGGCGGCGCGCACGGTCAGGCGCGCGTCATCCGCCAGCACCGTGTCGGCACCGGTCAGCACTACGCTGGCCTGGGCGCGCAGGCGCTGTACCGCAGAGCGGGCGTCGGGGCCGGTGATCCACTGACTCTCGCCGCTGGCCATCGCCGTACGGCCATCCAGGCTCATCGCCAGCTTGACCCGCACGAACGGCAGGCCGTGCTCCATGCGCTTGAGGAACCCTTGATTGAGCAGACGCGCCTCGTTTTCCAGCACGCCACTGTCAGTGGCAATCCCGGCCTGCTGCAGACGCTGCAAACCGCGCCCGGCGACTTCCGGGTTGGGGTCCTGCATCGCCGCGACCACTCGCGCCAGCCCGGCATTCACCAGAGCATCGGCACAGGGCGGCGTGCGCCCGTGATGGCTGCAGGGTTCCAGCGTCACATAGGCCGTGGCGCCCCGTGCCAGCTCGCCGGCCGCGCGCAAGGCGTGGACTTCGGCATGCGGCTCACCGGCGCGCTCGTGCCAGCCTTCGCCGACAATTTGCCCGTCGCGCACGATTACGCAACCGACGCGCGGATTGGGATGGGTGCTGTAGTGGCCCTTGCGCGCCAACTCCAGCGCGCGCGCCATGTAATGGGCGTCGAGGATGGCCTGCTCTGGGGAAGTGGTCATGGCTTGATCGGCTCACGGGCCAGGCGATCGATCTCTTCGCGGAACTCGTTGAGGTCCTGGAAGCGGCGATACACCGAGGCGAAACGAATGTAGGCGACTTCATCGAGCTTCTGCAGCTCGGCCATCACCAGTTCACCGACCACCAGTGACTTGACCTCACGCTCACCGGTCGCGCGCAGCTTGTGCTTGATCTGCGCCAGCGAGGATTCCAGGCGCTCGACACTCACCGGACGTTTTTCCAGGGCGCGCTGCATCCCGGCGCGGAGTTTTTCTTCGTCGAACGGCTGACGGCTGCCGTCGGTTTTGATCAGGCGCGGCAACACCAGTTCGGCCGTCTCGAACGTCGTGAAACGTTCGCCGCAGGCCAGGCATTCACGCCGGCGGCGCACTTGATCGCCCTCGGCGACCAGTCGCGAGTCGATGACCTTGGTGTCGTTGGCACCGCAGAAGGGACAGTGCATGGTGGCAGGCAACAAAAAAAGGGAGGGCCATGGTAGCGCATCCCGGTGGCAAGACAAGCCATAGGCTTTGCGGTATACAGACGGGCTATAGTGCCTGAACCATGGATTTGATCTCGCTGGAGCCGTAAATGCCGCTACGACCGCTCGTTTTACTCAGTTTCGCCGGCCTGTTGGTCGCCTGCAGCAGCGATACGCCCAAGCCCGCCGAACCGACGCCCGGCCCGGCCCCGCAGATGGCCCAGAAAAAAGCCCAGGAATCCGCCGCCCTCGGTCCACTCCCCGCCTACCAACGTGAATTGACCGGCACCCTGCAGGGCGTGCCACAAGGCGCCGAAGTGGAACTGGCCTTGCTGGTGATCGACGAGCGTTCGCGTCCGCAACAACTGTTGGCCAGCGCCAACCTGATCGGCAACAACCAGGCCCTGCCGTTTCACCTGCGCTTCAACCCCGAAGCCTTTCCCGCCGGCGCCCGCGTTGAATTGCGCGGCCGCGCCAGCCAGTCCGGGCAATTGATTTTGCACCTGCCGGCGCAGCGAATTTTCCAGCCGACCACTCAGGCACTGGGTCAATTGCAATTCGTCAAAGCACCATGACTGCACCGCTAGACCTGCAGCAGGCCCTTGGCGACCTGCTCGGCGACGCGCAACTGGTGCCTTGCCCGTTGCCGGGCACCGAGCTGAAGTTGTGGCTGATCGATGGCGACAACATGGACCGCGCCTTCAGCCCGGAAGAAACCCGGCGCATCCTCCACGAGCCGCCGTACTGGAGTTTCTGCTGGGCCAGCGGCCTGGCGCTGGCCCGTTACCTGGCGGAGCAGCCGCAGTGGGTCGCCGGTAAACGAGTGCTGGATTTCGGCGCCGGGTCCGGCGTCGCCGCGATTGCCGCGGTGAAAGCCGGCGCGCTCGAAGTGGTGGCTTGCGATCTGGATCCGCTGGCGATTGCCGCCTGCCGAGCCAACGCCGAATTGAATGGCGTCGAGCTGAACTACTCGACGGATTTCTTCGCCGAGGCCGACCGCTTCGACCTGATCCTGGTGGCCGACGTGCTCTACGACCGCGCCAACCTGCCGCTGCTCGATCAATTTCTCAGCCGTGGCCGCGAGGCGCTGGTGGCAGACTCACGCGTGCGCGACTTCCGTCACCCGTTGTATCAGCGCCTGCAGATGCTCGAAGCCATGACCTTGCCGGACCTGGCCGAACCCCACGAATTTCGCCATGTCAGTCTGTACCACGCCCGCCGGACATGAGGCTTTCAGCCATACCCCGGCACGCCGTATAGTTGCCCCATTCCCGTTTTTTCGAGATGCCCCATGAGTCAGGACACGCCGTATATCTTCGATGCCACTACCGCTGATTTCGACCAGTCGGTGATCGAGAACTCATTTCACAAGCCGGTGCTGGTGGACTTCTGGGCCGAGTGGTGTGCGCCGTGCAAGGCGCTGATGCCGATGCTGCAAGGCATCGCCGAGAGCTATCAGGGCGAGCTGCTGCTGGCCAAGGTCAACTGCGATATCGAGCAGGACATTGTCGCTCGCTTCGGCATTCGTAGCCTGCCAACCGTGGTGCTGTTCAAGGACGGACAACCGGTCGACGGCTTCGCCGGTGCCCAGCCCGAGTCCGCCGTGCGCGCGCTGCTTGAGCCCCATGTGCAGATGCCACCACCGCCGGCCGCCGATCCCTTCACCCAGGCCCAGGTGCTGTTTGACGAGAGCCGCTTTGCCGAGGCCGAAGCCGCGCTCAAGGTCCTGCTGGGCGAAGACAACACCCATGCCGGTGCGCTGATTCTGTACGCCCGCTGCCTGATCGAGCGCGGTGAGCTGAGCGAAGCCCAGGCTGTGCTGAATGCGGTCAAGAGTGATGAACACAAGGCGGCGCTGGCCGCTGCCAAGGCGCAGATCCAGTTCCTCGGCCAGGCCGCCAATCTGCCGGATGTCGCCGAACTGAAATCGCGCCTGGCGCAGAATCCGCAGGACGACGAAGCGGTCTATCAACTGGCGATCCAGCAGTTGGCCCGCCAGCAATACGATCCGGCGCTGGACTCGCTGCTCAAGCTGTTCATCCGCAACCGCAGTTACAGCGAAGGCCTGCCGCACAAGACCTTGCTGCAGGTGTTCGAACTGCTGGGCAACGATCACCCGCTGGTCACCACTTACCGCCGCAAGCTGTTCGCCGCGTTGTACTGAGCCGCCTACTCGGGCGTGATCCAGCGATAGAGCGGCGTATCGGCGCCGCTCAGCACCTTGACGTCGGCACAGTGGCGCAAGCGCACCAGCAAGCGCTTGCCGGCCGACGGGCTGCCGGTCACGCCTTCCAATTGCTCCAGCAGGTCCGGCCCGCTCAGCTCGCCGGCCTTGCGCAACAACTCCCGGGCAAGCTGCCATTGCCGATCATCCTGATTCGCCGGTTTGGCCATCGTGCCAGTGGCAGGCGCTTCGCCGTCGACGCGGCTGACCTGTAGCTGCGCGCCGAGTTTTGCCCAATCGCCATCATCGAGTTCCAGGGTCAAATCCACCGGCCAGTCGCCGATGCTTCCACGTATGCGCAACATTGGGGTTTCCCTCGGGTGTGTGCCGAACATGCTCCCATGCGTCTTGCGCAACGCCAAGCTTGAGTTCAAACTGCCGGTGGAATTGTTATAAGATTACATAACAAAATGTTTAATTGACCACCCGGAGTGTTGCCATGCGCCGCCTGCTTCTCGCTTTGCCGTTTGCCCTGCTGCCACTGGCGATTGCCCAGGCGGCTGAAACCCACGACCACGAACACGGCAGTCTCGCTGCTCACGAGCATGGCGTCGGGCGCCTGAACGCTGCACTCGACGGCCAGACCCTGGAACTGGAACTGGAAAGCCCGGCGATGAACCTGGTGGGCTTCGAACACGCCGCCAGCACCCCGGCCGACAAGGCCAAGGTCGCCGCGGTCCGCGCGCAGCTGGAACAACCCTTGACCCTGTTCGCCTTGCCCAAGGCGGCCAATTGCGTGATCAGCGAGCAGGAGCTGGAGAGCCCGTTGTTCGGTGAAAAACCCGAAGACCATGTGGCCCACGATCACGACACCAAGGACGCTGACGAACATCACCATGACCACAGCGAAATTCACGCCCACTACCAGTTCACCTGCACCCAACCGGATGCGCTGAAAACCCTCGACCTGGCGCCACTGTTCAAGGCCTTCCCTGCCACACAAAAAATTCAGCTACAACTCATTGGCCCGAACGGCCAGAAAGGCCTTGAGGTCACACCACAGTCAGGCACTCTGAGCTTCTGAATCATCCTTCTCCAGCCGACCGGTTTCCCATGACCCAAGCACTTATCGAACTGACTGACCTGGGCTTCAACTGGCCCGGTCACCCGACCCTGCTGGATATTCCGGCGTTTCGCCTGGAGCCCGGCGAAACCCTGTTCCTCAAAGGCCCCAGTGGCAGTGGCAAGACCACTCTGCTGGGCCTGCTCGGCGGGGTGCAGAAAGCCAATCGTGGCAGCATCCGCCTGCTGGGTCAGGAGCTGAGTGACCTTTCAGCAGGCGCCCGCGATCGCTTTCGGGTCGATCACACCGGCTACATTTTCCAGCAATTCAACCTGCTGCCGTTTCTCTCGGTGCGTGAGAACGTCGAACTGCCCTGCCATTTCTCGGCGCTGCGTGCCCGCCGGGCGATCCAGCGCCACGGCAGTGTCGATGCCGCCGCCGCGACCCTGCTCGCGCACCTCGGGCTCAAGGATCCCGGCATCCTCGCTCGACGCGCCGACTCACTGTCGATTGGCCAGCAACAACGGGTCGCCGCCGCCCGCGCCCTGATCGGTCAACCGGAACTGGTGATCGCTGACGAGCCGACCTCGGCTCTCGATTACGACGCTCGCGAAGCGTTTATTCGCCTGCTGTTCGCCGAATGCCGCGAGGCCGGCTCCAGTCTGCTGTTTGTCAGCCACGACCAGAGCCTGGCGCCGCTGTTCGACCGTCACCTGTCGCTGGCCGAGCTCAATCGCGCCGCCACACCTGCAGAGGTCTGAGATGTATTTGCTCCGTCTAGCCATGGCCAGCCTGGCTAATCGCCGTTTCACCGCCCTGCTCACTGCCCTCGCCATCGCCTTGTCGGTGTGCCTGTTGCTCGCTGTGGAACGAGTGCGCACCGAAGCCCGGGCCAGTTTCGCCAGCACCATCAGCGGCACCGACCTGATCGTCGGCGCGCGCTCGGGCTCAGTGAACCTGCTGCTGTACTCGGTGTTTCGTATCGGCAATGCCACCAACAACATTCGCTGGGACAGCTTCGAGCACTTCGCCAACAATCCGAAAGTGAAATGGGCGATTCCGATTTCCCTCGGCGACTCCCATCGCGGCTACCGAGTGATGGGCACCACCGACGCTTATTTCCAGCACTACCAGTACGGTCGCCAACAGAACCTGCAATTGGCCAGCGGCCGCGCCTTCGCCAGCGATCCGTTCGAGGTGGTGCTCGGCGCCGAAGTGGCCGATGCCCTGCATTACAAACTTGGCGACAAGCTGGTGCTGGCCCACGGCGTGGCAGTGATCAGCCTGGTCAAGCACGACGACAAACCCTTCACCGTGGTCGGTGTCCTCAAGCGCACCGGCACGCCGGTGGACCGCACGCTGCATATCAGCCTCGGCGGCATGGAGGCGATCCATATCGACTGGCACAACGGTGCTCCTGCCCGGGGTGACGGCCGGGTCAGTGCCGACCAGGCACGCAATATGGACCTCACGCCGCAAGCCATTACCGCGTTCATGCTCGGTCTCAACAGCAAGATCGCGACCTTCTCATTGCAGCGCGAGATCAACGAATTCCGCGGCGAACCGATGCTGGCAATTCTCCCGGGCGTGGCCCTGCAGGAACTCTGGAGCCTGATGGGCACCGCTGAAAAAGCCCTGTTCGTGGTCTCGCTGTTTGTGGTCCTGACCGGCTTGATCGGCATGCTTACGGCGATCCTCACCAGCCTCAACGAACGGCGGCGGGAAATGGCGATCCTGCGTTCGGTCGGCGCCAGGCCCTGGCATATCGCCACGCTGCTGGTGCTGGAAGCCTTTGCCCTGGCGTTGGCCGGGGTGATCGCCGGCCTCGCCCTGCTGTACCTGGGCATTGCCCTGGCGCAGGGTTACGTGCAGTCGAACTACGGCTTGTTTCTGCCGCTGTCGTGGCCCAGCCAGTATGAATGGACGCTGCTCGGTGGCATCCTGCTGGCCGCGCTGCTGATGGGCAGCGTGCCCGCCTGGCGCGCCTATCGGCAATCGCTGGCCGATGGTCTGTCGATCCGTTTATGAGGATGTTGAAAATGCCCCGCGCACTCCTGGCGCTGTTGATGCTGGTCGCCCTGCCGCTGTGGGCGGCCGAACCCCGCGACCTGGCCTGGTCGGAAATGATTCCACCGGATGCCCCCGCCGAAGTGCCGAACATGAAGCCGCTGCACGACCTGTCGCAGATGAGTGACGCGCTGGCGGCCGAGTCGGCACCGGCGGCCAAGCAGGACTTGCCCAATGCGCCGGTGGTACAGAGCCTCGACGGCCAGGCCATCCGCCTGCCCGGCTACATCGTGCCGCTGGAGGTCAACGAAGAGGGGCGCACCACCGAGTTTTTGCTGGTGCCGTATTTCGGCGCCTGCATCCACGTGCCGCCACCGCCGTCGAACCAGATCGTCCATGTGCGCAGCGAACTCGGGGTCAAGCTCGAGGAGTTGTATCAGCCGTACTGGATCGAAGGCGCACTGCAGGTCAAGGCCTCCACCAGCGAACTGGCAGACGCTGGCTACCAGATGGATGCGCAGAAGATCTATGTGTATGAGTTGCCGCAATAGCGCAATAGACGATCTTGATCGCCATCAAGGTTTTCGTTGAGCTGTGTCAATTCGCCATCGGCGGGGCTTCATAAAATGGGACATAAATTTTGAATTGTTCCCTGGAGCCCCCATGCACAAGTCTTTGCTCAGCGCCTCCCTCATTGCACTCGCGCTTGCAGTCCCGTCCGTCCAGGCCCACGAAGCCGGTGACATCATCGTTCGGGCCGGTGCCATCACCGTTAACCCGGATGCCGACAGCTCCAGCGTCAAGGTCGATCGCGGCCCGCTGGCAGGGGCCGACCTGGGCGGCAAGGCAACCTTGAGCAGCGACACTCAGCTGGGTCTGAACTTTGCGTACATGATCACCAACAACCTGGCGATCGAATTGCTCGCGGCGACGCCGTTCGAGCATGACGTGAAACTCAAGAACACCGCGCTGGCCCCAGCCAACGGCAAGCTCGGCACCATCAAGCAACTGCCGCCGACGCTGAGCCTGGTGTACTACCCACTCGATAGCAAGTCGGTATTCCAGCCCTATGTTGGCGCCGGCATCAACTACACCTACATCTACGACGAAGACGTCGGCAGCCGGGCCAGCGCCGCCGGTTTCGACAACTTCAGCGCGAAGAACTCCTGGGGCATGGCCTGGCAGGTCGGTGCCGACTACATGCTGACCGACAACATCATGGTCAACGGCCAGATTCGCTACATCGACATCGACACCACCGCCTATGTCGACAACAATGCCGTGGCACCCGGCACTCGGGCCAAGGTCGACGTCGATGTCGATCCGTGGGTCTACATGATCGGCCTGGGCTACAAGTTCTAAGCAGCACCCGCAAAAAACAAAGGCGCCTCGAAAGGCGCCTTTTTCATGCCCGGGAACGGCTCAACGCCCCAACAACCGGGCGAGCCCGTCGCGCAGCGGGGTTTGCTCAGGCAGGGTAAAACGCTGCAGCAGCCGCTGGTTGTTGGCCCGCGAATGACGGATGTCACCGGAGCGCGCCGGACCGTAAGTTATCGGCGGCAACTCGCCAACCACTTCCTTCAAGGCCTCGAGCATTTGCTTGAGGCTGGTAGCCTGGTTCCAGCCGACATTGACTGCGCCGACTTCCAGCGCCGGCGCTTCGATGGCCTGCACCAGCAGGTCGACCAGATCTTCAACGTAGAGAAAATCCCGGGTCTGTTCGCCATCGCCAAACACCGTGATCGGCAAGCCCTTGACCGCGCGCTCGCTGAAAATACTGATCACCCCGGAATACGGCGATGACGGGTCCTGGCGTGGGCCAAAGATGTTGAAGAAGCGGAAAATCGCCGGCTCCAGGCCATGCTGGCGGCGGTAGAAATCCAGGTAGTACTCACCCGCCAACTTGTCCGAGGCGTAGGGTGTCAGCGGCGCCTTGGCGGTGTCTTCGTCGATCGACTCGCCTTCGCCATTGTTGCCGTAGATCGCCGCGCTGGAGGCGAACAGTACGCGCTTGACCCCGGCCTGACGCATCGCTTCGCAGACATTCAGGGTGCCGATGAAGTTGCTCTGGTGGGTGCGCACCGGATCTTCCACCGATGCCTGCACCGAGGCTACGGCCGCCAGATGCGCCACCGCACTGCAGCCTTGCATCACCTGCGCCACCAGCGCGGCATCGGCGACGTCGCCTTCGATCAATTCGATCAGCGGGTTGTCGAGGGGCAGGTTGCTCGGTTTGCCGGTCGACAGGTCGTCGAGAATGCGAACCGAGTGTCCTTTGGCCAACAAGCCATCAGCGAGGTGCGAGCCGATGAAACCAGCACCGCCGGTGATTAAA
This sequence comes from Pseudomonas sp. F007, assembly GCF_057814275.1. Lineage (NCBI taxonomy): Bacteria > Pseudomonadati > Pseudomonadota > Gammaproteobacteria > Pseudomonadales > Pseudomonadaceae > Pseudomonas > Pseudomonas sp. F007. The sequence continues at coordinate 56,404 of NZ_JBVATA010000011.1, read as the reverse complement.
ACAGGGCCTTTAGCCATGACGATAAAACCTATCCAGTAAGCCCGGGAGCGCGGCACGCCAGGCGCGCGGCTTGATCCCGAAAGTGTGCAGAATTTTCTTGCAGGCCAGCACCGCATGTTGCGGCTCTTCGGCGGCATCCGGACGCGCCGCGTGGGCCTGGGCGGTCGGTGCTTCAATGGCCAGCGGGTGCAGGGTACGGGCCTCGGTGAGGATCGCCTGGCCCAGCGCCAGCGGGGTGGTCGCCTCGTGCCCGGCGTAGTGGTAGGTGCCCCACAGTGGCGCGGCGCAATCGAGTTGCTTGAGCACCGAAATGATCACTCGCGCGGCGTCATCCACCGGGGTCGGGTTGCCCCGTCGATCATCGGCCAGCAGCAGCTCTCCGGGCTGTTCGGCGCGCGCGAGGAAGCGCCCGAGGGAGCCTTCGGCGCTGTCGTCGAGCAACCAGCCGAAACGCAGCATCACGTGCTGCGGACAGGTCGCGCGCACGCTTTGCTCAATGCGCCACAACGCCTGTCCGCGCAGGCCCAGTGGCACCGGTTCGTCTTTTTCGCTGTAGGCGGTGGCCCGCGAGCCATCGAATACCCGATAGCTGGAAGGCTGGATCAGCACGATGTTGTGGTGCTGGCAAAGTTCAGCCAGGCGCTCCACCGCGCGTTCCTGTCCGGCCAGGCGTGCCTCGGGCACTTGCTCGGCCTGGAACCAGTCGAAGTAATAGGCGAGATTGATCAGCGCGTCCGGACGCGTGTCGTCGAGCAGTTGCGTCAGGCTCGCGGCGTCCCAGCCGTCTTGCGGGGGACGAGGGGCGAGGAAACCGATGTCTTCCTCCGCACCGAGGCGAATCAGCGCCTGCCCAAGGGCATTTCCGCCACCCAGTAACATAAGGCGCATTCGCATAGAGTCAGCAGGCCCAGTCTGTTGGAAACGATGAGTGTAGCGACAGCGCCCACAGGCTATGCCGCTGAGAGATGCCAGAATCGTGACATTTTGCGGGTTTAATACGCAACCGTCACCCGTAAAGTATAGAACGCGCGGGTAACGGCCCAAGTCACGGCAGTTATAAGGCCCTGCCACTTGCAACTTGGAGCGGGCGGTCGCATAACTTGACCCATGAATCTCCCCGCAGCCACGCCGCCCGTGCTCGACGGTTTTCATTCTGCCGTCAGCGCCTGGTTCACCCGCACGTTCCCTTCGGTCACCGCCGCCCAGGCGCGCGCCTGGCCGCTGATTCGCCAGCGTCGCTCGACGCTGATCGCCGCACCCACCGGCTCCGGAAAAACCCTCACCGCCTTTCTCGCGGTGATCGACGATCTGGTCCGGCAAGGGCTGGTGCTGGGTGGCGAGCTGCCCGACGCCACCCTGGTGGTCTACGTCTCGCCTTTGAAGGCACTGTCCAACGACATCCAGATCAACCTGCAAAACCCGCTGGCCGGCATCAGTGAACAGTTGCTCCGCCAGGGCTATCCCGAGTTGCGCATCCGTACAGCGGTGCGCACCGGCGATACGCCGCAGAAGGAGCGTTCGGCGATGCGCAAAAGCGCGCCGCACATTCTGGTGACCACCCCGGAATCGCTGTACGTGCTGCTCGGCTCCGACTCCGGCCGGCGCATGCTCGCCAGCACGCGCACGGTGATCGTCGACGAAATCCACGCCATCGCCGCGAGCAAGCGCGGCAGCCATCTGGCCCTGAGCCTGGAGCGTTTGCAGGCGCTGTGCGACGAGCCGCTGATGCGCATCGGCCTGTCCGCTACACAAAAGCCGATCGAAGCGGTGTCGCGATTCCTGGTGGGCACCGACCGACCTTGCGAGATTGTCGACATCGGCCACGCCCGCCCCCGGGACCTCGCCATCGAAGTGCCGCCGGTGCCGTTATCGGCGGTGATGGCCAATGACGTCTGGGAGCTGGTCTACAACCGCATCGCCGAGCTCGCCCGGGAACACCGCACCACACTGATTTTCGTCAACACCCGGCGCCTGGCCGAGCGCTTGAGCCGCCACCTCAGCGAACGGTTGGGCAAGGACGCGGTGGCGGCGCACCATGGCAGCCTGGCCGGGGAGTTTCGCCTGGACGCCGAACAGCGGCTCAAGCGCGGCGACTTGCAGGTGTTGATCGCCACCGCATCACTGGAACTGGGGATCGACATTGGTGATGTCGACCTGGTCTGCCAGATTGCCTCGCCGCGCTCGATTGCCGGCTTTCTACAGCGGGTCGGGCGTTCCGGGCACCAGGTCGGCGGCACGCCCAAGGGCCGGTTGTTCGCCACCACCCGAGACGACCTGATCGAGTGCGCCGCGCTGCTTGATTGCGTGCGTCGCGGCGAACTCGACAACCTGCTGATTCCGGTGGCGCCGCTGGATGTGCTGGCCCAGCAGATCATCGCCGAGGTCAGTTGCCAGGAATGGCAGGAGCAGGCGCTGCTCGCCGTGCTGCGCCGCGCTTCACCCTACGCTGCGCTGGACGAGACCCACTACCAGGCCCTGCTGAAGATGCTCGCCGAGGGCTACAACGGCCGCCAGGGTATCCGCAGCGCCTACCTGCACCGCGACGCCGTCAGCGGCAATCTGCGTGGCCGGCGCGGCGCCAGGCTGACCGCCGTGACCAGTGGCGGGACCATCCCCGACAACGCCGACTACGCTGTGCTGCTGGAACCTCAAGCGCTGAACATCGGCAGCGTCAACGAAGACTTCGCCGTGGAAAGCATCGCTGGCGACGTGTTTCAACTGGGCAATACCTCTTATCGAATCCTGCGGGTGGAAACCGGCAAGGTCCGGGTCGAGGACGCCCAGGGCCAGCCGCCGACCATCCCGTTCTGGCTCGGGGAAGCGCCGGGGCGCAGCGCCGAGTTGTCGTTCGCCGTGGCACGCCTGCATGGGCAGCTCGACGAACTGCTGGGCGCCAGCCCCGGTGATTTGCAGCCGAGCCTGGACTGGCTGACCGAAACCCTCGGCCTGGACCTGGCCAGCGCCGAACAGATCGTCGAATACCTGGCCCCGGCGCGCCTGACCCTGGGCGCCCTGCCGTCCCAGGACACGCTGCTGATGGAACGCTTTTTCGACGAGTCCGGCGGCACTCAACTCATCATCCACACACCCTTCGGCAGTCGCATCAACCGAGCCTGGGGCCTGGCGCTGCGCAAGCGTTTCTGCCGTACCTTCAACTTCGAGTTGCAGGCCGCCGCCAGCGAAGACGCAATCGTGCTGTCGCTGTCCACCAGCCACAGCTTCGAGCTCGACGAGATCTGGCGTTACCTGCACAGCAACAGCGCCGAGCAGGTGTTGATCCAGGCACTGCTGGATGCGCCGCTGTTCGGTGTGCGCTGGCGCTGGAATGCCGGCGTGGCTCTGGCGCTATCGCGCTACAGCGGCGGACGCAAAGTGCCACCGCAAATCCAGCGGATGAAGAGCGAAGACTTGATCGCCAGCGTCTTTCCCGACCAGATCGCCTGCCTGGAAAATCTCGCCGGCGAACGGGAAATTCCCGACCACCCGCTGGTCGAGCAGACCCTCGACGATTGCCTGCACGAAGCCATGGACAGCGAAGGCTGGCTGCGGCTTCTGCGACGTATGGAACAAGGCGAGCTGCGCCTGATCAGTCGCGACCTGCCGGCGCCTTCGCCGTTGGCGGCGGAGATTCTCAGCGCCCGCCCCTACACCTTCCTCGACGATGCGCCGCTGGAGGAACGCCGTACCCAGGCGGTGCTCAACCGGCGCTGGAGCGACCCGCAATCCACCGACGATCTCGGCGCCCTCGACCCGCAAGCCATCGAGGCGGTCCGCGAAGAAGCCTGGCCGCAACCGACCCGCGTCGATGAAATGCACGAAGCCCTGATGAGTCTCGGCGCCATCAGCGATGCCGAGGTGGCGCTGGACGAACGCTGGCCGGGGTGGCTGCAACAGTTGGCGGAATCGGGCCGCGCCAGTCGCTTGCGGATCAATGCCGATCAAGGCCTGTGGTTGGCGCTGGAGCGGCTGACCTGCCTGCAGGCGATCTATCCTCAGGCGCCTCTGCAACCACCCCTCGGCGCCCTGCCGGGGTTTGACGAAAACTGGGACCGCGACGAGGCCTGTGTCGAGCTGATCCGCGCCCGCCTCAGTGCCTTCGGCCCGCTGACGGTCAGCGCGATCGGCGGACCGTTGGGGCTGCCCGACAAGCAGGTCGAACAGGCCCTGGCGCAGCTGGAGCGTGACGGTTACGTGCTGCGCGGACGCTTCAGTCCGGGCGCCACCACGGACCAATGGTGCGAGCGGCATTTGCTCGCGCGCATTCACCGTTACACCGTGAAGCGCCTGCGCCGGGAAATCGAGCCGGTGGCCCTGCAGGACTTCATGCGCTTTCTGTTCGACTGGCAGCACCTGACCCCAGCCACTCAAGGCCAGGGCAGCGCGATGTTGCCGGTGATCGTCGCGCAATTCGAAGGCTACCCGGCGGCGGCCTCGGCCTGGGACAGCGACCTGCTGCCCGCGCGACTCAAGGGTTATTCAGGCGCCTGGCTGGACGAACTGTGCCGCAGCGGCAAACTGGTCTGGACTCGCCTGAGCGCCCGGCACAAGGCCGCCAGCGTGGCCCTGCGCAGCACGCCGATCCTGCTGCTGCCACGCGCCCAGGTGCCGCTGTGGAGCAGCCTGACCGAGCAAGCGCAAGTCAGTGAGCTGTCACCCAAGACGCAAAAAGTGCATCAGGCCCTGAGCCAGCACGGCGCACTGTTTTTTGATGAACTGCTGCACGAGGCCCATCTGCTGCGCAGCGAGCTGGAGATCGCCTTGCAGGAGTTGGTCGGCGCCGGGCTGGTCAACGCCGACAGCTTCGCCGGCCTGCGCGCGCTGATCACGCCGGCGAGCAAACGCCAGGCACGCAGCCCTCGTCGCGGGCGGGGGGCGTTGATCGGCGGCATGGACGATGCCGGGCGTTGGGCATTGTTGCGCCGCGGCACTGGGTCGACACCGTCCAGCGTGCCCACTGACACCCTCGAACATATCGCCATGACCCTGTTGCGCCGCTACGGCGTGGTGTTCTGGCGCCTACTGGAACGCGAGGCGGACTGGCTGCCGAGCTGGCGTGAATTGCTGCGCACCTTCCATCGCCTGGAGGCCCGTGGCGAGATTCGTGGCGGGCGTTTTGTCAGTGGCCTGGCCGGTGAACAGTTCGCCCTGCCGGAAGCGATTCCGTTGCTGCGCGAAGTGCGCCGCCGGCCCCACGATGGCAGTCTGGTGAGTATCTGCGGCGTCGATCCGCTGAACCTGGTGGGCACCGTTCTGCCGGGGCAGAAAGTCCCGGCGCTGGCGAGCAATCGCCTGGTGTTCCGCGATGGCGTGCCGGCGGCGGCGGAGATTGCCGGGGTGCAGCATGTCTGGCTGCAGCTCGATCAGCCGCAGCACCTCGAACTGCAGCGCACGTTGACCCAATACCGCGTCGCCCCCGCTGCCGACTAAGCCGCCGAGCGAATCAGGAATGCAGCGGCGATTTCGGCATCACCAGCACTGAATCGTCCTTGCCAACATCGTCCCGTTGCGCGCTGTCGTCGGGCGTATCCGCATGCCGCTCATGCATCAGCACCTGCTGTGGATAAGTCTGCGCGAAATGCACCCAGGGGCAGTTATCCACAAGCTTTTTCAGGCTCAGGTTGAAGGCGCGATTCACGGCGTACTGACCGCCGGACACGGTGCGGAACTGCGCGGTCAGCACCACGCCGTTAAGGTCCATTTTGTCGACCCCGAACACCTCCAGCGGACCTTGCAGGTTGTACTTGAGGAACGGGTCGTCGCTGATCGAGCGCCCCGCTTCGCGAATCAGCGCGATGGCTTTGTCGACATCGGTGTCGTAGGTGAATTGCACCGAGAAGAACGCAAAGGCGAACTGCCGGGACTGGTTGGTCACCGCCTTGATCTGGCCAAACGGCACCGAATGCACGAAGCCCTTGCCGTCGCGCAGGCGCAGGGTGCGGATGGTCAGCCCCTCGACCGTGCCGGCGTGACCCGAGTCGAGCACCACCCAGTCGCCGATCGACAGGGTGTCTTCGATGATGATGAACAGCCCGGTGATTACGTCCTGGACCAACTGCTGCGAACCGAAGCCGATGGCCAGGCCGACCACCCCGGCACCGGCGAGGAACGGCGCGACGTTGATCCCCAGGTTGGCCATGGTGGTGATTGCGCAAATCACTACCAGGATGATTTTGATCGCGTTGCGCAGCAGCGGCAGGATGGTCTTGATCCGGGTGCTGGGCTGGCGCGCGTTGCGCTTGCTGACCTGCGGCTTGAGGGCTTCGCGGATGGCGGTGTCGAGCACCACCCAGACCATCCAGGTCACCAGGAAAATCAGGCCGATGCGACTCAGCGAATCACTGATGGCCCGGCCAATGGCGTTGCTCACCGCGAATTCGAACAGTGAAACGCCCCAGATCCGCCCGAGGACATCGATAAACACCACCGCCATGACAATCCGCAACAAGGCGTGGGACAGGCTCAGGAAGCGCTCCCTGTAGGCCCCGCCACGCTGCACCGCCAGCGCCCCGGGGGACTTGAACAGGTGCTGGAGCATGGTGCTGATGAACACCGTGGCAATCAGCAGGATGGTGGTGAACAACGCACAGCGCAGGACTTTCTGATTGTCATCACCGATCCCGATCAGGTTGATCAGCGACACCAGCACCATCAACAGAATCGGCCAGTACCAGATCCCGGAAAATATCCGCAGGGTCTCACGCAATGCCGGTTGGCTGCGCCGTTGGGCCAGCGGCAGGATGCGGATCAACTGCCCGACGGGCCGGCGCAAGCGAATCACCAGCAAGCCGAAAATGATCGACGCCGACATGCCGGTAAACACCGCAATACTGTCGGTGAGGTTGTCGCCGAGGCGATTGGCGATCTGCGGGCTGGTCAATGCATCGCTCAAGGCCACCAGAAAGCCCATGGCGAACAAGGGCCGGGGGCAGTTCTGGCGAATGATCTGCACCGCGCGGCGTTTGTGCCCGACGTTGAACAGCACCACCAGCGACAGCAGCAACGAGGCGGCGAAAATCCCGGCGCTGGTGGCGTACGCCAGGCTCAACGCCAGCGCCCGACCGGCGGACGGTTGCAGGAAGTGGCTGCAATACAGGGTCACCGGCAAGCTGATAAACGCCGGCAGACTGTAGGGCAACACGTAGCCCAGCAAACCCTGGGCACGCTCGCGATTGCGCAGCAGTCTCGACTGGGCGCAGCGCCTGGCAAGCAAGCCGCCGAGCAACCAGAGCGCGGCAAACACCGCGCACCAAGCCGCACTTAACAAGGCAAAGTCACGGGCCACGCTCCAGGTGGAACGCGGCGATGGCTGATTGACCAACTGGTCCACCTCATCCGCCGCGCGATCCGCACGCTCGCGCCAGGCCTCGACCAGGTGTTCGTTGATGTCGAGTTTTTCCTGGACGTCATCGATGCTCGAACTGATCGCCCCAAGCAACCCGCCCTGCACCAGAGGTTCGGCTTTTTCCGCGGCGGCGGGATCCTTGCCGGTCACGGCGGCCACCCCGGGCAAGGCGGCGAGCGCTTGAGTGCTGCCGATACTCAGGAGTATCGCCAGGCCTATCGTGGCTTTGAACTGAGACAAGGCGCGTCGCTCCTGTTCAACGATGACAATGGTTAGAGAAGATCGCTGCCTTCAGCTACAAGTTCCAGCGTGAATTTCCCACACGCCTGCCGGCTGCTTTCCATGCCTGCCGCCGGTAATGCCAGCGAAACTTTCCGCCTCGCCCGACAGTCATCCACTCACAGGGGGGTAGCCCGAGACTAGCAGGCGGGGAGGATCCATGGCGGTGTTTGACAGCAATGGCGAGCAAGCCGGTGCGCCCGAGGCGGCGCACGAATGCAGCGCCGCGATTCGTCGTTTTACCGTGCTGACGGTCAATACCCACAAGGGGTTTGCCGCGCTGAACCGGCGCTTCATTCTTCCGGAATTGCGCGAAGCGGTGCGCAGCGTGTCCGCCGACGTGGTGTTTCTGCAGGAAGTCCACGGCACCCACGAACACCATCCCCAGCGCTACAGCAATTGGCCGAGCATGCCGCAATACGAGTTCCTCGCCGACAGCCTCTGGCCGCAGTTCGCCTATGGCCGCAACGCGGTGTACCCCGCCGGCGATCACGGCAATGCGCTGCTGGCGAAATTCCAGATCATTCGCCACGACAATCTGGATGTCAGCATCGACGGCCACGAGAGCCGCGGCCTGCTGCACTGCGTGTTGCGCCTGCCGGGCAGCGAGCAACCGCTGCATGCGATCTGCGTGCACCTGGGCCTGCGCCAGGCCCATCGCGATCAACAACTGGCGCTACTGCTGCAGCGCCTCGACGAGCTGCCGGAAGACGCCAGGGTGATTGTCGCCGGCGACTTCAATGACTGGCGCCAACGCGCCGATGCCGTGCTCAAGCCCTGGGGCTTGCGCGAGGTATTTGGCGAACATCACGGCCAGCCCGCACGCAGTTTTCCGGCACGCCTGCCGTTGCTGCGCCTGGACCGCATCTACCTGCGCAATCTCACCGCCCACCGCCCTAAAGTGCTGGCCTCGCGTCCGTGGTCGCACCTTTCCGACCATGTCCCGCTGTCCGTGGAGATCGAACTATGAGCAGCACACCGCTGGAAAAAAACCGCTTCGAGCCAGCGGCCCCCAGCGCCGAGACACCGGCCATCGAGCGCGCCCTGAGCGATCTCGACTATGGCTGGCACGGCAACAATCGCGTCGAGTTGCTGGAGAACGGCGAAGCCTACTTCCCCAGGGTGTTCGAGGCCATGCGCCAGGCCAGAAGCGAAATCCTGCTGGAGACCTTTATTCTGTTCGACGACAAGGTCGGCAATGAGCTGCAGCAGATTCTGATCGAGGCGGCGCAGCGCGGGGTGCGTGTCACCGTGAGTCTCGATGGATTTGGCTGTGGTGAACTGCCCCAGGCATTTCTCCTGGCAATGTGCGACGCCGGCGTCCACCTGCAAATCTTCGACCCGGCGCCGCGACGCCTGGGTATCCGCACCAACTGGTTCCGTCGCCTGCACCGCAAGATAGTGGTGGTAGACGGCGCCACTGCGTTTATCGGCGGCATCAATTTCAGCGCCGATCATCTGGCGGATTTCGGCCCTGAAGCGAAACAGGACTATGCCGTCCAGGTCGAGGGCCCGGCAGTGGTCGACATCCACCATTTCGCCCTGCTGCAAAGTGGTCGCCATTCCAGGGCGCGCTACGGCTGGCTGCGCCGCAAGCGCCGGCGCACGGAACTGGCGCTTAACGATCACGATGGCCAGGTGCGGCTGGTTTATCGCGATAACAACGAGCATCCGCGCGACATCGAAGACGTCTATCTGCAGGTGCTGCGCAGCGCGCAACGCCGGGTGATCATCGCCAATGCCTATTTCTTCCCCGGCTACCGCTTGCTGCGCGAGATCCGCAATGCCTCACGACGCGGCGTCGACGTGCGGCTGATCCTCCAGGGCCAACCGGACATGCTGGTGGCCAAGCTCGCGGCCCGCCTGACCTACGATTACCTGCAGCAATCCGGGGTGAAGATCTACGAATACTGCGACCGCCCGCTGCACGGCAAGGTCGCGCTGGTGGATGAGGACTGGAGCACGGTCGGCTCGAGTAATCTCGACCCGCTGAGCCTGTCGCTGAACCTGGAAGCCAACGTGCTGATTCGCGACCGGGCGTTCAATCGCGAGTTGTTCGAGCGCCTCGATGAGCTGAGCAATCACCACTGCAAAGTCATGCCCACCCCCGAATCGCCCCGCGGTTTGCTGTGGCGCATGACCATCGGCTTCCTGGCGTTCCACTGCCTGCGCCATTTCCCCGCCTGGGCCGGCGGTTTGCCCGCGCACAAACCCCGTCTGCAGCCCTTGAAGCCCATGCCGCAGGTTCGTGATGACCGCCATGAATCGCTCTGAATCGGCGGCGGCGGCCCACTCCCCGTCACGCTGGACACGCCTGAAAAAACCGCTGACGGCGCTGTTCTTCCTGGTGTTGATCGTGCTCTTCACCATGCTCGCCCGGCGCATCGACTGGAACGAAGTCTTCGCCACCCTCGGCGACTTCAAGGTGCGCACGCTGGTCATTGCCTCGGCCATTACCCTGTTGAGCTTCCTGACCTACGCCTGCTTCGACCTGATCGGCCGCACCTACATCCGCCAGGACCTGACCTGGCGGCAGATCCTTCCAGTCGGGGTCATCAGTTATGCCTTCAACCTGAATCTCAGCGCCTGGGTTGGCGGCATCGCCATGCGCTACCGCCTGTACTCACGGCTCGGTGTCAGCAAGGGCAATATTGCCAAGATCCTCGGCCTGAGCCTGGCCACCAATTGGTTCGGCTACATGCTGGTGGCCGGGGCGATTTTCAGTAGTGGCCTGGTGCATATGCCACCTGGCTGGAAACTCAGCAGCACCGCGCTGCAAGGTGTGGGCATCCTGTTACTGCTGCTGAGTGCCGGGTATCTGGCGGCGTGTCGGTTTTCCAACCGGCGCGAATGGGCGATTCGTGGCGTGGAAATCAACTTGCCCTCACTGCGCATGGCGGTGTTGCAACTGGCGCTGGGCGCATTGAACTGGTCGTTGATGGCGGCGGTGATCTTCACCTTGTTGCCGAGCAAACTCGATTACCCCTTGGTGCTGGGGGTGTTGCTGATCAGCGCCATCGCCGGCGTCATTACCCATATTCCGGCGGGTCTCGGTGTGCTCGAGGCGGTGTTCGTCGCGCTGCTGCAGCACCAGGCATCGCGCGGCAGTCTGGTCGCCGGGTTGCTGGCCTATCGGGCGATCTATTTCCTGTTGCCGCTGCTGATCACCGTGGCCATGTACCTGGTGGTGGAAGCCAAGGCCAAGGCGCTGCGGATCGAGAAGAAACCGTCCTGACTCACAAGATACGCAGGCGCTCGCCGACCACCATTTCGGTCACCCAGTCGACCAGGATCGAGGTGTACGCCTGTTGCGCCACCGGCTCGCTCAAGGCGTGGTCGGCGCCGTCGATGATGCGGTGAGTCAGCGAGTGCGTCTGCTGGCATGCCGCGCGGTAACTCATGATGGTGGCGTGGGGCACAAAGCTGTCGCTTTCCGACTCCACCAGCAACACATCACCGGTGAACTGTGAACAGGCGTGCAGCGCCCGATTGCTGTCGGCGCGCACCAGCGTGCTGCGGTAATCCAGCAGGTCCTGTTTGTCGAGGTCGCGCTTGGGGGTGTGCCATTGCTCGTCGCGGTACAGCGCCGGCACGCGAAGCGCCAGCCAGCGCACCGGGCGCAGGGTGGTGAGGATGGCCGCCAGGTAGCCGCCATAGCTGGTGCCGACTACCGCCACCGCCGAGGTATCGATGGCCGGGTGCGCCAGCAGGCGATCGTAGGCCGCCAGCAAGTCCTTGAGATTATCTTCGCGGGTGACCCGCGCCAGCGGAATTCCGACGTCACCGGTGTGCCCGCGCAAGTCGAAGGTCAGGCACACGCAGCCCAGCCCGGCGATGCCTTTGGCGCGTTCCAGGTCCCGCTCCTGACTCCCGCCCCAACCGTGCACGAACAACACGCCCGGCACCTTGGATTTGGGGCTGAGGAAGGTCGCGCTCATCTGTTCATCGTCGATGTCGATTTGAATGCTTTCGCTTCTAGCCGTCATAAGAGTTGACCGTTACGTATTTGAGAAGGAATTCGCTGTTCTCCGCCGGGCCGCGATACACCTCGATCGCCCCTGCCGGCAGTGGTGAGTCGAGGTAGGTTTCTACCGACGACACGCGAATCGCCTTCAGCCCGGGGTTGTTGACGAAGCGTTGCAGCGCGGCCACTTCAGCACTGCTGGCGCCTCCCATGCGCCAGGATTGTTCAAGCACCCCGCTGCAGCGTTGGCCCTGGGCATCCAGGCCCTGGGCAATGTCGTAGTTGCGCCGCGAGGCGTAGAAACCGGGGTAGGCTTCGTCCGCAGCGGCGTCGAATACCTGGGCCTGCTCGATGGCCAGGCGCACGTCGTCAGCCAGCTCCAGGGCGAGCAAATCGTCGTAGTAGCCCTGCACCACCAGCAGGTCAGAGCCGCCGTAGACCTGCTCACCCTGCCCGTCTTCGGTCAGATATTGCTGCCCGCAGTAACTGAGCACGGTGTCGCCGAAAAAGCTCTGGCCGACGCTGTGGGTGATGACCTTCTTGAGGTCCTGCTCCAGCACCACGCCGCTGGCGAACTGTTCGGCAATTTCGGGGCGCTTGAGCAACTGCCGCAAGGCATCGAGGTCACGAATCACCTCCTGGCCGCGGCCGGCGCAGGCGTGAATCGGTTTGAGGCGGATCGGCCCATGCGCCAGCAACTGCTCGGCAGCAGGTTGGGCATCGTCGAGGGAGAACACGCTGATGCCGTCGAGCACCACTTTGCGCACGCGCTCGGCGAACAGCGGCGCCCAGCCCGGGGGGGCGATCGCATCGCGGCTCAGCAAACCATGGGTAATGGCTTTGGTGCAGATGAAGTCATGGTCGACGTAGCCGCCCCACAGGTCCTCCGGCCCGCTGACGCCCAACTGCCGGGCGGCGGCGCCACCCACCAGAGTCTGGGTTGGCAGCAGGTACAGGTCGTGCCCGTCATGCAGCGTCGGGTCGTAGCTGCCAGCAAAGGGCAAACCGAGAATCTGCGCCAGCCAATGGGCCAGCTTGCGGTTAGTCTCGACCTCATGCCGGGGCGCCTGAGGCCGGGTCGAGTGCGCGACCACCTGTTTGTTGCGGTTCTTCGGGGTCATGCGTCCCCCTTCGCCTGCGCTCGATGGATATAGCTTTGGGAATTGCAGGGATCGGGCCAACACCTCAACGCGTCTGGGGCTAGTACCAGACAGGCACTACGGCGTTGGGTAGTGGCTCAGCGCCTGCCTTATTCTGCACGACCTTTCTCGACTTTCCGGCGTTTTGCACGATGGCACTAACGCGCCACTGCCGCTGGCGTCACGCCGAATCGACTGCGGTAATCGCTGGGTGCCAACCCGGTGATCTTTTTGAACGTGGCGCGGAACGCTCCCGGATCGGCATAGCCGACATTCCAGGCGATGTGGTCGATGGTGCCGTTGGTGAACTCGAGCATTTCCCGGGCTTTGCCAACCCGCAGGTGCTGACAGTACTGGGTCGGTTTCAGTCCGGTGGCGGCACGAAAGCGCCGCAGGAAGGTGCGCTCCTCCAAACCCGCCTGTTCGGCCATGGCCGTCAACGAAACCTCCACCGCGCCATTGGTTTGCAGCCAGTGCTGGACCTTGATAATCGCCCCATCGCCATGACTGAGAATGGGCGCAAAGTTGCTGCCGCACTGGCTCGCACTGTCGCTGTGCTCGACCACCAGGAAGCGCGCGGTACCGGTCGCGACGGTGGGGCCCAGCAGCCGGTCGACGAGGCGCAGGCCCAGCTCCGACCAGGCCATCAGGCCAGCAGTGGTAATCAGGTCGCCATCATCGACGATAGGCTTCTCGGCATTCAGCCGCACCTTGGGATAACGCTCGGCGAATTGCTTGGCCGAAGTCCAGTGGGTGGTGGCACTGCGCCCGTCGAGCAGACCACTCTCCGCCAGCAGGATCGAACCCACGCACACCCCCCCCAAGGTCGCGCCGCTGGCGTGTTGCTCGCGCAACCAGTGGAACAGCGCTGGGGATGCCTGGCCCTCGGAAAAACCAGCGATCGACGGCGGAATCAACAGCGCCATCAACCCGCCCTCTTTCCCGGGGACACTGTCGAAGACTCGTTGCGGTGCGTGTTCGGCGTCCGCCTGCCAATGACTGACCCGCAGCACCGGCAATGACGCGCTCTGGTATTCGGCGGCAATGCGATTGGCGACGCCGAACAGGTCGGTCAAGCCATGGACCGCCGCCATCTGTGCGCCGGGATAGATCAGCACGCCCATCTCGACGACTGTGCGTTCTGCGCCCATTGTCAGTTTTCCCCTTGTTATTGTCGGTGCGGCCAATTCTCGATGCGCGTGGCAGCTTCGATACTGAGCTCACACACATTGCAGAGGAAACACCCATGGCCAAGCAAGCGCTCATCGTAGTCGATATCCAGAACGACTACTTCCCTCAAGGCAAATGGCCACTAGTGGGTGCCGACGCCGCTGCCGACAACGCCGTACGCCTGATCAAGGCCTTCCGCGATGCTGGCGATTCGGTGGTGCATATCCGCCACGAATTCACCTCCGAAGAGGCGCCGTTTTTTACCCCGAACTCCGACGGCGCCAAGCTGCACCCGAAAGTGCTCAACCGTGACAACGAACCGGTGGTGCTCAAGCACTTCGTCAACTCGTTCCGCGAAACCGAACTGAAGTCCATCCTCGACGAACAAGGCATCAAGGAACTGGTGATCGTGGGCAGCATGAGCCACATGTGCATCGACGGCGTCACCCGCGCGGCGGCAGATTTCGGCTACAGCGTCACCGTGATCCACGACGCCTGCGCCACCCGTGACCTGGAATTCAATGGCGTCGCGGTGCCGGCAGCGCAGGTGCATGCGGCATTCATGGCGGCCCTGGCGTTTGCTTATGCCAGCGTGGTATCAGCTGACGAATTCCTTGCCGCCTGAGTCTTCATAGACCGTCAGCTACCCATAAAAAAACCCGCACTTCATACCGAAGTGCGGGTTTTGTTTGGTCGGCTTGCAGCTTTCTCAGAACGGAATATCGTCATCGAAGCTGTCGAAATCCGGAGCCGGTTGCGGCGCAGCCTGTTGCGGGGCTGGACGCTGTGGCTGCTGTTGCGGAGCAGGACGTGGAGCCTGCTGGCGCGGCGCGGATTGCTGGTAGTTGTTGCCGCCTTGCTGCTGGTCACCCTGTGGACGGCCGCCCAGCAGTTGCATGGTGCCTTGCATGTCGACCACGATTTCAGTGGTGTAGCGCTTGATACCGTCTTTTTCCCACTCGCGGGTTTGCAGCTTGCCTTCGATGTATACCTGCGAACCTTTGCGCAGGTATTCGCCGGCGATTTCCGCAACCTTGCCGAACATCGATACGCGGTGCCATTCAGTCTTTTCGACTTTCTGGCCTGTCTGCTTGTCGGTCCACTGTTCGCTGGTCGCCAGACTCAGGTTGGTCACGGCGTTACCGTTAGGCAAGTAGCGAACTTCGGGATCCTGGCCGCAAGTGCCGACCAATATGACTTTGTTAACCCCACGGGCCATAACGTTCTCCTAGGCTTCACACGCTGCCGAGGCCGGGTCGTTGACCAGGCGCTCGAGGGTGGTGCGATCCAATAGTTCGGTGTCCAATTTGATGTAAATGGCTGCTTCATCAGCAACCACGATGGCATCGGTTACCCCAACGACGGCCAGCAGGCGCTCAACCAGACCCGCTTCGCGGATCGCTTCAGGCGATAACGGCAAGCGCAGGCTCGTCACATAGGGAGGTTCGCGCATGGTAACAGCAAAGGCCAACCAGAGGGCAGCCAGACCTGCGCATCCGAGGAACACAACCGACAGACCGCCATGCTGGAACATCCAGCCGCCCATGATCCCGCCCAGTGCCGAACCGAGGAACTGGCTGGTGGAGTACACCCCCATCGCCGTGCCCTTGCCGCCCGCCGGTGAAACCTTGCTGATCAGCGACGGCAGCGAAGCTTCCAGCAGATTGAACGCGGTGAAGAACACCACCGTACCAATCACCAGGGCTCGCAGGCTGTCGCCGAACTGCCAGAAGAATAGCTCAGTGAGCATCAGCGTCGCGACGGCACCGAGCAAAACTCGTTTCATTTTGCGTTTCTTCTCGCCGTAGATGATGAACGGGATCATGGCGAAGAACGAAATCAGCAGCGCGGTGAGGTAAACCCACCAGTGTTGCTCCTTGGGCAGGCCGGCCTTCTCCACCAGCGCCAACGGCAAGGCGACAAAACTCGACATCAACATCGCATGCAACACAAAAATGCCAAGGTCCAGGCGTAACAGGTCGGGATGTTTAAGCGTTGGCATCAGTGCCTGACGGGCGACGCCGGATTCACGATGCTGCAGCGGGCCGGTGGAGCGCGGCACCATGAACATCACAATGATGATGCCCAGCAGCGCCATGCCGCCGGTCGCCAGGAACAGCCCGGAAAGGCCAAAGGCGCGGGTCAGCAATGGGCCGACCACCATCGCCACGGCAAATGAAAGGCCGATGGTCATGCCGATCATGGCCATCGCCTTGGTACGGTGTTGCTCGCGAGTCAGGTCGGAGAGCAAGGCCATGACCGCGGCGGAAATCGCCCCGGCGCCCTGCAGGATCCGGCCGGCGATCACGCCCCAGATCGAGTCGGCATTCGCTGCCAGCACGCTGCCCAGGGCAAAGACAATCAATCCCAGGTAAATCACCGGACGCCGGCCGATACGATCGGAAATGATCCCGAAGGGAATCTGGAACACGGCCTGGGTCAGGCCGTAGGCGCCGATGGCCAGGCCAATCAGGGCCGGAGTCGCGCCTGCCAGGTCCATGCCGTAGGTCGCCAGCACCGGCAACACCATGAACATGCCAAGCATACGGAACGCGAACACCAGGGCCAGACCGCTTGCTGCGCGGGTCTCGCTACCACTCATGCGTTCGCTGTGGGGATCGTGCATGGAATTACCTCATGTGAACCGGCGGCGATTCTATCAGTCCCATCGATTGACGGGGTATAGGGCGACGCTTTGACGCGCAAGGATGACAAACTCTTCATTGAAGGCTGGAAAACACACATTTGATAGTGTGCATCCATCCAGTATTTGGCCTTATACTCCTACGTTTACGCCCGCCGAGCGAGGCCACCTTGGACAAGATCCTGATTCGTGGGGCTCGAACCCACAACCTGAAGAATATCGACCTGACCCTGCCACGGGACAAGCTGATCGTCATCACCGGCTTGTCCGGGTCCGGCAAGTCGTCCCTGGCTTTCGATACGCTGTACGCTGAAGGCCAGCGACGCTATGTCGAGTCGCTGTCAGCCTATGCCCGGCAGTTCCTGTCGATGATGGAAAAGCCTGACGTCGATACCATCGAAGGCCTGTCACCGGCCATTTCCATCGAGCAGAAGTCGACCTCGCACAACCCGCGCTCCACGGTCGGCACCATCACCGAAATCTACGACTACCTGCGCTTGCTTTACGCACGCGTGGGTATTCCGCGCTGCCCGGATCACGACATCCCGCTGGAAGCCCAGACCGTCAGCCAGATGGTCGACCTGGTGCTGGCCCAGCCCGAAGGCAGCAAGTTGATGCTGCTGGCTCCGGTGATTCGCGAGCGCAAGGGCGAACATCTATCGGTCTTTGAAGAGTTGCGGGCCCAGGGTTTTGTTCGCGCCCGGATCAACGGCAAGCTGTATGAGCTGGACGAAGCGCCGAAGCTGGATAAACAGAAGAAGCACACGATTGATGTCGTGGTCGACCGCTTCAAGGTGCGTGACGACCTGCAGCAACGTTTGGCCGAATCGTTCGAGACCGCGCTGAAACTGGCCGACGGCATTGCCCTGGTCGCGCCAATGGATGACGAGCCGGGCGAGGAGCTGATCTTCTCCGCACGCTTTGCCTGCCCGATCTGCGGTCACGCCATCAGCGAGCTGGAACCCAAGCTGTTCTCCTTCAACAACCCGGCGGGCGCCTGCCCGACCTGTGATGGCCTGGGGGTCAAACAGTTCTTCGACATCAAGCGCCTGGTCAATGGCGAGCTGACCCTGGCCGAGGGCGCGATTCGTGGCTGGGACCGGCGCAATGTCTATTACTTCCAGATGCTCGGGTCGCTGGCCAGCCATTACGGATTCAGCCTGGAAGTGCCGTTCAACCAGTTGCCGGCCGACCAGCAGAAAATCATCCTGCACGGCAGCGGCACGCAGAGTGTCGATTTCAAATACCTGAACGACCGCGGCGATATCGTCAAACGCTCGCACCCGTTCGAAGGCATCGTGCCGAATCTGGACCGGCGTTACCGTGAAACCGAGTCGGCCTCGGTGCGCGAAGAGCTGGCCAAGTTCCTCAGCACCCAGCCGTGCCCGGACTGCCGCGGCACTCGCCTGCGTCGCGAGGCGCGGCATGTGTGGGTCGGCGAGAAGACCCTGCCGGCAGTGACCAACCTGCCGATTGGCGATGCGTCCGATTACTTCGGCACGCTGAAGCTCACCGGCCGGCGTGGCGAAATCGCCGACAAGATCCTCAAGGAAATCCGCGAGCGCCTGCAGTTCCTGGTCAACGTCGGCCTCGACTATCTGTCGCTGGATCGCAGCGCCGACACCCTGTCCGGTGGCGAGGCGCAGCGGATTCGCCTGGCGAGCCAGATCGGCGCGGGCCTGGTGGGGGTGCTGTACATCCTCGACGAGCCATCTATTGGCCTGCACCAGCGCGACAACGACCGGCTGTTGGGCACTCTCAAGCACCTGCGGGACATCGGCAACACGGTAATCGTGGTCGAGCACGACGAAGACGCCATTCGCCTGGCCGACTACGTGGTGGACATCGGCCCGGGAGCCGGCGTGCATGGCGGTCACATCGTCGCCGAAGGTACGCCGGCCGAAGTCATGAGCCATCCGGACTCGCTGACCGGCAAATACCTGTCGGGCCGGGTGAAGATCGAAGTACCGGCCAAACGTACGCCGCGCAACAAGAAGCTGTCGCTGTCGCTCAAGGGCGCTCGGGGCAATAACCTGCGCAACGTCGACCTGGAGATTCCGATCGGCCTGCTGACTTGCGTGACGGGTGTCTCCGGCTCGGGCAAGTCGACGCTGATCAACAACACCCTGTTTCCCTTGAGCGCCACTGCACTCAACGGCGCGACCACCCTGGAGGCCGCCGTCCACGACAGCATCAAGGGCCTGGAACACCTCGATAAAGTGGTCGACATCGACCAGAGCCCGATCGGCCGCACACCGCGCTCCAACCCGGCGACCTATACCGGCCTGTTCACCCCGATTCGCGAGTTGTTCGCCGGCGTGCCGGAGTCCCGCTCACGGGGTTATGGTCCGGGGCGCTTCTCGTTCAACGTCAAGGGCGGGCGCTGCGAGGCCTGCCAGGGCGACGGCCTGATCAAGGTGGAAATGCACTTCCTGCCGGATATCTACGTGCCGTGCGATGTGTGCAAGAGCAAGCGCTACAACCGCGAGACCCTGGAGATCAAGTACAAGGGCAAGAGCATCCACGAAACCCTCGAGATGACCATCGAAGAGGCGCGGGTGTTCTTCGACGCGGTCCCCGCGCTGGCTCGCAAACTCCAGACGCTGATGGATGTGGGCCTGTCGTACATCAAGCTGGGGCAATCGGCGACCACCCTGTCGGGCGGTGAAGCGCAGCGGGTGAAACTGTCCCGCGAGCTGTCCAAGCGAGATACCGGCAAAACCCTGTACATCCTCGATGAGCCGACCACCGGGCTACATTTTGCGGATATCCAGCAATTGCTCGACGTCTTGCACCGCCTGCGCGATCACGGCAACACCGTGGTCGTGATCGAGCACAACCTGGATGTGATCAAGACCGCTGACTGGCTGGTCGACCTGGGGCCGGAAGGGGGTTCCAAAGGGGGCCAGATCATCGCCGTCGGTACGCCAGAGGAAGTCGCCGAGATGGAGCAGTCTCATACCGGCTACTACCTCAAGCCACTGCTGGAGCGTGATCGAGCCTGAGTCCGAGCCATGAAAAAGCCCCGGTCACTGATCAAGTGACCGGGGCTTTTTTTGTACAGGGAAGTATCAGGCGTGAGATTGCAGGTAGTTCTCGAGACCGATCAACTTGATCAGGCCCAACTGCTTTTCCAGCCAGTAGGTGTGATCTTCTTCGGTGTCGTTGAGCTGCACCCGCAACATCTCGCGGCTGACGTAATCCTTGTGCTGTTCGCACAGTTCAATACCCTTGCACAGCGCGGCGCGCACCTTGTACTCCAGGCGCAGGTCGGCGGCGAGCATGTCAGGCACTGTAATGCCGACATCGAGATCATCCGGACGCATGCGTGGCGTGCCCTCGAGCATGAGGATACGACGCATCAGTGCATCGGCGTGCCCGGCTTCTTCTTCCATTTCGTGATTGATGCGTTCGTAGAGCTTGGTGAAACCCCAGTCCTCATACATCCGCGAATGCACGAAATATTGATCACGCGCTGCCAGTTCGCCGGTGAGCAACGTGTTGAGGTAATCGATAACGTCTGGGTGGCCTTGCATCGCCCTACATCTCCCTGCTTGAAAGTCTGTAGTTTGAACCACGGCGACCATTTGGTCACTTGATTCGCGCGATAAAAGTGAAGATATTCTGAGAAAAGCGGTTTAAATAACGCAAAAACCGCCCAGATGAGGGCGGTTCTGCTTCTCGTTTAGACTTCGTTAAGCTCTACACCCAAGGCCTTCGCGATTGCTTCTCCATACGCCTGATCAGCGCGGAAGAAATGCTGCAACTGGCGGTCAACCACGTCACCCGAAACACCGGCCATGGCGCCTGCGATGTTGCTGACCAGCAATGCTTTCTGCTCATCGCTCATCAAGCGGAACAGCGCGCCGGCATGGCTGTAGTAATCCGTGTCTTCGCGGTGATCGTAACGGTCTGCCGCTCCAGACAAGGCCAACGCCGGCTCGGCATAGTGTGGCGCCTGTTTTGGCGAATTTACGTAGCTGTTCGGCTCATAGTTGGGCGCAGCACCGCCGTTACTGCCAAAGGCCATGGAGCCGTCGCGTTGGTAGCTGTTGACCGGGCTGCGCGGTGCATTCACCGGCAATTGCTGGTGATTGGTACCAACGCGGTAGCGGTGGGCATCCGCGTAGGCGAACACGCGGCCTTGCAGCATGCGGTCAGGTGACAAACCAACGCCTGGCACCATGTTGCTCGGTCCAAACGCAGCCTGCTCGACTTCGGCGAAGTAGTTCTGCGGGTTGCGGTTCAACTCCAGCTCGCCGACCTCGATCAGTGGAAACTCTTTCTGCGACCAGGTTTTGGTCACGTCGAACGGGTTTTCGTAGTGAGCTGCAGCCTGGTCTTCACTCATGATCTGGATGCACACCCGCCACTTTGGAAACTCGCCACGCTCGATGGCATTGAACAAGTCGCGCTGAGCGTAATCCGGATCTGTGCCTGCCAGGCGCGCTGCCTCAGCGGGCGCAAGGTTCTTGATGCCTTGCAGGGTCTTGTAGTGCCACTTGACCCAATGGCGCTCGCCGGCCGCGCTGATGAGGCTGTAGGTGTGGCTACCGAAGCCGTGCATGTGCCGGTAGCCGTCCGGAATCCCGCGATCAGAGAACAGGATGGTCACCTGATGCAACGCTTCGGGGGAATGTGACCAGAAATCCCACATCGCTTGAGCACTTTTCAGATTGCTCTGCGGCAGACGTTTTTGGGTGTGGATAAAGTCCGGGAACTTCAGCGGATCACGGATGAAAAATACCGGGGTATTGTTACCAACAATGTCCCAGTTGCCCTCTTCGGTGTAGAACTTCAAGGCAAAGCCACGTGGATCGCGTTCGGTATCCGCCGAGCCGCGCTCGCCACCAACGGTCGAGAACCGCAGGAAGGTAGGAGTTTGTTTACCCACCGACTCAAACAGCTTGGCGCTGGTGTACTGGGTAATGTCGCGGGTCACGGTGAACGTACCGTAGGCACCCGAGCCCTTGGCGTGTACGCGGCGCTCAGGGATGTTCTCGCGATTGAAGTGGGCAAGCTTCTCGATCAGGTGGAAGTCGTCGAGCAGCAGCGGGCCGCGAGGGCCGGCGGAGCGGGAATTCTGGTTATCAGCAACAGGGGCGCCACTGGCGGTGGTCAGCGTTTTGTTTTGGCTCATGCGCATACTTCCTCTTCAGTCCTGGAAACTGCCGGCTAATCGGCTGAAAAGGAGTATTGACCATGAACATGACACCTTCAAATTCATTAACTGATCGTGATCAATAGAAAATAACTAATAGTCAGTCAATGGGCAGAGTCGAAACTGGCAGTACACCCTGCACTTTTTGGACAGGCACAAAAAACCGGGCGCTAGGCCCGGTTCTTCGTTTCAGACTGACGTCTTACTCGGCGGATACAGCTTCGCCAGCAGTAGCACGATCAACCAACTCGACGTACGCCATAGGCGCGTTGTCGCCAGCGCGGAAACCGCACTTGAGGATGCGCAGGTAGCCACCCTCACGGGTAGCGTAACGCTTGCCCAGGTCGTTGAAGAGCTTACCAACGATAGCTTTCGAACGAGTACGGTCGAAAGCCAGACGGCGGTTAGCCAGGCTGTCTGTCTTGGCCAGAGTGATCAGCGGCTCGGCAACGCGGCGCAGTTCTTTGGCTTTTGGCAGAGTAGTTTTGATCAGCTCGTGCTCGAACAGCGACACCGCCATGTTTTGGAACATGGCCTTGCGGTGCGAGCTGGTGCGGCTCAGGTGACGACCACTTTTACGATGACGCATGGTTCATTCCTTACCAAACACAACGTTCGGTGATTACGACGATCAGGCAGTCGCCTTGTCGTCCTTCTTAAGACTTGCAGGCGGCCAGTTGTCGAGGCGCATGCCGAGGGACAGACCGCGGGAGGCCAGAACGTCCTTGATTTCAGTCAAGGATTTCTTGCCCAGGTTCGGAGTCTTCAACAGTTCTACTTCGGTACGCTGAATCAGGTCGCCGATGTAGTAAATGTTTTCCGCCTTAAGGCAGTTAGCCGAACGTACAGTCAGTTCCAGATCGTCAACCGGGCGAAGCAGGATCGGATCGATCTCGTCTTCCTGCTCGATTACCACTGGCTCACTGTCACCTTTGAGGTCGACGAACGCAGCCAACTGCTGTTGCAGGATGGTTGCAGCACGACGGATAGCCTCTTCAGGATCCAGGGTACCGTTGGTTTCCAGATCAATAACCAGCTTGTCCAGGTTAGTACGCTGTTCGACACGGGCGTTTTCCACCACGTATGCGATACGGCGAACCGGGCTGAACGAAGAGTCAAGCTGCAAGCGACCAATGCTGCGGCTTTCGTCTTCATCGCTCTGACGCGAGTCGGCCGGTTCATAACCACGACCACGAGCTACTACGAGCTTCATGTTCAGGGCGCCGTTAGACGCCAGGTTAGCGATTACGTGATCGGGATTAACGATCTCGACATCATGATCCAGCTGAATATCGGCAGCGGTAACCACCCCCGAACCCTTCTTCGACAAGGTCAGCGTAACTTCGTCACGACCGTGCAGCTTGATGGCCAGACCTTTAAGGTTCAACAGGATTTCAATTACGTCTTCCTGTACACCTTCGATGGCGCTGTACTCGTGGAGCACACCGTCAATCTCGGCCTCGACTACTGCGCAGCCGGGCATTGAGGACAACAGGATGCGGCGCAGCGCGTTGCCCAGGGTGTGGCCAAAACCACGCTCGAGAGGCTCGAGAGTGATCTTGGCGCGGGTTGGACTGACAACCTGCACGTCGATGTGACGGGGTGTCAGGAACTCATTTACCGAAATCTGCATGGATGCACCTATTTTCTAGCCCTTACTTACTTGGAGTAGAGCTCGACAATCAGGCTTTCGTTGATGTCGGCGGACAGATCACTGCGAGCAGGAACGTTCTTGAAAACGCCCGACTTCTTCTCAGCATCTACCTCTACCCATTCTACGCGACCACGTTGGGTGCACAGTTCGAGAGCCTGGCCAATGCGAAGCTGATTCTTTGCTTTCTCGCGAACTGCAACCACGTCACCAGCACGAACCTGGAAGGACGGGACGTTTACGGTCTGACCGTTAACGCTGATGGACTTGTGCGATACCAGCTGACGGGATTCGGCACGAGTCGAACCAAAGCCCATACGGTATACAACGTTGTCCAGACGGCATTCCAGCAGTTGCAGCAGGTTCTCACCGGTTGCGCCTTTCTTGCTGGCAGCAGCTTTGTAGTAACCGCTGAACTGACGCTCGAGAACGCCGTAGATACGACGGACCTTCTGCTTCTCGCGCAGTTGGGTGCCGTAGTCGGATTGGCGACCGCGGCGTTGGCCGTGGATACCAGGTGCAGCTTCAATGTTGCACTTCGATTCGATCGCGCGCACGCCGCTCTTCAGGAAGAGATCGGTGCCTTCGCGACGAGCGAGTTTGCATTTTGGACCAATGTAACGAGCCATTCTTTACGATCTCCTGGATTACACGCGGCGCTTCTTCGGCGGACGGCACCCGTTGTGCGGGATTGGCGTCACGTCGGTGATGCTGGCGATCTTGTAGCCACAGCCGTTCAAAGCACGAACTGCGGATTCACGACCTGGACCTGGACCCTTGACGTTAACGTCGAGGTTTTTCAGGCCGTATTCCAGCGCAGCTTGACCAGCACGTTCAGCAGCTACTTGAGCAGCGAACGGGGTGGACTTGCGGGAACCGCGGAAACCCGAACCACCGGAGGTAGCCCAGGAAAGAGCGTTACCTTGACGGTCGGTGATGGTCACGATGGTGTTGTTAAAAGAAGCATGGATGTGGGCGATGCCATCAACCACTGTCTTTTTAACTTTTTTACGAGGACGAGCAGCAGGTTTTGCCATGATTAAATTCCTGTCGATTCGCTGGGGCGATTACTTGCGGATCGGCTTACGCGGACCTTTACGGGTACGCGCGTTGGTCTTGGTACGCTGACCGCGTACTGGCAGACCACGACGATGACGCAGACCGCGATAGCAACCGAGGTCCATCAAGCGCTTGATTTTCATGTTGATTTCGCGACGCAGGTCACCTTCAGTGGTGAACTTCGCCACTTCGCCACGCAGCTGTTCAATCTGCTCGTCGCTCAGATCCTTGATCTTTGCGGCTGGGTTTACACCAGCGTCTGCACAGATCTTCTGTGCAGTTGTGCGACCAACACCATAGATGTAGGTCAGCGAGATAACAGTATGCTTGTTATCTGGAATGTTGACGCCTGCAATACGGGCCATTCAGTGGGACTCCAATTGACAGCTACCTACGCCCCGGAAGCCAAGAAATAGGGCGCGAGATAATATCGCTGTAATAACAAATAATCAACCCAGCAGCGCACTAGCTGCTGGGCTTGAAGCACAATCACACTCAGCCTTGGCGCTGTTTGTGACGCGGTTCCGCGCTGCAAATTACTCGAACAACACCTTCGCGGCGAATAATCTTGCAGTTACGGCACAGCTTTTTCACCGATGCACGAACTTTCATCACCAACTCCTCGAACCTTATGGGTCAGCGCAGCATGCCGCTGCCGTAACCCTTCAGGTTGGCTTTCTTCATCAGGGATTCGTACTGGTGCGAAACGAGGTGCGATTGTACTTGGGACATGAAGTCCATCACAACCACGACGACGATCAGCAACGAGGTCCCGCCAAGGTAGAACGGAACGTTTGCTGCAACCACCAGGAACTGGGGCAACAGGCAGACGGCCGTCATATAGAGAGCACCGAACATGGTCAAGCGAGTCAGAACGCCATCAATATAGCGTGCAGACTGCTCACCTGGACGGATACCCGGAATAAAGGCACCGGACTTCTTCAGGTTTTCCGCTACGTCTTTCGGATTGAACATCAACGCCGTATAGAAGAAGCAGAAGAAAATAATCCCTGCACTAAACAGCAGAATATTCAACGGCTGACCAGGAGCGATCGACTGCGAGATGTCCTGCAACCAGCCCAAACCTTCAGACTGACCAAACCAGGCACCCAACGAAGCCGGAAACAGCAAAATGCTGCTTGCGAAAATAGCCGGAATAACACCGGCCATGTTCACCTTCAGCGGCAAGTGGCTAGTCTGCGCAGCAAAAACCTTGCGGCCCTGCTGACGCTTGGCGTAGTGAACAGCGATACGACGCTGACCACGCTCAATGAACACCACGAAACCGATAATCGCTACTGCCAGCAAACCGATGGCAACCAGGGCGAAGATGTTGATATCACCCTGACGCGCAGACTCGAAAGACTGCCCGATTGCTCTCGGAAGACCGGCGACGATACCCGAAAAAATCAACATCGAGATACCGTTGCCAACACCACGCTCAGTAATCTGCTCACCCAGCCACATCATGAACATTGCGCCAGCCACAAAAGTGGTTACCGCAACGAAATGGAAGCCAAAGTCACCAGTGAACGCAACGCCCTGCCCCGCCAAACCAATGGACATGCCAATAGCCTGAACGAGAGCGAGGACGACAGTGCCGTAGCGGGTGTACTGGCTGATCTTGCGACGGCCAGCTTCACCTTCCTTCTTCAACTGCTCCAGCTGCGGGCTGACGGCTGTCATCAGTTGCATGATGATCGATGCCGAAATGTACGGCATGATCCCCAGTGCAAAGATGCTCATCCGCTCCAGCGCGCCGCCGGAAAACATGTTGAACAAGCTAAGAATGGTCCCCTCATTCTGTCGAAACAGGTCCGCGAGTCGGTCCGGGTTGATACCTGGAACCGGGATGTGTGCGCCTATTCGGTAGACGATAATCGCCAGGAACAGAAAACGCAGACGAGCCCAGAGTTCAGACATACCGCCTTTGCCGAGCGCAGAGAGAGCACCTTGCTTAGCCATTTATTCCTCGAACTTGCCGCCAGCTGCTTCGATAGCCGCACGCGCACCTTTGGTGGCGCCGATTCCCTTGCCGATAGTCACAGCGCGAGTCACTTCACCGGACAGCATGATTTTCACACGCTGAACGTTGACGTTGATCACGTTGGCATCTTTCAGGGACTGCACGGTGACGATGTCGCCTTCCACTTTAGCCAGCTCGGACAGACGCACTTCTGCGCGATCCATGGCTTTCAGGGAAACGAAACCGAACTTCGGCAGGCGACGATGCAGCGGCTGTTGACCGCCTTCAAAGCCTGGAGCGATGGTGCCACCGGAACGGGAGGTCTGACCTTTGTGACCACGGCCACCAGTCTTACCCAAACCGCTACCGATACCACGGCCCGGACGATGCTTTTCGCGACGGGAACCCGGCGCTGGACTCAGATCATTGAGTTTCATCGATTAACCCTCGACACGCAGCATGTAGTAGGCCTTGTTGATCATCCCGCGATTCTCGGGAGTATCCTGGACTTCTACAGTGTGACCGATGCGACGCAGACCCAGACCCTTAACGCACAGTTTGTGGTTAGGGATGCGGCCGGTCATGCTTTTGATCAGCGTTACTTTTACGGTAGCCATGATCAGAAGATCTCCTGGACGCTTTTGCCACGCTTGGCGGCAATGGATTCAGGGGATTGCATAGCTTTCAAACCTTTGAAAGTGGCGTGAACCACGTTTACCGGGTTAGTCGAGCCGTAGCACTTGGCCAGAACGTTCTGAACGCCAGCAACTTCGAGGACAGCACGCATAGCGCCGCCAGCGATGATACCGGTACCTTCAGAAGCAGGCTGCATGTACACCTTCGAAGCGCCGTGAGCGGACTTCATAGCGTACTGCAGAGTGGTGCCGTTCAGGTCAACCTGGATCATGTTGCGGCGAGCAGCTTCCATTGCCTTCTGGATCGCAGCAGGCACTTCACGCGACTTGCCACGGCCGAAGCCAACGCGCCCTTTACCATCACCCACCACGGTCAACGCGGTGAAGGTGAAGATACGGCCGCCTTTAACGGTTTTGGCTACGCGGTTAACTTGAACCAGCTTCTCGATGTAGCCTTCGTCGCGCTTTTGGTCGTTATTTGACATAACTTAGAACTCCAGCCCAGCTTCACGAGCAGCATCAGCCAGCGCTTTAACGCGGCCGTGGTACTTGAAGCCAGAGCGGTCGAAAGCCACTTGCGAGACGCCAGCGGCCTTAGCACGCGTAGCGACCAGCTGGCCAACCTTTGTGGCCGCGTCGATGTTGCCAGTGGCACCATCACGCAGTTCTTTATCCAAAGTCGAGGCAGATGCCAGAACTTTGTTGCCGTCGGCCGAAATGACCTGGGCGTAGATGTGCTGCGACGAGCGGAACACGCAGAGACGCACGACTTCGAGTTCGTGCATTTTCAGGCGTGCTTTGCGAGCGCGACGCAGTCGAGTAACTTTTTTGTCGGTCATTTGCTATGCCCTACTTCTTCTTGGCTTCTTTACGACGGACGACTTCGTCCGCGTAGCGCACACCTTTGCCTTTGTACGGCTCTGGTGGACGGAAGTCGCGGATCTCGGCGGCCACTTGACCTACCAGCTGCTTGTCGATGCCCTTGATCAGGATATCGGTCTGGCTAGGAGTCTCAGCGGTGATGCCTTCCGGCAGTTCATAATCCACTGGGTGCGAGAAGCCAAGAGCCAGGTTCAGCACTGTGCCTTTTGCTTGCGCTTTGTAACCAACACCGACCAGCTGGAGCTTGCGCTCGAAGCCTTGGCTTACGCCTTGGACCATGTTGTTTACCAACGCACGAGTGGTACCGGCCATTGCGCGAGTTTGTTGATCGCCATTGCGAGCAGCGAAACGCAGCTCACCAGCTTCTTCAACGATCTCAACGGACGAATGGACGTTCAGTTCGAGAGTGCCCTTGGCACCCTTCACCGAAAGCTGTTGGCCTGCGAATTTTACTTCGACACCGGCTGGCAGCTTAACGGGGTTCTTAGCGACGCGAGACATGCTTATCCCCCCTTAGAACACAGTGCAAAGAACTTCGCCGCCGACACCGGCAGCGCGCGCAGCACGATCAGTCATCACACCTTTGTTGGTGGAGACGATAGACACACCGAGACCGCCACGTACTTTTGGCAGATCATCGACGGACTTGTACTGACGCAGGCCTGGACGGCTAACGCGCTTCACTTCCTCGATGACCGGACGGCCTTCGAAGTACTTCAGCTCGATGGACAGCAGTGGCTTGATTTCGCTGCTGATCTGATAACCCGCAATGTAACCTTCGTCCTTCAGGACTTTGGCAACAGCTACCTTCAAAGTAGAAGATGGCATGCTTACGACGGACTTTTCAGCCATCTGGGCATTACGGATTCGAGTTAGCATGTCCGCTAACGGGTCCTGCATACTCATGGGCTAGACGCTCCTAATACAAAAAAATAAGCCTTGCGGCTACTACCTTCGCCGAGAACATCCGCGCAGAAAAAGCACGGGCTCAGGCGAGCCGGGTATTCTAGACACACCCCACAAATGAATCAAGCCCCAAAAGGGGCTTGATTCAAGTTCAAGGTCACCGGCGGTCAGGATCTTGCGATTCCAACCACCGAGACTTTGACAGTGCTTACCAGCTGGCTTTAACCAGACCAGGTACGTCACCACGCATGGCAGCTTCACGCAGTTTGTTACGGCCCAGGCCGAACTTGCGGTAAACGCCGTGTGGACGACCGGTCAGGCGGCAGCGGTTACGCATGCGCGAAGCGCTCGCGTCACGTGGCTGCTTCTGCAGTGCTACGGTAGCTTCCCAACGCGCTTCTGGACTTGCGTTCAGATCAACGATGATAGCTTTCAGCGCTGCACGCTTTTTGGCGTACTTGGCAACCGTGAGCTGACGCTTCAGCTCGCGGTTTTTCATGCTCTTCTTGGCCATTTTCCTACTCCAATCAGTTGCGGAACGGGAATTTGAAAGCACGCAGCAGAGCGCGGCCTTCATCATCGTTCTTGGCAGTGGTGGTCAGGGTAATGTCCAGACCGCGGAGAGCATCGATCTTGTCGTAGTCGATTTCCGGGAAAATGATCTGCTCTTTCACGCCCATGCTGTAGTTACCACGACCATCGAAGGACTTGGCATTCAGGCCGCGGAAGTCGCGAACCCGAGGCAGGGAGATCGACAGCAGACGATCCAGGAACTCGTACATACGCTCACGGCGCAGGGTCACTTTGACGCCGATCGGCCAACCTTCGCGGACTTTAAAGCCGGCGATGGATTTGCGAGCGTAGGTCACAACGACTTTCTGGCCGGTGATCTTTTCCAGGTCAGCAACAGCGTGCTCGATGACTTTCTTGTCGCCGATCGCTTCGCCCAGACCCATGTTCAGGGTGATTTTGGTAACGCGCGGAACTTCCATCACGTTCGAAAGCTTAAGTTCTTCCTTAAGTTTCGGAGCGATTTCCTTCCGGTAAATCTCTTTTAGTCGTGCCATGGTCTTCTACCTAGCAGTGTTCAAGCATCAACCGCTTTTTGGGTCGACTTGAAGACACGAATTTTCTTACCGTCTTCTACTTTGAAACCAACGCGGTCAGCCTTGTTGGTTTCGCCGTTGAAGATGGCGACGTTGGAAGCGTGCAATGGCGCTTCTTTCTCGACGATACCGCCCTGTACGCCCGACATCGGGTTAGGCTTGGTATGACGCTTGACCAGGTTCAGACCACCAACAACCAGACGGTTGTCAGCAAGAACCTTCAGCACCTTACCGCGCTTACCTTTGTCTTTGCCGGCGATCACGATGATCTCGTCGTCACGACGAATCTTTTGCATGTCGGATCTCCTTACAGCACTTCTGGGGCGAGCGAGACGATCTTCATGAACTTCTCAGTACGAAGTTCACGGGTCACTGGCCCAAAGATACGGGTGCCGATCGGCTCTTGCTTGGTGTTCAACAGAACAGCAGCGTTGCCATCAAAGCGGATGATAGAGCCGTCTGCACGGCGAACGCCGTGACGAGTGCGGACTACAACAGCAGTCATCACTTGGCCTTTTTTCACTTTACCGCGCGGAATTGCTTCCTTGACGGTTACTTTGATGATGTCACCGATACCAGCGTAACGACGATGGGAGCCACCCAGCACCTTGATGCACATAACGCGGCGCGCGCCGCTGTTATCGGCCACATCGAGCATGGATTGAGTCTGAATCATATAATTTCTCCGACCCCTAGTCCTTAGACTTCCACAGCGCGTTCGAGAACATCAACCAGCGCCCAAGACTTGGTCTTGGCCAGCGGACGAGTTTCACGAATAGTGACTTTGTCGCCGATGTGGCACTGATTGGTTTCGTCGTGCGCGTGCAGCTTAGTCGAACGCTTAACGTATTTACCGTAGATCGGGTGCTTAACGCGACGCTCGATCAGAACGGTGATGGTTTTGTCCATCTTGTCGCTGACAACACGGCCAGTCAGCGTACGGACAGTCTTTTCGGCTTCAGCCATGATCACTTACCTGCCTGCTGGTTGAGCACAGTTTTCACGCGAGCGATGTCACGCTTAACTTGCGAGAGCAGATGAGACTGCCCCAACTGGCCAGTTGCTTTCTGCATACGCAGATTGAACTGGTCGCGCAGCAAGCCGAGCAGTTGCTCGTTCAGCTGCTGTGCGGATTTTTCACGAAGTTCATTCGCTTTCATCACATCACCGTCCGTTTAACAAAGGAGGTGGCGAGCGGCAGCTTTGCAGCAGCCAGGGCGAAAGCCTCACGCGCCAGCTCTTCAGAAACACCCTCGATTTCATACAGGACTTTGCCTGGCTGAATCTGGGCAACCCAGTATTCCACGTTACCCTTACCTTTACCCATCCGAACCTCGAGAGGTTTTTTGGAAATCGGCTTGTCCGGGAATACACGGATCCAGATCTTGCCACCACGTTTTACGTGACGGGTCAGAGCACGACGCGCTGACTCGATCTGACGAGCGGTGAGACGACCACGAGCAACAGACTTCAGCGCGAACTCGCCGAAGCTGACTTTGCTACCGCGCAGTGCCAGACCACGGTTGTGGCCGGTCATCTGCTTGCGGAACTTCGTACGCTTAGGTTGCAACATTTGGCGTACCCCTTACTTAGCAGCTTTTTTACGAGGCGCTGGTGCTTGTGGTTTCAGTTCTTCTTGGCGACCACCAATTACTTCGCCTTTGAAGATCCAAACCTTTACACCGATCACACCGTAAGTGGTGTGCGCTTCGTAGTTGGCATAGTCGATGTCGGCACGCAGGGTGTGCAGTGGCACACGACCTTCGCGATACCATTCAGTACGTGCGATTTCAGCACCGCCGAGACGACCGCTCACTTGGATTTTGATGCCCTTGGCACCAATGCGCATGGCGTTCTGTACTGCGCGCTTCATAGCGCGACGGAACATTACGCGACGCTCCAGCTGCTGAGCTACGCTCTGCGCAACCAGCATACCGTCGAGTTCCGGCTTGCGGATCTCTTCGATATTGATGTGCACAGGCACACCCATTTGCTTGGTCAGGTCCTGACGCAGCTTCTCAACATCTTCACCTTTCTTCCCGATAACGATACCTGGACGAGCGGTGTGGATGGTGATGCGTGCAGTTTGGGCCGGACGATGGATATCGATACGGCTTACGGACGCGCTTTTTAGTTTGTCTTGGAGATACTCACGCACATTCAGATCTGCGAGCAAATAGTCCGCATAAGTCCGACCGTCTGCGTACCAGACGGAGGTGTGCTCCTTGACGATTCCCAGGCGAATGCCAATGGGATGTACTTTCTGACCCATCTCTTCGACTCCGTTACTTGTCAGCAACCTTGACAGTGATATGGCAAGACCGCTTGACGATGCGATCAGCACGGCCTTTGGCACGTGGCATGATGCGCTTCAGCGAACGCCCTTCGTTGACGAAAACAGTGCTGACCTTCAGGTCATCAACGTCTGCGCCTTCGTTATGCTCGGCGTTGGCTACGGCCGACTCCAGCACTTTCTTCATGATCTCGGCGGCTTTCTTACTGCTGAAAGCCAACAGGTTGAGCGCTTCGCCCACCTTTTTCCCGCGGATCTGGTCGGCGACCAAGCGGGCTTTTTGGGCGGAGATTCGAGCGCCCGACAACTTAGCGGCTACTTCCATTTCCTAACCCCTTAACGCTTGGCTTTCTTGTCTGCCACGTGCCCGCGATAAGTGCGGGTACCGGCGAACTCGCCCAGTTTGTGGCCGACCATGTCTTCGTTCACGAGAACTGGGACGTGCTGACGACCGTTGTGTACTGCGATGGTCAGACCGACCATTTGTGGCAGGATCATCGAACGACGCGACCAGGTTTTCACCGGTTTGCGATCGTTCTTCTCCGCCGCCACTTCGATCTTCTTCAGTAGGTGAAGATCGATAAAAGGACCTTTTTTCAGAGAACGTGGCACTGTCGTATCCCTCTATTTACTTGCGACGACGGACGATCATTTTGTCGGTACGCTTATTACCACGAGTCTTCGCGCCCTTAGTCGGGAAGCCCCATGGCGATACCGGATGACGACCACCAGAGGTACGACCTTCACCACCACCATGTGGGTGGTCAACCGGGTTCATGGCAACACCACGAACGGTTGGGCGAACGCCACGCCAGCGTTTGGCACCAGCTTTACCCAGCGAACGCAGGCTGTGCTCGGAGTTCGAGACTTCGCCCAGGGTCGCGCGGCACTCAGCCAGCACTTTACGCATCTCACCGGAACGCAGACGCAGGGTCACGTAGACACCTTCGCGAGCGATCAGCTGAGCCGAAGCACCAGCGGAGCGAGCAATTTGCGCGCCTTTGCCTGGCTTCAATTCGATGCCGTGTACGGTGCTACCAACTGGAATGTTACGCAGTTGCAGAGCGTTGCCCGGCTTGATCGGTGCCAGGGCACCTGCGATCAGCTGGTCGCCAGCGCTCACGCCTTTAGGGGCGATGATGTAGCGACGCTCGCCATCTGCGTACAGCAGCAGAGCGATGTGAGCAGTACGGTTTGGATCGTATTCGATACGCTCGACAGTGGCAGCGATGCCATCTTTGTCGTTGCGACGGAAGTCGACCAGACGATAATGCTGCTTATGACCACCACCAACGTGACGAGTGGTAATGCGGCCATTGTTGTTACGACCACCAGACTTCGATTTTTTCTCGAGCAGCGGTGCGTGAGGAGCGCCTTTGTGCAGCTCCTGGTTGACCACCTTGACCACAAAACGGCGGCCAGGGGAAGTCGGTTTGCATTTAACGATTGCCATGATGCACCCCTTCCTTACTCAGCACTGCTGCTGAAATCGAGATCTTGGCCTGGCTGAAGGGAGATAACTGCCTTCTTCCAGTCATTACGCTTGCCCAGACCGCGAGCAGTGCGCTTGCTCTTACCCAGAACGTTCAGGGTAGTAACACGCTCTACTTTCACGCTGAACAGGCTTTCGACGGCCTTCTTGATTTCCAGCTTGGTTGCATCAGTAGCAACCTTGAAAACGAACTGGCCTTTCTTGTCAGCCAGAACCGTAGCCTTCTCGGAAACGTGCGGGCCAAGCAGAACTTTAAATACGCGTTCCTGGTTCATCCCAGCAGCTCCTCGAATTTCTTCACGGCCGACACAGTGATCAACACTTTGTCGTATGCGATCAGACTAACTGGATCGGAACCTTGCACGTCACGTACATCTACGTGTGGCAGGTTACGAGCAGCCAGGTACAGGTTCTGATCAACAGCGTCCGACACGATCAGAACGTCGGTCAGGCTCATGTTGTTCAGTTTGCCCAGCAGATCTTTGGTTTTCGGAGTTTCAACAGCGAAATCCTGAACCACGACCAGACGATCAGTACGCACCAGCTCAGCAAGGATGGAACGCATTGCTGCGCGATACATCTTCTTGTTCAGCTTCTGGGAGTGATCTTGTGGACGAGCTGCGAAAGTGGTGCCGCCGCCGCGCCAGATTGGGCTACGGATAGTACCGGCACGAGCACGGCCAGTACCTTTCTGACGCCAAGGGCGCTTACCGCCACCACGAACGTCGGAACGGGTCTTTTGCTGCTTGCTACCTTGACGGCCGCCGGCCATGTAGGCCACGACTGCTTGGTGAACCAGCGTCTCGTTGAATTCGCCGCCAAATGTCAGTTCGGAAACTTCGATCGCTTGAGCGTCATTTACATTTAATTGCATGTCAGCTTCCCCTTAACCGCGAGCCTTGGCTGCTGGACGTACAACCAGGTTGCCGCCAGTAGCGCCAGGAACAGCGCCCTTGACCAACAACAGATTGCGTTCAGCGTCCACGCGCACTACTTCCAGGGACTGCACGGTCACGCGCTCAGCGCCCATATGACCGGACATTTTTTTGCCCTTGAATACACGACCAGGAGTCTGGCACTGGCCGATAGAGCCTGGGACGCGGTGGGATACGGAGTTACCGTGGGTGTTATCTTGCCCGCGGAAGTTCCAACGCTTGATCGTACCCTGGAAGCCTTTACCCTTGGACTGACCGGTTACATCAACCAGTTGACCAGCGGCGAAGATTTCAGCGTTGATCAGATCGCCAGCCTGGTACTCGCCTTCTTCAAGACGGAATTCCATGGTGGTGCGACCAGCGGCAACGTTCGCCTTGGCGAAGTGGCCAGCCTGAGCTGCTGTTACACGCGAAGCGCGACGCTCGCCGACAGTGACTTGCACTGCACGATAGCCATCGGTCTCTTCAGTTTTGAACTGGGTGACGCGATTCGGCTCGATCTCAATGACCGTGACCGGAATGGAGACACCTTCTTCGGTGAAAATACGGGTCATACCGCATTTACGACCGACTACACCAATAGTCATGTTGTAAACCTCATGAGTGTACGGGGCTTTCACCCGCTATGGCCGCCCATTTCAGAGCGTTACACGACTAAGACCGAGTCTTAGCCGAGGCTGATCTGCACTTCCACACCGGCCGCAAGATCAAGCTTCATAAGTGCATCAACGGTTTTATCCGTTGGCTGGACGATGTCCAGAACGCGCTTATGAGTACGGATCTCGTACTGGTCACGCGCGTCTTTGTTGACGTGCGGGGAGACCAGAACGGTGAACCGCTCTTTACGGGTAGGCAGTGGAATTGGACCACGCACTTGAGCACCAGTACGTTTCGCGGTTTCCACGATTTCCTGGGTGGATTGGTCGATCAGGCGATGGTCAAAAGCCTTCAACCTGATACGGATTTGCTGATTTTGCATTGGATTTCAGACTCCGGCTGCTATTCCCAGCGAGCGCAATACGCCCGTTAAAAGGAGGCGCAATTCTATAGAGGGGCCACCATAGTGTCAACCCAATAAAAAAGCCCCCGCTGAGCGGGGGCTTTTTCAAGTCATCACTTATTAAGCGATGATTTTGGCTACGACGCCAGCGCCGACGGTACGACCGCCTTCACGGATAGCGAAACGCAGACCATCTTCCATTGCGATGGTTTTGATCAGGGTAACAGTCATCTGAATGTTATCGCCTGGCATTACCATTTCAACGCCTTCCGGCAGCTCGCAGTTACCGGTCACGTCAGTGGTACGGAAGTAGAACTGTGGACGGTAGCCTTTGAAGAACGGAGTGTGACGACCGCCTTCTTCTTTGCTCAACACATACACTTCTGCAGTGAAAGTGGTGTGCGGCTTAACCGAACCCGGCTTAACCAGAACCTGACCACGCTCAACGTCGTCACGCTTGGTGCCACGCAGCAGAACGCCGCAGTTCTCACCAGCACGACCTTCGTCCAGCAGCTTGCGGAACATCTCAACACCGGTGCAGGTGGTGGTGGTGGTGTCACGCAGACCAACGATTTCCAGAGCGTCTTGAACGCGAACGATACCGCGCTCGATACGACCAGTTACTACAGTACCGCGACCGGAGATCGAGAATACATCTTCGATTGGCATCAGGAACGGCTTGTCGGTCAGACGAACTGGTTCTGGGATGTAGGTATCCAGAGTTTCAACCAGTTTACGAACGGCAGTGGTGCCCATTTCGTTGTCGTCTTTGCCTTCCAGAGCCATACGAGCCGAACCGATGATGATCGGAGTGTCGTCGCCTGGGAAGTCGTAGGTGGACAGCAGGTCGCGAACTTCCATCTCAACCAGTTCCAGCAGCTCTGCGTCGTCTACCAGGTCAGCCTTGTTCAGGAAAACCACGATGTACGGAACGCCAACCTGACGGGACAGCAGGATGTGCTCACGGGTTTGTGGCATCGGACCATCAGCGGCCGAGCAAACCAGGATCGCGCCGTCCATCTGGGCAGCACCGGTGATCATGTTCTTCACGTAGTCAGCGTGACCTGGGCAGTCAACGTGAGCGTAGTGACGAATAGTCGAGTTGTACTCAACGTGCGCGGTGTTGATGGTGATACCACGAGCTTTTTCTTCTGGAGCGCTGTCGATCTTGTCGAACTCAACGATTGCAGAACCGAAAACTTCGGAGCAAACGCGAGTCAGAGCAGCGGTCAGAGTGGTTTTACCGTGGTCAACGTGACCGATGGTGCCAACGTTGACGTGAGGTAGGGAACGATCAAATTTTTCTTTAGCCACGACAATTAACTCCTTGCCTAAAGGACTGAATCAGCCTTGTTTTTTGGTAACGGTTTCGACGATGTGCGACGGAGCCGTATTGTATTTTTTGAATTCCATAGAGTAGCTTGCGCGACCTTGGGACATGGAGCGAACGTCGGTTGCGTAACCGAACATCTCACCCAGCGGAACTTCGGCACGAATTACTTTGCCGGAGACCGTGTCTTCCATACCCAGGATCATGCCGCGACGACGGTTAAGGTCGCCCATCACGTCACCCATATAGTCTTCAGGCGTAACAACCTCGACCGCCATGATCGGCTCAAGCAGCTCACCACCGCCCTTCTGGGCCAGCTGTTTGGTCGCCATGGAAGCAGCCACCTTAAACGCCATCTCGTTGGAGTCGACGTCGTGGTAAGAACCATCGAACACGGTTGCCTTCAGGCCGATCAGCGGATAGCCGGCAACAACGCCGTTCTTCATCTGCTCTTCGATACCCTTCTGGATAGCCGGGATGTATTCCTTAGGAACCACACCACCTACTACTTCGTTCACGAATTGCAGACCTTCCTGACCTTCGTCAGCAGGAGCAAAACGGATCCAGCAATGGCCAAACTGACCACGACCGCCGGACTGACGAACGAACTTGCCTTCGATTTCACAGTTCTTCGTGATGCGCTCACGATAGGAAACCTGAGGCTTGCCGATGTTGGCTTCAACGTTGAACTCACGGCGCATCCGGTCAACCAGGATGTCCAGGTGCAACTCACCCATACCCGAGATGATCGTCTGACCAGTCTCTTCGTCGGTTTTTACGCGGAAAGATGGATCTTCCTGAGCAAGCTTGCCCAGTGCGATACCCATTTTTTCCTGGTCATCCTTGGTCTTTGGCTCAACGGCAACCGAGATAACCGGCTCCGGGAAGTCCATACGAACGAGGATGATTGGCTTGTCAGCGTTGCACAAGGTTTCACCAGTGGTGACATCCTTCATGCCGATCAGGGCCGCGATGTCGCCAGCGCGCACTTCCTTGATCTCTTCACGGGCGTTTGCGTGCATTTGCACCATACGACCCACGCGCTCTTTCTTGCCTTTAACCGAGTTGATCACGCCGTCGCCGGATGCCAACACGCCCGAGTAAACGCGGACGAAGGTCAAGGTACCCACGAATGGGTCAGTAGCGATCTTGAACGCCAGAGCCGAGAACGGCTCGTTGTCGTCTGCGTGACGCTCCATTTGAACTTCTTCGTCATCCGGGTCGGAACCCTTGATGGCTGGAATGTCAGTTGGGGCAGGCAGGTAGTCGATAACGGCGTCGAGAACCAGGGGAACGCCCTTGTTCTTGAACGAAGAACCGCAAACAGCCAGGACGATTTCGCCAGCGATAGTACGCTGACGCAGAGCGGCCTTGATTTCCTCGGTAGTGAGCTCTTCGCCCTCGAGGTACTTGTTCATCAGCTCTTCGCTGGCTTCGGCCGCAGCCTCAACCATGTTGCTGCGCCACTCTTCAGCCAGCTCCTGCAGCTCGGCAGGGATAGCTTCGCGACGTGGAGTCATGCCCTTGTCAGCATCGTTCCAGTAAACGGCTTCCATGGTCATCAGATCGATCTGACCCTGGAAGTTGTCCTCGGAACCGATAGCCAACTGGATAGGCACTGGAGTGTGACCCAGGCGCTGCTTGATCTGAGCGATTACGCGCAGGAAGTTAGCACCGGCACGGTCCATCTTGTTCACGTAAACGATACGCGGAACACCGTACTTGTTGGCTTGACGCCATACGGTTTCGGACTGCGGCTCAACACCAGAGGTACCGCAGAACACAACGACCGCGCCGTCGAGTACACGCAGGGAACGCTCAACTTCAATAGTGAAGTCTACGTGACCCGGGGTATCGATGACGTTGAAGCGGTACTGGTCCTTGTGCTGCTTTGCAGAACCCTGCCAGAAGGCGGTAATGGCAGCAGAAGTAATGGTAATACCACGCTCCTGCTCCTGAACCATCCAGTCTGTGGTCGCGGCGCCGTCATGCACCTCGCCCATCTTGTGGCTTTTGCCTGTGTAAAAAAGGACGCGCTCGGTGGTGGTGGTTTTACCAGCATCCACGTGAGCGACGATACCGATGTTACGGTAGCGGCTAAT
Organism: Pseudomonas sp. F007; assembly: GCF_057814275.1. Lineage (NCBI taxonomy): Bacteria > Pseudomonadati > Pseudomonadota > Gammaproteobacteria > Pseudomonadales > Pseudomonadaceae > Pseudomonas > Pseudomonas sp. F007. The sequence goes on along the minus strand of NZ_JBVATA010000011.1, from coordinate 17,348 downwards.
CGGAGTAGTACGAGCCATAAAGCCCTCGCAAAATTAGTGAAGCTGAAATTAGAAGCGGTAGTGCGAGAAAGCTTTGTTGGCTTCGGCCATACGGTGCACGTCTTCACGCTTCTTAACTGCTGCACCTTTACCTTCAGCAGCATCCAGCAGTTCGCCAGCCAAACGCAGAGCCATGGACTTCTCGCCGCGCTTGCGGGCGAAGTCTACCAACCAGCGCATTGCCAGAGCGTTACGACGGGACGGACGAACTTCAACCGGAACCTGGTAAGTAGCACCACCAACGCGGCGCGACTTCACTTCGACCAGCGGAGCGATGGCGTCGAGTGCTTTTTCGAAGAGTTCCAGGGGATCGGTGCCGTTCTTACGAGCCGCAACGGTTTCCAGGGCACCATAAACGATACGCTCGGCAACGGCTTTCTTGCCGCTTTCCATAACGTGGTTCATGAATTTGGCGAGGATTTGGCTTCCGTATTTCGGATCGTCCAGAATCTCACGCTTTGCTGCTACGCGACGTCTTGGCATTGATAAGCCCTCAAACGGTCTTCAGGTTAGCCCGGGACAGATCCTGCGGATGCGTGCCCGACCTTACTCTTATCGACTCAATAAAATAAAAATCTGCAAAACGGCCGATTACTTCGGACGTTTGGTACCGTACTTCGAACGACCCTGGTTACGACCTTTAACGCCGGAAGTATCCAAAGAACCGCGAACGGTGTGGTAACGAACACCTGGCAAGTCTTTTACACGACCGCCGCGGATCAGTACCACGCTGTGCTCTTGCAGGTTGTGGCCTTCACCGCCGATGTACGAGGAAACCTCGAAACCGTTGGTCAGACGCACACGGCATACTTTACGCAGTGCCGAGTTAGGTTTTTTCGGCGTAGTGGTGTACACACGGGTGCACACGCCACGACGTTGCGGGCAGTTCTGCAGCGCAGGTACGTCGGATTTCTCGACGATACGCTTACGCGGCTGACGTACCAGCTGGTTGATAGTTGCCATCTACTAGCTCCACTGTTGTCTTGCGACGCTATTGTCTTGCAAGAAAAGCAAAATGGCAGGAACGAATTCCCGCCAAATTTAGGGGATCAAGAGTCTAAAGAGGATCTTGGCCCCAGTCAAGGCAAGGCCCCGACCTCCCCCTTCATCAAACCGGGACAATAATGTCTCGGTCCGACGAACGGGGCAGCCAGGGCCCGGCACTTATTTATCGCAGAACTCAATTACCACTCGAGTTCAGCGCTTCGGTCAGTGCAGCTTCCACTTCACTGGCGCTTACACGCAACGGCTTGTCTGCATCACGGCGACGCTTGCGCTCGCTGTGGTACGCCAGACCGGTACCCGCCGGGATCAGACGACCCACGACCACGTTTTCTTTCAGGCCGCGCAGGTAGTCACGCTTGCCGGTTACCGCCGCTTCGGTCAGTACGCGAGTGGTTTCCTGGAAGGAAGCCGCCGAGATGAACGATTCGGTGGACAACGACGCCTTGGTGATACCCAGCAGAACGCGAGTGAACTTGGAGACAAACTTGTCTTCGCCGCTCAGACGCTCGTTCTCTACCAGTACGTGAGTCAGCTCCATCTGGTCACCCTTGATGAAGCTGGAATCGCCAGATTCAGCGATCTCAACTTTACGCAGCATCTGACGCAGGATGGTCTCGATGTGTTTGTCGTTGATCTTCACGCCTTGCAGGCGGTAAACGTCCTGGATCTCGTTGACGATGTACTTGGCCAGCGCACTCACACCCAGCAGACGCAGGATGTCGTGCGGATCGCTTGGGCCGTCGGAGATAACTTCGCCGCGGTTTACCTGTTCGCCTTCGAACACGTTCAGGTGGCGCCACTTCGGAATCAGTTCTTCATACGGATCGCTACCGTCGTTCGGGGTAATAACCAGACGGCGCTTGCCTTTGGTTTCTTTACCGAACGCGATGGTGCCGCTGACTTCAGCCAGAATCGACGCTTCCTTCGGACGACGAGCTTCGAACAAGTCGGCAACACGCGGCAGACCACCGGTGATGTCGCGTGTTTTCGAAGTTTCTTGCGGGATACGAGCGATAACGTCACCGATCGCGATCCGCGCACCGTCCGCAACACCGACCAGGGCGTTGGCTGGCAGGAAGTACTGAGCGATTACGTCAGTGCCTGGCAGCAACAGATCCTTGCCGTTGTCGTCGACCATCTTCACGGCTGGACGGATGTCCTTGCCGGCAGCTGGACGATCTTTCGGATCAAGTACTTCAATGTTGGTCATACCGGTCAATTCGTCTGTCTGACGCTTGATCGTGATGCCTTCTTCCATGCCCACGTAGGTCACGGTACCTTTCATTTCGGTAACGATTGGGTGAGTGTGCGGATCCCACTTGGCCACGATTGCGCCAGCGTCGACCTTGTCACCTTCTTTAACCGAAATTACAGCACCGTACGGCAGCTTGTAACGCTCGCGCTCACGACCGAAGTCATCCGCGATTGCCAGCTCACCGGAACGGGACACAGCTACCAGATGACCATCCACACGCTCAACGTGCTTCAGGTTGTGCAGACGGACGGTGCCGCCATTCTTCACCTGAACGCTGTCGGCCGCGGAGGTCCGGCTTGCCGCACCACCGATGTGGAACGTACGCATCGTCAGCTGGGTACCCGGTTCACCGATAGACTGGGCAGCGATAACGCCAACCGATTCACCAATGTTCACCTGGTGACCACGGGCCAGATCACGGCCGTAGCACTTGGCGCAAATGCCGTAGCGGGTTTCGCAGCTGATCGGCGAACGCACGATCACTTCGTCGATGCTGTTCAGCTCGATGAACTCGACCCACTTCTCGTCTACCAGGGTGCCGGCAGGAACGATAACGTCCTCGGTACCCGGCTTGAATACGTCACGGGCAATAACACGACCCAATACGCGCTCACCCAACGGCTCTACAACGTCACCGCCTTCAATGTGCGGAGTCATCAGCAGACCGTGTTCGGTGCCGCAATCGATCTCGGTTACCACCAGATCCTGCGCAACGTCTACCAGACGACGAGTCAGGTAACCGGAGTTCGCAGTTTTCAACGCGGTATCCGCCAGACCTTTACGAGCACCGTGAGTGGAGATGAAGTACTGGAGTACGCTCAAACCTTCACGGAAGTTCGCAGTAATCGGCGTTTCGATGATGGAACCGTCCGGCTTGGCCATCAGACCACGCATACCGGCCAGCTGACGAATCTGTGCTGCGGAACCCCGCGCACCCGAGTCAGCCATCATATACATCGAGTTGAACGATTCTTGCTCGACTTCGTCGCCATGACGGTCGATGACCTTCTCTTTCGAGAGGTTGGCCATCATAGCCTTGGATACTTCGTCGTTCGCCTTGGACCAAAGGTCGATCACTTTGTTGTACTTCTCGCCCTGGGTTACCAGGCCGGAGGCGTACTGACTTTCGATCTCTTTCACTTCATCGGTAGCAGTACCGATGATGCGGGCTTTTTCATCCGGGATAACGAAGTCGTTAACGCCGATGGAAACGCCGGAAATGGTCGAATAGGCAAAACCGGTGTACATCAACTGGTCAGCGAAGATCACGGTCTCTTTCAGACCAACCACGCGGTAGCACTGGTTGATCAGCTTGGAGATCGCCTTTTTCTTCATCGGCAGGTTGACGACGTCATACGACAGACCTTTTGGCACAACCTGGAACAACAGCGCACGACCGACAGTGGTGTCGACGATACGGGTGTTGGTCACGCTGCCGCCATCACGGTCGTTGACGGTTTCGTTGATCCGCACTTTAACCTTGGCGTGCAGTGCGGCTTCGCCGGCACGGAACACACGGTCAACTTCCTGCAGATCCGCGAACACACGACCTTCGCCCTTGGCGTTGATCGCTTCACGAGTCATGTAGTACAGACCCAATACAACGTCCTGCGACGGAACGATGATTGGCTCACCGTTGGCTGGCGACAGAATGTTGTTGGTCGACATCATCAACGCACGCGCTTCCAGCTGGGCTTCCAGCGTCAGCGGTACGTGCACGGCCATTTGGTCGCCGTCGAAGTCGGCGTTGTACGCGGCGCAGACCAGCGGGTGCAGCTGAATAGCCTTACCTTCGATCAGAACCGGTTCAAACGCCTGGATACCCAGACGGTGAAGGGTCGGTGCACGGTTGAGAAGAACCGGGTGTTCGCGAATCACTTCAGCGAGAACGTCCCAAACTTCCGGCAGTTCGCGCTCGACCATCTTCTTGGCAGCTTTGATGGTGGTAGCGAGACCACGCATTTCCAGCTTGCCGAAAATGAACGGCTTGAACAGCTCGAGCGCCATCTTCTTCGGCAGACCGCACTGGTGCAGACGCAGGGTCGGACCTACGGTAATTACCGAACGGCCGGAGTAGTCAACACGCTTACCGAGCAAGTTCTGACGGAAACGACCCTGCTTACCCTTGATCATGTCAGCCAGGGATTTCAGAGGACGCTTGTTCGAACCAGTGATAGCGCGGCCACGACGACCGTTGTCGAGCAGTGCGTCGACAGCTTCCTGCAACATACGCTTTTCGTTGCGCACGATGATGTCCGGAGCGGACAGATCCAGCAGGCGCTTCAAACGGTTGTTACGGTTGATCACTCGACGATACAGATCGTTGAGGTCGGAAGTCGCGAAACGACCGCCATCCAGCGGGACCAGTGGACGCAGATCTGGCGGCAGAACCGGCAGAACGGTCAACACCATCCACTCTGGCAGGTTGCCGGAACCCTGGAAGGCCTCCATCAACTTCAGACGCTTGGACAGCTTCTTGATCTTGGTTTCCGAGTTGGTTTGCGGAATTTCTTCGCGCAGACGGCCAATCTCGTGTTCCAGGTCGATAGCGTGCAGCAGTTCACGGACAGCTTCGGCACCCATGCGGGCATCGAAATCGTCACCGAACTCTTCCAGCGCTTCGAAGTACTGTTCGTCGTTGAGCAGCTGACCTTTTTCGAGGGTGGTCATGCCTGGATCGATAACGACATAGCTCTCGAAGTAGAGAACGCGTTCGATATCACGCAGGGTCATGTCCATCAGCAAGCCGATACGGGACGGCAGCGATTTCAGGAACCAGATGTGGGCAACTGGCGAAGCCAGTTCGATGTGCGCCATGCGCTCACGACGAACCTTGGCCAGTGCAACTTCAACGCCGCACTTCTCGCAGATCACACCACGATGCTTCAAGCGCTTGTACTTACCGCACAGGCACTCGTAATCCTTTACCGGGCCAAAGATCTTGGCGCAGAACAGGCCGTCACGCTCAGGCTTGAACGTACGGTAGTTGATGGTTTCCGGCTTTTTAACTTCACCGAACGACCACGAACGGATCATCTCAGGCGATGCCAATCCAATACGGATGGCGTCGAACTCTTCGACTTGACCCTGGTTTTTCAGCAAATTCAGTAGGTCTTTCAAGGCCTTTCCTCCTGGCGGAGCAGAGAGCGGGCAATCCAGCCCCGCTCTCGATTCACGTCACGTGTTATTCGGTTTCCAGATCGATATCGATGCCGAGGGAACGAATTTCCTTGATCAACACGTTGAAGGACTCGGGCATGCCCGGCTCCATACGGTGATCGCCATCCACGATGTTCTTGTACATCTTGGTACGGCCGTTCACATCGTCCGACTTCACTGTGAGCATTTCTTGCAGAGTGTATGCAGCACCGTATGCTTCCAGTGCCCAGACCTCCATCTCCCCGAAACGCTGACCACCGAACTGCGCCTTACCACCCAGCGGCTGCTGGGTAACCAGGCTGTACGAACCGGTAGAACGCGCGTGCATCTTGTCGTCTACCAAGTGGTTCAGCTTCAGCATGTACATGTAGCCAACGGTAACCGGACGTTCGAACTTGTTGCCGGTACGGCCGTCGGTCAGCTGCATCTGGCCGCTTTCTGGCAGGTCTGCCAGTTTCAGCATGGCCTTGATTTCGCTTTCCTTGGCGCCGTCGAACACTGGGGTCGCCATCGGCACACCGCCACGCAGGTTCTTCGCCAGATCCAGGATTTCCTGGTCGGAGAAGTCGTCAAGGCTCTCTTGACGCCCGCCGATCTCGTTGTAGATCTCGTGCAGGAACTTGCGCAGTTCGGCAACCTTGCGCTGCTCTTCGACCATACGATTGATCTTCTCGCCCAGACCTTTGGCCGCGAGGCCCAGGTGAGTTTCGAGAATCTGACCAACGTTCATACGCGAAGGTACGCCCAATGGGTTGAGGACTACGTCGACCGGGGTGCCATTGGCATCGTGCGGCATGTCTTCAACCGGCATGATCACGGAGACCACACCCTTGTTACCGTGACGACCGGCCATCTTGTCGCCCGGCTGGATGCGACGACGGATTGCCAGGTAAACCTTGACGATTTTCAGCACGCCTGGAGCCAGGTCATCGCCCTGCTGCAGTTTGCGCTTCTTGTCTTCGAACTTGTCGTCCAGCAGGCGGCGACGATCAACGATGTAGGCCTGAGCCTTCTCGAGTTGCTCATTCAGAGCATCTTCAGCCATGCGCAGTTTGAACCACTGGCCGTGCTCAAGACCGTCGAGTACTTCGTCGGTGATGTCCTGGCCTTTCTTCAGACCGGCGCCGCCTTCGGCTTTGTGGCCGACCAGAGCGGAACGCAGACGTTCGAAAGTAGCACCTTCAACGATACGGAACTCTTCGTTGAGGTCCTTGCGGATCTCGTCCAGCTGGGACTTCTCGATCGACAGGGCACGAGCGTCACGCTCAACGCCGTCGCGGGTGAAGACCTGTACGTCGATGACAGTACCTTTGGTACCGGTAGGTACGCGCAGGGAGGTGTCTTTAACGTCGCTGGCTTTTTCACCGAAGATCGCACGCAGCAGTTTTTCTTCCGGAGTCAGTTGAGTCTCGCCTTTCGGAGTGACCTTACCAACCAGGATGTCGCCAGCGCCAACTTCAGCACCTACGTAAACGATACCGGCTTCGTCCAGCTTGTTCAGTGCAGCTTCACCCACGTTCGGGATGTCCGCAGTGATTTCCTCTGGGCCAAGCTTGGTGTCACGGGCCACACAGGTCAGTTCCTGAATGTGGATCGTGGTGAAACGGTCTTCCTGAACAACGCGTTCCGACAGGCAGATGGAGTCTTCGAAGTTGAAGCCGTTCCATGCCATGAAGGCGATACGCATGTTCTGACCCAGCGCCAGTTCACCCATGTCGGTGGACGGACCGTCGGCCATGATGTCGCTACGCTGAACCCGATCACCCTTGCTCACCAGCGGACGCTGGTTGATGCAGGTGTTCTGGTTGGAGCGGGTGTACTTGGTCAGGTTGTAGATGTCGACACCAGCTTCGCCGGTTTCAACTTCATCATCAGCAACACGAACCACGATACGGCTGGCGTCGACGGAGTCGATCACGCCGCCACGACGAGCCACGACGCAAACGCCGGAGTCACGGGCTACGTTACGCTCCATGCCGGTACCGACCAGCGGCTTGTCAGCGCGCAGGGTTGGTACAGCCTGACGCTGCATGTTCGAACCCATCAACGCACGGTTGGCGTCGTCGTGCTCGAGGAACGGAATCAGCGACGCAGCAACCGAGACAACCTGCTTCGGCGATACGTCCATCAAGGTGACGTCTTCCGGCGCCTTGACGGTGAATTCGTTCAAGTGACGAACAGCTACCAGTTCGTCGATCAGGACTTTCTGTTCGCTCATCGTGGCCGAAGCCTGGGCGATCACGTGATCGGCCTCTTCGATAGCGGACAGGAACACGATCTCGTCGGTAACCAGTGCGTCTTTCACCACGCGGTACGGGCTCTCGAGGAAACCGTACTGGTTGGTGCGCGCATAGGCTGCCAGGGAGTTGATCAGACCGATGTTCGGACCTTCCGGCGTTTCGATCGGGCAAACACGACCGTAGTGCGTCGGGTGTACGTCACGAACTTCAAAGCCGGCACGCTCACGGGTCAAACCACCTGGGCCGAGTGCGGAGACACGACGCTTGTGGGTGATCTCGGACAGCGGGTTGTTCTGGTCCATGAACTGGGACAGCTGGCTCGAACCGAAGAACTCTTTCACCGCCGCAGCCACTGGCTTGGCGTTGATCAGGTCTTGCGGCATCAGGCCTTCGCTTTCAGCCATCGACAGACGCTCTTTGACCGCACGCTCAACACGTACCAGGCCAACGCGGAACTGGTTCTCAGCCATTTCGCCTACGCAGCGAACACGACGGTTACCCAGGTGGTCGATGTCATCGACGATGCCTTTGCCGTTACGGATGTCGACCAGGGTCTTCAGTACCGCGACGATGTCTTCCTTGCACAGCACGCCCGAACCTTCGATTTCGGTGCGACCGATTCGACGGTTGAACTTCATCCGGCCGACCGCAGACAGGTCGTAGCGCTCAGGGCTGAAGAACAGGTTGTTGAACAGGGTTTCAGCAGCGTCTTTGGTCGGTGGCTCGCCTGGACGCATCATGCGATAGATTTCGACCAGCGCTTCCAATTGGTTGCTGGTGGAGTCGATCTTCAGGGTGTCGGAGACGAACGGACCGCAGTCGATATCGTTGGTGTACAGAGTTTCAATACGTACGACGCCAGCCTTGGCGATTTTCGCCAGGATCTCGGTGTTCAGCTCGGTATTGCACTCTGCCAGGATTTCGCCGGTTGCCGGATGCACGATGACCTTGGCGGTAGTACGGCCCAGAACGTAGTCCAGCGGCACTTCCAGCTCTTTGATCCCGGCTTTTTCCAGCTGGTTGATGTGACGAGCGGTGATACGACGACCCTGCTCGACAATAACCTTGCCGTTGTCATCCTGGATATCCAGGACAGCGATTTCACCACGCAGGCGCTGAGGCACCAGCTCCAGGCTCAGGCTCTCGCCCTTCACATGGAATACGTTGGTGGTGTAGAACGCGTCCAGCACTTCTTCAGTGCTATAGCCCAGCGCGCGCAGCAGTACCGATGCCGGCAGCTTGCGACGACGGTCGATACGCACGAAAACGCAATCTTTCGGGTCGAACTCGAAGTCCAGCCACGAACCGCGGTAAGGAATGATTCGCGCCGAGTACAGCAGTTTGCCAGAGCTGTGTGTCTTGCCACGGTCGTGGTCGAAGAACACGCCCGGGGAACGGTGCAACTGGGAAACGATTACACGCTCGGTACCGTTGATTACGAAGGTACCGTTCTCAGTCATCAGTGGGATTTCACCCATGTAGACTTCTTGCTCTTTGATGTCCTTGATCGCTTTGTTCGACGATTCTTTGTCGAAAATGATCAGGCGCACTTTTACCCGCAAAGGTACGGCGTAAGTTACACCGCGCAATACGCATTCTTTGACATCAAATGCCGGATCGCCCAGACGATAACCAACGTACTCCAGAGCAGCATTGCCGGAGTAGCTGATGATCGGGAAAACGGATTTGAAGGCCGCATGCAGGCCCACGTCGCGGAACTGATCTTTAGTCGCTCCCGCTTGCAAGAATTCACGATACGAATCCAGCTGGATGGCCAGGAGGTAAGGCACATCCATGACGTCCGGCAACTTGCTAAAGTCCTTGCGGATACGTTTTTTCTCAGTATATGAGTAAGCCATCAGCGTTCCCCAGCTTGGTCACCTGCTTGTTTGGCCCCTCCCGACGGGAGCAACCAGAAAATCGTGCAAACCCCATGGTTTGCGCCACCGCATCGGGTGGTTACAGCACGTTATCGGCGCCGACCGAGTCGGCCGCCAATAACGGAAAAAGGCCGGTGGCAAGAGCCACCAGCCATCAGCCTTTCGCTTAACGCTCGGGCTGGAGACGCAAGGTCTGAGCTTACTTCAGCTCGACTTTAGCGCCTGCTTCTTCCAGAGCTGCTTTGGCTTTGTCAGCTGCGTCTTTGGCAACAGCTTCCAGAACCATGGCAGGAGCGCCGTCAACTACAGCCTTGGCTTCTTTCAGGCCCAGACCGGTCAGTTCACGTACTGCCTTGATCACGTTTACCTTCTTCTCGCCAGCTTCGGTCAGCATGACGTTGAATTCGGTTTGCTCTTCAACAACAGCGGCAGCAGCAGCTGGACCAGCAGCAGCAACAGCGGCGGTCACGCCGAAGGTTTCTTCCATTGCTTTGATCAGCTCAACAACTTCCAGAACGGTTTTCTGGCCGATTGCTTCGATGATTTGTTCGTTAGTCAGAGACATGACTTGAATCCTGTATTGGGGTGACAGCTTACGCAGCCATCAAATTAAACATATGATTTTGAAAGGTACGACTGCGCCTTAGGCTGCAGCAGCTTCTTTCTGGTCGCGAACGGCTGCCAGGGTACGAGCCAGCTTGCTGGTAGCGCCTTGAATCACGCTCATCAGCTTTGCAATAGCTTCGTCACGGGTCGGCAGGGTAGCCAACACGTCGATCTGGTTAGCGGCAAGGAACTTGCCATCAAACGCAGCTGCCTTGATCTCGAACTTGCTCTGACCCTTTGCGAACTCTTTGAAAATCCGGGCAGCAGCGCCTGGATGTTCTTTGGAGAATGCGATCAGGGTAGGGCCGGTGAACACGTCGTTGAGGACACTGAATTCAGTGTCGGCAACAGCGCGCTTGAGCAGGGTGTTACGTACGACACGTACGTAAACGCCAGCTTCACGAGCCTCTTTGCGGAGTCCGGTCATTGCGCCTACTGTTACGCCACGGGCATCAGCCACGACAGCGGACAGAGCGACTTTGGCAGCCTCGTTGACTTCAGCGACGATGGCCTTCTTGTCTTCGAGTTTAATTGCCACGGGTTTAACTCCTGCTTGTTACCGTTTCATCTGATCGAAACCAGATGTCGTTTTGGTGTCTGATTCGGTAAGGAACCGGGAGCACCATCTGCGTAGGCTTGAGGTTTAAGACTTGCGTCGCCTACGGTCTTGGATAGCCCCCGCCAGGCAGGGACCCCAATTTTTTCAACTGGCACGATCACTCATGCCAATGCATTGCTTATACGTCCAGCGAGCCTTGGTCGATGACCAGACCTGGGCCCATAGTGGTGCTCAGGGTAACGCGCTTGACGTAGATACCTTTCGAGGAAGCAGGCTTGATACGCTTCAGGTCAGCGATCAGGGCTTCAACGTTTTCCTTCAGCTTGACGGCATCGAAACCGACCTTGCCAACGGAAGTGTGGATGATGCCGTTTTTGTCAGTGCGATAACGAACCTGACCAGCCTTGGCGTTTTTAACCGCGTTGGCTACGTCTGGAGTTACGGTGCCGACTTTCGGGTTAGGCATCAGACCACGTGGACCGAGGATCTGACCCAACTGACCTACAACGCGCATTGCATCCGGGGATGCGATCACTACGTCATAGTTCAGGTCGCCGCCTTTCATTTCGGCAGCCAGATCGTCCATGCCTACGCGATCAGCGCCAGCAGCCAGAGCAGCTTCAGCTGCTGGGCCCTGGGTGAACACAGCAACGCGAACAGTCTTGCCAGTGCCGTGTGGCAGCACGGTAGCGCTACGAACAACCTGGTCAGATTTACGCGGGTCAACACCCAGGTTAACAGCGATGTCCATGGACTCGCTGAACTTGACGGTCGACAGCTCGGTCAGGAGAGCAGCTGCGTCAACGAAGCTGTAGGACTTGCCCGCTTCGATTTTGCCGGCGATAGCCTTTTGGCGCTTGGTCAGCTTAGCCATTACACACCCTCCACGTTAAGGCCCATGCTACGAGCAGAACCGGCGATAGTACGCACGGCTGCATCCATATCAGCTGCAGTCAGATCCGCGTTTTTGGTTTTCGCGATTTCTTCCAGCTGAGCACGGGTTACGGTGCCAACCTTAACGGTGTTTGGACGAGCGGAACCGCTAGTCAGACCAGCAGCCTTCTTCAGCAGAACCGAAGCAGGGGTCGACTTGGTTTCGAACGTGAAGCTACGGTCGCTGTAGACAGTGATGATCACTGGAGTCGGCAGACCTGGCTCAAGACCCTGGGTACGGGCGTTGAAAGCCTTGCAGAATTCCATGATGTTCACGCCGTGCTGACCCAGAGCAGGACCAACAGGTGGGCTTGGGTTAGCCTGAGCGGCCTTCACTTGCAGCTTGATGTAAGCGGTAATCTTCTTGGCCATGAGGCACTCCAATTACGGGTTCAAACGCCTCGAGAGGCTCCCCGGTTACTTGCGCGTTTATCCCAGTGACGACAAAACCCCACAGCCTTGGGCTGCGGGGTTGGGATGCTTGTTCGGCTAGACCTTTTCGACCTGGCTGAACTCCAACTCTACCGGGGTAGAGCGACCGAAAATGAGCACCGCGACCTGAATCCGGCTCTTTTCGTAGTTAACTTCTTCGACCGTGCCGTTGAAATCGGCAAACGGACCGTCGGTGACGCGAACCACTTCGCCCGGCTCGAACAATGTCTTCGGCTTCGGCTTGTCGCTACCATCAGCAACACGACGCAGAATCGCTTCTGCCTCCTTATCAGTGATCGGCGCAGGCTTGTCGGCGGTACCGCCAATAAAGCCCATCACCCGAGGAGTATCCTTGACCAAGTGCCAAGTACCCTCATTCATATCCATCTGAACCAGCACGTAACCTGGGAAGAATTTGCGCTCGCTTTTGCGTTTCTGGCCATTACGCATTTCAACCACTTCTTCAGTGGGAACCAGAATTTCGCCGAAGCCATCTTCCATGCCAGCCAGCTTTACGCGCTCGATCAACGAACGCATGACATGCTTCTCGTAACCCGAGTAAGCATGCACAACGTACCAACGCTTAGCCACGGGACACCCTTAGCCAACAATCAAGGAAACAAGCCAACCGAGCAGGGAATCGAGCCCCCACAACAGCAACGCCATAACCAGGACAACAGCCACCACAATCAAGGTGGTCTGCGTGGTTTCTTGGCGAGTTGGCCACACGACTTTACGAATCTCGGTGCGAGCTTCCTTAACCAGTACAAAGAAAGACTTGCCCTTCGCCGTCTGCAGGCCTACAAAGGCAGCTACAGCAGCAATGACAAGCAAAGCGAGTACGCGGTACAGGATCGGCGAAGCAGAGTAGTACTGATTGCCAACGACGCCTACAACCACCAAAGCAGCCACTGCTAGCCACTTGAGCAAATCGAAGCGAGAGCCTTGAGCTTCAGCTTTAGGAGTCATCTATGAAGATCCTGTGAAAAGAAAGCCAGACACACTGAGTGAATCTGGCAGGTCAGGAGGGAATCGAACCCCCAACCTACGGTTTTGGAGACCGTCGCTCTGCCAATTGAGCTACTGACCTAAAACAAAATCAGGCCGACCATTATGCCGGCCTGAAAAAGACATTACAACAACTTACTCGATTACTTTGGCTACGACGCCTGCGCCGACGGTACGACCGCCTTCACGAATAGCGAAACGCAGACCATCTTCCATTGCAATGGTCTTGATCAGGGTAACAGTCATCTGAATGTTATCGCCCGGCATTACCATTTCAACGCCTTCCGGCAGCTCGCAGTTACCGGTCACGTCAGTGGTCCGGAAATAGAACTGAGGACGGTAGCCCTTGAAGAATGGCGTGTGACGACCACCCTCTTCCTTGCTAAGAACGTAAACCTCTGCAACAAACTTGGTGTGCGGCTTCACAGTACCCGGCTTGACCAGGACCTGCCCACGCTCAACGTCATCACGCTTGGTACCACGCAGCAACACGCCGCAGTTTTCACCAGCACGACCTTCATCAAGCAGCTTGCGGAACATTTCAACACCCGTGCAAGTCGTCTTGACCGTGTCACGAAGACCAACAATCTCGACTTCTTCCTGGATGCGAACAATACCGCGCTCAACACGACCAGTTACAACCGTACCACGACCAGAGATCGAGAATACGTCTTCAATCGGCATCAGGAACGGCTTATCAATAGCGCGCTCAGGCTGCGGGATATAAGCATCCAGGGTCTCGACCAACTTCTTGACAGCAGTTGTGCCCATCTCGTTGTCGTCTTGACCATTCAACGCCATCAGCGCCGAACCAATTATGATCGGAGTGTCGTCGCCCGGGAAATCGTAAGTGCTGAGCAAATCACGCACCTCCATCTCGACCAGCTCTAACAACTCGGCATCATCCACCATGTCAGCCTTGTTCAGGAAGACGACGATGTAAGGAACACCAACCTGACGGGACAACAGGATATGCTCACGGGTTTGCGGCATCGGACCATCAGCGGCCGAGCAAACCAGAATCGCGCCATCCATCTGCGCCGCACCGGTAATCATGTTTTTTACGTAATCGGCGTGACCTGGGCAGTCAACGTGAGCGTAGTGACGCTCTGCCGAATCATACTCAACGTGAGCGGTGTTAATGGTGATACCACGTGCTTTTTCTTCCGGCGCGCTATCGATCTTGTCGAAGTCAACCTTGGCAGAACCGAAAACCTCGGAGCAGACACGAGTCAGAGCTGCGGTCAGCGTGGTCTTGCCATGGTCTACGTGACCAATCGTACCTACGTTAACGTGCGGCTTGTTACGTTCGAACTTTTCCTTAGCCATCGAATTCACCCCTAATGAGAAGAATCAATCAAGTGACGCCAGCCATTAAAACAAAGGCAGATATTTTCATATCTGCCTTGTTATATGGAGCTCTTGAGCGGATTTGAACCGCTGACCTCACCCTTACCAAGGGTGTGCTCTACCAACTGAGCTACAAGAGCGTAACACTTTGCACAACCTGCAAACTTGGAGCGGGTAGCGGGAATCGAACCCGCATCATCAGCTTGGAAGGCTGAGGTTCTACCACTAAACTATACCCGCGTAAGCTTGCAGCTCACGCTAAAAATGGTGGAGGGGGAAGGATTCGAACCTTCGAAGTCGTAGACGTCAGATTTACAGTCTGATCCCTTTGGCCGCTCGGGAACCCCTCCTAAGCGAGCCAGCATTTTACATCATGCTAGCCTTCTGTCAAGCATTTTTCTCATTAAAATCCTGAGCTTAGCTGCGTTGACGTCGCTTCACTTCGTTTTCCGTTTCCGGTGTTCGCTGTGGAGCGGGCGCCATTCTATGCAACCTATTGAGTAGTTGCAACCCCCCCACACCGCATTATTTTATGTTTTAACTCATTGAATTCGTTAGCAAGGTTCATCAGCACGGAATCATTGGCCAAACGCCGGCTTTCGGGAGAAACCTGCATCCAGAATCCTGCCGAATCTGGCAGCGAAGTCGTAAGTTGCTGCACCTTGATATCGAGCGCCGCCAATCGTGCCTCTACGGCCCTTGCCGTCTCCTGGCGCGCAAAGCCTCCCAGATAGAGACAGGACTCATCCGCTGCAGACGCTCTGACAGCATTACGGCTAGCTACATCCGGCGTTTCGCTCAACAAACGGATATCTTGCTGGGAACCCTTATATAAGCTCAACGGGGTAACGTCCTTGGCGCGCAACGGCGCCTCCTGCTGATGCCAGACGTAATAGAAGACGTTGAGAACCAACAACAACAGAAACAGCCAGCGCATAGAACACCTCAGGACAACGGACAGGCCATGGCCAGACCTACAAATACCAGATCTGGCACGACTCGCGCGTTAGGCACTACGCCTGCCACCAGATCCGCATCCCCCCCCGTGAGGAAGACCGAGAAGCTCTGCCCCCAATATTCCCGCGCGAGCTCCAGCTGGGTCAGCACGAAGCCCCTGAGCATCAACGAACACCCGCGCTCTACTGCTTCTACCGTATTGCGACCAGGCCGCAGGCTCTCCACCGCCCTGGATGCCGCGACGTCGTCGTAACGAATGCGTCGGGTATGTGTGCGCAACTGATGGCGCATCAAAGGCATTCCTGGACAAATGAACCCCCCAAGATGCTGACCATCCACAGCAATGAAGTCCGCCGTCACCGCGGTGCCGAAATCGAGCACCAGGCACGCCCCAGCGGCCAGGTGATGCGCTCCGAGCATCGCCAACCACCGATCGAGCCCCAGGCGTTGGTATTCCTCGTAGCCATTGTGCACCCCGGACATTTCTCGCGCCGGCGCAGCACACATTGCGATGACACCAAAGGCATCATTCAACGCATTTACCAGTGCAGCCGTCTCATCAGCGGTCCTGACACTGACCAACCGGCAGTACTGCAGATTCAATCCCGCACAGGCACGCAAGCTCTGCAGCAACGCCAGATCAGAGTCCACCACCCCTTCGGCAAACAGCTGCAAGGCATCCGCTTGCATGACTCGCCATTTGATAAAGCTGTTCCCACAATCGAGCTCAAGAATCATCACGCAGCCTCAGACTTAGCTCGCCACCACTGAATACTTTTTCCACGCCATCGACTTTCAATCGCAACGCACCCTGAGCATCGATACCCAGCACAACACCATCAATACGATTAACTCCAGCGATCAGCGACACCGAGCGCCCTTGCCAAAGATGGCCCTGCTCCCATTGCGCCTGAAGCGCTGAAAAGCCTTCCGATTGTTGACGCACCAGGTACTCACTAAGCACGCCACTCAAATGCGCAACCAATCGATTGCGATCAAACGCCCTTCCCGCCTCGAGAAGCATTGAGGTCCACTGTTGATCCACCTCGTCTGCTTCTCGCATGTTGACATTGATGCCCACACCCAAGACCACGTGACACACGTCAGCGGGGTCTCCGACTAACTCAAGCAATATTCCCGCGATCTTTTTCTCACCGACCAATACATCATTCGGCCACTTCAAGCCGGCAGTCACGATCCCGAGCTCCCTGAGCGTCTGCATCACAGCAAGGCCTACAACCAGGCTCAGCCCCTCCAATTGACGCATACCACCGTCAATACGCAAGACCAGGCTGTAATAGATATTCTCAGCAAATGGGCTGACCCATTTGCGGCCTCGGCGACCTCGACCTGCAGTTTGACGCTCGGCGAGCATTAAAAAGGGAGCCGACGCACCACGCTCAACAGCCCGCAGGGCTTCAGCGTTGGTTGAATCAAGGGTGTCAAAGACCTGGACCGGCCAATGTTCAAAGGACGAATGCTCGTCGATCCGAGCAGAATCGAGCAGCGTCAGAGGAGCCTGAAGCTGGTAGCCACGACCTCGCACCTTATGAATAGTGAGACCCAGTTCCGCCTCTAGGTGCTGGAGCTGCTTCCAGACAGCACTGCGACTGATCCCCAGAGCAGCGCCAAGCGCCTCACCTGAGTGAAATCGACCGTCTTTCAAAAGTTTTAACAACGTCAGCATGCAACTATCGCCTCACAATGAGGCCGCATGATAGCCATGCCCTGCGCCGTTGCATAGAAATCATGAACCACAACTTTCCCGCGCGCAAAAACAAAACCCCTACCTGCATATGCAGATAGGGGTTTCGGAATTTAATCTTGACGATGACCTACTCTCACATGGGGAAACCCCACACTACCATCGGCGATGCATCGTTTCACTGCTGAGTTCGGGATGGGATCAGGTGGTTCCAATGCTC
>NZ_JBVATA010000010.1:300373-326673 GCF_057814275.1 Pseudomonas sp. F007 | reverse complement strand
GAATTGCGGAGAGTGTTGAGCATCTTGCCACACACGAACAGGTCAATATCTTGCAGCCAACGATGTATAGCGATCCGTTATTGGTTGCCCTGCTTCGTGGCAATCACCTGGCCTATGTAACCAACCTCTTGCCTGGAGCGGCCCAGCCAATCGAGCTGACCCTCGCCAGCCAGTGTGTCGCCGTCGATGACGGGCGCACCATCGGTTTCGGCAATAATCCACTGGCCGACCTGTCCAATATCGAGCAACGCATGGCTTTTGTACTCAGGGCGGCAGCCCAGTTTCATCAACTGCTGCAAGGCGGTGATCGCTTCCGAATCGAGCAAGCGATCCGGGATATTTCCGCCGGCGGGGGGGTGCGATGAGTCTGCTTCTTCCTGTTGGTTGGCAACGGGGGGCTTGGGGCTTAGCAATTCTCGGGCTGCTGGTCTGGGGCATCGAAGCACAATCGGAAAAGGAAATTGCGTTAGTGATGGGTGAGCCTTGGGAAAACATGCGCCAACGCTCTAGTGCGTCAATAGGTCCAACTATCCCCGGGCACATTTCGTTCGGCATCCCGGCAACGGATGCCCGACTACGATTCGTTCATGGAAAATATGGGTTCACCACGCCATCAGCACGTTTTTTCACCGTTGGTTTTAGCCGTGATGGATTGGTCGGCAGCATCCGCATGTCCCCGCAAATCGAGCCGCTGTTGCTCGACGACATCCTCAAAGTCGCCCTCGATCTTCAGGAGCAGTGGCGCCAAGGCGGTTGGGTTCCCACGCTGCCCAATGAATCCCCACCCATCGCCGACACCGCACAATGGCGTGCCAAACTGCGTGATGTGAGGAGAGGGGGCACTACGTACTGGCAAGCCGGTGATCAGTACCAGATCATGATGATGGTGCATCGATTCAAGGACTATAGGCATCCCACGCAAGAGCGGTACTTGATCACCTTGAGTATTGGTGAACCATGGGTGAAACCCTGAGCCGGCCAGGGGCGCAGTCCTAAGTCGAACGAACCGCACACGCCAAACCCACCAGCCGCCGCACCCCCTCACTCATCTGCGCCTCGCTCGCCGCCGCGCTGTACCAATGCCCCTGCCCGAACAACAGCCCAATCACCGTCTCAGCCATCCCGCCCTCGGCATCACCGATGATCCCCCGCAGCAGCGCCGCATACTGCTCCTTCAAACCGACAATGCGGCGTTTCTGTCCCTCGTCCAGATTGGCAAACTCACGACAGATCAAGCTCAGTGAGTGCGGCTGTGCAGCATGAAACTCCATGAACCCACGCACGAACAATTCCAGGCGTTTGCCAGGGCTGCGTGCGCCCTTGAGGCGTTGGCTGGTGTGCTGCACAAGGTCGCTCAGGCCGCTCTCGATCAACTCGAACAGCAACGCCTGTTTGTTGTCGATGTGGTGGTACAGCGAGCCGGGTTGCAGGCCGAGGTGGCTGGCCAGGTCGCGCAGGCCGATGGCCTGGTAGCCGTGTTCGGCGAACAGTTCGGCGGCGGCCTCGAGCAGGCGCTCGCGGGGGCTGGGCAGGGCGGTGGCGAGGTGGGTGGCCATGGCAGCTTATCCGGCGTGGCGATAGTGGGAGGGGGCGGCGTGGCGGGCGGTGCGGATCAACAGCAGCACGGCGCAGAGGATCGGCAGGTTCACCAGCAATAGGGCGTAGCGCAGTGATTGCTGGCCGAATTGCGGCAGCAACAGGTCGCTGAGCAGGCCGGTGAGCAGCGGCCCGACGCCAACCCCGAGCAGGGTGCTGACGATGGTCTGCAAGGCCATGGCGGTGCCGCGGCGGGCGGCCGGGACCAGTTGCGTCACCAGGTTGTACGACGGCGCGACCCACCACACGGCAAAGAACGAATACAGCGCGCACCACAGCATGGCCGCGGGGATCGGCACGTTGCCCAGGCGCGTCAGCAGGCTGTCGGACCACAGCAGGTAGGGGACCAGCGCCGACAGGGCGGTCAGGTGGCCGATCACCGGGATCGATACCTGCCAGTGCGGATGACGGCGGCACAGGCGATCGCTGAGCCAGCCGCTGAACAGTCCGCCAATACCCGCCGAAATACCGCAGATCACCCCCGCCAGCAAGCCGGCGTGTTGCAGCGACAGGCCGTGGGAGCGCACCAGAAAACTGGTGTTCCACATGCCCACCGCATAGGAACTGAGGGTGGTCAGGCCGCCGGCGAGGATCAGGCAACGGTAGGCCGGCAACGCCCACAGCTTGCGGGCTTCGGCGCCCATCCCGAGCAGCGCCGGGTGAGCCGGGGCGTGTGGCGTGAGGTCCCAGCGTCCGCGCTGCGGCTCGCGAACCAGTCCTGCGAGGAGGGTGCAGAACGCCAGCGCCGGCAGGCCGAGGGCGATGAACGCGCTGCGCCAGCCGTAGTGCTCGACCACCCAGGCGCCGATGCTCAGGCCGATGATCGAGGAAAAGGTCGGTGCCGCCGTAAAGCAACTGATGGCGAACGAGCGCCGTTGCGGCGGATAGAGGTCGGCGATCAACGACAGCGAGGCTGAAGTGGTCGGCGACTCGCTGATCGCCACCAGCATCCGCGCCACCGCCAACGCAATGAAACTGCCGGCCCAGCCGCAGGCCATGGTCGCCAGTGCCCAGAGCAGGCAGGACAGCGCCAGCAGGCGCACCCGCGGCATGCGGTCCACCAGCCGACCGGCCGGCAGCCCCATCAGCGCATAGACCGCGGCAAACGCCAGGCCCGAGATCAGGCCGATGGCGGTGTCGCCGACGCCGAACTCGGCCTTGATCGGCTCGACCATCACCGCGAGGATCTGCCGGCCGACGAAGTTGTCGGCAAACACCAGGGCCAGCAACAGCAGCAGGCCATGGCTGCGCCAACCGACATGGGCGGGAGGCAACGCGCTCTGGTGCACGGTCATCGCGGCGCCCACAGGTCGGGCAGGCCAGGGTCACTGACCGAGATCAGACGTTTGAGCAGGACTTTCAAGGCTTGCGCGTCGGCGGCGCCGAGTTTGCTTGAGAGGTCTTCCTCCACCGCCTTGGCCAATGCCAACTGATGCACCGAGACTTCGCGGCCCTGGGCGGTGAGCACAAAGCGCAACGCCTCGCTGCTGCCCTCGAACGCCACCAGGCGCTGGCGCTCGAGGAAGCGCATGCTCGCCAGGGTCACCTCGCGGCCGGTGTAGGTGACGAAGGTGTTGATTTCGTCGAGGGTCATGTTGTCGCGGATGCACAGGATCGACAGGATAAAGAACGACTGTTCGTCCAGTTGCTGGCTGTTGAGCAACTGGCGCAAGGCGTTCAGCGCCTGATAGTGCGCACGCCCCAGCAGGTAGCCGAGCAGGTCCTCGGTGTAGCTGCACTCCGGTGGCGGCGGGGTGGTCGCCAGGCGCAGTTCGCTGCGCGGCTTGCGCGTGGCCAGGGCGTATTGACCGCTCTGGAACGCCAGCGGAGCGCGGTCGCTGTGGTCGAAGGCGAGCACTTCGCCGACAAAGATCACGTGGTCGCCACCCTCGTACTGGAAGGCTGTACGGCACTGGAAGCGCGCGGTGCAATCCTGCAGCAAGGGTGCCTCGCTGACGCCGTTGTCCAGTTCGATCTCGGCAAACTTGTCCTCGCCCTGGGTGGCGAAACGGCCCGACAGGGTTTCCTGTTCGGTGGACAGCACATGCACGTTCCAGTGCTTGCCGTTGCTGAACACCGGCAGGCTGCGCGCCTGCTTGGACAGGCTCCACAGCACCAGCGGCGGATTCAGCGACACCGAATTGAAACTGTTGGCGGTAATACCCACCGGCGAGCCATCTTCGCTCTGGGTGGTGATGATCGTGACCCCGGTGGTAAAGGTGCCGAGCGCGGCACGGAAGGCCTGGGGATCGAAACTGATGTTTTGCATTGCCATGACTGGCCTCATGGGGTGGGGATTTTCGTATGGCCAGTATTGGGCGATTGCGCAGGCTCAACATCGTCTCAACGGACTAACGCCAATGCAGGGGCATCGTCCGATTGGACGTGGTTGCACAGGGGGCTACGCGGCTAGGGTGGCATCAGGCGCATCGGGCGCTCACCGGCCATCGAGCCAACCTGCAAGGGGATAACAATGAGTTCAGCGACGTCTTCGTCACAGGCCCTGGGCAGCCTGCTGGCGCAACAGCAACGCGCCTTTGCCAGCGCCGGCCATGTCAGCGCCGACACCCGCCGCCAGCGCCTGCAGCAGGTGATCGACCTGCTGGTGCAGCATCACGAGGCATTGACCACCGCCATCGACCAGGACTTTGGCGGACGCCCCGCCGGTTTCTCGCTGATGAACGACGTGCTCGGTGCCCTGGCCTCGCTCAAATACGCCCGCGATCATTTGCACGCGTGGATGCAGGACGAACCGCGCGAAGTCTTCGCCCCCTATGACCAACTCGGCGCCCGTGCCTGGGTGATGTACCAGGGCAAAGGCTCGGTGGGCATCCTCGGCACCTGGAACGCGCCGCTCTATACCCTGTTCAGCCCGCTGGCCTCGGCATTGGCCGCCGGCAACCGGGCGATCCTCAAGCCCTCGGAAGTGGTGCCGCGCACCGCGGAACTGCTGGCGAAATTGTGCGCTGAACACCTCGACCCGTTGGTGGTGGCAGTGGTCAACGGCGGCCCCGAGCTGGGCGAAGCCTTCAGCAGCCAGGCGTTCGATCACCTGGTCTTCACCGGCAGCACGGCGGTCGGGCGACTGGTCATGGCCAACGCGGCGAAAAACCTGGTGCCGGTGACCCTGGAGCTGGGCGGCAAGTCGCCGGTGATCGTGTCGCGCAGTGCGGACCTCGAGAAAGCTGCCTTCAGCATCGCCGCCGGCAAGGCCAGCAATGGCGGACAGATTTGCATCAACCCGGACCTGGTCTACGTGCCCAAGGCGCGCCTTGAGGATTTCCTCGCGGCCTTGCGCGGTGCCTATCGCGACCTCAATCCGACAGTTGCCGGCAATCCGGATGTGGTGGCGGTGGTCAATCAGCGTCATCTGGATCGCGTCGAAGGCCTGGTGGCTGACGCCGAAGGTCGGGGTGCGCGTATCGAATGCCTGCCCGAAGTGTTGGCGGTGGACAACGAAGACCGGCGCCGGCCGCTGCGAGTGGTGGTGGATCCGCCAGAGGACAGCAAGATCATGCACGAGGAAATCTTCGGCCCGGCCATGGTGGTGCTGAGTTACGACGACCTCGACCAGGTCATCGCGCAGATCAACAGCCGGCCACGGCCGCTGGCGCTGTACTACTTCGGCGAGGATCAGGCCGAGCAGCGCCAGGTGCTGGAGCAGACCCTGTCCGGCGGGGTGACCATCAACGAGGTGATGATGCATGCGGCCCTGCACGATGCGCCGTTCGGCGGCATCGGTGCTTCCGGCATGGGGCATTACCATGGCCGCGAAGGTTTTCTCCAGTTCAGTCATCTGCGCACGGTGTTCAAGGCCCCGGCCCACGACCCGCGTCGCGAGTGGGGCCTGTTGCCGCCCTATGGCGAGCACTACCTGGCGGCGATGCTGGCCGGGGTCACCTCCGACTGATTGCAGCCCCGGGGCTGCTTGAGACAGGCCATTGACCATGTTCAAGGCAATCACCATCGCCCAGCGCCTGTGGCTCTGGGCGCTGCTGGCGACGCTGCTGTTCGTCTTCGCGGTGCTGTTGGGAGCCTATGGCTTGCAACAGGCGCGCGACAGTTTGCGGGCCATCAACGAGGACAACCTGGCGACGCTGCTGCTGTTCGGCGATCTCCAGCATCGCCTCGACGAGAGTCGGCGCCAGGCGTTGCTGGCGGTCCAGCACGATCCGGATGGGCCGCTGGTGGCGGCGTTTGACCGGCCGGTGGAAGCCACCCTGGCGGCGATCGAAAGCAATAACCTGGCACTGGCGGCGACCTGGGCCAGCTATCGCCAGCGTGAGTTGAGCGCTGCCGAGTTGCAGGCGGCCGAAGCTTTCGATCAGCACTATCGCGCCTGGCTGGAAGAATTGGCGATTCTCATGGAGTCCCTGCGTGCCGGCGATTTTCGTCTGTCGGGGATCCTGTCGTTCCTGCGCATGGCCGAGCCCGAGGGCACTGCTGCGGTGATCGAACTGGGCAAGTTGCAGGCGCTGCAGAAAGCCAGCGCCGCGCAGGCCTACGAGGCGGCGCAGCAACGTTATCGGGCGACCTTGCTGGCGTATCTGGTGCTGGCCGTGGTCGGTGGTCTACTGGGGAGCCTCACCGCGTTTTCCACCCTGCGTCGGCTCAAGCGTGCCTTCGCCCAGGCCGGTGCCAGTGTACGGGCGATTGCCGGTGGCGATCTGTTGCAACCGATCGAGATCAAGGGCCGCGACGAGTTTGCCCTGATGCTGGGCGATATTGCGCAGATGCGTGACAGCCTCAACGGCCTGATTTCGCAGATGCGCGAGTTGGTGCGCCGGGTCAGTCACGAGGCCGCACACATGGCCGAGACCGCCGAGCTGGCGTCGACCGCCACCGAGCAGCAGGCGCTCGCGGTCCACGGGATCTTTCGCGCGGTGGCGGATTTGTCCGGTTCGATCGACCAGGTGCAGAGTCAGGTCGGGGTGTCCCGGGACATCACCCAGCATTCAGCGCGGCGCTCGGGCAAGAGCGAGGGATTCATCCGCGACATGGCCGACGGCATGACCGGCATCGATGCACTGATCGGCGACACTGCCGTGCATATTCGCCAGCTTGAAGGATTTTCCGCCGACATCAGCCAGGTGCTCAAGGTGATCCGCAGCATTGCCGAGCAGACCAACCTGCTGGCGCTCAATGCCGCCATCGAGGCGGCGCGGGCCGGTGAGGCAGGGCGGGGGTTTGCCGTGGTCGCCGACGAAGTGCGGCAACTGGCGCAACGCACCGCCAGCTCGATCGGCGAAATCGACCTCACCGTGCAACGCATCCAGCAGGGCACCCTGGCGGTGGTCGATGGCATGGGGCGGGTGGTCAGCCGGGTGCGTGACGGCGTCGACCTGGCCCATGAGGCTGGCGAGTCGGTGGCGCAAATCCGCAGCGGCACCGATGATGTGATCCGCAGCGTCGACACCATTGCCACGGTCATCACCGAACAGGTGCGGGTCACCCGCGAGATGGTCACGCGGGTCGAGAATGTTTCCAGCGGTACCGGCGCGCTGTCGGCCAATGCCGGACGCAGCGCCGTGGCTGCCGCCGACCTCGAACAACTGGCGCGGGCCCTGGATCAATTGTCTACACGCTTCAATGTTGGTTGAACCGCAACTCCCATCACTAATAAAAAGAGCGCGACCGATTCCATGGAAATCCAAGAACTCGCAGTACCACCCTCCACCCCCGGCTGGCCGCGTCGCAGTGTGCTCAAGGCCGGTGCCGTCGCTGTCGGCGTCGGTCTCTTGGGACGCTTCGCCGACGTGCGCGCCCAAGGCCTGTCGGCCAGCGACTACCAGGCCATGGACGCCTGGGCCATGAGCCAGGCAATCCGCAGCGGCGAACTTAGCGCCGAAGACCTGCTGGCGGCGACACTGGCGCGCTACAACGAGGTCAATCCCAGGGTCAATGCGGTGAACATGCTGCACGAGGCCTACGCCCGCGATTTGCTCGCCCGCCGCCGCGCCGCCGGGACCCTGAGCCAGGGCGCCCTGGCCGGGGTGCCGCTGCTGATCAAGGACCTCAATACCGGATTGCAGGGCACGGTCACCAGCAACGGCAGCCGGATGTTCAAGGACTCACCCCCGGCGACCCGCACCAGCACCCTGATCGCCCGTTACGAGCAAGCCGGTGCGGTGCCGTTCGGCAAGACCACCTGCCCGGAGTTCGGCCTGACCACCACCACCGAATCCCTGGCCTGGGGCCAGACCCGCAACCCGTGGGACCTGGCCATGAGCGCCGGCGGTTCGTCCGGTGGCGCTGCCGCGGCGGTGGCGGCGGGGATTGTGCCGGTGGCCCACGCCACCGATGGCGGCGGCTCGATCCGTATCCCGGCATCCTATTGCGGCCTGGTTGGCCTCAAGCCGAGCCGCTATCGCACCCCCAGCGGGCCGTCGCATTTCGAGGGCTGGTTCGGTGCCAGCGTGGCCAACGTGGTCTCACGCTCGGTGCGTGATACCGCGCTGTTCCTCGATGCCGGGCAGGGCCACGAAGCGGGCAGCGCCTACTGGGTGCCACCGCTGGCGCGGCCGTATGTCGAAGAGCTGCAGCGCGAGCCGGGCAAGTTGCGGGTCGCGGTGGTCCGCCAGTCGCTGACCGGCGCGCCGCTGGAACCGGCGATTGCCGCGACCCTGGAGCAGACCATCAAACAGTTGCAGGCCCTGGGGCATGAGCTCGACGAGCTGACGTTGAACGTCGATCCACGCCAGCTGTTCGGCGCCCACGGCATGGTCATCGGCACCGCCTTGCGCAGCCTGATCGAGGAGCGTCAGCAAGTCCTCGGTCGCGAAGCCACGGCCCAGGACCTGGAGCAGATCACCCTGGTCAATCTGCAACGCTCGAAAGGCAGCAGCGGCGTCGACCTGTACCGCGCACGGCAGTCGTTCGAAAGCATCGGCGCGACCATGGAGCAGCACTTCGAACGTTATGATGTGATCCTGTCGCCGGTCACCGGCAGCCTGACCCCGAAACTCGGCCTGCTGTCCCTCGACCAACCCTGGGACAGCTACGCCCACCACGCCATGGGCAGCGCCGGCTTCACCGTGCTGGCCAACGTCAGCGGCCAACCGGCGATCTCCCTGCCGCTGGGGCAAAGCGACAGCGGCCTGCCGGTGGGCATGATGTTCACCGCACGCCTGGGCGGCGAAGACGTTCTGCTGCGCCTGGCCGCACAACTGGAACAGGCCCATCCGTGGGCGGCCAGGAGGGCCAGGGTGTAATCCCCTGTTCCTGTGGTGGAGGGGCTGGCCTCATCGCTGCTGTAGGAGCCGGCTTGCCGGCGAAGGCGGTGTGTCTGATGTACCGAGGTCTCTGGTTCGCTGGCAAGCCAGCTCCTACGGATCTGTGGCGGTCGCTGGAGAGAGGTGCGACGCATGACCCCGTAGGAGCCGGCTTGCCGGCGAAGGCGGTGTGTCTGACATACCGAGGTCTCTGGTTCGCTGGCAAGCCAGCTCCTACAGATCTGTGACTGACCCCGTAGGAGCCGGCTTGCCGGCGAAGGCGGTGTGTCTGACATACCGAGGTGTCTGGTTCGCTGGCAAGCCAGCTCCTACAGATCTGTGACTGACCCCGTAGGAGCCGGCTTGCCGGCGAAGACGGTGTGTCTGACATACCGAGGTCTCTGGTTCGCTGGCAAGCCAGCTCCTACGGATCTGTGATGGTCGCTGGAGAGATGTGCGACGCATGACCCCGTAGGAGCCGGCTTGCCGGCGAAGGCGGTGTGTCTGATGTACCGAGGTCTCTGGTTCGCTGGCAAGCCAGCTCCTACGGATCTGTGGCGGTCGCTGGAGAGATGTGCGACGCATGACCCCGTAGGAGCCGGCTTGCCGGCGAAGGCGGTGTGTCTGATATACCGAGGTCTCTGGTTCGCTGGCAAGCCAGCTCCTACGGATCTGTGGCGGTCGCTGGAGAGAGGTGCGACGCATGACCCCGTAGGAGCCGGTTTGCCGGCGAAGGCGGTGTGTCTGACATACCGAGGTGTCTGGTTCGCTGGCAAGCCAGCTCCTACAGATCTGTGACTGACCCCGTAGGAGCCGGCTTGCCGGCGAAGACGGTGTGTCTGACATACCGAGGTCTCTGGTTCGCTGGCAAGCCAGCTCCTACGGATCTGTGATGGTCGCTGGAGAGATGTGCGACGCATGACCCCGTAGGAGCCGGCTTGCCGGCGAAGGCGGTGTGTCTGACATACCGAGGTCTCTGGTTCGCTGGCAAGCCAGCTCCTACAGATCTGTGGCGCAGGTCCCCCTAGTCCGGATTGACGATGAACCCTTCCCCCCGCACCCCTGATCATGGGGTGCACTCCGCCAGCGCACCCGCTGCGTCGTCGGCGGTTCTTCCTGACCTCAGCTAATGGCATAACAACAATGACGGCTCAAGTTCAGTCTCAGGCCCAGTACGACGTGATCGTCGTCGGTTCGGGCGCCGGTGCGATGACCTCGGCGGTGTTCCTCGCCGATCAGGGGCTAAGCGTCCTGGTGGTGGAAAAAAGCAACCAGTATGGCGGCACCTCGGCGATTTCCGGGGGCGGTATCTGGATCCCCAACAACCACTACTTTGCGCGCATCAGCGGCAACGACAGCTACGCCACCGCGCTGACCTACCTCAAGGC
Source organism: Pseudomonas sp. F007 (assembly GCF_057814275.1). NCBI lineage: Bacteria > Pseudomonadati > Pseudomonadota > Gammaproteobacteria > Pseudomonadales > Pseudomonadaceae > Pseudomonas > Pseudomonas sp. F007. The sequence continues at coordinate 316,478 of NZ_JBVATA010000010.1, read as the reverse complement.
AGCGGCCGGCGAGCATGTCGATGAAGTGCGCCTGCGGGCCTACCTGGACAACGCGCCGAAGATGATCGAAGCGCTGACCCGCACCAGCCGGGTACGTTATGCCGTGGCGGCCAAGTACCCCGATTATTACCCGCACCTGCCAGGCGCCCTGGCCGGTGGACGTACCCTCGACCCGGAACTGTTCGACACCAGTCTGCTGGGTGATGAACTGGCCAATCTGCGCAAGCCATCGCCCTCAACCTTGCTGATGGGCTGCATCTCCTGGACCGCCCGGGACGCGCACAAGGCCATGGCCCGCAGTTTCGGTTGGCGCCTGCTGATCATGAAACTGATGTTGCGCTACAAGCTGGACTTCAAATGGCGGCGCAAGAGTAAGAGCAAGATGGATCGCCGCGCGTCTCTGGGCAGTTCGCTGGTGGCCTCGCTGCGCCGCTCGCTGATGGATCGCCATGTGCCGCTGTGGCTCAACACCGATTTCTGCGGGTTGATCAGCGACAACGGCCGGGTCACCGGGATCACCGTGCAACAGGCCGGTACCGAGCGCCAACTGTACGCGCGCCGTGGGGTGATCCTCGCCTCGGGCGGTTTCGAGCAGAACCAGACCCTGCGTGACCAGTACCTGCCCAAGCCCAATCGCCAGGCCTGGAGCGCCACGCCACCGGGCAACAACACCGGTGCGGCCCTCACCGCCGGCATGCAACAGGGCGCCGCCACCGCCTTGCTCGACTGGGCCTGGTGGGCGCCGACCATTGCGGTGCCCGGTGAAGACAAACCTCGGGGGATCTTCGCCGAGCGGGCATTTCCTGGTGCGATCGTGGTCAACAGCCAGGGCCGGCGCTTCGTCAACGAAGCGGCGCCGTACCTGGAATTCGTCGACGCGATGTACAAGGACGACAGCAGGACCGGCGGCAAATCGGTACCGGCCTGGGTGATCTTCGACGCGCATTTCCGCTTCAACTACGCCATGGGCCCGCTGATGCCAGGCCAGGTAGTGCCCGACAGTCGCCTGCGCAAGGAATGGCTGAACAAGCTGTACTGGAAGGCCGAGACCCTCGAGGGCCTGGCGCGGCAGATTGGCGTCGACCCGGCCGGCCTGGAAGCCACCGCGGTGAAGATCAACGACTACGCCAGTTCCGGTGTCGACCTCGACTTCGGCCGCGGCGGCAACGTCTTCGACCGTTACTACGGTGACAGCAACGTCAAGCCCAATCCATGCCTGGCACCGCTGCGCAAAGGCCCGTTCTACGCGATGCGCCTGGATGCCGGCGACATCGGTACCAAAGGTGGCCTGCTGACCAACGAACACGCCCAGGTGGTGCGCGATGACGGCAGCGCCATCGCTGGCCTGTATGCGATCGGCAACTGCTCGGCGTCGGTCATGGGCACCAGCTATCCGGGCGCCGGTGGCACCCTCGGGCCGGCCATGACCTTCGGCTACGTTGCCGCCAATCACCTGGCTCGCCAGGACTAGGAGGCACCATGTCGATGTCCGAAAATCTTCCGGCCACCGAGGTGCTGCCGGCCTTGCAAGTGGCCGACAGCAGCAGCGTCGCCTGGGATCAAATGTGCGATGTGCTGGTGGTGGGCTGGGGCGCGGCCGGTGCCTGCGCTGCCCTTGAGGCATGTGCCCGGGGCGCCGACGTCATGGTCGCCGACCGCTTCACCGGCGGCGGTGCCAGTGCCAAGAGCGGCGGGGTGGTGTATGCCGGTGGCGGTACCCGTCATCAGCAGGCGGCTGGTTTCAACGACAGCCCCGAAGCCATGTTCGACTACCTCAAGCACGAAACGCAGAATGTAGTCAGCGACGACACCCTGCGGCGCTTCTGTGCCGACAGTGTGGGCAACCTGCAATGGCTGGAGAGCCATGGCGCCCCCTATGCCCACCAGATGCCGCCGGGTGGGGGCAAGACCTCCTATCCGTCCGATGGTTACTTCCTCTACTACTCGGGTAACGAATTGGTGCCGAGCCATGGCGGTCCGCTGCCGCCGGCGCCCCGCGGCCATCGCACCGTGGGCAAGGGCCAGGGTGGCGCGGTGTTGTATGCCCATCTCAAGTCGGCGTGTCTGAAGGCGGGCGTGCGACCGCTGTTGCAAGCGGCGGCACGGCGACTGGTGGTGGATCCACAGGGGCGGGTGTTGGGTGTCGAGTTCTGGTGCCTGGCCGAGGGCAGTCGCGAGGCGCAATTGCATGCCCGCCTGGCAGCCCGCGCCGAACGCCTGCAGAACTTTGCCCCGGGCTACTGCAATAAGCTGCGAAAAAAAATCTGCCAGCTCGAACAGGAGTACGCCCGGCCGCGCCGAGTACGGGCGCGTAACGGGGTGATCCTGAGCACCGGCGGTTTCATTTTCAATCGGCAGATGCTCGAACAGCACGCACCGAAATTCCGCCGCAACTTCAAGGTTGGCGCCACCGGTTGCGATGGCAGCGGCCTGCGCCTGGGGGCCAGTGTCGGCGGCCAGGGCACGGGGCTTGAGCGGGTCTCGGCGTGGCGCTTTCTCAATCCGCCCTACAGTTGGCACAAGGGCATCGTGGTCAACCGCCAGGGCCAGCGCTTCTGCAACGAAGAAGTCTATGGCGCCACCCTCGGTCAGCCGTTGATGGAAGAGCAGGGCGGCAAGGCCTGGCTGGTGCTGGATGCGCCGTTGCGCAAAAAAGCGATCCGCGAGGCGTTGTTTGGTGGCTACTGGTGGTTCCAGAGTTTTCCGGCGTTGGCGCTGATGCTGTTCAAGGTGCGCAAGGGCAACAACCTGAGTGAGTTGGCCAACGCCACCGGGATGGATTCGAACGCGCTGCGCGCTGCGGTGCTGGCCGCCAACGCGGCCGCCCGTGGCGAGGCGCCGGAGCCGTTCGGCAAGTCCGAAGGCGGACGTCAGGTGCTGGAACAGGGGCCGTTCTACGCCTGTGACATTTCCGTGACCAACCCGGTGTTTCCGCTCGGCGCATTGACCCTCGGTGGCCTGCGCGTGGACGAGGACAGTGGTGCCGTGCTGGACGCCCAGGGCCAGGCGATTGCTGGTCTGTACGCGGCCGGGCGCACGGCCTTGGGCATCCCTTCGCACCTGTACATCAGCGGCCTGTCCCTGGCCGACTGTGTGTTTTCCGGCAGACGCGCCGGGGCCAGCGTGGCCCGCGCCGCTCAGCCATCCCCCGCGACCCACGCACATGAGATGACACCATGACCGATTCAAACAACAGCAACGGCCGGGTCCACGGCAAGGTGGCGCTGGTCACTGGCGGCGCCAGGGGCATCGGCGCCGCCAGCGTGCGCAAGTTGGTGGCCGAAGGCGCACGGGTGTTGATCAGCGACCTTGACGTCGAAGCCGGTCAGGCCCTGGCCGCCGAACTCGGCGCGGCGGTGGCTTTTATCCGTCACGACGTCAGCAGCGAAGAGCAGTGGCGCGAAGTGATCGGCCATCTGCGCGAGCACTACGGACGCCTGGATATCCTGGTCAACAACGCCGGGATCCTGATCTGCGGCAGTCTCGAAGAGACCAGCCTGGCCGACTGGCACAAGATGCTGCGGGTCAACGCCGACAGTGTGTTCCTCGGCTGTCGTGAAGGCATCGCGTTGATGAAGGGCAGTGGAGGGTCGATCATCAACCTGTCGTCTATCGCGGCCTTGGCCGGACGTGACGATTACCTGGCCTACAGTGCTTCCAAGGGCGCGGTGGCGGCCTTGTCGCGTTCGGTGGCGGTGTTGTGTCGCCGGCGCAAGTACCGCATCCGTTGCAACACCCTGCACCCGGATGGGGTACTCACCGACATGACCCGCGGCGGATTTCCCCAGGGCGTCGATCCGGACCGTCTGACCATCGACAGCGACCCGATGAACCGCATGTGCCGACCGGAGGACGTGGCGGCCAGCGTGGTGTTCCTGGCCAGTGACGAGGCCAGGGCGATCAATGGGGTGGAATTGCGCATTGATAGTGGGCAGATGGTGATGAGTATCTAGCTGACAGCCGAGCCCTGTGTAGGAGCTGGCTTGTCGGGTCGCCGCATCGCAGCGAAAAACCTGAGAACACCGCGTACATCCAGGTTAGCTGCATCATCGGTGGCGAACATCGCGAGCATTCGAGCGTCGACCGGCTGCTCCTACAGTGGGCGTTACCGTGGGAGTGGATAGGTAATCCGTCAGTCCTCAATCACGAAATGACCACCGCCTTGCGAGCACTGCGCCGTTGCGCTTCCTCGCGCACTGCCGGAATGATCCAGCGCCCGTAGTCAACCGTGTCGTACAGCGGGTCATAGCCACGATTAAGAAACGTGGTAACACCCAGGTCGACGTAATCCAGCAGCGCCTGGGCCACGGTTTCCGGGGTGCCGACCAGGGCTGTGGTGTCGCCGTAGGCGCCGACGGCGGTGGCGGTGGGCATCCACAGGGCGCGGTCGTGGCGATCGCCTTGGGCGGCCGCGGCCAGCAGGCGTTCGGAGCCGGTGCCCTTGAGGCGTTTTTGCCAGGGGCTGCCGGCGGCGAACTGCGGGTTGGCCTTGATCTGCTGCAGAATCTGCTCGGCGCGCTGCCACGCCAGTTCCTCGGTGGCGCCGAGGATCAAACGCACCGACAGACTCACCCGTGGTGCCTGCACTCCGGCGGCGCGTGCAGCGGCCTTGAGCTTGGCGATCTGCTCGGCGACGCCACTCAACGGCTCGCCCCACAAGGCATACAAATCCGCATGCTTGACCGCGATCTGATAGGCGATATCCGACGACCCGCCAAAGGAAATCGGAATGTGCGGCTGCTGCAGCGGCTTGACCGGCGAGAACGCGCCCTTGATGTTGAAGTACTCACCCTCGAAGTCGAACGGCTCTTCGGCGGTCCAGGTCCGGCGCACGATTTCCAGGTACTCATCGGTGCGCCGGTAACGCGCGGTCTTGTCCAGCAGGGTGTCGCCTTCCTGCGGCTCGGCGGTGATCCCGGTGATCGCGTGCAGACGGATGCGCCCGCCGCCAGTGGTGTGATCAAGGGTGGCGAAGGCCCGTGCGGCGACGGTGGGCGCGGTCAGGGCCGGGCGATGGGCGATCATGAAGCCCAGGCGCTCGGTGTGGGCGGCGGCGTAGGCAGCAATCTGCAGGCTGTCGGCACTGCCCGGGCCGCTGGCGATCAGTACCCGGTCAAAGCCGGCCTGCTCGTGGGCGCGGGCATGATGACGGATAAACGGCAGGTCGAAGTCGGCGCTGCGCACGCCTCGGGTCTCGGACCACTGGCGGGGGAAAATCATGCCGACAAATTCGATGGACATAGCAAGTCTCCAGAGTGAACTCAGAATTGGTAATCGACCTGGGCCAGCACGGTGCGGCCAGGCATGGGTTGCAGGAAGGTATTGGTGGAGCCGGCCAGGCCGCTGACGAAGTTCAGTTCGTCGGTGAGGTTGAGCACCCGCAGGGTGGTGCTCCACTGTGGCTGGCGGTAGTACAGGGCAAGGTCGAGGTTGTATTCGTCGGGGACCTTCACCGTCTTGCTCAGGTTCAGGTACCAGCTGCTGGTCCACCAGCCGGACAGTTCGGCGCCGAAGCCGGAATCAAAGCGGTAGTCGACATAGCCGCTGGCGGTGTATTCGGGAATCTGCACCGCATCGAAGCGTCCGGACGGGCGCTGGTTGAGGCTGTTGTTGTCGCCGAACACGGTGCCGTTGTCGGGGATGAAACCGGCCGAGGCGAAGCCGCTCTGGCTGGTGAACTCGTTGTAGGCGGTGAGCTTGGTCAGGTTCAGGGCACTGCGCAGGTGGTCGTCCGGCTGGTAGCGAATGCTCGACTCGACGCCCTTGATCACCAGGCGTGCGATGTTGTTATTGCTGTCGGGTGACTGATCGCGCTCCTGCTTGAACGCGGCCAGGGTCATGAACAGTTGATCGGGCACGGCTTCGACTTTCAGCCCCACTTCATGCAGCACGCTGAGGCTTTCGAAGGCCAGCGGGTTGAGCTGGTTGGCGCCGGCGCCGCTGCCCCAGCCGAGGCCGTTGGAGAAGAACCCGGTGTTGACCGCCAGCGAGCGGTCGAAGGTGTAGTACAGGGTGCTGTTTTCCGTGGGCTTGACGTAGGGGCTGACCTGGAAGGAGAACAGCCGGTAGTTGTCGCTGTCCTTGCGCGGATTGCCGCCGGCGAGGACGAACGGGTTTTCGATCTCGGCGTCGATCCAGCTGCGGCTGGCGCCGATATTCAAGCCGATGCGATCACCGAACTTCAGGTTGTGCTGGCTGAACAGAGTCTGGGTGGTCCAGGTGCTTTCGGCGGTGTAGGGCGCCACCGACTCGGCGTACAGGCCGTGCCCGGCCGGGTACATCGGCGGCAGGTTGAGCCAGCCGTAGTAGTTCGAGAACTGCGGGACGCCGGGCTGGCCGATCCATGCGCCATTGCCGCCGGCCGGGTTGCGGTTGTCGAGGCCGAGCAGGTCGCCGGGGTTTTTTCCCGACGGGTCCTGGGTCAGGTCGTAGGCGTTGATGGTCGAACCGAAGCTGTTGTTGGCGGCAATCGACTGGTTGAATTCGCGGCGGTAAATCAATCCGGTATTGCTCTCGTCGCTGAGGGTCCAGCCACCGAGATTCACTTCATTGCGCGAGCGGAATTCGAAGCGGTTGTCGAACAGGTTGTCCTTGGACTGCACCTGGAACGCACCGACCGCATCGGTGTTGTCCCGCGAGCGCTGGTAGAAGGTGCTGTTGGCCAGGGTGATGGTCGGGGTCAGGTCGGCCTCGACATGCAGTTGAGTGGTGAAGCGTCGCGAGCTGCTCTCGTCCTCATCGCGCTGGCCGGTTTGCGACGACAGCGACTTCAAGCCATTGCCAGCCAGGTTCGGGTCATAGACCCAGCCGCGCAGGGTGCCGGGGTTGGCCTGGGTGTTGGGCGAGGCGTTCTGGAAACTGCCATCGACCACGCTGTACTGGCCCTGGGCGTTGCGTTGGCGCTTGACCCAGCCGAGGGTCGGCGCATCCGCCGCGCCGGAGGCCAGCACCGGTGACCACAGGGTGCTGCCGTTCTGGATGATCGGTGTGGCGCGCCCGGCGTAGTACTTGCCGTGATCCACCAGCTCCTGGTTGGCGCGGTTCCAGCCGTGGGTAATGTTGTAGTCGTAGTAATCGTCGTAGGCGGCGTTCCAGTCGACCCGCACGTCGTCGTTGCGCCAGGCCAGGGCGCCGTAGAAGGCGTCGAAGTTGTTGTCGACGTTGTCGTAGAAATCCTCCTGGCGCTGCTTGGTGATGCTCACCCGGTAGGCCAGGTTGTCGGCAATCGGCCCGGTGTTGTCGATGCTGAACTTGCTCGAATCGCGGGACTCGCCATCCGGTATCCAACTGCCCAGTTCGCCGCTGAGACGGGTCTTGAACTCGTTGAAATTGGGCTTCTTGCTCAGGTAGTTGACGTAGCCACCGCTGCCGCTCACCGAGCCGTAAGTCACCGAGGACGGCCCGGCGACGATGTCGGCGCCCTCGTAGGCGTTGAAGTTGGCCGGGTGGCGCACGCCATAGGCGCGTTGGCCGTCCTGGAACACTTCCGAGCCCTGGGCGCGGAATTGCGGAGCGATCCCGGCATTCTGCCCGCCACCGCGGGTGATGCCGGGGGCGTATTTGACCAGGTCGTCGGCACTGCGGATTGGGTCGTTGGCCAGTTGTTCGGTGTTGATCTGGCTGATCGAGCGCGGGGTGTCGATGATGGTGGTTTCAGTGCCGCCATACACCGAGGTCGATGGCCGGGTGGGCAGGGCGTCGTCTTCTTTGTCGCTGGCACTGGCCTGGACGGTGACGGTTTGCAGTTGGGTGTCGGCGGCGAACGCTGGCAGGGCCAGGGCGGACACCACCGCCACGGCCAGCGCGGAGGGTTTCAAGGGCAAACGAAAGGCGATAGAGGGCATGGGGCATGGGCCTCGGAAGAAAATCGGGAATAGGGAAAAAATCTGTAGTGACTGGTCTACCGCCATCGCTGTAGGAGCTGGCTTGCCAGCGATGAGGCCATCAGCCACACCACATCAACTTCTTCGCCGGCAAGCCGGCTCCTACAAGGTTTTGCAGGCACCACGGGATTTGTGATCAACACAAAACCTGTAGGAGCTGGCTTGCCAGCGATGAGGCCATCAGCCACACCGCATCAACTTCTTCGCCGGCAAGCCGGCTCCTACAGGGTTTACGGGCTCCTCAGGATTTGTGATCAACACAAAACCTGTAGGAGCTGGCTTGCCAGCGATGAGGCCATCAGCCACACCGCATCAACTGCTTCGCCGGCAAGCCGGCTCCTACAGGGTTTACGGGCTCCTCAGGATTTGTGATCAACACGAAACCTGTAGGAGCTGGCTTGCCAGCGATGAGGCCATCAGCCACACCGCATCAACTTCTTCGCCGGCAAGCCGGCTCCTACAGGGGGGTTATGCGGTGTCGTTCAACCACAACCGCTCGAACCGCCAGGTGCTGAACAGCGATTCTTCCGCCGCCGCGCCGCCGACCCGGGTCGAGACGCTGTCGAGCAAATCGGCATAGCCCCAGATCAACATGCCGCCGCGCTCGTACTGGATCTGCTGCACCTGATGCACCAGCGCCGTGCGCTTGCCGAGGTCGGGCTGGGCCATGGCTTGCAGGAACAGTTCGCTGAAGTGCGGGTCGTTGAAGTGGGTCTTGTTGGCCACCGCAAACGGCGCGTCGGTGTGGATTGCACTGGCGAGGAACGGCGCGCCGATGCTGCCGCCGGTGCTCAGGGTCCAGTCGTTGCGCAGCGGTCCCTGGAAGGTCGCCAGGTCGACCTGCTTGACCTTGAGGGTGACGCCGATGCGCTTGGCCTGTTCGGCCAGGACCAGTGCCGACGTCAGCCCCGGTCCCGGAGTGGTCACCAGTTCCAGTTCGAGGTTTTCCTGGCCGGCTTCCTTGAGCAGTTGCGCGGCGCGCTGCGGATCGTGGGGGCGCGGGCCGAGGCTGTGGTTGAAGGTCGGGTCGCTCGGTGCGTACAGATCGTTGGCCACTCGGCCCTGACCGTTGAGGGCACGGCGCACCAGCTCCTCGCGGTCGGCCAGCAGGCGAAACGCCTCGCGCACCCGTGGGTCGTTGAACGGCGGTTTGTCGAGGTTCATGTCGAACGACAGCCAGTTGCCGGTCACCGATTTCAGCACCTTGAGGCGCGGGTCGCCTTGCAGCACTTGCAGCTGTTCGGTGGGCATCACGTTGGCCATGTCGATCTGCCCGGCGCGCAGGGCGGCGAGGCGCGAGACCTGGTCCTTGAAGTCGATGATTTCCAGCTCGTCGGCGTACGGCTTGCCCTCCTTGTAGTAATTCTCGAAGCGGGTGAACAGCGAGCGCTGGCCGGGGGTGAAGCTCTTCAGCTTGTAAGGCCCGGCGCCCACCGGGTTGGAGACCGGGTGATAGTCCACCGGGACAATGCCGCCGAAGTTGACCCAGGTCTCCGCCAGCGGCATGTAGCTGCGGCCTTCGCGGAAGTTCAGGCGCACGGTGCGGTTGTCGAGCTTGACCAGGTTGTCCCGGTCGACCCAGTGCAGCAACGCGGCGTAGGGCGAGGCGAGCTGTGGATCGGTGAGGCGGCGGATCGAGAAGATCAGGTCGTCGGCATCGATGGTCTTGCCGTGGTGAAATTCGAGATCCGGACGCAGGCGCAGGGTCCAGCTGCTGGCGTCGGCATTCGGCTCGGCGAACTCGGCGAGGGCCAGGCGCGGCTGCATCTGCTCGTCCCACTCCCAGAGTTTGCTGTACAGGGCGAAGCCACGGACGATACCGCTGCCGATGGGTTTATGGGCGTCGAGGTTGCCGCTCTGGTTGCCATCGAGAATGCCCAGGCGCAGGCGTCCGCCATAACGCGGTTGGTCGCTGGCGCCAGGCGCTGCCGGGGTCTCGCTGGCCGGGCCGCAACCGGCCAGCAACCCACCGCCCAGCAGCAGGCCGCCGCCGAGCAGGGCGCTGTGGCCGAGAAAATCCCGGCGGCTCAGCAGTGAGTGATGGTCGCTCATGGGCTCAGGCTCCATTGGCCGAGTGCAGCGCGGCGAGCGGCTCGGCGCTGCGTTCCAGCGCCACGCGCTCGCCGCGAAAGTGCGGCAGGATGTGCTCGCCGAGGCGATAGGCTTCTTCCAGGTGCGGGTAGCCGGCGAGGAAGAACAGGTCGATGCCCAGCGCGTTGTACTCGCGAATCCGCGCCACCACGTTGTCGTAGCTGCCCACCAGCGCGCAGCCCGGCGGAATGCCGATGTAGCCGAAGCCGGTCCAGACGTTGGGGTGGATGAAAAAATCCTCGAACGACTGGGTCTCGGTTTTCTCGGCAAACCCGGTCTCGTAGCTCAGCTTGCGTGCGGTGCGCAGCCCGGCATGGGCGGCCACGGCCTTGACCGCGCCCTTGGCGATGCCTTCGTCGAAGAAGCGCTTGGCCTCGGTGCGCGCCAGTTCCTCGGTCTCGCGGGTGATCACATCGATCGACAGGCCGAAGCGAATATCCGTGCGTCCGTGCTTGAGCGCGCGCTGGCGAATGTCGGCGATCAGCGCGGCGATTTCATCCGGATGCTCGGCGCGCATCAGGTAGAAATCCGCGTGCCTGGCGGCGAATTCGCGGGCGGCGATCGACGAGCCGGCGGTGCAGATCAGCGGCAGTTGCGCCTTCTTCAGCGGCCCGCGCAGACCACCGCCCTCGGCCTTGTAGAAGCGCCCGTCGTAGTGGAAGTTTTCGTTGTGCCAATAACCCCTGACCACGTCCATGAACTCGGTGGCGCGCGCATAGCGCTCATCGTGATCGCTGAAGTCGCCGACCTGGCGCTGGATCACGTCCGAGCCGCCATTGATGATGTTCCACACCAGCCGGTTGCCGGTGGCGCGCTGGTAGGTCGCGGCCTGCTGGACCGCCACCCAGGGCGTGTAGTGATAGGGCTGGAAGGCGGTGACGAACTGCAGGGTGCGGGTCTCGCGGGCCAGCAGCGAGCAGACCGTCCACGGCTCTTCGCCGGTCGGTGCGTTGACCATCAGCGCGCCGCCAAAGCCGTTGATCTCGGCGGCCCGGGCGATCTGTCCGAGGTAGTCGATGTAGCTGAAATGATCGCCGACGCTGAACCCGGAAACGGCGCCGGTGCTCGGGCCGCCACGGTGCCAGTCGCCACGGTTGCGTGGGTCGCCGGGGAGGAATTGGGTTTCGCCGTGCAGCGGCAGGCGGGTGAAGAATTCGATGCTCATGGGCGTGGCTCCGGCTTACTGCACGCTGGGGTTGCAGATGGGGGTGACAGGCTGGTCGTTGATGACTTTGCGGGCGAAGGGCACCGAGTCCTTGAGCGACGCGTTGACCGTCTCGCTATGACCCAGGCCCTTGTACAGGTGGCCCTCGACCACCGAGCCGGTTTTGCAGGCGTCCTGCATCAGGGCCACCTGGGTTGCGGCGGCGGGGGTTTTGTCCTCGGCGCCGGTGCCGATAAAGATCGGCTGCGCCAGTTTCAGGGTCGGGTAGGACACCTGCTTCTGCCACGCCGCGAGCTGGTCGCCCTGGTAGTCCTTTTTCGCATTGGCCGGGGTCAGGCCGACGCCCACCACGTCACTGACCAGCGCTGCCAGGCAACTGGTGCGCGCCTGTTCGAACAGCGGCAGGGCCTTGTCGGTGTAGAAGTCTTTCGGGTTGATGCTCGGGTCGTATTGCTGGGCCGCGAGCAGGGTGTAGAAGCCGTAGGCAAGGGAGGCGTCGATCTTGTTCGGGTCCTGCTCGCCGACGTTTTTCGCGCCGACGGTGTAGATCACCCCGGTGCCGATGCTGCCCTTGACCCCGAGGTCCGGGGCGTAGGTCGGCGCGTAGGCGGCCGAGGCAAAAGCGCCGGCGCCGCCCTGGGACTGGCCGATGATCAGCACCTTGTTGGCCAGCCCTGGGACCCCAGCGACCACGGCTTTGGCGGCGTCGAGAATGCCGTAGGCGGCCATGCGGTTGTTCAGCAGCGGATGACCGCCGGGCACGCCGAGGCCTTGGTAGTCGGTGGCGACAATCGCGTAGCCTTCGTCGAGCCAGCGGCTCAGGTACTGCACGTCGCGGTAGGAACGACCTTGCCAGGACGGTGCGCAGACATCGGCGATGCCCACGGTGCCGTGGCCCCAACTGGCCACCGGCCAACCGCCGGCGGGTGCCTCGCCCTTGGGCAGGAACAGGGTGCCGGAGACCACGATCGGCGTCTTGTTGTCGATGCCGTCGGTGGAGCTGTAGAGGATTCGCTGGGCGCTGGCGGCGTTCGGCAGGCTCAGGGTTTTTTCCAGCGGTTCACTGCGCAGCAGTTTGCCCGGCGTGGCCGGAATCACTTGTTGCCAGGTGTAGAACGCCGAGACACGGCCGTCGCCTTGCAGCGGGTCGGGCTTGGGCGCATGCACGCCGGCAGCCAGGGCACTCATGGACAGGGCGAGAAGGCTGAGGCCAAAGGTAAAACGCTTGCTGAGGTTCATCGGGATGTCCTTATCAAAGGGTCAGGGTTGGCTGCTGACCTGGCCACGCAGGGCGGGCCAGTAGTCAGTGAGTTGCAGGTCGATCAGCGCTTGGCGGGTGAAGCCGGTGGCCAGCGAGGCGCTGATGTCGTAGTTGTCGCGAATCAATTGGTTGGCCAGGGCGTAGGCGGTGAGCGCTTGGTAATGGGCCTTGAGCTGCGCATCGGTTTTCGGTGCCCAGCGCTCTTTCCAGGCCACCGGGTCGTTCTGGTCGTCACGGCGCAACACGCTTTCGGCGGTGCCGGCGCGCGACGACAGTTGGTAGTAGGCGTCCTGGTTCTGCTCCTGGGAGATCCACCAGGCGGCCTTGACCCAGGCGGTGGCGAGCAGTTGGGTGAGGTCCGGGTGCTGCTGGACGAAGACGTCGGTGCCCCACAGGTCGGAGATCAGCCGCCAGTCGTTCTGGCCCTGTTTGCTCGACCAGAGAATCCGCCCGACGCCCTTGTCTTCAAGGGCGTAGGCCTCGTTGAGCAGCACCGCCCCATCGACCTTGCCGGCCGACACTGCGGCCGCGCCGACTTGCGGGTTGAGGTTGGCGATCTTGAAGTCATCGAGCTTCAAGCCCTGGCTGCCCAGGTAGTTACTGAAGGCGAACTCCCACGGCCGGCCACGGTGCAGGGCCAGGCGTTTGCCCTTGAGGTCGTCGATGCTCTTGGCCGGGGAGTTGCTCGGCACCACCAGGTAGATGTTGTTGCCACTGCCACCAGGGACGATCAGCTTGCCCGGCACGCCGCCGGCGCCGGCGATCACCGAGGGCAGATCACCGCGTACGGCGAAGTCGATGCTGTTGTTGCTGAAGCCTTCGTTGATCTGCGGACCGGCGCCGGCGTGGGGCAGGGCGATCCACTCCAGCTTGACCCCGCGCTGACTCAGTTGCTGCTCGAGCCAGCCTTCCTCGATCACTCGGCCGGCGATGCCGCCGAACACCGGTTTGCCGCCCTGGGTGAAGGCGACGATGGCGATCTTGACGGAGGACGGCGCCTGTTCGGCCAGGGCCGTGGCGCTGAGTAGCAGGCCGGTGAGGGCGATAAGGCTGGTGCGCCAGAGACGTTTCATGGGTGCTTCCTCGATAAGTGGCTGCGCTATGCCAGGGCTAGAGCAGATTGCATGCCAGCGTTTTGCGAAATCGCTGCAGGCCTCGTGAACCGGGGCTTTGCGCGCTTATGGATGGGAGGCGGGTGGCGGCTGGGTGCTGGTGGATCAGCAGGTCCATGCAGGTTGATTGCTGCTCCAGCAGCAGGGCAGGAGCAATGTTTCTTCATATATTTTTAAGGAATATATAAAGATTAATTAATAATTATTTAATCTATAGATCCTGATGCATGATTGAGCCCGCGCTTTTACTGCCAGGAATGCACCATGTCGCTGATCACTCATCCCCACGCACGCGAACTGACCAAGTCGGTGCGCGCCACCGTCCTGGTCTTCAAGGACCCGCGCTCCCAGGAGTTGCTCAGCCGCATCGAGCGCCTGGCGCCGAGTGAGGCCAACACGCTGATCATCGGCGAGACCGGCACTGGCAAGGAACTGGTGGCGCGGCATATCCATAACCTCAGCCGCCGTGGTCGCGAGCCGTTCGTGGCGGTGAACTGCGGCGCGTTCGCCGAGACCCTGGTGGAGAGCGAACTGTTTGGCCACGAGAAGGGCGCATTCACCGGCGCCACCACCAATAAAGCCGGCTGGTTCGAAGCAGCCAACGGCGGCACGCTGTTCCTCGACGAGATCGGTGATCTGCCGCTGAACATGCAGGTCAAACTGCTGCGGGTGTTGCAGGAGCGCGAAGTGGTGCGCCTGGGCTCACGCACGCCGATCCCGATCAATGTGCGGCTGGTGGCGGCGACCAACGTCAACCTCGCGGATGCGGTAGTGGCCGGGCATTTTCGCGAAGACCTGTTTTACCGTTTGCACGTCGCGACCATACGCCTGCCACCGCTGCGCGAGCGCCCGGGGGACATCCTGCCGCTGGCCGAGTTTTTCCTCGAAGAACACTGCCAGCGCCTGGGCTACAACCGCGCGACCCTGACGATCGAGACCGAGCGCAAACTGCTTGAGCACAATTGGCCGGGCAACATCCGCGAGCTGGAAAACTCCATTCACCATGCCTTGCTGGTGTGCCGCAACCAGCGGGTGGCACCGGGCGACCTGCACCTGGTGGACATGCGCTCCTCGGGGATTCGCCAGGAGCAGGTCAGTGCGCCCACTCAGGTCGCCACTGGCCCGGTGGACCTGGAAACGGCGCTGAATGCGCTGTTCGAACAGAACATTCCCGACCTCTACGAACACATCGAAGAGACGATCTTTCGCGCCGCCTACCGCTACTGCCATGGCAATCAATTGCAGACCGGGCGCCTGCTCAATATCAGCCGCAATATCGTGCGGGCGCGGCTGGAGAAGATTGGCGAATTGAGCAAGCCGGTGGCTTTGCAGGACTGAATTTGTGAGGCCTGTGCAGGGGGCGACCTGTCAACTTTGACAGTAGACGCAGCGGGTAGATTGGCGGTTTGATTGCTCGGCAATATCACCGAGTCAGGCTCGCCATGGATAGCCGCAAACAATGTCTGGCTGACACATGAGGCTTGAATCATGGATAAGTCCATTGGCGTCTGTCGTGTGCTGATCGTGCTGGGCCTGATGACCGTGGGGGTGGTTTTCGGTTTGTTGATCGCTCCGCTGACGGTCGAGTCGCAAACGGACAACCGGCGGTCTTGTGCGGTGCTGATCTACAAGGTTGCCGATGGGCGATAGCCAACCCTCAAACCACTGTGGGAGCGGGCTTGCCGGCGAGGCGATCTGCCTGACACACCGCCATCGCCGGCAAGCCGGCTCCTACAGAGGGCTGGGTGCTCACAGATATTTGTCAGCGGCGCAGACCATTGTAGGAGCCAGCTTGCTGGCGAAGGTCGTGAACGCTGACGATGACTGTCTGAATGTACACGGCGGCCTCGGGTCCATCGCGAGCAGGCTCGCTCCTACAGTGGATTGCATTGGCACAGTCACATTGGCAGACCAACCTGTGGGAGCGGGCTTGCCGGCGAGGCGATCGGCCTGACACACCGCCATCGCCGGCAAGCCGGCTCCTACAGAGGGCTGGGTGCTCACAGATATTTGTCAGCGGCGCAGACCATTGTAGGAGCCAGCTTGCTGGCGAAGGTCGTGAACGCTGACAATGACTGTCTGAATGTACGCGGCGGCCTCGGGTCCATCGCGAGCAGGCTCGCTCCTACAGTGGATTGCATTGGCACAGTCACATTGGCAGACCAACAACCTGTGGGAGCGGGCTTGCCGGCGAGGCGATCTGCCTGACACACCGCCATCGCCGGCAAGCCGGCTCCTACAGAGGGCTGGGTGCTCACAGATATTTGTCAGCGGCGCAGACCATTGTAGGAGCCAGCTTGCTGGCGAAGGTCGTGAACGCTGACGATGACTGTCTGAATGTACGCGGCGGCCTCGGGTCCATCGCGAGCAGGCTCGCTCCTACAGTGGATTGCATTGGCACAGTCACATCGGCAGGCCAACAACCTGTGGGAGCGGGCTTGCCCGCGATGCGATCGGCCTGACAGCCACACCGCCATCGCCGGCAAGCCGGCTCCTACAGAGGGCTGGGTGCTCACAGATATTTGTCAGCGGCGCAGACCATTGTAGGAGCCAGCTTGCTGGCGAAGGTCGTGAACGCTGACGATGACTGTCT
>NZ_JBVATA010000010.1:0-300273 GCF_057814275.1 Pseudomonas sp. F007 | reverse complement strand
CGGCAAGCCGGCTCCTACAGAGGGCTGGGTGCTCACAGATATTTGTCAGCGGCGCAGACCATTGTAGGAGCCAGCTTGCTGGCGAAGGTCGTGAACGCTGACGATGACTGTCTGAATGTACGCGGCGATTTCGGGTTTTTTCGCTGGCAAGCCAGCTCCTACGAGGGGGTATGGGGTCAACGAACCCACGTAAATGCCCGGTCTAGAGCCTCCTGCTCACACATGTTTCAACCTTGAAATACTTTAGTCGTAAGTTGCCTGTTTAACTCTTGTAGGACGATTCTGACTTTTGTATATTCGGTCACGTTTACGTAAGCGTAAACGTCAGTGCAAGTGTGTTCGCAGCGCCATAACCAATAAAAACAAACAAGGTTAGAGGGCTCCACATGTCACCAGAGTTTGTCTTGGAAACCCGCGGCCTGACCAAGGAGTTTCGCGGTTTCACCGCCGTCGATTCGGTCGATCTGCGTGTTCAGAAGGGCCATATCCATGCCCTGATCGGTCCCAACGGGGCCGGTAAGACCACGGTTTTCAACCTGCTTACCAAATTCCTCCCGCCCACCCGTGGCGAAATCCTCTATCAGGGCAAAACCATCACCCGGCTCAAGCCCAACGAGATTGCGCGTCTGGGCCTGGTGCGCTCGTTCCAGATCTCGGCGGTGTTCGGCCACATGAGCGTGGTGGAAAACGTGCGGGTGGCGCTGCAGCGCAAGCGCGGTGATTCCTACCATTTCTGGAAGCCCGAGAGCAGCCTCGATTCGCTCAACGAGCGCGCCATGCAGATGCTCGACGAGGTGGGCCTGGCCGATTACGCCCACACCCAGACCATCGAACTGCCGTACGGCCGCAAACGCGCGCTGGAACTGGCCACCACCCTGGCGCTGGACCCCAGCGTATTGCTGCTCGACGAACCGACCCAGGGCATGGGGTACGAGGATGTGAACATGGTCATCGAATTGGTACGGCGTGCGGCGGTGGGGCGCACGGTGTTGATGGTGGAGCACAACCTGAGCGTGGTCAGCGAGCTGTCCGACCGCATCACCGTGCTGGCGCGCGGGGCGATTCTGGCCGAAGGCGACTACGCCAGCGTGTCGGCTCATCCGCAGGTGCGCGAGGCGTACCTGGGCAGTGAGGCGACAGTGCAAGGGGCTCACGCATGAGCAGTCTGCACACCCCTGAATTCGAACAACTGCGCATCGCCGACCTGCATGCGTTCTATGGCGAGTCGCACATCCTGCACGGCATCGACATGCAAGTGCGCCGTGGCGAACTGGTGACCTTGCTCGGGCGCAATGGCTCCGGTCGCTCCACCACGCTGCGGGCGATCATGAACATGGTCGGTCGGCGCACCGGCTCTATCATGGTCAACGGCACCGAAACCATCGGCCTGTCGGCGCACCTGATCCCACGTTTGGGCGTGGGTTTCTGCCCGGAAGAACGGGGCATTTTCGCCAGCCTCAACGTCGAGGAAAACCTGCTGCTGCCGCCCAACGTGCGCAGCGACGGCATGAGTCTGGACGAAATCTACGAGATGTTCCCCAACCTCTACGAGCGCCGTTTCAGCCAGGGTACACGGCTGTCCGGCGGTGAACAGCAGATGCTGGCGATGGCGCGGATCCTGCGTACCGGGGCCAACCTGCTGCTGCTCGACGAGATCACCGAAGGCCTGGCCCCGGTGATCGTGCAAAAGCTTGGGCAGGTGCTGATCAAGCTGAAGAACAAGGGCCTGACCATCGTTCTGGTGGAACAGAATTTCCGTTTTGCCGCGCCCCTGGCCGACCGTCATTACCTGATGGATCACGGCCAGATCGTGGAACAGATCAGCGCTGCTGAACTGGACGCCAAGCAGGATTTGCTACACCGCTGCCTGGGCGTCTGACAGCCGTTTTACCCCGCGCATCATGCAGGTCGCCGAGGCTTTCCCCTCGACGGCACGGGGCCGCTTTGCCTGGAACAATAAAAATAACTTCGGACAGTGGGGTGATCTACATGAAGGTTTTTCAGCAAACAGCAAGCGCCATCCTGGCTTCCAGCCTGATCGCCGGCGCGGCCCAGGCGCAGATCAGCGACGATGAAATTCGCATCGGTTACCTGGCGGACATGTCGGGCACTTACCGCGACCTGTCCGGCCCCGGTGGCCTGGACGCGTTGAACATGGCCGTCGAGGATTTCGGTGGCCAGGTCAACGGCAAGAAAATCGTGGTGTTCAGCGCCGACGACCTGAACAAGCCCGACGTCGGCGCCAACACTGTGCGCCAGTGGGTCGATGAGCGTAACGTCGACATGGTCACCGGCATGGTCGCCTCATCCGTGGTGCTGGCTGCCAGCAAGGTGGTCGAGCAGTCCGGCAAACTGGCGCTGATTTCCGGCGCGGCGGCGTCGAGCCTGACCAACGAATTCTGTTCGCCCAACCACATCCACTGGACCTACGACTCCTACGCCCTGGCCAACGGTACGGCCAAGTCGGTGCTGGCCGACGGCGGCAAGAGCTGGTTCATCATCACCGCCGACTATGCCTTCGGCCATGCGATGGAAGCGGACATCACCAAGGTCGTCGAAGCCGATGGCGGCAAGGTCGTGGGCAAGGTACGCCACCCGTTCCCCACCAACGACTTTTCCTCCTACATCCTCCAGGCCCAGGGTTCCGGTGCCGAGGTGATCGCCTTCGCCAACGCCGGCTCCGACACCGTCAATTCGCTGAAGACCGCCAACCAGTTCGGCGTCGCCCAGTCCGGGCAGAAGCAGGCGGGCATGGTGGTGTTTCTCAACGACATCCACGCCATGGGCCTGGACGTGACCCAGGGCCTGATGCTGACCACCGGTTGGTACTGGGACATGAACGACGAGAGCCGCGCCTGGGCCGAGCGTTACCACAAGCGCACCGGCAAGATGCCGGGCATGGTGCCGGCGGGGATCTACTCGGCGACCATGAACTACCTCAACGCGATCAAGGCCACCGGCAGTGACGAAGCGCAAACCGTGCGGGCGCAGATGATGGCGACCCCGGTCAACGACATGTTCGCCAAGAACGGCAAGATCCGCGCCGATGGACGCATGGTCCACGACATGTACCTGGCGCAGGTCAAGACCCCGGCCGAGTCCAAGGGCGAGTGGGACCTGTACAAGATTGTGCGCACCATCCCCGGCGACGAGGCCTACCGCCCGGTGGCCGAGAGCAAGTGCAAGCTGCTCAGCCAAAACTGACCGATGCATGACTGATAGCGCGTGCCCGGCGGCTGGGTTGCCGGGCATCAGGGTCTTTCTGTGGGTGGTGAATCATGACTTTGATATTCGGTATTCCCCTGGCGGTGATGTCCGGGCAGTTGCTCCTGGGCCTGATCAACGGCGCATTCTATGCCTTGCTCAGCCTCGGCCTGGCGATCATTTTCGGGCTGTTGCGCATCATCAACTTTGCCCACGGCGCGCAGTACATGCTCGGCGCGTTCACCGCGGTGATGGCGCTGAACTGGCTGGGCGTCAACTACTGGATGGCGCTGGTCCTGGCGCCGCTGCTGGTGGGGGCGGTCGGCGTGCTGATCGAGCGTTACCTGCTGCGGCGTATCGCCGGTGAGGATCACCTCTACGGCCTGCTGCTGACCTTCGGCCTGGCACTGATCCTCGAAGGCTCGTTCGTCAAGCTGTTCGGCGTGTCCGGCTCGGCCTACCCGATGCCCGAACAACTGAAGGGCGGCTACAACCTCGGCTTCATGTTCCTGCCGACCTATCGCGCCTGGGTGATCGTCGCTGCGTTGGCGGTGTGCCTGGTCACCTGGTACATGATCGAACGCACCCGGCTCGGCTCCTACCTGCGCGCCGGCACCGAGAACCCGAAGCTGATGCAGGCCTTCGGCATCAATGTGCCGCTGCTGATCACCCTGACCTATGGCTACGGCGCAGCCCTTGCGGCCTTTGCCGGCGTGCTCGCGGCACCGATCTATTCGGTGACCCCGACCATGGGCGCCAACCTGCTGATCGTGGTGTTTGCGGTGGTGGTGATTGGCGGCATGGGCTCGATCATGGGCGCCATCGTCACCGGTCTGGCCATGGGCCTGATCGAAGGGCTGACCAAGGTGTTTTATCCAGAAGCGGCCAACACCGTGGTGTTCCTGGTGATGGTGCTGGTGCTGCTGGTGCGTCCGGCAGGCCTGTTCGGAAAGGAGGCATAAGATGACAAGTCTGCAGATCAAACCAGAGGCCGTACGCCAGCCACCGCAAGTGGTGCTGGAACGGCAAAAGGCGGCAACCCGGCGCAAGCGTGGCTTCTACCTGGCACTGTTCGCCGTGGCACTGGTGGCGCCGGCGGCGATCTACCCGGTGTTCCTGATGAAGTTACTGTGTTTCGCGCTGTTCGCCTGCGCCTTCAACCTGCTGCTGGGTTACGCCGGCCTGCTGTCCTTCGGGCATGCGGCGTTTCTCGCCACCGGTGGCTACGTCACCGGCTATCTGCTGACCCAGTACAGCGGCCTCGACACCGGCCTGGGGATCATCCTCGGCACCTTGAGCTCGGCGCTGATGGGGCTGGTGTTTGGCTTGTTGGCGATCCGGCGCCAGGGCATCTACTTCGCGATGATTACCCTGGCGTTGGCGCAGCTGGTGTTCTTTCTCTACGTCCAGGCACCGTTCACCGGCGGCGAAAACGGCCTGCACGGGGTGCCGCGTGGCAAGTTGTTCGGGTTGTTGGACCTGAGCAGCAACCTGACCATGTACTACTTCGTGCTGGCGGTGTTCGTGTTCGGCTTCGCGGTGATCCAGCGCACCATCCACTCGCCCTACGGCCAGGTGCTCAAGGCGATTCGCGAGAACGAACCCCGGGCGATTTCCCTCGGCTACAACGTCGATGCGCACAAGCTGCTGGCGTTCGTCATCTCGGCGGCGCTGACCGGCCTCGCTGGTTCGACCAAGACTGTGGTGTTCCAGCTGGCATCGCTCACCGACGCGCACTGGCACATGTCCGGCGAGGTGATCCTGATGACCCTGCTCGGCGGCGTCGGCACCATCCTCGGTCCGCTGGTGGGCGCCACAGTGGTCGTGACCCTGCAGAGCTACCTGTCCAACGGCCCGCTGGGGGAATGGGTGCACGTGATCCTCGGGATGATTTTTGTCCTGTGCGTGCTGCTGTTCCGGGTCGGCATCGTCGGCTGGGTGCTCAAGCTCAGCCGGCGCAATTTCTAGAACCTGATTTGCCGCGGTAGGGAGCCCACGCAGGGTGCGTGGGTGTGCTGCACCACAACAAAAAAAAGAGAGCCTTATGTACGTCAAACGATCTGTTCGCATTGCCCAGTTATCCGGTATGGCCGGGGTCATCGGTGTCTGCGCCCCGGCGTCCGCCGATTTCATCAGCGACAGCAAGGCCGGTGTGGAGATGCGCAACTTTTACATGAACCGCGATTTTCGCCAGGCCAACGCACCGCAAAGCAAGGGCGAGGAGTGGGCCCAGGGTTTCATCCTGAAGATGGAGTCGGGGTTCACCGAGGGCACCGTGGGGTTTGGTGTCGATGCCCAGGGCTTGCTCGGGATCAAGCTCGATTCCAGCCCGGATCGCGCCGGCGTTACCGGCTTGCTACCCCAGGGACCGACGTCCAAACGCGCCCCGGATAACTACAGTGAACTGGGTGTGACCGGCAAGGTGCGGGTGTCCAAGTCGACCTTGAAGGTCGGTACGCTGATGCCCAAGCTGCCGGTGCTGGTGCCCAACGATACGCGCCTGTTGCCACAGACTTTCGAAGGCGGTCAGTTGACCTCCATGGACCTGGACAACCTGACCTTCAACGGCGGGCGCCTGACCCAGGTCAGCCAGCGCAACTCCAGCAACCGTGAAGACATGACGGTCATGAAGGGGCCGCGGCGCAACATCGTCACCGGGGCCAATGCGACCACCGACCAGTTCGATTTCATCGGCGGTGACTACAAGTGGAGCAACGGCCTCACCACCGGCTATCACTACGCTCACCTGGAGGATCTGTACAAGCAGCACTTCCTGACCCTGAGCCATACCTTGCCAGTGGCCGAGGGTCAGTCGCTGAAGTCCGACCTGCGCTGGTCCAGCGCCACCGATGACGGCAACAGCAACGTCGACAACCGCATGCTCGGCGCGATGTTCACCTACGCCCTGGGCGCCCACGCCTTTGGCCTGACCTACCAGAAAATGAGCGGTGACACCGGCTTCGCCAACGTCAACGGCGCCGACCCGTACCTGGTCAACCTGGTGCAGATCAACGACTTCGCCAACCAGGACGAACGCTCCTTCCAGGCCCGCTACGACTTCAACTTCGCCGGCGTCGGCATCCCGGGTCTGACCTTCATGACCCGTTACGTCAAGGGCGACCAGGTCAACCTCGGCGCTGCACCGGGGGACGGCAAGGAGTGGGAACGCAACACCGACATCGGCTACGTGATCCAGAGCGGCGCGCTGAAAAACGTCGGCATCAAATGGCGTAACGCGAGCTACCGCAGCAGCTTCGCCAGCGACATCGACGAGAACCGTTTGATCGTCAGCTACAGCCTGCCGTTGTGGTGATCCCTCTGTAGGAGCTGGCTTGCCAGCGAAGGCGGTGTGTCAGGCGATGCACAGGCTGGATGTACCGCCGCCATCCCGAGCAGGCTCGGTCCCACAGGGGATCTGCGGTGGACACAGATTTTGCGTTCGACCGCGATCCAAACTGTGGGAGCGAGCCCGCTCGCGAAGGCGGTGTGTCAGGCGATGCACAGGCTGGATGTACCGCCGCCATCCCGAGCAGGCTCGGTCCTACAGGGATTGATGGTGAACACAGAATTTGCGTTCGACCGCCTCTGTAGGAGCTGGCTTGCCAGCGAAGGCGGCGTGTCAGGCGATGCCCGTGTCACATGTGCCGGCCTCATCCCGAGCAACGGAACGCCGCCCGGGCTGGTCCCACAGAAGATCTGCGGCGGACACAGATCCCACAGAGGATTTCCTCTTATGCCTGCCGACGCTGCCTGGCCAGGGTCATGGCGGTGTCTTCGATCATGTCTTCCTGGCCGCCAACCATGCCGCGTCGGCCCATTTCCACCAGGATCTCCCGGGCCGATACACCGTATTTCTTCTCGGCGCGCTTGGCGAACAGCAGGAATGAGCCATAGACCCCGGCATAGCCCATGGTCAGGGCGTCGCGGTCGCTGCGGATCGGGAAGTCCATGATCGGCACCACCAGGTCCTCGGCCACGTCCTGGATGCCGAACACGCTGACGCCGGTGTCGATGCCCATGCGGTCACACACCGCCACCAGCACTTCCATCGGCGTATTGCCGGCACCGGCGCCCAGGCCCGCGCAGGCCGCATCGATGCGGTTGGCCCCGGCGGCAATCGCGGCGATCGAGTTGGACACGCCCATCGACAGGTTGTGATGCCCGTGGAAACCAATCTCGGTCTCCGGCTTGAGGGCGGCGCGCATCGCCGCCACGCGGGCGCTGACGTCGTGGGGCAGCAGGTAGCCGGCGGAGTCGGTCAGGTAGATGCAGTTGGCGCCATAGCTCTCCATCAGCAGACCCTGTCGGACCAGGCCTTCGGGGCTGTTCATGTGGGCCATCATCAGGAAGCCGACGGTGTCCATGCCCAGGTTGCGCGCATGGGAGATATGCTGTTCGCTGACATCCGCCTCGGTGCAATGGGTGGCGACGCGGATCGTGTTGACTCCCAGCTCATGGGCCATTTTCAAATGATCGACAGTGCCAATGCCCGGCAACAGAAGCGCCGAAACCTTGGCCTTCTTCATCAGTGGAATCACCGCCGACAGATATTCCTCGTCGGTGTGCGCCGGGAAACCGTAGTTCACCGAGCTGCCGCCGAGGCCGTCGCCGTGGGTCACTTCGATCAGCGGTACGCCGGCGGCGTCGAGGCCGCAGGCGATGTCTTTCATCTGTTGCAGGCTGATCTGGTGGCGCTTGGGGTGCATGCCGTCGCGCAGGCACATGTCGTGAACGGTGATGCTTTTGCCGCGAAGATCCATGGTCGGCTCCTTATGCGTGGGCGGGTTGGGCGGTGGCTTGCAGGACCAGTTCGCCCTTGAGGATTTCCTCGGCAAACATCTCGGCGGTGCGCGCGGCGGCGGCGGTCATGATGTCGAGGTTGCCGGCGTACTTCGGCAGGTAGTCACCCAAGCCTTCGACCTCCATGAAGATCGACACCCGGTTGCCGTCGAACACCGGACCGTTGACCAGCTTGTAGCCGGGCACATAGCGCTGCACCTGGGCGATCATCGCTTCGATCGCAGCGGTGATTGCCGGCTGGTCAGGCTCGCTTTCGGTCAGGCAGTGCACCGTGTCGCGCATGATCAACGGCGGCTCGGCGGGGTTGATGATAATGATCGCCTTGCCTTTCTTCGCACCGCCGACCTTTTCCACGGCGCTGGAGGTGGTGCGGGTGAATTCGTCGATGTTCTTGCGGGTGCCAGGACCTACCGATTTGGAGGCGGCGGTGGCGATGATTTCCGCGTATTCCACTGGCTGCACACTGGACACAGCGGCCACCAGCGGGATGGTCGCCTGGCCACCGCAGGTGACCATATTGACGTTCATCACCCCCAGGCCCAGTTGTGCCTTGAGATTCACCGGGGGTACGCAATACGGGCCGATGGCCGCCGGCGTCAGGTCGATCATCAACACGCCGAGGGCGTTGAGCTTGCGCGAGTTTTGCGCATGCACATAGGCCGAGGTGGCGTCGAAGGCGATCTGGATCTGGTCTTCGAGGACGTGGGGCAGCAGGCCGTCAACACCGTCGGCGGTGGTTTTCAGGCCCAGTTCGCGGGCCCGGGCCAGGCCTTCGGAGGTGGCGTCGATACCGACCATCCACACCGGCTCCAGCACGTCGCTGCGCATCAGTTTGTACAGCAGGTCGGTGCCGATGTTGCCCGGCCCGATCAGCGCGCATTTGATTTTTTTGCTCATGGTGTTTGGCTCCAGGAAGGTGAAGAGGTCACGGGACAAATCGCAGGCTGGTTGCGCCGAGACCGCTCATGCTCAAGGTGATGCGGTCGCCCGCGACCACCGGCACCAGGGGCGCGAGGGCGCCGGAGAGAATGATTTCGCCACGGCGGAACGGAATGCCCAGTTCGCCCAGGGTATTGGCCAGCCAGGCCACCGCTGCGCAAGGGTGGCCCTGTACGGCCGAGCCGAGGCCTGAGCCTGCCGGCTCGCCGTTTTTCAGCAGTTGCATGTGCACGGCGGCGAGGTCCAGCGAGCGTGGATCGATGCGCTGGCTGCCGAGGGCGAACACCCCGCACGAGGCGTTGTCGGCCACGGTGTCCTGGATGCGGATCTGCCAGTCGGTGATCCGCGAATCGACGATTTCAAAGCATGGGGCGACCCATTGGCTGGCGGCCAGCACGTCTTCGGCGCTGATGCCCGGGCCCTGCAGATCTTCGCCGAGGATGAACGCGATCTCGCCTTCGGCCCGTGGCTGGATCAGGTTGTAGCGGGCCAGGCTGACATCGCTGCCGTCCTCGACCTGCATGGCGTTGGTGAGGAAGCCGAAGTCCGGTTGGTGGACGTCGAGCATCTCTTGCACGGCGCGGCTGGTGACCCCGATTTTCTTGCCGATCACGCGCTCGCCGAGGGCTTCGCGGCGTTGCAGGAACTGCAGGGAAATCTGGTAGGCCTGCTCCAGGGTGATGCTTGGGTAGCGCTGGGTCAGGGGGGCCAGGGTCTGGCGGTTGCGCAGGGCGTTGAACAGTTCGGCGCCAAGCGCGTTGATCAGGTGGGCGTCCATGGCGAGGGCTCCAGGGGATTGAAAAAAAAAGCCCGCCCCAACAGTGTCAGAGGCGGGCCCAAAGGAGTGCGTTAGCCGGGCCAGACCGACGAATCGGCGCCGCCATCGACATCGATGACCTTGCCGGTGACCCAGGCCGACGCCGGGCTGGCCAGGTAGAGCGCGGCGGCGGCGATGTCCTGCGGGCTGCCGAGGCATTTGAGCGGGGTGTTGTTTTCCATGACTTCGCGCATGGCATCGGGCATCACGCCATTGAGCGCTTCGGTCAAGGTCGGGCCGGGGGCCACGGCGTTGACCCGGATCTGTGGCGCGAAGTCCTGGGCCAGCAGGCGGGTCAGGTGGCTGAGGGCGGCCTTGGCGCTGCCGTAGGCGCTGAAATGGCGCTGGGCGTAGCGCGCGGCCACCGAGCTGATGTTGATGATGTTGCCCCCGCCGGCGTCGCGCATCAGCGGCACGCACAGTTGGCAGAAGGCGTAGCTGGTGGCGACGTTGAAGGTCAGCACCTGGGCGAATTGTTCGGGGGTCATGCTCAGCGGGTCGTTGGGTCCACCACCGCCGACGTTGTTGACCAGGTGGGTGATGCGGCCCAGCTGTTCGACGCTCTGGCGCACCAGGGCCTCGCGTTGTCCGGCATCGTTGACGTCACAGGCAATGGCCAACGCGCGTCGGCCGAGGCCGCGAACCTCTTCGGCGACCGCCTCGACCTCGGCCAGCGACCGCGCCGAGCACACCACATCGGCACCGGCCTCGGCATACGCCAGGGCAATCGCCCGACCGATCCCCCGGCCGCTGCCGGTGACGATGGCGACGCTGCCGGGCATCTGGAAACGCTGCAAAATACTCATGGGCCCTTGCTCCGTGGGGTCGGTGGTTGATGGGCTCAATATCGCTGTGGCGGGAGGGAAGGGCATCGTCTTAATGGACTAGCGGTGGTGTCGGGGATTGCGTGAACCTGCTGCTCCGCCGTTCAAACCGTAGGAGCTGGCTTGCCAGCGAAAACCCTGAGGCCTCCGCGTACATCCAGGACAACTGCGTCATCGTTGACGAGCTTCGCGAGCAGGCTCGCTCCCACAGGGGCTGCGTCATCCAGCTGCATCGCCGTCCAAACTGTAGGAGCTGGCTTGCCAGCGAAAGGGTCTTCGAATTCAACACAGATGTTGAATGAAGATTTGTCTTCGCTGGCAAGCCAGCTCCTACTAGTCCGCTTTGACGATGAACGAATCCCCTTGCAACCCGATGATCCTCCTCAACTCGCGCAGTGGCGCAGTGAGATCGGGAGAATTGAGTGATGCACAGCTTGCGAGAAAAGACCCAGGACGAGTGTGATCTGCTGGACCGTGCACGGCGCCTGGTGCCGATGCTCAAGGCGCGCACGGCGCAGGCCGACAAGGATTTGAAAGTGCCGGTGGAAAGCGTCCTCGAATTGCAGTCCGCCGGATTGCTGCGGGCCCTGCAGCCACGCTTGTTCGGCGGTTATGAAGTGGATCCGCGGACCTTCTTCGAAATCCAGACCATCCTCGCCGAGGGCTGCATGTCCACCGCCTGGATCTACGGCGTGATGGGCGTGCACCCCTGGCAACTGGCGCGCTACCCGATCGAAACCCAGCGTGAAGTCTGGGGCGAAGACCACAGCGCGCTGATCTGCTCGACCTATATGCCGGCAGCCCAGGTCACGGTGGTCGAAGGCGGTTACCGGATCAGCGGGCGCTGGGGTTTCTCCAGCGGCAGCGAGCACTGCCAGTGGGTGTTCCTCGGCGGCATCCTGCCACCGGACGGCGAAATGGCGGCCGAGCACGGCACCTTCCTGCTGCCGAGCAGTGACTACCGCATCGAACGCAACTGGGATGTGATGGGCCTGCGCGGCACCGGCAGCCATGACATCGTGGTCGAAGACGTATTCGTCCCGGCTCATCGCGTACAGCGCACCAATAACTGGACCCTCGAAGCGACCCCTGGACGCCTGGTCAATACCAACCCGATCTACGCGATCCCGTTCGCCCAGGTGTTCTCCCGTGCGGTCTCGACCTCGGCCATCGGCGCCCTGCAAGGGGCGATCAACGAGTTCCGCGACAACGCCGCCAAGCACATCGGCAAACATGGCGCGCGCACCGCCGACGATCCGGTGGCGCAAACCGCGGTGGCCGAGGCGATCATTACGGTCGACAGCCTGCGGCTGGTGCTCGAGCGCAACTACCAGCACCTGATGGACCTGGCCCGCGCCGGCGACTACCCGGATACCGAGACTCGCCTGCTGTACCGCTACCAGTCGGCCTACGTCACCAACATCTGCGCCGAACGTACCAACGACCTGTTGCGCAGCATGGCGGCCTCCGGCCTGTACAACACCAACCCGGTGGCGCGGCTGTTCCGTGACCTGCACCAGGCCCGTGGGCATATCGCCAACAATTACATGGCCTACGGGCGCAGCTACGGCGCGGTGATGCTCGGCCTGCCCAACCCCGACCCTTATGTCTGAAGCCCGCGCGGCGGTTTGACCCCATTGGGTTTACACCGGCCCGTGTCGTACGGGCCGGTGGTCATGAGTACCTGAGCTATGAACCATTATCTTCCCCTGCGCGTGGCGCAAGTGATCGAGGAAACCGCCGACGCCTGCTCGGTGGTGTTCGACGTGCCCGAGCACCTGGGCGAACGTTTTCGCTATCAACCCGGACAGTTCCTGACCTTGCGCGTGCCCTACGAGGGCGGCTGGCTGCCGCGCTGTTATTCGTTGTCGAGCACGCCGCTGCTCGATGAACCGTTGCGCGTCACCATCAAGCGCGTGCAGGACGGACGCGCCTCGAACTGGCTGTGCCGTGAGCTGCAGGAGGGCCAGATCCTCGAAGTCCTGCCACCGGCCGGGGTCTTCGTGCCGCGCAATCTGGACGGCGATCTGCTGTTGTTCGGTGGCGGCAGCGGGGTGACGCCGGTGCTGTCGATCCTGCGTTCGGCGTTGCTTGCCGGCAGCGGCCGCGTGCTGTTGATCTACGCCAACCGCGACGAAGCCTCGGTGATTTTCAAGGAGGAATTGAAGTTCCTCGCCAGCGTCCATCCCCAGCGCCTGCAAGTGGTGCACTGGCTGGACTCGGTGCAGGGCATTCCCAGCGTTGGCCAACTGGCGGAACTGGCGCGGCCGTTCATTGATGCCCAAGCCTTTATCTGCGGCCCGGGACCCTTCATGGACGCCAGCGTCAGCGCCCTGAAAAGCCTCGGCATGCCGGAGCGCCGGGTGCATGTCGAACGCTTCGTCTCGTTGCCCGGCGAAGGCGAGCAGTTGCCGGTGAGCAGCAGCGAGGCCGCGGTAGCCGCGCAGTTGGCGGTGCGCCTGGATGGCGAGGATTTCGAGCTGCCCTGCGACAGCGGCGAAACCGTGCTCGCTGCCATGGAGCGCGCCGGCCTCAAACCGCCCAGCGCCTGCCGGGTCGGTGGCTGTGCCTCGTGCATGTGTACCCTCGACAGCGGCGACGTCGAGATGCTGCTCAACGATGCCCTGGACAGCGGCGAGCTGGCCGAAGGCTGGATTCTCGCCTGCCAGGCCGTGCCCACCAGCGCGCAATTGCGTATCCGCTTTCCCGAATGAGCCCGAGCCCACGATGAATCAGAGCCTGAACCCTGCCGCACCCCCTGTCACCCTGGCCCAGTTGGTGTTCGCCAGCGCCGAGCGTTTTGCCGGGCGTACCGCCATCGAGGACAACGGCCAGTGCATCGATTTCGCCCAGTTGCCCGAACGGGTCATGGCCTTTGCCCGGGGCTTGATGGCCCTGGGCATTCAGGCCGGGGACCGTGTCGGCATCTGGGCGCCGAACAGCGCCGAGTGGATTCTCGCCGCGCTGGGCATTCAGTGCGCCGGCGCGGTGCTGGTGCCGATCAATACCCGGATGAAAGGCCAGGAGGCCGCCGATGTGCTGGAGCGCAGCGGCTGCCGGGTACTGTTTGTCCAGCAGCGCTTCCTCGACGTCGACTACCCGGCACTGCTGGCAGACTATCGTCCGGCCAGCCTTGAGCATCTGGTGATTTTCGAAGGCGATGAACCGGCGCTGGCCTCGGACCTGAGCCTTGAACAATTCCTGCTGGGTGCCGCGACCGTCGATGCTGAGCGTGCCATGCAGCGCGCCCTGGAGATCGGGCCCGAGGCCATGTGCGACCTGCTGTTCACCTCCGGCACCACCGGCAAACCCAAGGGCGTGATGAGCGGCCATGGCCAGAACCTGCGGGCCTTCAGCGAATACGTCAAGGTCATCGGCCTGGTGCCGGGCGACCGCTACCTGATCGTCAATCCGTTTTTCCACGCCTTTGGCTACAAGGCCGGCTGGCTGACCTGCCTGATCGGCGGGGCGACCATCCTGCCCCATGCGGTGTTCGATGCCGAGCAGGTGTTCCAGCGCATCGCTCGCGAGCGCATCAGCGTGCTGCCGGGTGCGCCGACCCTGTACCTGTCGCTGCTGGCCCATCCACAACTCAAGCAGACCGACCTGTCGAGCCTGCGCATCGCCGTCACCGGTTCGGCGAGCATTCCGCCGAGCCTGATCGAACGCATGCGCAACGAGCTGGGGTTTACCGTGGTCACCACCGCCTACGGCCTGACCGAGTGCGGCGGCTTGGCGACCATCTGCGATCCGCAGGACTCGGCGCAGGTCATCGCCGGCACCAGCGGCCGTCCGATCGCCGGCACCGAAGTGAGCATCCGCGACCCTGAGAACCAGGCGCTGGACGCCGGTCAGACCGGGGAAATCTGCCTGCGCGGCTTCCACATCATGCAGGGCTATTTCCAGAACCCCCAGGCCACCGCTGAAGCCATCGACGCCGACGGCTGGCTGCACACCGGCGATGTCGGGCGTCTCGACGCCGCCGGCAACCTGATCATCACCGACCGCCTCAAGGACATGTTCATCGTCGGCGGCTTCAACTGCTACCCGGCGGAAATCGAAGCGGCGCTGATCCGCCATCCGGCCATCGCCCAGGTCGCGGTGGTGGGCATAGCCGACGAGCGCATGGGCGAGGTCGGCTGTGCCTGCGTGGTGTTGCGCGACGGCGCGTTGCTGGACGAGGCGCAATTGATCGCCTGGAGCCGGGAGCAGATGGCCAATTACAAGGTGCCGCGCCAGGTGCGGTTCTTCAGCGCCTTGCCGCTCAACCCGTCGAGCAAGGTGGCGAAGAACGAATTGCGCGCGGCGCTGGCCGACGCGGCGGCTTGAGACGAGGAGGTTTCACCAAACGGACGATGTGCCCACCGGCGGTTTTTCTCAGGCTGTGACGGCACCAGTAACCACAACAACAAAAAGGAGAGGAGCATGTTTACGCGAAACACGGTTGCGCGTCGTTCGGGGAGGCCGGCGTGCGGTCGCACGCTATTAGCCACCGCCATCACCCTGGGCAGTGCCGCGGCCAGCGCCGGGCCAAGCCTGCAGTTGGGCGAGGACACCACCCTGGATTCGACCCTGACGGTCAACTACACCGCCTCCATGCGCACCGCCAAACAGGCCAACCAGTACCTCAACGACCCGAACAATGACGACGGCACGCGCAACTTCAAGCGCGGTTCGTTGATCAACAATCGCCTGAGCCTGTTCGGCGAATTGCAGTTGCGCCACGACAACCTCGGCGCAGTCCTGCGCGGCAGTCATTTCTATGACGATGCCTATCACCAGCGCAACGCCAACGACTCGCCGGACACCGTGAACAAGCTCGGCCACAACGACGGTTTCAGCGACAAGACCCGCGAACTCAGCGGTGGTCGCGCGCGATTGCTGGACGCCTATGTCTACGGCAACTTCGATGTCGGCGAGACCCAGTACCTGTCGCTCAAGGCCGGTCGGCACCTGGTGGCCTGGGGCGAGAGCCTGTTCTGGTCGAACATCAGCCAGGGCCAGGCGCCGGTGGACGCGACCAAGTTCAACGTGCCGGGCACCGAGGCCAAGGACTCCTACCTGCCGGTGGGCCAGGTCTCGGGCTCCTGGTCGCTGAATGAGGACCTGGCGCTGGTGGGCTACTACCAGTACGAGTGGGAGAAGACTGATCTGAACCCGGTGGGCGATTATTTCGGCAGCGACACCTTCGGTCCGGGCGCCGAGTTCTATCGCCTCGGCAGCGGCCAGGTCAGCAGCCTGCCCAACGGCGCGGCGGTGGCCTTTGCCGGCGACAAGGACGCCAGCGACAGCGGCCAATGGGGCCTGGGGGTGCGCTATCGGATCACCGAAAACACCGAGGTCGGCTTGTTCCACTATCGCTACAACGAGCGCGTCGGCTCGATGTTCTTCGACTTCAGCGGCAGCACCCGTTACTCATCGCTGAAAAACATCGGCCACACCGGCGAGGCGATGACCTATCGCCTGGGCTACTTCGAGGACGTCAAGCTGACCGGTATCAGCTTCAGTTCCAAGGTCGGCGATTCGGTGCAGTACGCCGGCGACCTGAGCTACCGCGACGGCGCCTCGGTGTACCTGGACAACGGTGCGCCGACTACCGGGCAGATCTGGCAGGGCAACCTCAACACCTCCTACATCCTCGGCCCGAGCATGCTGGCGCAGCAGACCACCTTCATGGCCGAAGTGGTGCACCAGCACATCGCCGGGGTCGACACACTGACCATCAGCGGCGGCGGGCCTGGGGTTGACGGCACCTTCGACAACTTCGAATCGGACACCCAGACCCGCGGCTCGACCCTACTTGGCATCGGTGCCTACATGGACTACCCGTCGGTGGCCACCGGCCTCGACCTGAATACCAAGGTGGTGTGGACCCAGAACGTCGACGGCAGTGCCTACCAGGGCCTGGGCCGTGACGAGAAGCGCCTGACCGTGGGCGGCGACTTCAAGTACCTGGGTAATTTCCAGATCGGCATGACCTATGTCGCCTACCTGAGTTCGCCGGATGTCGCCCAGGGCCGCTTGCTGGCGGACCGCGACTACCTGTCGCTCAACGCCAAGTACAGCTTCTGATGATCGCGGCGGCGTCACCCTGTGACGTCGCCGTCTTGTTTCAGCCATAACAATAATGAGAGGCCTGTCATGAACTCACGTCCGACCCCGTCACCGTTCAGCCCTGTGCAGATCGGCCCGTTGACCCTGAAAAACCGCTTCATCAAGGCCGCCACCAACGAGGGCATGAGCGCCGGTGGCGTGCCTTCCAAGCAACTGGTCAAGCTGCACTCGGCGCTGGTTGCCGGTGGCACCGCCCTGACCACTGTCGCTTATTGCGCGGTGAGCGACGACGGGCGCACCTTGCCCAACCAGTTGACCCTCAGCCAGTCCAGCCTGCCGCACTTTCGCGCGCTGACCGAGGGCGTGCACCAGGCCGGTGGCCTGGTCAGCGCACAGATCACCCACGGCGGCTGCTTTACCTTTATCCGCGAGCGTTCGACCAAGCGACCGCTGTCGGCCAGTGGTGGCTTCAACAAGATCGGCATGATGAGCGGCATGTTCCTCAAGCAGAAGATGAACGAAGCCGACATGCAGCAGGTGATCCGCGACTTCGCCCAGGGCGCACGGCTGGCACGCCAGGCCGGTTTCGATGCGGTGGAAATCCACATGGGCCACGGCTACCTGCTCAGCCAGTTCATTTCACCGATGTACAACAAACGTCGCGACCAGTACGGCGGCAGCCTGGAAAACCGCCTGCGCTTTCCGCGCCGGGTGCTGCGGGCGGTGCTCGATGCGGTGGGCCACGAGATGGCGGTGATCTGCAAGTACAGCGTCACCGAGGGCGCGCGGGCCGGCAACACGGCTGAAGACGGGGCGCAGATAGCGCGCATGCTGGAGGAGGAGGGCGCGCACCTGCTGGTGCTCAGCGCCGGGATGAACGCGGAATCGATCACCACCATGTTCGGCTCCTCGTTCCCCAAGGAAAACCGCGTGCAACAGAAGAACAAGATCATCGCCATGGCCATGGCGATCCAGCGTCGCACCGAGCCGACCGTCGAGTTCCGCGAGCTGTATCTACTGGAGCATGCGCGCAAGGTGCGGGCGGCGGTGAAGATGCCGCTGGCGTATCTGGGTGGGGCGAAGAGCCTGGCGAGCATCGAGCGGATCATGGCCGAGGGCTTCGATCTGGTCGCCATGGGTCGGGTGCTGCTGGCGGAAAATGACTACGTCGACAAACTCGCCAGCGGCGCCAGTCGCGACTCGATCTGCACCGCCTGCAACCGCTGCGTGGCGATGATGTACACCCCGGGCGGGACCTCCTGTGTGCTGAATCCGCCTGGGGATGCGGAGCTGAATCGGCAGCCGGCGGGGGGTTGATACGGGTTCAAGTAAAACGTAAATCCCTGTAGGAGCTGGCTTGCCAGCGAAGGCGGAATGTCAGGCACAGCAGTTGTTGAATGTGCCGGCCTCTTCGCTGCGATGCGGCGTCCCGACAAGCCAGCTCCTACAGGGTCAACGTCGTGCCTGGGATCAGCCGTTCTGCAGAAAATCAATGCAGCTGCGGTTGAACAGTTCCCGGTGTTCCACCTGGACCCAATGCCCACAGCGATTCAGGACCACGAAGCGCGCATTCGGCGCGCCGTCGATGATGCGCTGGGCGCCGCTGATGGGGTTGAACTGATCGTTGTTGCCCCAGAAACCGAGGATCGGGCACTGGATCTCGCCCAGGCGGGTTTCCATGTTCGGCACCAGCATGGTGCTGAACAGATTCTTCGGCTGGGTCACCGCCACCGCCACCCGTTCCTGCAGCAGGCTGTCCGGCAGGATCGAGTCATCGAACAGCTGCAGGCGCATCATGCTGCGCATCTCGTCCATGCCGATGGGACCGGCGCTGAACAGGCTGACCATGCGCAGGATGCCGGCCATCTGGAAGTAGGTTTCCCGTTCTTCGACTCCGCCTGGCGCCAGCAGGATCAGGCTCTGCACCAGTTGCGGCTGACGCAGCGCCAGGCCCAGGGCGATCGCCCCGCCCAGCGAGTTTCCCAGCAAGGTGCAGCGACGCACGCCGATCGCCTCAAGAAACGCCGACACGCAGTCGACGAAAAAATCCAGGTGGTACTGCACGTCTTCGGGCTTGTCCGAACGACCGAAACCCGGCAGGTCGAGGACGATGTTGCGATAACCGGCGGCGACAAACTGCGGGAAGTTGCCCTTGAAGTTGCTGAAGCCACTGGCGCCCGGGCCGCTGCCGTGCAGCCACAGGACCACCGGGCCGGTGCCTTCGTCCAGGTAATGCAGGCGCAAGCCGCTGTTGGGCAGCGTCGCGTAATGGCCGATGGGCAGGGGCAGGTCTACGGGTTGATTCATGGGGTACTCCAGGTTCTGCGAATGGGAGAGCACAGTCGCCTCGGCCGCGCTGTTGAAGGGGAACGCTGCACCCGAGGCGATGTGCTCTGTGCATGCTCGCCCCGGGTGGCGCTGCCGGCATCGTCCGTTCAGACCACGCGGCGCTAGTCCCATCGGACGATGCCGGCGCCGACCCTGGCCGCTAATCATGCAGGGGACGGCGCCACTGCACGGGCAGCGGGTCGCAGCGTATTTGCACATCTGGAGATTGCTGATGAAGTTACTCAATAAAGTGGCATTTGTGACCGGCGCCGGGCAGGGCATGGGCCAGGCCATCGTCCGTGGATTTGTCGCCGAGGGCGCCAAGGTGGTGGCTGTGGATCTGAACCAGGCGGCCCTGGCCGAAAGCCTCGCCGACCTCGGCGACCAGGTGCTGGCCTTGGCCTGCAACGTCGCCGACAGTGCGTCCGTGGCCGATGCCATGGGCCAGACCGAAGCGCATTTCGGCGGCCTCGATCTGCTGGTCAACAACGCCGGCGTCGGCGCCCTCGACAGCTTCCTCGAAACCCCTGACGACAGCTGGGCGCGGGTGATCGGGGTGAACCTCGGCGGGACCTTCCTGTGCTGCCGTGAAGGCGCCAAACTGATGATCAAGGGCGGTCGCAAGGGCGCGATCATCAACCTGTCGAGCACCGCCGCGCTGACCGGCGACGGTCCCAGCCACTACTGCGCCTCGAAGGCTGCGGTGATGGGCCTGACCCGTTCCATCGCCCGCGAATTGGCGGCCAGCGGCATTCGCGTCAACACCCTGGTGCCGGGCCCGACCAACACGCCGATGATGGCCGGCATCCCTGATGAGTACATGCAGGCGCTGCTGAAAAATGTGCCGCTGGGGCGCATGTGCGAGACCGATGAAATTGCCAAAGTCGCGGTGTTCCTCGCCAGCGAAGACGCCAGTTTCATGACCGGGCAGAACGTTGCCGTCAACGGCGGCATGGCCTTTATCTGATCGGGGAGACACGACTATGAGCAACCGTCTGCAAGGAAAAATTGCCTTCGTCACCGGCGCCGGTTCCGGCATCGGCGAGGCCACCGCGCTGCGCTTCGCCGAGGAAGGCGCCACGGTGGTCCTGTGCGGCCGCCGTATCGAGCCACTGCAGGGCGTACAGGAGAAAATCCAGGCGCTGGGCGGGCAGGCCGAGATCGCCGTGGCCGACGTCAGCGACGAGCAGGCCTACGTCGCGGCGCTGCAATCCACGGCCCAGCGTCACGGCCGTCTGGACATCCTGGTCAACAATGCCATGGCCTACACCTGGGGCGGCATCGACAGCATGAGCACCGCCGACTGGCACGCCAACTTCGCCACCACCGTCGACGGCACCTTCTTCGGCACCCGCACGGCGATGCAGTTGATGAAGGCCCAGGGTGGTGGATCGATCGTCAATATTGCCTCGATCTGCGGCCTGTTCGGCACCGCATGGATGGCCGGTTACTCGGCGGCCAAGGCGGCAGTGATCAACTTCAGCCGTGCGGCAGCCAGCGAAGGCGCGCCGGACAATATCCGCTGCAACGTGATCATTCCTGGCGTGGTCGATACGCCGGCCACCGCCGGCATGCTGAGCGACGCCAAGGCGCGCGGCAACACCGAGAAGGTCATCCCGATGAAGCGTGTCGGCTTGCCGGTGGAGCTGGCCAACGCGATTCTGTTCCTCGCCAGCGATGAGGCGTCGTACGTCACCGGCGCCAGCCTGGCGGTGGATGGCGGGCGCGGTTCGGACCTGTACACGGTGTTCGACTGATGAGCCTGGACAACGACAGCCTGCTGGCACGCATCGATCGCCTGGAATCGCTGGACGCGATCCGCCAACTGGCCGGCAAGTACGCGCTGGCCCTGGACATGCGCGACATGGACGCCATGGCCAACTGCTTCGCCCCGGACGTGCGGGTCGGTCGCGACAAGAGCGGTCGCGCGCACCTCAAGGTGTGGCTGGATGAAACCATGCGCAAGCAATTCCATGGCACTTCCCACCATCTGGGCCAGCACATCATCGAGTTCAGCGATGCCGACCATGCCACTGGCGTGGTCTATTCGAAGAACGAGCATGAGACCGGGCCTGAGTGGGTGATCATGCAGATGCTCTACTGGGACGACTATGAGCGGATCGACGGGCGCTGGTGCTTCCGCCGCCGCCTGCCGTGCTACTGGTACGCCACCGACCTGAACAAACCTCCAATCGGCGGCCTGAAAATGCGCTGGCCCGGGCGCGAACCCTACGCCGGCAGCTTCCACCAGCTGTTCCCGTCCTGGGACGCGTTCTGGGCCCAACGCCCGGACAAGGACGCCTTGCCACACATCGCCGAACCGGCACCGCTGGAGGGTTTCCTGACCACCCTGCGGCGCGGGGCAGGTGATCCGAAGATCCGCGTGCGCTGAGTTTGACGCAGCGGACCTGTAGGAGCGAGCTTGCTCGCGAAGGCGGTGTGACAGTCACCGGTGATTGTGAATGTGCTGGCCTCTTCCCGAGCAGGCTCGGTCCCACAGGGGATCTATGTGGATGCAGATTCTGTGTTCGGCAGCGATCAAAACTGTAGGAGCGAGCCTGCTCGCGATGCGGTGTGTCAGTCACCGAGGATGGTGAATGTGCTGGCCTCTTCCCGAGCAGGCTCGGTCCCACAGGGGATCTATGTGGATGCAGATTCTGTGTTCGGCAGCGATCAAAATTGTAGGAGCGAGCCTGCTCGCGATGCGGTGGGTCAGTCACCGAGGATGGTGGATGTGTTGGCCCCTTCGCGGGCAAGCCCGCTCCTACAGGGGATCTGTGGTGGATGCATAATCTGTGTTCGGCAGCGATCAAAATTGTAGGAGCGAGCTTGCTCGCGATGCGGTGGGTCAGTCACTGGTGATGGTGAATGTACCGGCCTCTTCGCGGGCAAGCCCGCTCCTACAGGGGATCTGTGGTGGATGCATAATCTGTGTTCGGCCGCGATCAAAACTGTAGGAGCGAGCCTGCTCGCGATGCGGTGGGTCAGTCACTGGTGATGGTGAATGTACCGGCCCCTTCGCGGGCAAGCCCGCTCCTACAGGGGATTTGGAGTGAATCCAGCATTTGTGATCGACGTGGGCCAACTGTAGGAGCGAGCCTGCTCGCGATGGCGGTGTGTCAGTCACCGGTGAGGGTGAATGAATCGGCCCCATCGCGAGCAAGTCGAGTCGTCGCAACCCCGCGCCTGCAATCAGCCGTTGACCCGCACTTCCCGCGGCATTCCCAGCGCCCGTTCGGCAATTACATTGCGCTGGATTTCATTACTGCCGCCGTAGATGGTATCGGAGCGAGTGAACAGGAACAGCGACTGCAGGCGGTTGAGCTGGTAGGGCGCGGCGTCGAGGATTTCTGCGGCGTCGCCCAGCACGTCCATGGCCAGTTTGCCGAGGTCGCTGTGCCAGGTGGACCAGGCGAGCTTGTAGATCATCGCTTCGCGCCCCAGGTTGCCGTCCTGCGGGCCGGACAACATGCGCAGCGAGTTGTAGCGCAAGACTTTGAGCCCGGCCCAGGCCTGGGCGATGCGTTGGCGCAGCAGCGGGTCCTGGGCAGCACCGTTGGCGCGGGCGATGCGGATCACTTCGTCGAGCTCATTCTGGAACTGCATCTGCTGGCCCAGCGTCGACACCCCGCGCTCGAACCCCAGCAGCGCCATGGCGATCTTCCAGCCGTCGCCCGGTTTGCCGATCAGATTGTCGGCATGGGTCACCGCCTGATCGAAGAACACTTCGTTGAACTCGCTGGTGCCGGTCAGTTGCTGGATCGGCTGCACGCGGATGTTGTCCTGGGCCATCAGCACCAGCAGGAACGACAAACCATGATGCCCCTGGCTACCCGGCTCGGTGCGCGCCAGCACGAAACACCAGTCGGCCTCGTGAGCCAGGGACGTCCAGACCTTCTGCCCGCTGATCAGCCAGTGTTCGCCGCTGTCGTCCAGTCGGGCGCGGGTCTGCACGTTGGCCAGGTCAGAACCGGCACCCGGCTCCGAATAGCCCTGGCACCAGTACTGGCTGCCGTCGAGGATCCCGGGCAACAGGCGTTGCTGCTGGGCCGGGGTGCCGAAGGCGGCGAGGGTCGGACCGACCAAGCCTTCGCCGATATGGCCCATGCGCCCCGGGCCGCCGGCGCGGGCGTATTCCTCGTGGAAGATCACCTGCTGACTGATCGACAGACCGCGTCCGCCATGCTCCCTGGCCCAGCCCACGCCGATCCAGGCGCCGCTGGCCAGCTCGCGCTCCCAGGCTTTGCGTTCTTCGGGATAGCTGTGCTCATCCCCCGGCCCGCCGCGAAAGCGCAAGGCCGCGAACTCGCCACTCAGGTGTTCGGCCAGCCATTGCGCGACTTCCTCACGGAACGCCTCGTCGGCAGCACTGAATCCGATTTTCATGCGTGTTCTCCCAGTAAATGTGCGGCCAGGCGCTCGCGGTGCAGCGCCGGATTCCCCAGCAGTTGTTCGCTGGCGCGGGCGCGTTTGAAGTACAGGTGCGGGTCGTATTCCCAGGTGAAACCGACGCCGCCGTGCAGTTGGATCGACTCGCTGGCGCAATGGAAAAACCCTTCGCTGGCGTGGATCTTCGCGGTGGCAGCTGCCAGCTCGAGCTCACTGATCACCGCCGCGTCACCCTGCGGATCGAGGCGTTCCTGGGCCACGCAGGCGGCGTAGTAGGCCGCCGAACGCGCGCATTCGACCTGCAGCATCATGTCGGCGCAGCGATGCTTGATCGCCTGGAAACTGGCGATGGTCCGCTTGAACTGGCGGCGTTCGCCGATGTAGGCCAGGGTCAGGTCGAGGGCCTGTTGCGCGCCTCCGGTCTGTTCGGCGGCGAGGCCGCAGGTAGCGATCAGCAAGGTGTCGCGCAGCACCGCCCAGCCCTGTTCCGGGCCGCACAGGCGTTGCGCTTCGCTGAGCTTGACCTGCTGCAGGTCGATGCGCGCCAGGCGTCGGGTCTGGTCGAGGGTTGGCAGCGGCGTGCGGACCAGTCCCGGGGTGTCGGCCGCTATCACAAACAGGCTGATGCCTTTTTCGTCGTGGGTGCCTGGGGTTCGGGCGGCGACCACCAGCAGGTCGGCCGAGGCGCCATCGATCACTTGCGCGTACTGGCCGTCCAGAGTCCAGCCGTCGGGCTGAGGTTGTGCCAGGGTTTGCACACTGCTGGCGCTGAGTCCGGGGGTGCTGGCGAAGGCCAGGGTGGCACGGGCTTCACCGGCGGCGATCGCGCCCAGCCAATGCTCCTGCAAGGCCTCGTTATCACCCAGCAACAGGGCCGGGGTGGCCAGGCAAGCGGTGGCGAAAAGCGGCGAGCCGAGCAGGTAACGCCCGCTTTGCTCGAGCAGGATCGCCAGTTCGACAAACCCCAGGCCCATGCCGCCAAACCGCTCCGGGACCATCAGCGCCGGCCAGTACAGCTCCTGGCCGATCCGTTGCCAGACCTCGGGGTCATGGCCGTGCGCGCTGCTCATCGCCGCGCGCACGGCATGCGAGTCGCTGGCCTGGGCGAGGAAGCGCTCGGCACTGTCGCGAATCATCAGGTGTTCTTCGGTAAAAGCGAACTCCATGGGGCTGTCTCTGCAAGGCGGATGGATGAGGTAAGTCTGGGGCGGGCGGGGGCGGTTGGAATCATTAAAACGGACTAGGAGTGGTGCCTTGCGCAGGCCCTGCAGATCTGTGGTGGATGTTGCATTGATCTACGACTCGGACCCTGTAGGAGCTGGCTTGCGTAGGAGCTGGCTTGCCAGCGAAGGGGGCGTCACATTCAACATCACCGTTGCCTGTGATACCGCCTTCGCTGGCAAGCCAGCTCCTACAGGGGAGGGGGTATGCGGCTCATGACGATGCTTAGTCTCAACGGACGATGAAGCCCGGCCTGGCGCTTTGCACAATGCACGCCACGCAAGCCCTTCAGCCCACGAGGACCCAGGCATGATCGACATTCGCGGTTTGAGCTATTTCGTCTCGCAGATCGAAAACCTCAGCCAATGGCAGCGTTACGCCGAAGACGTGCTCGGCATGCAAGTGCAGCCGGCGCCAGGCGGTGGTTTGTACGTGAAGATGGACGAGCGGCCGTTTCGCATGCTGATCGTCGAAGGCAGCGAAGCGCGTTACCTGGCCTCCGGTTGGGAACTGGCCAGTGAATCGGCGTTCAAGGCCGCCCTCGAGCACCTGAACGCCAACGGCATCGAACACCAGCCAGGCACCGCCGCCGAGATCGAGCAACGGGGCGTGCAGGCGCTGGTGAAGGTTACTGACCCCTCCGGCAACGTCCACGAGCTGAGCTGGGGCCATCGCTCCGATTGCCTGCCCTTCGTCTCGCCACAAGGCGTGCCGCGTTTTATCACCGGCGACATGGGCCTGGGTCACACCGTGCTGCCGGCGCCGAATTTCGATGCGACCCTGGCGTTCGCCAAGGACGTGCTCGGCTTTGCACTGTCGGACATTTTCAACTTCCGTCCCGACCCTTCGGCGCCAGCGATCCGCATTCACTTCTTGCACTGCCAGAACGCCCGCCACCACAGCCTGGCGCTGGCCGAATACCCGGTGCCGTCGGGTTGCGTACACGTGATGGTCGAGGTCGATTCGATGACCGAAGTCGGCCGCGCCCACGACCGTCTGCGCGCCCATGAAGGCAGGCTGTCGGCGACCCTCGGCCAGCACCTCAACGACCGCATGACCAGCTTCTACATGAAGACGCCGTCCGGTTTCGACCTGGAATACGGCTACGGCGGCCTGCAGGTCGACTGGGCCGAACACTCGGCATTCGAATTCACCCGCGTGAGCATTTGGGGGCACGACTTTTCGGTCGGCCAACAGTAAGGGATTGTCATGATGAACAAACAACTGACGGCGGCCGATGCGGTCGCTCAACTGCGCGATGGCATGACCATCGGTTTCGGTGGCTGGGGTCCGCGGCGCAAGCCAATGGCGATCGTGCGCGAGATCCTGCGTTCACCGGTCAAGGACCTGACCGTGGTCGCCTACGGCGGTCCGGAAGTCGGCATGCTCTGCGCAGCCGGCAAGGTCAAGAAGCTGGTGTTCGGCTTCGCCACCCTCGATGCGATTCCGCTGGAACCCTACTACCGCAAGGCCCGCGAGGCCGGCGAGCTGGAGTTGCTGGAGCTCGACGAAGGCATGTTCCAGTGGGGCCTGCGCGCCGCTGGTATGCGCCTGCCGTTCCTGCCGACCCGCTGCGGCCTGGCCACTGACGTGACGCGCCTCAATCCGCAACTCAAGACCGTCCAGTCGCCTTACACCGATGGCGAGGTGTTGCTGGCAATGCCGGCACTCAATCTCGACGTGGCGTTCCTCCATGTCAACGTCGCCGACCGCCTGGGCAATTGCCTGGTGACCGGCCCGGACCCGTATTTCGATCACCTGTTCGCCCGCGCTGCCGAGCAGTGCTTTGTCTCCTGC
Source organism: Pseudomonas sp. F007 (assembly GCF_057814275.1). Taxonomy (NCBI): domain Bacteria; kingdom Pseudomonadati; phylum Pseudomonadota; class Gammaproteobacteria; order Pseudomonadales; family Pseudomonadaceae; genus Pseudomonas; species Pseudomonas sp. F007. Next base: position 273,900 of record NZ_JBVATA010000010.1, on the reverse strand, counting down.
GAACAGCTCGAAGAGCGTCTTGAGCTGACGGCCGAGCAGGCCCGTGGCAACACTTTCGAGCGCTACCTGGTCAGCGGCGTGGTGCACGCACCCCTCGGCGCCCACCCGACCAGTTGCGCCCCGGACTATGGCTGGGACATGAAACACCTCAAGGGTTATGTCGCCAGCAGCCAGGCCGAGAACGGCTGGCAGGACTATGTGCAGACCTACATCGCCGCCGGCGAGCAGGCCTACCAGGCACAGAACGGCGGTGCCGCTTCCATGGGCGCCTTGCCCCTTCCCGTGTTCTGAGGATTCGCGATTATGTCTGCAACCTGTGATTTCACCCTCGCTGAATTGATGATCGTCGCCGCCTCCGAAGCCTGGCGCGGCAACGGCGAAGTGATCGCTTCCGGCCTCGGCGTGATCCCGCGCCTGGGCGCCAGCCTGGCGAAACTGACCCACAGCCCGGAACTGTTGATGACCGACAGCGAGGCGTTCCTGGTCGAAGAGCCGATCCCCCTCGGCCCGCGTGGCGACTTCGTGCCGCGTTACTCCGGCTACATGTCCTTCGAGCGGGTCTTCGAATGCGTGTGGGGCGGGCGTCGCCACGCGATGATCGGCCCGACCCAGATCGACCGCTGGGGCCAGACCAACCTGTCCTGCGTCGGTGATTACCAGAAGCCGAAAACCGCGATCCTCGGCGTGCGCGGCTTGCCCGGCAACAGCATCAACCACCGCAATTCGTTTTTCGTTCCCAGCCACAACAGCCGGGTATTCGTCAGCGGCGAGGTGGACATGGTCTCCGGCGTCGGCTTCCGCGCCGAGCGTTGGCCCCAGGGTGTGCGGCGCGACCTGATGGACATCCATTGGGTGGTCAGCGACCTCTGCGTCCTCGATTTCAACGGCCCGGAACGCGCGGTGCAGGTGCTGTCGCTGCATCCCGGCGTGAGCTTCGAACAGGTCCAGGACAACACCGGCTTCCCGTTGCTCAAGTCGGCGCAACTGCGCGAGACCGCGCACCCGACTGCGGAGCAACTGGCGCTGATTCGTCGCCTCGATCCCCATGACTACCGCGCCTCGGCGATCAAGGGTAATCCGTCCGGCATCCGCACGGCCTGAACCAGGGAGACGCCCATGTACAGCAGCGACAGTGAATTTATCGTCCGCGAGGACAAGGCCGTCTACGAGACGGACACCCCGGTGCTGTACAGCGTGGCCGAAGGCATCGCCACGCTGACGCTGAACCGGCCGACCTTCAACAATGCGCAGAACTCGCAGATGACTTACGCCCTCGATGCCGCGCTGCGCCAGGCGGTGGACGACGACAGCGTCAAGGTCATCGTCCTGCGTGGCAATGGCAAGCACTTCTCGGCGGGCCATGACATCGGCACCCCGGGGCGCGACATCGACAAGCCGTTCGAGCGCGCGCACCTGTGGTGGGACCACACCAACAAGCCCGGCGGCGAGCAGCTGTACGCCCGCGAGCAGGAGGTGTACCTGGGCATGTGCCGGCGCTGGCGCGAGCTGCCCAAGCCGACCATCGCCATGGTCCACGGTGCCTGCGTGGCCGGTGGGCTGATGCTGGCCTGGGTCTGCGACTTGATCGTCGCCAGCGACGACGCGTTCTTCCAGGACCCGGTGGTGCGCATGGGCATTCCGGGGGTGGAGTATTTCGCCCATCCCTATGAAATGAACCCGCGCATCGCCAAGGAATTCCTCTTCACCGGTGACCGCATGAGCGCCGCACGCGCCTATGCGGTGGGCATGGTCAATCGGCTGGTGCCCCGCGACGAGCTGGAACAGGCGACTTATGCCCTGGCCGCCGGCATCGCCCGTCAGCCGCGCATGGGCCTGGCGCTGACCAAGCAGGCGATCAACCACGTCGAAGACCTGCAGGGTAAACGCACGGCCATGGATGCGGTGTTCGCCTGGCACCACTTTGCCCATGCCCACAACGAGCTGCTGTCCGGCGACAAGCTGGGGGGCTTCGACGCCAAGGGCATGGCGCAGGCCAACAAGCAGGCCGAGGGCGAGCGCCAATGAACCGCTGGCTCGATACGCCATTGACCACCGCCCTCGGCTGCCGCTACCCGATAGTGCAGACCGCCATGGGCTGGGTCGCCGACGCCAACCTGGTGATTGCCACCACCGAGGCTGGCGGCTTTGGTTTTCTCGCCGGTGCGACCATTGCCAGCGACCAACTGGAGGGCGAGATCCGCAAGGTGATCGCCGCCACTGGCGGGAGTAATTTCGGCCTCAACTTTCATATGTTCCAGGACAACGCCGCACAGTGCGTCGACCTGGCGATCCAGTACCGCCTGCGCGCGGTGAGCTACGGCCGTGGCCCGGACAAACAGACCATCGCCCGCTTCAAGGCCGCCAACGTGTTGTGCATCCCCACGGTCGGCGCCTTGAAACACGCGATCAAGGCGGTGGAACTGGGGGCTGACCTGATCACCATCCAGGGCGGCGAGGGTGGCGGTCATACCGGCGGCGTGCCGAGTTCGATCCTGCTGCCCCAGGTGCTCGCGGCGGTCAAGGTGCCGGTGATTGCCGCCGGTGGATTCGCCACCGGCCGTGGCCTGGCCTCGGTGCTGGCCGCCGGCGGTGCCGGGATCGCCATGGGCACGCGGTTCCTGATGACCCGTGAATCGCCGACCCCGGCCGCAACCCTGGAACGCTACCTCAAGGTCAACGATCCGCAGCAGGTGCGCGTGACCCTGGCGGTGGACGGCATGCGCCACCGGATGATCGAAAACCGCTTCATCAATCACCTCGAGCGGGCCAGCGCCTTTGGCCGTTTGCGCATTGCCCTGGGCAGCGCCTGGTCGTGGAAACAGCAGACCGGCATGAGCCTGGGGCACATGGCGGCGGTGTTCATCCGCGCCTTGCGCGAAGACCCGGCCGCACTGTCCCAGGTGGTCATGGCCGCGAACCAGCCGGTGCTGTTGCAGCGCTCGATGGTCGATGGCGTGCCGGACGAGGGCATCCTGCCCAGCGGCCAGGTCGCTGCGGCCATCGGCGAATTGCTCAGTTGCCGCGAAGTCATCGAAGGCATCGCCAACGAGGCCCAGCAGTGCCTGGATGCGCTGCTGGCGCGCAGTCAGCCCGTTTCCTCGAATCCACCCGTCAGCATTGGAGCCTCCCTGTGAACCAGGCCTTTAGCACACAACTCAATCAGGGCATCGCTGAACTGGTGATCGCCAAACCGCCGGTCAACGCCCTCGACAGCCAGGAATGGCAGGCCCTGGCGCGGCAGATCGACGCCCTCGGTGCCGACCCCGAAGTGCGGGTGATCGTGATTCGCGCCGAAGGCCGCGGCTTCTGTGCCGGCGTCGACATCAAGGAGCTGGACAAGCACCCCGAGCGCATCGTCGAGGTCAACGCCGGCAATTACGCGACCTTCAAGGCCGTACACCGCAACCCGGTGCCGGTGATTGTCGCGGTGCATGGCTTCGTCCTCGGCGGCGGCATCGGCATCACCGGGGCGGCGGACATTGTCATCGCCTCTGAGTGCGCGACCTTTGCCTTGCCGGAAGTCGACCGTGGCGCCATGGGCGGCGGCGCGCATTTGCAGCGGCTGTTCCCGGTGCAAAAAGTCCGCTACCTGTTCTTCACCGGCGAGCAGATCGGCGCCCGCGAGGCCCTGCAGTACGGCTTTATCGAGCGCATTGTCAGCAAGGAGCAACTGCGCGAAACCGCCCTTGAGATCGCGGCGAAAATCGCGGCGAAAAGCCCGGGGATGATCCGCATCGCCAAGGAAGCCCTGAACGGCATCGAAGACGGCAACCTCGAGGACAAATACCGCTGGGAGCAGGGCTTCACCATGCAGGCCTATAGCAGCCCGGACTCTGCGGAAACGCGCCGGGCCTTCGTCGAAAAACGCGACGCCAAGTTCTGAGATCACCCCATGGACCTGACTTACACCCCCAAGCAAAACGCTTTCCGCGCCGAAGTCCGCGCCTGGCTGGCGGACAATCTGCCGCGCGAGCCGCTGGCCAGCTACGACACCCGCGAAGGTTTTGAACAGCACCGCGCCTGGGAGGCCAAGCTGTTCGAAAGCCGCTGGTCGATGGTGATGTGGCCGGCCGAGCTCGGCGGGCGCGGTTGCGACCTGATCGAGTGGCTGATTTTCGAGGAAGAGTATTACGGTGCCGGCGCGCCGATGCGCGTCAACCAGAACGGCCAGCTGTTGCTCGGCCCGACCCTGATGGAATTCGGCACCGCCGAGCAGAAACGCCGCTTCCTGCCACGCATGGCCGCCAGCCTCGACATGTGGGCGCAAGGCTGGTCGGAGCCGAACGCCGGTTCCGACATGGCGGCGATCACCAGCAAGGCCGTGCTCGACGGTGATCATTACGTAATCAACGGCCAGAAAACCTGGTCGACCCGGGCGATCTATGCCGACTGGCTGTTCGGCCTGTTCCGCAGCGAGCCGGGCTCGAGCCGGCACCACGGCCTGTCGTTCATCATGGTGCCGCTGGACACGCCGGGCGTGAGCATCCGGCCGATCAAGGCACTCAACGGCAAGGATGCCTTCGCCGAAGTGTTCTTCGACGACGTGCGTGTGCCGGTGGGCAATCGCATTGGCGCCGACGGGCAGGGCTGGCACGTGGCGATGGCCACCGCCGGTTTCGAGCGCGGCCTGCTGCTGCGTTCGCCGGCACGCTTCCAGGCCACCGCGCGCAAGTTGGTCGAACTGTACAAGGCGCACCGCGCCAGCGCCGACCGCGATCCGGGCCTGCGCGATGCGGTGCTGGAGACCTGGATGGGTGCCGAGGCCTATGCCTTGTCGGCCTATTACACGGTGGGGCGCCTGAGTCGTGGCGAGCAGATCGGCGCCGAGTCGAGCATCAACAAGATCATCTGGTCGGAACTGGACCTGAAGATGCACGAGACCGCCATGCGCATTCTGGGCGCCCGCGGCGAGCTGGTGAACAAGGGCGCAACGGCCGATGACGCGGCGGGTTGGCTGGAGGGCTTCCTGTTTGCCCAGTCCGGGCCGATCTACGCCGGCACCAACGAGATCCAGCGCAACATCATTGCCGAGCGCATGCTCGGCCTGCCGAAATAAGGAACCGCCATGGACTTCACTTTCAACGATGACCAGCTGGCGTTCCGCGAAGCCATCAGTCGTTTCCTGATGACCGAAGCCGCCCCCGAGATGCTGCGCGAGATCTGGGAAACCGATGTCGGGCGTTCCCGCGACTTGCGCAACAAAATCGCCGAACAAGGCCTGACCGCGCTGTCGGTGCCCGAGGCCGAAGGCGGCCTCGGCATGGACGACGTCACCTGGGCGCTGATGACCCAGGAACTGGGCTACTACGCGATTCCCGATTCCCTGGCCGACACCGCCTATGTTGCCGCCGGCCTGCTCGCCGCGCTGCCGAGCGAGCATCCGGCCCGTGCCGAACTGCTGCCGCGCATCGCCGATGGCAGCCTGCGCCTGGCCATCAGTCACCCGGTCAATGCGCTGGTCAGCGATGCGCAGTTGGCGGAAGTGCTGATTCTCACCGATGGCGATGAAGTGCACGTGGTGCCGCGCTCGCAAGTGGATGTGCAAAGCCACGTCAGTATCGATGCGTCACGGCGCCTGGGGCAGGTGTCCTGGACGCCGACGCCGGCCAGCTGCATTGCCAGTGGCGAATTGGGTCGGGCGTTGCAGGCGCGCTTGCTGGACCGAGGGGCGCTGTCGGTGGCCGGGCAATTGCTCGGGCTGGCGCAACGCATGCTCGACCTGTCGGTGGACTACGTGGCCCAGCGCAAGCAGTTCGGCAAGCCGATCGGCAGCTTCCAGGCGGTCAAGCATCACCTGGCCGATGTCGCCCGCGCCATCGAGCAGGCCAAGCCGGTGCTGTACCGCGCCGCCCATGCCCTGGCCCGCGGCGATGTGAATGCCGGCGCCTGGGTCTCGCAAGCGCGACTGGCGGCCAACGAAGCCAGCTGGATCGCGGCGCGCAAGGGCATCCAGGTACACGGCGCGATGGGGTACACCTGGGAAGTCGATCTGCAGATGTTCATGAAGCGCGCCTGGGCCCTCGATGCGTCCTGGGGCGACCGTGGTTTTCACAAGACCCGTGTCAGCGACTACCTGTTCGCCGACGCTACCGGCCTGGGGCCGGGACATACTTTCGAGGAATGAGTCATGGCCCAAGCCTATATCGTTGATGCCCTGCGCAGCCCCACCGGCAAGCGCAAGGGCGCCCTGAGCGCGATCCACGCCATCGACCTCGGCGCCCATGTGCTCAAGGCGCTGGTGGAACGCAACGCGATCCCGGCCGAGGATTACGACGACGTGATCTTCGGCTGCGTCGACACCATTGGCTCCCAGGCCGGCGACATCGCCCGCACCAGTTGGCTGGCGGCCGGGTTGCCGCTGACCGTGCCCGGGACCACGGTCGATCGCCAGTGCGGTTCGTCGCAACAGGCCCTGCATTTCGCCGCGCAGGCGGTGATGAGCGGCACCCAGGACGTGGTTGCGGTGGGTGGGGTGCAGACCATGACCCAGATCCCGATTTCCTCGGCGATGCTCGCCGGTCAGCCGCTGGGCTTCAGCGATCCGTTCTCCGGCAGCGTCGGCTGGCGTGCGCGCTTCGGCCAGCAGCCGGTGAATCAGTTCTACGCCGCGCAACGGATTGCCGACCACTGGAACATCAGCCGCGAGCAGATGGAAGCCTTCGCCCTGACCAGCCACGAGCGTGCCCTGGCGGCCACCGCCAGCGGTCGCTTTGCCCGGGAAATCGTCAGCTGCCACGGCCTGGCGGTGGACGAGACGCCACGCCAGAGCAGCCTGGCGAAGATGGCCGAGTTGCAACCGGTGGATCCGCAGTTCCCGTCGATCACGGCGGCGGTGTCGAGCCAGACCTGCGACGCCTCGGCGGCCTTGCTGGTGGTCTCCGAGGCGGCGCTCAAGCGCTACGACCTGACGCCGCGGGCACGGATCCATCAGTTGACGGTGCTGGGTGATGATCCGATCTGGCACCTCACGGCGCCGATTGCCGCGACCCGCAAGGCCCTGGCCAAAAGCGGCCTGAGCATGGCCGACATCGACCGGGTGGAAATCAACGAAGCCTTCGCTTCGGTGGTGATGGCCTGGGCCAAGGAGCTGGATTACGACCCGGCCCGCACCAACGTCAACGGCGGCGCGATTGCCCTCGGCCATCCGCTGGGGGCCACCGGTGCGCGCCTGATGACCACGCTGCTCAACGAACTGGAATGCAGCGGCGGCCGTTATGGCCTGCAGACCATGTGCGAAGGCGGCGGCCAGGCCAACGTGACGATCATCGAGCGTTTGTAATTTTTTCCTTTCTGGCCGGCGTTTCCGGACGTTCGGCCCATTCGTCTTCAAGGAGTCAAGCATGTCCATTTGTGCAGACCGCACCGTGATCATCACCGGGGCCGGCGGTGGCCTCGGTCGCGCCTACGCCCTGGCTTTCGCTGCGCAGGGCGCCAATGTGGTGGTCAACGATATCCGCGCCGACGCCGCCGAAGACGTGGCCGGCGAGATCCGCGCCAACGGCGGCCAGGCCATCGCCAACAGCGACGACATCACCACCCTCGACACCGCGCAACGCATTGTCGATGCGGCCCTGGCGGCGTTCGGCGAAGTGCATGTGCTGATCAATAACGCCGGGGTGCTGCGCGATCGCATGTTCATCAGCCTCAGCGAAGAGGATTGGGACATGGTCATGCGCGTGCACCTCAAGGGGCATTACTGCCTGGCCAACATCCTCGGCCGACGCTGGCGCGACCTGGCCAAGGCCGGCACGCCAGTGGATGCGCGGATCATCAACACCAGCTCCGGCGCCGGCTTGCAGGGTTCGGTGGGGCAGTCGAATTATTCGGCGGCCAAGGGCGGTATCGCGGCCTTGACCCTGGTGCAGGCGGCGGAGCTGGCGCGCTACGGCGTCACCGCCAACGCCCTGGCCCCGGCCGCACGCACCTCAATGACCGAAAGCGCGATGCCCGATGTGGTGAAAAAGCCCGAAGACGGCAGCTTCGATGCCTGGGCCGCGGAGAACGTCGCGCCGCTGGTGGTGTGGCTCGGCAGCCCGGCGTCGGCCCATGTCAGCGGCCAGGTGTTCGAAAGCCAGGGCGGGCGGATCTCCCTGGGCGACGGCTGGCGCACCGGCGTCACCCGCGACAAGGGCGCGTTGTGGCAGGTCGAGGAAATTGGCGAAGCGGTAAACGCCATCCTCGCCGAAGCGCCGAAAGCGCAGCGGGTCTGGGGTAGCTGACCCGCGTAGGAGCCGGCCTGCCGGCGAAGGCGTCCTTGAGAACGCTGAAAGCTTCGCTGGCAAGCCAGCTCCTACAAGATTGCTTTCGCTGGCAAGCCAGCTCCTACAAGGGGTGATCGCAGATTTTTGTGACCTGTAGGAGCCGGCTTGCCGGCGAAGGCGTCCTTGAGAACGCTGAAAGCTTCGCTGGCAAGCCAGCTCCTACAAAAGTGGTTTCTACCCCATTTTGACGATGTGCCCCCACCACCCCCCGGGTTCAACTACCGCCATTGATTCCTTCGGAGGTAGACCCTGTGAGACAAGCCCCCCCTTATGTGCCCGGTCATCAGTTGCTGGCCGGCAAGTCGGTGTTGATTACGGCGGCGGCCGGTGCCGGGATTGGTTATTCGGCGGCGCGGCGCAGTGCCGAGGAGGGGTGCCGGGCGCTGATGATTTCCGATGTACATCCGCGCCGTCTCGAGGAAGCGGTCGAGCGCCTGAAGGCCGAGACCGGGTTGCAGGCGATCTACGGCCAGCTGTGCAACGTCACGGTCGAGGACGAAGTCCAGGCGTTGGTGACGGCCGCCGAAGAAGCGCTGGGCGGGGTCGATGTGTTGATCAACAACGCCGGCCTCGGCGGCCAGAAACGCGTGGTCGAGATGGGCGACGAAGAGTGGCAACGGGTGCTGGATGTGACACTCACCGGCACCTTCCGCATGACCCGCGCCATGCTCCCGCACATGCAGCGCCGTGGCGCTGGGGCGATCGTCAACAACGCCTCGGTGCTCGGTTGGCGGGCGCAGAAGGAGCAGGCGCATTACGCCGCCGCCAAGGCCGGGGTGATGGCCCTGACCCGTTGCAGCGCCCTCGAAGCCGCCGAGTTCGGCGTACGCATCAACGCCGTGTCACCCTCGATTGCCCTGCACGACTTCCTGAAGAAAGCCTCCAGCGAAGAACTGCTCGCCAGCCTCGCCGGACGCGAAGCCTTCGGTCGTGCGGCGGAAGTCTGGGAAGTGGCCAACGTGATGATGTTCCTCGCCAGCGACTACGCCTCGTACATGGTCGGCGAAGTGCTGTCCGTCAGTTCGCAGCAGGCATGAGGATCCGCCCATGACCCACGTATTCAGTTCTGCCGAAGATCTGCTCGGCGCAGAAGGCCTGGACCTCGGCCACACCGAATGGCTGACCATCGACCAGCAGCGTATCGACCTGTTCGCCGAAGCCACCAGCGACCACCAGTGGATTCACGTCGACCCGGTGCGCGCTGCCAGCGGCCCGTTTGGCGCCTGCATTGCCCACGGCTACCTCACCCAGTCCCTGGCCAACCTGTTCATGCCGCAACTGATGACCCTCGAGAATATGGCGATGGGCGTCAATTACGGCAGCGACCGCGTGCGCTTTCCGGCGCCGGTCAAGGTCGATTCGCAGGTGCGCGGCAGCGGCCGGATCATCCGCGCCGAACTGCTGGGCGATGCCGTGCAAGTGATTGTGCGCATCACGGTGGAAGTCGAGGGCCAGGCCCGTCCCGGTTGCGTGATCGACACCATCAGCCGCTACACCTTCAACCCCCATTTCAAGTGAGCCCGTCATGGACCAGAATGAAGTCGTCATAGTCGCCACCGCCCGTACCGCGCTGGCCAAGTCGTTCCGCGGATCGTTCAACGACACCGAGGCCCCGGTGCTTGGCGGTCATGTGGTGCGCGCGGTGGTCGAGCGCGCCGGGATCGATCCGGCGCAAGTCGAGGACGTGATCATGGGCGCCGCCGTGCAGCAGGGCACCCAGGGCTACAACATCGGCCGGCTCTGCGCCTACACCGGTGGCTTGCCGGACAGCGTGCCGGGCATGGCCCTGGACCGGATGTGCGCCTCGGGCCTGATGAGCATCGGCGTCGCCGCCAAAAACATCATCAGCGGCGAGATGAACATCGCCATCGGTGGCGGCGTCGAGTCGCTGTCGCTGACCCAGAACAAGCACAAGAACAGCTACCGCTCGCAGTCCGAAGCGGTACTGCAGGTGATGCCCAGCGCCTACATCCCGATGATCGAGACGGCCGAGATCGTCTCCCGTCGCTATGGCATCAGCCGCGCTGCCCAGGACGAATACTCCCTGCAAAGCCAACTGCGCACCGCCGCTGCGCAGCGCGATGGACTGTTCGATGAGGAGATCGTCAGCCTCAGCGTCGACAAGTTATTGTTCGCCGCCGACGGCCAGCCCAATGGACATGAGCGCGTGCAGGTCAGCCGTGACGAGTGCAACCGGCCCAACACCCGCCTCGAAGATCTGGCCGGACTGAAACCGGTGTGGAAGGACGGCAAGTGGGTCGGCCAGGGCGAATTCGTCACTGCCGGTAACGCCTCGCAGTTCTCCGATGGCGCCGCCGCCAGCTTGCTGATGAGCCGTGCCGAGGCGCGTCGCCGTGGCCTGACGCCACTGGGCATTTACCGCGGTATCGCCGTCGGTGGCTGCGCGCCGGAGGAAATGGGCATCGGTCCGGTGATCGCCATTCCCAAGCTGCTCAAGCGCTTTGGCCTGGGCATTGCCGATATCGGGTTGTGGGAGATCAACGAGGCGTTCGCCAGCCAGGTCCTGCACTGCCGTGATGCCCTGCAGATCCCAGCCGAGCGCCTGAACGTCAACGGCGGGGCGATTGCCATCGGGCATCCGTTCGGCATGTCCGGTGCGCGGATGGTCGGCCACGCCTTGCTCGAGGGGCGCCGGCGCGGCGTGCGCTACGTGGTGATCGCCATGTGCATCGGAGGTGGCATGGGTGCTGCAGGGCTGTTCGAGCTGCCATAACGCATCGCGCTGCACATTCAATCCATGAGGGCCTGGCAGCCAGGCCCGCTGCTGGGGAAGGGTTATGCAAAGTTGTCTGGCCAATGCCGAGGTCCTCACGCAAATGGGCCTGGAGCTGGCGGAGTACGAGCGGATCATCGGCAACATCTACGATTCGGCGATGGATACCCGGCGCCTGGGCGACTCGTTGCGCCAGATCCGCGCACTGTTCAAGGCCAATTTCGTCACCCTGATCCTGCGGGTGCAGGACGAGCCATTGCTGTCGCCGATGATCGTTGCCGGTGATGTCGAGTCAGGGGAGGGTGGCATCAACCACTATGCCTACTACGCCAAATCCAGCCTGTTCGACGGCCTGCACACCGACTCGGTGTTCACCGTCGACCAACTGATCAGCGACGCGGAATGGCGGCGTTCGGCGTTTTACCTGCTGTACTGCGAACCCTACGATTGTTTTCACATGCTCGGCGCCGATATCCGCATGCCGGACGGCGGCACCGTGCGCTTTCGGATCAACCGCCCGGAGAGTCATCCACGCTTCGGCGACTCCGAGCGGGCGATGTGCGCGATGCTCTTGCCGCATCTGCGCCGGGCCCTGCATATGCATGCCTTGCTCGATCGCAGCGAGTCGCTGGGCAGCCTCTATTCACAGACCATCAACCGCCTCGCGGTGGCGACCATCGTCCTCGATGAAAACGGCACCGTGGTCCAGCTCAATCCGGTGGCGCGGGAGATTCTCGACAGCCAGGACGGCCTGAAGATTGTCGGTGGGCGCCTCGAGGCGACTTACCCCAGCGACAATCGCGAGTTGTCGCGCCTGGTGCGCAACGCCTTCCAACGGGCGAAGCAGGGCGTGGGCAAGGGCGTGCAGGTGGCCGAGGCGACCTCGATTTCCCGGCCTTCGGGGCAGGTCAACCTGGGGGTGGTGGTGGAGTTGATCCCGTCCCAGGAGCTGCTCGAAGGTCACGGCAAACCCACGGTGGTGGTGTACGTGCGTGATGCGGTGGGCAAGTCGCTGGTCAGCGCCGGCCTGACCTCGCAGCTGTACAACCTGACCCCGGCAGAAACCGCGCTGGCCCTGGAATTGGCCAACGGCCTGTCGCTGGAGGAAGCCTCGGAGACCCTGAACATCCGCCGCAACACCGCCCGTGCGCACCTGCGTTCGATCTTTTCCAAGACCGGGGTGCGGCGCCAGACGGAGCTGGTGCGGATCATGCTCAACAGTGTGGTGGCGCTGGGCGCGCCGCAAGCTGCGGTGGCGCAAGGCTGAGGTGAAAATGCGTTAGTCCGTGCGGACGATGCTGCCGGGCTCCTGGCCTGTCGATACTGGGCAACCCATGTCGAACCTGGAAAAGGAGAACAACAATGATCGGCAGTTATCAGTCCCCGGGCCGGGCCCTGGCACTACTTCTGGGATGCACGCTTGTCGCTCCCGCTTTTGCTGCACCCGAGGACGTCGCGCGCCTGGGCCAGGACCTGACCTGCGTCGGTGCGGAAAAAGCCGGCAATGCCGACGGCAGCATCCCGGCGTTCAGCGGCAAATGGCTGGGCGTACCGCCCCACGTCGACTTCAAGGGCACCGGCAACCACCCGGTGGACCCGTACCCGGAAGAAAAGCCGCTGTTCGTGATCACCGCGCAGAACATGGCGCAGTACGCCGAACAGCTGTCCGATGGCCAAAAAGCCCTGTTCAAGCTGTACCCGAGCACTTACAAGATGCCGGTCTATCCGAGCCATCGCGATTTCCGCTTTGCGGATTCGGTGTGCCAGGCCACCCGCGAAAATGCCAAGGTGGCGCGGCTGGTGGATGACGGCGAAGGTGTCGTCGGCAAGACCGGCGGCACCGCGTTTCCGGTTCCGCGCAGCGGCCTGGAGCTGCTGAAAAACGCCTCGACCTTCACCCTGCGCGCCTGGACCGAAGAGTACGTTTCCGACAACGCCTATGTGCTCAAGGACGGCAACATCAACTGGGGCCGCGTGCATTCGCGCAACCTCGCGCCGGGGCTGGAGCCAGGCAAGATTGGCGAGACCACCGGCAACTCGTCGTTCTACCTCAACGAGACCCTGCTGCCGCAGCGGGACAAGGGCGAGATCAACACCGGCACCGAGTTCTGGAACGACAAGACCGAGCCGCGCCAGGCCTGGCGCTACGATCCGGGCACGCGGCGAGTGCGCCAGTCGCCGGGCTACGGCTTCGACATGTCGTTCCCGGGCAGCGGCGGTTCGCTTACCGTCGACGAGGTGCGGTTGTTCAACGGTTCCGGGCAACGCTACGACTGGAAGATCGTCGGCAAGCGCGAGATGTACATCCCCTACAACACCTATCGCCTGCACTCGGCCAACCTCAAGTACGCCGACCTGCTGACCCCCGGTCACATCAACCCGGATGCGCTGCGCTTCGAGCGGCATCGGGTCTGGGAGCTGGAAGGTACCCTCAAGCCGGGTTATCGCCACCTGTATGGCAAGCGCAAGTTGTACATCGACGAAGACACCTGGTTCCCGATGCTCGCCGACAACTACGACAACCGTGGCGAGCTGTGGCGCACCTCGCAACTGAACTTCTTCTATGCCTACGAAACCCAGCGCCCGCAGGCCGGCGTCGGCCTGTACTACGACCTCAACGCCGGCAGCTACCTGGCGTTCAACCTGATCAACGAGCAGCGCAACGGCTACCAGTTGAACAAGCCGGGGTTCAGTCCCAAGGATTTCGGTCCGGAAGCCGCGCGGCGTTTCGGCCAGTAAGCCCGGGGCAGGGCGCCTGCTTGCGAGCCGGGCGCCTGTTGCGAGTGGCTCGCGTTTGACCTAGTCCAATTGAACGATGTCGCCCTTGCGCGGCTGCTCAATCATGTTTGCCATGGGATCACCCTGATTTTCATAGGGGTACTGCACGCCCCGACGCCTGCAATCGAGGAAACAATAACAATGACCAAACTCGCTGAACTGAACATCGAGACCGCGCAGCGTACCCACCGTTACGCGCGCGGCTGGCACTGCCTGGGCAACGCCGCCGACTACCGGGACGGCAAGCCCCACACCCTGGAAGTGTTCGGCACCCGCCTGGTGGCCTTTGCCGACAGCCAGGGCCACATCAGCGTGCTCGATGCCTACTGCCCGCACATGGGCGCCGACCTGTCCCAGGGCACCGTCGAGAACGATCGCCTGGTGTGTCCGTTCCACCACTGGAAGTACGACGGCGGCGGCAAGTGCGTGGAAATCCCGTACTGCAAGCGCATTCCGCCCAAGGCCAAGACCCGCAGCTGGCTGACCTGCGTGGAGAACAACCTGCTGTTCGTCTGGAACAACCCGGAAGGCCGTCCGCCGAAAGACGGCGTGATCATTCCGAACCTGCCGGAAATGGATGACCCGGACTGGATTCACGACTGGAACATCGACACCATGCACATCGAAACCAACCCCCGCGAGTTGGTCGACAACCTGGTGGACGCCCAGCACTTCGGCCCGGTTCACGGCACGCCGACCAAGTATTTCGCCAACATCTTCGAAGGCCACATCGGCCACCAGATCTTCCACGGCGACTCCGAGCGCCTCGGTGGCGACCTGATCGCGCCGTCGGCCTATTACGGCCCGGCCACCCACTTCACCCACATCAGCTCGATGTTCGGCGACGTGCGCATCCACGCGATCCTGCTCAACAGCCACGTGCCGGTGACGCCCAACAGCTTCGACCTGCGCTTCGGGTGCATGGTCAAGCGCATTCCGGGCTGGACCGAGGAGCAGAACCAGGAAGTGGCGCGGGCCTATGTCATGGGCAACCGCGATTCGTTCTACCAGGACGTGGTGATCTGGAAACACAAGATCCGCATCGACAAGCCGGTGCTGGCCGAGACCGACGGCCCGGTCTACCAGCTGCGCGAATGGTACGAGCAGTTCTTCACCGACGAGGACCAGGTGCCGGCGAGCATGGCCGAGCGCCGCGAGTTCATCACGGTCGACGAACGCTGATCACTGAAGGACCACCCCGGTCGGCGGCAATCACTGCCCGCCGGGGGCTCGATGGGAAGGAGCCGCTGGCCTGCCACATAAGAGAGCACTGACAATGAAAACAAGAAATCATGTTGCTTATTCTGTTCCCTTGACGATTCTGCTGCTGATCCTGGTCGCCGCGCTGGTGGCCCCAACCGAGCCGACCAACATCCGTTTGTGCAAGCAATACAGCCAGTGCGTGGTGGCGATTCCGAGTTTCAGTGGGTGGCCGGGGTTGCGTTGAGAACTTGTACGTCAACCCACACTGTAGGAGCGAGCTTGCTCGCGAAAAACCTGAGGGCACCACGTGGATTCAGGATGCGCGCGTCATCGTTGACGTTCTTCGCGAGCAAGCTCGCTCCTACAGTAGGTCGATGCGCCACAATAAACGACCGCACATCCGCTAATTTTCGCGCCTGCAACGGGCCACTAGACTTGAGAGGGGGGATGAAATCAACGCACCTGAATCAGGAGATCTGTGATGAGCAGAACATCTTGGCTGGCGTTGGTGGTGATCGCAGGGACTCTTTCAGGTTGTGCGAATCGATCTGAGATTGTCGATGTACCCCTCGAGGCTACCGCGCAAAATCCCGAGCATATCGCTCGCGCCACCCTCAGTCCGGTGGGCAATCAAACCAGCATCCAGCTGAACCTTGGCGGCGTGCCGCACGACCTGGCGCTGCCCAGTCGCATCGACACCGCCCTCTACGCCGGCAATTGCCAGCACCTGGCCGCGCAGCCGGCCTACCGCACCCAGCAGACCGACAGCGTCGACTACCCGTCGATGGCCCCGCGCACGCGTTACTGGGCCCAGGCGCCGGTGGCGCTCAGCGAACTGGCCAAGGGTGACTACGCCTTGCTGGTGCGCAGCAGCCCGGCCGACGGTAGCCGGCCACTGTTCTGCGGCAACATCAGCGCCGGTTAGAAACGCATCGAACTGTGGCCTGCGCATCTTCCGCCAGGCCATGGTGATGATGGCTCACTCAGCTTTTTGACCTGCCGCCAGCGATCCTCCCAGCCAGTAAAACCCGCCGCCGACCACCACGAACAGCACCAGCATCACAAAGATCGAATGCGCCGGCAGCGATGCCAATACCAACCCGCACAGCACCGGCCCCAGCGCCGCGCCGAGGTTGCCGAGGTTTTGCGCGGCGTAGTACATGCCGCGCAGGTGGTGGGGGGCGATGTTGTCGATGAACATGTATTCGGCGGGGAACACGATGATTTCGCCGAGGGTGAACACCGCCATGGCGATCACCCAGACCAGCAGGCTGTCGGCCAGGGCGAAGCCGATCAGGCCGAGGATGAACAGGCCCAGGCCCGTGGCCAGCCACCGGTTCAGGTGACGCTGGCTGATGCGCCGGCCGATGCTGTATTGCAGGCAGATCACCAGCGTCGCATTGGTGGCGACGATGCTGCTGATCACCCGGTAGGTGTTCTCGGGCGTGGTGGTGGTCACCAGGTACTGCGAGAGCCAGGCGGTGAACTGGCCGAAGACCACGGCGCAGAGTAGGCCGCCGAGTGTGAAGCAGACCAGCCGCTGGTCGCGCAGCAGGAGTTTGCCCACGGCCAGGAACGGCGCGGGCTGCGTGTGTGCCTTGAGGTTGCTCAGGCCGCGCTCGCCCCAGCACCAGTACGCCAGGGTAAACCCGGCGCTCAACCCGGCCGACAGCAGGAACGGCAGGCTGATATCCAACTGTGCCAGGCCGGCGCCGAGAAACGGCCCGACCGCATAACCGACGTTGGTCAAGGTGTACTTGATGGAGAACGCTTCGCTGCGCTCAGCCACTGGCAGCAGGTTGCCAAAGCCGGATTTGACCGCGATATCGATCACCGCGTAGGCCAGGTTGATCGCCACCAGGCACAGGTAGAACAGCCACAGTTCGCTGGCAAGAAAGGTGCCGAGAAAGCCCGTGGCGTACAGGGCGCTGAAGACCAGGATCAGCCAGAAGTTGGCCAGCTTGTCCAGCAGGAAGCCGCCGTACAGGCTCAGTAGCGAGCCGATGATCAGCGTGCTGCCGACCACCAGGCCGATCTCGGCCACGCTCAGGCCGAAGCTGCCCGACAGGTAGATCACCAGATAGGGCAGGGTGATTGCCCGGGCGAGGGTCAGCACGGTGCTGGCGGTCAGTAGCAGGTTCATCGCCCGGGGATAGTGTTTCAGCGTGGCGAGCATCCGTGCCTCTTGGGTACAGGTTGATGGCGTACCAGCTTACTGCTGAATCAGCTTCTGATTTATGATGATTTTTACTCAACAAACTGAACTGAGTTCATCAATGCCGATGTTTTCCTCCGAGCGCCTGAAAGGGATCGATGTGTTCGTCTGTGTGGCCCAGGCTGGCAGTTTCAAGGCGGCCGCAGAGAAAATGCACCTCACCGGCTCGGCCATCAGTAAAAGCATTGCGCGCCTGGAGAGTCGTCTGGGGGCGCGGCTGTTCGAACGCACCACCCGACGCCTGGCCCTGACCGATGCTGGAATCGCGTTTTATCGCACCTGCACCAGCGTGCTGGCCGATCTGGAAGAGGCTGAACTGGCGCTGCAGGCCGAGGCCAGCGAGCCTCGGGGCCGGGTGCGCATCGATCTGCCGGGGGCGTTCGGCCGGGCGCGGGTGCTGCCGATCCTCCTGCGTTGGGCCGAGGAACATCCGGGGTTGATCCCGCACATCACGTTTTCCGAGGGTTTTATCGAGCCGTTCCAGGAGGGCGTGGATGTGCTGGTGCGCATCGGCGGTGCGGACACCTGGCCGGACACGGTAGGGCAGCGCTTCCTCGGGCATGAATGGCATGTGTTGTGTGCGGCTCCCGGCTATCTGGCCCGGCGTGGCACGCCGTTGACCGAGGACGATCTGCAACAGCACCAGTGCATTGCCTATGGCTGGGTGGACGGTACGGTCAGTCCGTGGTCGTTTGCCGGCAACTCCGCCGGAGCAGCCCTGCGCCGCCACGTGCCGGCGCGTCTGGTGGTGGGCAATGGCGAAGCCTTGCTGATGGCCGCACTGGCCGGCAGCGGCATCGCCCAGCTACCCTCGTGGCTGATCCAGCAGCAACTGGCCGACGGTACCTTGGTCGAAGTCCTGCCGCACCTCGCCAGCGAAGGCATGCCGATCCATCTGGCCTGGATCAAGCGTCGCCAGGCCTTGCCCAGGGTCAGTGCCTTGCTGCAGGTGCTGGCGGCTGAACTGACCGCACGATGACCTTTCAACCCAGCACTCAAAGGAGCTAACCCATGACAACAGGACACTGTCTGTGCACATCCGTGCGCTTTTCCCTCAAGGTCCAGCCACGCTTTTTCTATCGCTGCCATTGCAGCCTGTGCCGTTTGCAGACTGGGGTCGGGCATAACCTGGCGACCCTGGTCAGGGCGGAGGACTTTCACTGGGTGCAGGGGCATGAGTTGATCCGCAGTTGGCAAAAGCCCAGTGGTTATCGCAATGACTTCTGCGGCCAATGTGGCTCCACCGTGCCCAATCCGCTGCGCGAATCGCCCTATGTCTGGGTTCCCCTGGGACTGCTCGACAGTGCGCTGGAGATGAGTTGTATCGGCGACTTCTGCAGCGCCGACGCCATGCCCTGGGACGAGCACCGTTGCGCCCACAGCTTTGGCGGGCCGACGCCGTCGCTGGAGTTTCTGCTGGACAGGTTGCAGGTCAATCAAGGGGCAATTGCTTTTGAGCAACAGGATGCGAGCTAAAATAGTGGATAACCCTCGCGCTGCAACGCCAACCTTTTAACGGCACCGACGCCCGGTGCCTGAGTCACGGGAGAACCACTCATGTCCAAGCTACGGATTTCAACAGTGATGGCGGCGATTGTGATCATGCTCTCGACCCAGCTCGCCTGGGCCACCGAGCAGGGCCAACAACGCCGCGCCGCGCGTGAGGTGCGCCAGGAGACACGCCAGGACGCACGCCAGACCAAGCACGACTGCCGCGCCGCCGACCAGAAAAACAACCCGCAATGCCGCCAGGACAAGCGCCAGACCAAGCAGCAGGGACGCGAACAGGCGCGGGATATCAAGTATTGAGAGGTAGAAAGCGATCAAAACTGTAGGAGCGAGCCTGTCGAATTGTCGCACCGTCGCGAAGGCGGTGTGTCAGGCGTTGCATGTGCCGAATGTGCCGGCCTCTTCCCGAGCAGCGGAACGCCGCCCGGGCTGGTCCCACAGGGATTGGTGGGGAACACAGAATTTGTGTTCGCCGGCGGCCAAGGGTGGAACCCTCTGGTTTGAAAGTGTTACGCCTACCGTAACGATTCACCGTTGACCTTGATTGATGCCTTCACCCCTTGCTCCTAATGTGGCTCCACGACAGCGAACCCCGTGGAGTGAGCATGACAACAACAATATCCCCCGACTCGCGCTGGACGCGCCGACGCAGCGAAAAGCTGCGACGGCTCGAGCAGGTGCGTGGCCTGGCCGACGGTGTGGTGTTGCCCACCGACAACATCGTCGCCGCCCTGCAGGCGTTGATCCTGCCGGGCGACCGCGTGGTGCTCGAAGGCAATAACCAGAAGCAGGCGGATTTTCTTTCGCGCTCCCTGGCCAAGGCCGATCCGGCGATCCTGCATGACCTGCACATGATCATGCCCAGCGTCGGCCGCGCCGAGCACCTGGACCTGTTCGAACGTGGCATCGCCCGCAAGCTCGACTTCTCCTTCGCCGGCACCCAGAGCCTGCGCATCAGCCAGTTGCTCGAAGACGGCCTGCTGGAAATCGGCGCGATCCACACCTACATCGAACTCTATGCGCGGCTGGTGGTGGACCTGATTCCCAACGTCGTGCTTTCGGCCGGTTTCATGGCCGACCGCGCCGGCAATATCTACACCGGCCCGAGCACCGAAGACACTCCGGCGCTGATCGAACCGGCCGCGTTCAGCGACGGCATCGTGATTGTCCAGGTCAACCAGCTGGTGGACGATGTCAGCGAGTTGCCGCGGGTTGATATTCCGGCCTCCTGGGTGGACTTCGTGGTGGTCGCCGATAAGCCGTTCTACATCGAACCCTTGTTCACCCGCGACCCCCGGCACATCAAGCCGGTGCACGTGCTGATGGCGATGATGGCGATTCGCGGCATCTATGAAAAACACAAGGTGCAATCGCTCAACCACGGCATCGGCTTCAACACCGCCGCCATCGAACTGATCCTGCCGACCTACGGCGAATCCCTCGGCCTCAAAGGCAAGATCTGCCGCAACTGGACGCTCAATCCGCACCCGACACTGATCCCGGCGATTGAAAGCGGCTGGGTCGAAAGCGTGCATTGCTTCGGCACCGAACTGGGCATGGAACACTACATCGCAGCCCGTCCTGATGTGTTTTTCACCGGTCGCGACGGCTCGCTGCGCTCCAACCGGATGGTCTGCCAATTGGCCGGGCAATACGCCGTCGACCTGTTTATCGGCGCTACCTTGCAGGTCGACAGCGACGGCCATTCCTCCACCGTGACCCGCGGCCGCCTGGCTGGTTTCGGTGGCGCGCCGAACATGGGCCACGACCCGCGCGGCCGGCGCCACGGCACCCCGGCGTGGCTCGACATGCGACACGGCGACGGCCCTGAAGCCCTGCTCGAACGTGGCAAGAAACTGGTGGTGCAGATGGTCGAGACGTTCCAGGAGGGCGGCAAACCGACCTTCGTCGAGACCCTGGACGCGGTCGAGGTGGCGAAGAAAAGCGGCATGCCCCTGGCGCCGATCATGATCTACGGCGACGACGTCACCCACCTGCTGACCGAAGAAGGCATCGCCTACCTGTACAAGGCGCGCTCCCTCGAAGAGCGGCAGGCGATGATTGCCGCCGTGGCCGGGGTCACCGCCATCGGCTTGCGCCACAACCCCAAGGACACCGCGCGGATGCGCCGCGAAGGCTTGATCGCCTGGCCCGAAGACCTCGGTATCCGCCGCACCGATGCCAGCCGCGAACTGCTGGCGGCGAAAAGCGTCGCCGACCTGGTGCAGTGGTCCGGCGGTCTGTACAACCCGCCCGGCAAATTCAGGAGCTGGTAATGCACGCATTCAATCTGCAACCTCAAGCATTGTGCCTGGCCCAGCAACTGGCTGACCTGGCGGTGGACGCGCTGATCGACGAGGCCGACCTGTCGCCCAAGCCGGCGCTGGTGGACCGGCGCGGCAATGGCGCCCACAGCGATCTGCACCTGGGCCTGATGCACGCTTCGGCGTTGTCACTGTGGCCGGCGTTCAAGTCCATGGCCGACGCCGCCCTCGACCTCGGACGCATCGACCTGCCGTTGCGCGAAGCCCTGGGGCGCATCGGCCGCGACGGTGAGCAAGCGATGCTGACCACCACCGCCGGGGTCAATACGCACCGTGGCGGCATCTGGGCCCTGGGCCTGCTGGTCGCCGCCGCGGCTCTCGATCCGCAACGCTTGAGTGCCGGCGCCTTGACCCTGCGCGCCGCACGCCTGGCCTTGCTCGAGGATCGGTATGCGCCACGGCCATTGAGTCATGGTGCGCAAGTGGCCCTGCGCTATGGCGTGCGCGGTGCCCGGGAAGAAGCGCAACAGGGCTTCCCGGCAGTGACCCAGCGCGCGCTGCCACAACTGCAACGCAGCCGCGCCGCCGGCCATGGCGAGCAGAACGCACGACTGGATGCCTTGCTGGCGATCATGAGCCAGCTGGACGACACCTGCGTGCTGTATCGCGCCGGCACCCAGGGCCTGTTGACCATGCAACGCGGCGCGCAAGCCGTGCTCGACGCTGGCGGCAGTGCCAGCCTGGCCGGGCGCCGGCTGTTGCACGAGCTGGACCACCAACTAATCGCATTGAATGCCTCGCCCGGTGGTGCTGCGGACTTGCTCGCAGCCTGCCTGTTCATCGACCGCGTCGAATCGGGCGGCCTCAATCAGGGAGTGTTGTGATGCAAACCTTGTCCTTTGAATTTGCCGCCGGGCAACCGCCACGGGGCCGGGCGTTGGTCGGCTGTGTCGGCTCCGGCGACCTGGAAGTGCTGATCGAACCAGGCCAACCGGGCACCTTGAGTATTCGTGTGCAGACCTCGGTGAATGGCAGCGAGCAACGCTGGCAGCACCTGTTTGCGCGGATGTTCGAGGGCCAGGTGCCTGCGGCGATGGCCATCGACATTCATGATTTCGGCGCCACCCCCGGCGTGGTGCGCCTGCGCCTGGAGCAGGGTTTCGAGGAGCTCGGCCATGACTGATACCCAAGCTTTGTTGAACCAGCACAGTTTTGTCGAACTGGGTGCCCGGCAACGTGCCAAGGCCTTGCTCGACGCTGGCAGTTTTCGCGAAGTGATCGACCCGTTCCAGCGTGTCATGTCGCCCTGGCTGGAGCGTCAGGGCGTGGTGCCGCAAGCCGATGACGGGGTGGTGATCGCCAAGGGCAGCATTGGTGGTTTGCCGGTGGTGATCGCGGCCATCGAAGGCGCGTTCCAGGGCGGTAGCCTCGGTGAAGTCGGCGGGGCGAAGATTGCCGGGGCGCTGGAGCTGGCCGCCGAGGATAACCGCAACGGCATCGCCACCCGTGCCGTGCTGCTGCTGGAAACCGGCGGCGTACGGCTGCAGGAAGCCAACCTCGGGCTGGCGGCGATTGCCGATATTCACGCGGCGATTGTCGAGCTGCGTCAGTACCAGCCGGTGGTGGGGGTGGTGGCGGGCAGTGTCGGCTGTTTTGGCGGCATGTCGATTGCCGCGGGGTTGTGCAGTTACCTGCTGGTGACCCGCGAGGCCCGTCTCGGCCTCAACGGCCCGCAGGTGATCGAACAGGAAGCCGGACTTGCGGAATACGACTCCCGCGATCGGCCTTTCATCTGGAGCCTGACCGGTGGCGAGCAACGTTTTGCCAGCGGCCTGGTGGACGCTTATGTGGCGGACGACGTGGCGCAGATTCGCGATCAGGTCGAAGCGCTGCTGCAACAAGGTTTACCGGCGCAACCGCGTAGCCGCCAGAGCGCCTGGTACCTGCAGCGCCTGGCGAGCCTGGACGCGGGTCCACAAATCGAGCCGGCAACGGTGCGCGCGCTGTATCAAGGAGAGCGGTCATGAGTGCTTATTCCCTGCGGGGCTTGAACTGGTTCAACGCCTTGAGCGCCGGTGGCGAAGGGGTGCAAGGCTTGCCGGCATCGCTGCGGGTCGCTGAAGGTCAGGTGGCGGAGCAACCGGTGCGCTGGATTGCCGTGGTCGCCGACCCTGACAACCGCTTTGTCCGCGCGCGCCAGGGCGAGGTCGGCCTGCTTGAAGGCTGGGGCTTGGCCAAGGCCGTGGATGAGGCGATCGAGGCCGACCAGGGCAAGCCAGACAAGCGCGCGATTATCGCCATTGTCGATGTGCCCAGCCAGGCCTACGGTCGCCGCGAGGAAGCCCTGGGTATCCATCAGGCGCTGGCCGCTGCGGCCGACAGTTACGCCCGGGCACGTCTGGCCGGCCACCCAGTGATCGCCTTGCTGGTGGGCAAGGCCATGTCCGGCGCGTTCCTGGCCCACGGTTATCAGGCCAATCGCTTGATCGCCCTGCGTGATCCGGGGGTGATGGTGCATGCCATGGGCAAGGCGTCGGCGGCGCGGGTCACCCTGCGCAGTGTCGAAGAGCTGGAAGCGCTGGCTGCCAGCGTGCCGCCGATGGCCTATGACATCGACAGCTATGCCAGCCTCGGCCTGCTTTGGGAGACCCTGTCGGTGGAGCGCATCGAACAGCCGAGCGAGGACGATCTGGCACGGGTGCGTCACTGCCTGGCTCAGGCGATTGCCGATGTCGCCCGCAGCGGCACGGATTTGCACGGACGGTTGGGGGCGAGCAATCGCGCCGCCTCGAGCCGGGTCCGCCAACTGTTGCGCGAGCAATGGTGAGCGCCGTGCTGGCCCACGACCTGCTCTGGGGCATGAGGCCGGCGCAGTTGCCTGCGGATGCGCCAGCGTGGGCGCGTGCGGTGCTGACCGAGGGCCAGCCAGTGGTGGTGCGCCGCGCACTGGCGGCAGCGGGGCAGGTGGCGGTTGGCGTGCGTGGATCACTGCGCGAGCAGCGCTACGCCTGTTTCATGGCGGTCGAGTCGATCAGCCGCTGCGTACGACCGGAGCAGTTGTGCCACGTTGAGTGTGCGCGTGATCTGCCTGCCCTCAGGGCGCTGGCGCAGGTACGCGGGCTGCTCGATGACAGTGGGTTGATCTGGGGCGTCGGTGGCAGCGCCGGCTTTGAATTGGCCACGGGCCTGTGGGCGCTGCATGTGCACAGCGACCTGGATCTGATTCTGCGCACGCCTGAACCGCTGGACCGGGATCTGGCGCGGGCCCTGTTGCAGCAACTTGAAGCGGTCGAGTGCCGGGTCGATCTGCAATTGCAGACGCCCCAAGGCGCCGTGGCGCTGGCCGAGTGGGCGGGCCCGTCCAGTCGCGTGCTGCTGAAGAACGCCCGTCAGGCCTGCCTGGTCAGTGATCCGTGGCAGCCACTGGAGTGTGTAGCGTGAGCAGCCTGCTGGTGTTTCCCGGCCAGGGCGCGCAGCAGCCGGGCATGCTCCACGGCTTGCCGGCGGATACCCTGGAGGAGGCCAGTGCCTTGCTCGGCGAGGATGTGCTGCAGCTTGATTCGCCGCAGGCCCTGCAATCGACTCGGGCAGTGCAGTTGTGTTTGTTGATTGCGGGCGTCGCCGCCTCGCGGCAGTTGTTGCAAGAGGAACTGGCGGTCGACTACGTGGCGGGCCTGTCCATCGGTGCGTATCCGGCGGCGGTGGTGGCGGGGGCGCTGGGCTTTGCCGATGCGCTGAAACTGGTCAGCCTGCGTGGCGAGTTGATGCAGCAGGCCTATCCGCACGGCTATGGCATGACGGCGATCATCGGTCTGCAACTGGCTACCGTCGAAGGCTTGCTGGCCCAGGTCCACAGCGAAGCGACGCCGGTGTACCTGGCCAACATCAATGCCGACAACCAGTGCGTAGTCGCCGGCAGTGATGTGGCCATGCAGGCGGTGGCCGAGTTGGCCCGGGAGCAGGGCGCGGGTCTGGCCAAGCGTCTGGCGGTCAGCGTGCCGTCGCACTGCCCGTTGCTGGCGCAGCCGGCACAGGCACTGGCCGAGGCGTTCGCTCTGGTGGACATGCGCCTGCCGCGCCTGGCCTATCTGAGTGGCAGCCGCGCGCGGCCGATCCGTTCGGTCGAGGCGCTGCGCGATGACCTGGCGTTCAACATGTGCCGGGTCGTCGACTGGCGCGGCACGGTGCAGGGCGCCTATGAGCGCGGCGTGCGCCTGCAGATTGAACTGCCGCCCGGTGCGGTACTGACCGGGCTGGCGCGACGGGTGTTCGCCCAGGGCAGTGTGATGGCGTTTGCCGGCGCACGCCTGGACACCCTGCAAGCGCTGTTGCGAGAGGAGGGAAGCCGCCACTCCTAGACCGCGATGCAAGGCTTCGAACAACAAAAACAACAGACAACGATGCATTTCGAGGAAGACGACGATGATTATCTACGGTGTGGCGCTATTGGCGATCTGTACGCTGGCAGGGGTAATAGTGGGTGACCTGCTGGGGGTGTTGCTGGGGGTGAAATCCAACGTCGGCGGGGTGGGGATCGCGATGATCCTGTTGATCTGCGCCCGGTTGTGGATGCACAAGCGTGGCGGCCTGAGCCACGAATGCGAAATGGGCGTTGGCTTCTGGGGCGCG
Source organism: Pseudomonas sp. F007 (assembly GCF_057814275.1). Classification (NCBI taxonomy): domain Bacteria; kingdom Pseudomonadati; phylum Pseudomonadota; class Gammaproteobacteria; order Pseudomonadales; family Pseudomonadaceae; genus Pseudomonas; species Pseudomonas sp. F007. The sequence continues at coordinate 248,307 of NZ_JBVATA010000010.1, read as the reverse complement.
ATGTACATCCCGGTGGTGGTGGCCATGGCCGCGCAACAGAATGTGGTCACCGCGTTGCACGGTGGCCCGGTGGCGGTCCTCGCGGCCATCGGCTCGGTGCTGCTGTGTGGCGGCACCATTGCCCTGATCAGTCGCACCCACAAGGGTGAACCGTTGCCGGCTCTGCCGAGCGACCTGACTGCCACCCCGAATGGAGCGCGCTGATATGTGGGACATCATCGAGAAAGGTCTGGAGCATAACGGTCTGGTCACCGCCTTCGCGTTTGTCGGCGTGATCATGTGGATTTCAGTGGTTCTGTCCAAGCGCCTGACCTTCGGGCGGATCCATGGCTCGGCGATTGCCATCGTGATTGGCCTGGTGCTGGCCTGGGTCGGCGGCACCATGACCGGTGGGCAGAAAGGCCTGGCGGACCTGACGTTGTTCTCCGGGATCGGCCTGATGGGAGGGGCGATGCTCCGCGATTTTGCCATCGTCGCCACGGCGTTTGAGGTGCAGGCCACGGAAGCGCGCAAGGCCGGCATGATCGGCGTCGTCGCCTTGCTGCTGGGCACCGTACTGCCGTTCATTGTCGGGGCCTGCATCGCCTGGCTGTTCGGCTATCGCGATGCGGTGAGCATGACCACCATCGGCGCGGGCGCGGTGACCTACATCGTCGGGCCGGTGACTGGCGCGGCGATTGGTGCCAGTTCCGACGTGGTTGCGCTGTCGATTGCCACTGGCCTGATCAAGGCGATTCTGGTGATGGTCTGCACGCCCATGGCGGCGCGTTGGATGGGCCTGGACAACCCGCGTTCGGCGATGGTTTTCGGTGGACTGGCCGGCACCGTCAGCGGCGTGACCGCAGGGTTGGCCGCCACCGATCGGCGCCTGGTGCCTTACGGTGCGCTGACCGCCACCTTCCACACCGGCCTGGGCTGCCTGCTGGGGCCATCGTTGTTGTACTTCATCGTCCGCGCGCTGGTGGGCTAAGCGGTTTCACCCATGCCGGTTGGCGTACATCCGGCATTCGGCCAACAGCGCCAGCAGGTTCGGATCGCGCTCCTTGGCCTTGAGGAACACCACGCCAATGTGCTGCTGCAGGCGGTAGCGCGCCTGCAGCGGGATCAGCTTGACCCGGTTTTCGTAGACCGCCGCAATGCGCCCTGGCAGCAGGGCGTAACCCACCTCGGAACTGACCATGCTCAGCAGGGTAAAGATGTCGTTGACCTGCATCGCCACCTTCGGCTCGAACCCGGCCTGCTTGAACACGCGGTTGCTGTCCTGGTGAGTGGCGAAGCCTTGGGTCAGGGTGATAAAGGTCTCGTCGCGGACCTCGGCGAGGTCGACTTCGGTGCGCTGGGCAAACCGCGAGTTGATCGGCGTGGCGAGGAATATGTCATCGGAAAACAGCTGGATCTGCGCGCAGTCCGGGTCGTTGACGCTGTCGTCCAGTGACACCAGGATCGCATCGACTTCCATGTTCTTGAGCTTGTACAAGAGGTCGAAGTTGGAGCCAAGGATCAGGTCGATATTGAGTTCGCTGCGGCGCAGCTTGAGGCCCATGATCAACTGCGGCACGGTCTTGACCGTCAGTGAATACAGCGAGCCGAGCTTGAAGCGCTCGGCCGAGAAGCCGGCGGCTTCGCGGGTCAGGCGCACGGTTTCGACCACATCACCAATCAGCTTCTGCGCGCGCTCCTCGAGCACGTAGGCGCTTTCCAGTGGCGTCAGGTTGCGCCCTTCATGCTTGAACAGCGGACAGCGCAGGGCACTTTCCAGCGAATGGATGGCACGGTGCACGCTGACGTTGCTGGTCTCCAGTTCCGCCGCGGCGCGCGCCAGATTGCCGGTGCGCATATAGACCAGAAACACCTCAAGTTTCTTCAGGGACAGTTCTTCGTCGATCAGCATCGCCGGGCCTCGTGGGGGGGTGGCTGATTGTGCACCAGCCGGGCGTCCGACCGCGACCCAAACTGTGGGAGCAGCTCGGGCGGCGTTCCGCTGCTCGCGATTGCGATGTGTCAGGCGAAGCATATGCCGGATGTGCCGGCCTCTTCCCGAGCAGGCTCGGTCCCACAGGGATTGATGGTTAACACAGGATTTGTGTTCGATCGCGATCGGAACTGTAGGAGCGAGCCTGCTCGCGATGCGGTGAGTCAGGCGAAACATGTGCTGGATCTACCGGCCTCTTCGCGAGCAAGCTCGCTCCTACAGGGGACCGCTGGGCGGCGGCGACCTTAGGCCACATGCACCTGCAATGGCGCGTTGTCGGCCAGCAGCCGTTCGATCGCGCCCGCCAGCAGGCTGTGCAGCAGCCGCTCGCGTTCGCGCGGGGGCAGGGGGTGGTGTTGCAGCCAGCCGGGGGCGTTGTTGAGGAGGCTGGCGATGGCGTGGCCGGCGGCTTGCAAGGCAGGCTCACGCAAAGACGAGACGGGGCACAGCACGCGGATCAGGCGTTGCTCGTAACCCAACTGCAACTGGCGAACCTGCGCCTGTTGCTCTTCATTCAGGCAACTGCTGTCGCGCTCCACCAGACGGAAATGCCAGGGCATGTCCTGGTGCAGTTTGAGGTGCGCCTGGATCAGCGGTTGCAGGCGGTCGAGGGAGCGCCGCCGTTCAATGCGGGCCAAAGTGGCCAGCAGTTCTTCGTAGAATTCTTCGATCAAATCCAGCAGCAGGTGCTGTTTGCTCGGGTAATGGTGATACAGCGAACCTGGGGTCAGCCCCAGGTACGCTGCCAGCTCACGCATGCCGACCTGGCCAAAGCCCTTGCTGGCGAACAGCTCCAGGGCTTTGTCGCGGCTGTCCGCGAAGCGCGAGCAGCGCTCAGTCGTAGGCATGGAAGCCGCGCCCGGTCTTGCGACCCAGATAACCCGCCGCGACCATTTCCTTGAGCAACGGCGCGGGGCGGTATTTGCTGTCGTTGAAGCCGTCGTAGAAGGCTTGCATGATCGCCAGCAGGGTATCGAGGCCAATCAGATCGGCCAACGCCAGCGGGCCGATCGGCTGGTTGCAGCCCAGGCGCATGCCGGCGTCGATGTCCTCGGCGCTGGCCAGGCCTTCCTGCAGCACCAGCACCGCTTCGTTGATCATCGGCACGAGGATGCGGTTGACCACGAAGCCCGGACGGTTGCCCGCCGTAATCGCGGTCTTGCCCAGGCGTTCGGCCATGGCCAGGGCCAGGGCGTGAGTCGCGTCGCTGGTTTGCAGGCCACGAATCACTTCGATCAGCGCCATCACCGGCACCGGATTGAAGAAATGCAGGCCGATGAAGCGCTCGGGATGGCTGACACTGGCCGCCAACTGAGTGATCGACAGCGACGAGGTATTCGAAGCAATCACGCAATCAGTGCTGACCTGAGCCGCCGCCTGTTGCAGCAAACGCAGCTTGAGGTCGAGGTTCTCGGTGGCCGCCTCGATCACCAGTTGCACGCCGTGCAGGCTGGCGTAGTCGGTGCTGGTGGCGATCTTGTCGAGCGCCGCCAGTTTCTGTTCTTCACTCAGGGTGCCCTTGGCGACCTGGCGATCAAGGTTTTTGCCGACCGTCGCCAGGGCCTTTTGCAAGGCACTCTCGGCGATGTCGATCAGGGTCACGTTGAAGCCGGCCACCGCGCACACCTGCGCGATGCCGTTGCCCATGGTGCCGGCGCCGATGACGCCAATATTCTGCAGATTCATGGTCAGGTCCTTGCTCACACGCGCTCGAACAGCACGGCGATGCCTTGGCCGCCGCCGATGCACATGGTTGCCAGGGCGTAACGGCCCTGCACGCGGTGCAGTTCGTGGATGGCTTTGGTGGCGATGATCGCGCCGGTGGCGCCCACCGGGTGGCCCAGGGAAATGCCGGAACCGTTAGGGTTGACCTTCTCCGGATCGAAGCCCAGTTCCTGAGCCACGGCGCACGCCTGGGCGGCGAAGGCTTCGTTGGACTCGATCACGTCCAGGTCGGCGACGGTCAGGCCGGCGCGCTCCAGTACCAGGCGGGTGGCCGGGATCGGACCCAGGCCCATCATCGCCGGGTCGACACCGGCGTGGGCGTAACCGACGATCCGCGCCATCGGCTTCAGACCTTGCTCTTCCACCAGCTTGCCGGTGGCCAGGACCAGTGCACCAGCGCCATCGTTGAGGCCCGAGGCGTTGCCGGCGGTGACGCTGCCGTCTTTCTTGAATGCCGGCTTCATGCGCTGCAGTTGCTCGGTGCTGGCGTCTTCACGCACGTGCTCATCGGTGGCGAAGGACACCGGGCCTTTGCGGGTCGGCACTTCGATCGGCACGATCTGGCTGTCGAAACGGCCTTCGGCGATGGCGCGCACGGCACGTTGCTGGCTTTGCAGGGCCAGGGCGTCCTGGGCTTCGCGGGTGATGCCGAAGTGTTCAGCGATGTTTTCCGCAGTGATGCCCATGTGGATGTTGGCGAACGGGTCGTGCAGGGCGCCGAGCATGTAGTCGATGCCCTGGATGTTGCCCATGCGCGCACCCCAGCGGGCTTGCGGCAGCAGGTAGGCACCACGGCTCATGGACTCGACACCACCGGCCAGGGCCGCGTCGGCATCACCGAGCATCAGGCTCTGGGCGGCGCTGACAATCGCCTGCAGGCCGGAGCCGCACAGACGGTTGACGTTGAAGGCTGGGGTTTCTTTCGGCAGGCCGGCGTTCATCGAGATCACGCGGGACAGGTAGGCGTCGCGGGTTTCGGTCGGGATCACGTGGCCCATCACGGTGTGGCCGATCTTTTCCGGGGCCAGTCCCGAGCGCTCGATGGCGGCGCGGGCGACGGTGGTGCCCAGGTCGATCGGTGCCACGTCCTTGAGCGAGCCGCCAAAACCGCCAATCGCGGAACGCACGGCGCTGAGGACAAAAATATCGGAATGCTTCATGGAAAACCCCTGGGTCTCGTGGGACGCGCGTCGCTCACGTACTATGGTCGGCGCCGCGCTGATGTCGGTTGAAGTTGCAGGCACACCAAGCGGTCACTGCAAGTGATGGCGTCGAGTCTAGGGTTTGCCGCGACGCTTCGCCTATGCCGCAACCGCGCAAAAATGCTGGCGTTTTTTGCCATATTCGGAAGATGGGGAGCAGATGCGCGAAAGCGATTCGGTAGCGGTGTACTTCGTGTACCCGATGATCCATGCCCTGCGCACGGATCCGCAGCGCCTGCAGGCGATCCTCGAAGACGTGGGCATCGATCCGGCGCTGTTGCAACAGCCGGCGGCGCGGGTGCCGGCCCAGGCGTTCGCCGCCCTGTGGCTGGCGCAGATCCGCGAGCTGGACGACGAGTTCTTCGGCCTCGATTCCCACGGTATGCCCCCCGGCAGCTTTGCCCTGATCTGCCGCGCGCTGATCCAGGAAACCAACCTGGAAAAAGCCCTGCGCCAATGCCTGGCCAACTTCGCGCTGTTCCTGCGGGATTTTCGCGGCAACCTGACGGTGCGCGGCAAACGCGCGGTGATCAGCCTGCAGACCGAAGCGCAGAACGATGAGCTGGCGCGTTATGGTGAAGAAACCTTCCTGGTGTTGATGATCAGCCTCTTGTGCTGGCTCGGCGGGCGGCGGATCCCCATCGACCGCGCCGACTTTCAACATGAGCGCCTGTCCCTGAGTGACGACGCCTTGCTCTGGGGCGCCAACCTGACGTTCGGTGCCCAGCGCACCGAAATCGAGTTCGACAGCCGCTACCTGCAACTGCCGGTGACCCAGGACCTGGCCTCGTTAAAAGCCTTTCTGCGCAGCGCCCCGCAATGGCTGGTGATCCGCTTCCGCAACCAGCACGGCCTCGCCGCCCAGGTCCACCAGCGCCTGCGCCACACCCATTACAGCCAGTGGCCGACCCTCGAAGCCTTTGCCAGCGAGCAGCACCTGAGCCCCAGCACCGTGCGGCGCAAGCTCGAGCGCGAGGGCTGTTCATTCCAGGAGATCAAGGACGAAGTGCGGCGCGCCGTGGCCATCGAGCAACTGCGCCGGACCCAGGCCAGCGTCACGGCGATTGCCGAGCAGATCGGCTTTCAGGAACCCAGCGCCTTTCACCGCGCCTTCAAGAAGTGGACGGGTGAGAGCCCGGGGCGTTATCGGGCACGCTTCCAGGACAAGCCGTAAGCGCCAGCGCCGCGACCATGAAGTCGATAAAGGCGCGGGTCTTCTGCGGCACCCGGCGTGCCGACGGATAGACCGCGTGGATGCTGATGGGCGGCGCCTGCCACTCGCACATCACCGGCACCAGGCGGCCCGCGCACAGCGCCTCCTCGACAATGAAATCGGGCAGCAGGGCGATGCCCATGCCGGCTTCGGCGGCCTGCGCCAACAAGTCGCCGTTGTTCGCGTGCAACGGCCCGGTGACGTGCACGCGCTGGGTCTCCTTGCCGTTGCTCAATTGCAGGCTGACGCCGCTCTGCAGGTAGCCGTAGTTCAGGCACTGGTGCGCGCTGAGTTCCTTGGGTGAACGCGGCGTGCCGGCCCGCGCCAGGTAGCCGGGCGAGGCCACCAGGATCCGTGGGGCAGGGGCCAGCAGACGGGCGACCAGCGACGAATCCGCCAGGCTGGCGATGCGGATGGTCACATCGAAGCCGCCGCGCACCGGGTCGACCTGCTGGTCGCTGAGCACCAGTTGCAGTTCGATGTTCGGGTGCTGCGCATGGAACTGCGGAATCAGCCGCCCGAGCCGGCGCAGACCAAACGACATCGGCGCATTGACCCGCAGCACCCCGCGCAGCTCGCCGCTGCCACTGCGCGCCCGCTGCTCGGCCTCGTCCACCGCCGCGATCACTTCCCGCGCCGCTTCGTAGTACTCGGCCCCGGCTTCGGTCAGGTGCAGGTTGCGGGTGGTGCGCTGCAGTAGTTGCACACCGATGGCCTCTTCCAGCGCCTGAATCTGTTTACTCACTTTCGAGCGTGGCACGCCCATCAGCCGGGCGGCAGCGGCGAAGCCGTTTTCCCCGACGGTGGCGACAAACGCCCGCATGCAATCGACGCGGTCCACGACTGTCCCTGATTTCGAAACAATGAATCCGGATTCTAGGGAATTGTTCCCGTAATGACTAGTCGCTAAATTGGCCTCCAGACGCGCTGCACACCGCAGCACGCAATGCCCATCACCGACATCAAAAGGAACGCGCCATGTCTATTCGTGAACTGCTCAACCCAACCAACTCCACCCTGATCCTGATCGACCACCAGCCACAAATGGCGTTCGGCGTGCAATCGATCGATCGTCAGACCTTGAAGAACAACACCGTGGCCCTGGCCAAGGCAGCGAAGATTTTCAATGTGCCGACCATCCTCACCTCGGTGGAAACCGAAAGCTTCAGCGGCTACATCTGGCCGGAATTGTTGAACGTGTTCCCTGAGCAGCAGCCGATCGAGCGCACCTCGATGAACTCCTGGGAAGACAAGAAGCTGGTGGAAGCGGTGAAGGCCACCGGGCGCAAGAAGCTGATCATGGCGGCGCTGTGGACCGAGGTGTGCTTGAACTTCCCGGCCCTCGAAGCCCTGGCTGAAGGCTACGAGGTGTACATCGTCACCGACGCCTCGGGCGGTACCAGCAAGGAAGCCCACGACATGTCGGTGCAGCGCATGATCCAGGCCGGTGCGGTGCCGGTGACCTGGCAGCAAGTGTTGCTCGAATACCAGCGCGACTGGGCGCACAAGGAAACCTACGACGCGGTGATGGGCCTGGTGCTCGAGCACAGCGGTGCTTACGGGATGGGCGTCGACTACGCCTACACCATGGTGCACAAGGCGCCGCAGCGTCAGGTCAAGTAAGCCTCGGGCCGGGCGCGAACTGCGCGTCCGGCCTGACGTTGTTGAGCTACCGTTGAAGGTCTTCATCGGGCCTGGAGAGTGAGTGATGGAAATCGATCTGTCGGACGGCGTGGTCACCCTGTTGGTGCGGCACACGGTCAGGAAGGGCCAGGATCAGGCCTATGAAGAATGGCTGCGCGGGATCATCGCCAAGGCGCGCAGCTACCCCGGGCACCTGGGCATCGACGTGATGCGCGGCCATCGCCAGGGCCTGGCGCAGTTCACCAGCGTCCTGCGTTTCGCCAGCACCGAGCAACTGCAGACCTGGCTCGACTCCGAAGACCGCCGCAGCCTGGTGGAAATCGCCCGGCCGATGCTTGCCGACGGCGACCAGACCGAAATCAACGCCGACCGCGAGTTCTGGTTCACCCCGGTGGAAGCCGGTGCCTCGCCGCCACCGCGCTGGAAGCAGGCCTGCGTGACCTTCATGGTGATCCTGCCGCTGTCGTTTCTGGTGCCGATGCTGTTCCAGCCGCTGTTCCGCCGGGTGCCGTGGCTGGGCGGTCGGGTGCCGGCCAACGTGCTGATCACCGCGACCATCGTGCTGCTGGTGGTCTACGTGTTCATGCCCCGCGTCACCCGCCTGTTCAGCCGCTGGCTGCAACCGCCGTCGGCCTGAGCCTTTTTTCGATCAAGGAATTCTGTGATGCACAACACAACTGCCGATCTGATTTTGCACAACGGTCGCCTGCACACGGTCGATCGCGCCAACCCCACGGCCACTGCGGTGGCGATCAAGGACGGGCGTTTCGTCGCGGTGGGCAACGACGCCGAGGCCATGGCCCTGCGCGGCAGCGCGACCCAGGTAATCGACCTCAAGGGCCGCACGGTGATCCCCGGGCTCAATGACTCGCACCTGCACCTGATCCGTGGCGGCCTCAACTACAACCTCGAATTGCGCTGGGAAGGCGTGCCGTCGCTGGTGGACGCCTTGCGCATGCTCAAGGACCAGGCCGAACGCACACCGGCGCCGCAATGGGTGCGGGTGGTGGGCGGCTGGAACGAATTCCAGTTTGCTGAAAAGCGCATGCCGACCATCGATGAACTGAACAAGGCGGCGCCCGATACCCCGGTGTTCGTCCTGCACCTTTACGACCGCGCCTTGCTCAACCGCGCCGCCTTGAAGGTAGTGGGCTACAACCGCAACACACCGAACCCGCCGGGGGGCGAAATCGTCCGCGATGCCAACGGTGAACCCACCGGCATGCTGGTGGCGCGACCGAACGCGATGATTCTCTATTCGACCCTGTCCAAGGGGCCGAAACTGCCGCTGGAATATCAGGTCAACTCGACCCGCCAGTTCATGCGCGAACTCAATCGCCTCGGCGTGACCAGCGCCATCGACGCCGGCGGCGGTTTCCAGAATTACCCCGACGACTATCAAGTGATCAACGAACTGGCGGCCAAGCAACAGCTGACCATTCGTATCGCCTACAACCTGTTTACCCAGAAACCCAAGGAAGAGCTGACCGACTTCAAGCACTGGACCGGCAGCGTCACCCTGCACCAGGGCGACGATTACCTGCGGCACAACGGCGCCGGGGAAATGCTGGTGTTCTCGGCGGCGGACTTCGAAGACTTCCTCGAACCGCGCCCGGATCTGCCGCTGACCATGGAGCAGGAACTGGAGCCGGTGGTGCGCCATCTGGTGGAGCAGCGCTGGCCGTTCCGCCTGCACGCCACCTACGACGAATCGATCTCGCGGATGCTCGACGTGTTCGAGAAGGTCAACCGGGATATTCCGTTCAATGGCCTGCCGTGGTTCTTCGACCATGCCGAAACCATCAGCCCGAAAAACATCGAGCGGGTGCGGGCGCTGAACGGCGGCATCGCGATCCAAGACCGCATGGCGTTTCAGGGCGAGTATTTCGTTGAGCGCTACGGCGCCAAGGCTGCCGAGATGACCCCGCCGATCCAGCGCATGCTCGCCGAGGGCGTGCCGGTGGGTGCCGGCACCGATGCCACGCGGGTGTCGAGCTACAACCCCTGGACTTCACTGTACTGGATGGTCAGCGGGCGCACGGTTGGCGGCCTGGAGTTGTACCCGCAGGGTTTGTCCCGCGACACCGCGCTGGAGTTGTACACCCACGGCAGCGCCTGGTTCTCCTCGGAGCAAGGCAAGAAGGGGCAGATCAAGGTCGGGCAACTGGCGGACCTGGTGGCGTTATCGGCGGACTATTTCAGCGTCGAGGACGAGGCGATCAAGTGGATCGAGTCGTTGCTGACGGTGGTCGGTGGCGAGGTGGTACACGCCGCTGGCGACTTCGATCGGCTGGCGCCGGCGCCATTGCCGGTGACCCCGGACTGGTCGCCGGTGGTCAAGGTGCCGGGGCACTGGCGGCCGCAATCGCCGTTGGCCAATCAAGTGCACCAGTGCAGCGGCCCCTGTGCGGTGCATTCCCATAGCCACGATCGGGCGCGCCTGTCGAATGCGCCGGTCAGCGACTTCCAGGGCTTCTGGGGGGCGTTTGGTTGTTCGTGTTTTGCCTTTTGATTGAAGTCACCGGGGCGCCTTGAAGGCGCCCCGTTTTTTGTGGGTGTGCCCGGTATCACATCAGGGGATCGGACAGCTCGATCTGCCAGCTGTCTTGCTTTTTATCAGGTTAATGGGAGCCATCAAACCCGTTGGTCCGGCCCCGACGACAATCGGTGGCTACCTGCGATAAGGAAAAAGCATGCCTCGTACAAATGAACGCATTATTCACCAGCAGCTTCAGGTGCGACCGTAGGCTCTACCGAATAGCAACCAGTAGAGCCTTTCATATGAACAATACAAACAAAACCGCACTGGTCGTCAGCGCCCACTCTGCCGATTTCGTCTGGCGCGCAGGTGGCTCCATTGCGCTGCATGCCCAACAGGGGTACGACGTGCACATCGTTTGCCTGTCTTATGGCGAAAGGGGTGAGTCGGCCAAGCTTTGGCGCAAAGGCGAAATGTCTGAAGACAAGGTCAAGACCGCACGCCGCGGCGAGGCCCAAGCGGCAGCGGAAATTCTTGGTGCGAGCGTGGAATTTTTCGACATCGGCGATTATCCGATGCGTGCTGACAAGGAAACGCTGTTTCGTCTGGCCGACGTATTTCGTCGCGTGCAACCGGAGTTTGTCCTCAGTCACTCGATCAAGGATCCCTACAACTACGATCACCCGCTGGCGATGAACCTGACCCAGGAAGCTCGCATCATTGCCCAGGCCGAGGGCTACAAGCCTGGCGAAAAGATTGTCGGTGCTCCTCCGGTGTACAGCTTCGAACCCCACCAGCCCGAGCAATGCGAGTGGCGCCCGGACGTTTTGCTGGACATCACCGACGTCTGGGACAAGAAATACGCGGCCATTCAGTGCATGGCCGGTCAGGAACACCTTTGGGAGTATTACACCCGTGTCGCCCTGCAACGTGGCGTACAGGCCAAGCGCAACGTGGGTATCGCCTCCACTCGTAACATCGTTTATGCGGAAGGCTATCAGAGCATCTTCCCGCGGGTGACGGAGAACCTGGCATGAGCAGCTTGATTGGTAAAACCGGCATTGTGGTGCGCAACATTCTCCGCGCCGACACGGCATTGGTTCAGGACATGGATCGCTTCGGCGTGGCGACCGTACATGAAGCCCAGGGCCGCAAAGGCTTGCTGGACGAGGCCATTCGCCCGATCCAGCGCAATCAGAGTATTAGCGGATCGGCTGTGACCGTGTTGGTCGCGCCGGGCGATAACTGGATGTTTCATGTGGCGGTCGAACAGTGCCAGCCCGACGATATTCTGGTGGTTGCGACATCGTCGCCGTGCACCGATGGCTATTTCGGCGACTTGCTTGCCACCTCATTGATGTCCCGCGGGGTACGTGCCCTGATCATTGACGCCGGGGTACGCGACACCAGAACGTTGCGCGAAATGGGCTTCAAGGTGTGGTCGCGAGCCGTTCATGCCCAGGGCACCGTCAAGGAAACGCTGGGTTCGGTCAACGTACCCGTGATCTGCGCCGGCCAACTGGTCGAGCCCGGCGATGTGGTCGTGGCTGACGACGACGGTGTGGTCATTGTCCGTCGAGAAGAATTGGCAGGCGTCCACGAAACCAGCCGAAAACGTGCACGTATCGAAGAAGAAAAGCGTGTGCGGCTAGCTGCCGGTGAACTGGGCCTGGATATCTACGAAATGCGTCAGAAGCTCGTTGACCGCGGCCTGACCTATTACGACAGCCTCACTGACCTGCAAGGATAACCGCCATGCACCAGACCCGAATTCCGTGTCTCATGATGCGTGGAGGCACCTCCAAGGGCGCTTTCTTCCTGGCCGACGACCTGCCTCCCGCAGGTCCGTTGCGCGACAGAGTGTTGCTGGCCGTCATGGGCTCGCCCGACTCGCGTCAGATAGACGGCATTGGTGGGGCCGATTCGCTGACCAGCAAAGTCGCAATCATCAGTCGCTCGAAACGCCCGGACGCTGATGTCGATTACCTGTTTGCTCAGGTCTCGGTCGATCAGGCGCTAGTTGATTACGGCCAGAACTGCGGGAACATCCTCGCGGGTGTCGGCCCCTTTGCGATCGAGCGCGAGTTGATCAGCGCTGATCAGTCGCTGACTGCCGTGAGGATCTTCATGGTCAATACGGGCCAGATCGCAGTGGCGAACGTTCCGACGCCTGGTGGCATTGTCGAGTACGCCGGTGATACGCGTATCGATGGTGTGCCGGGCACCGGCGCTCCTCTGATTGTCGAGTTCGAGGACATTGCCGGCTCCAGTTGTGGAGCGCTGTTACCCACTGGTAATGCCGTTGATCGGATCGATGGCATCGACGTGACGTGTATCGACAATGGTATGCCCGTGGTTTTGATCAGGGCCGCCGACGCAGGATGCACTGGCTACGAAAGCCCTGAGCAACTGGACGCCAACATTGAACTCAAGGCACTGGTGGAATCGCTCCGTCTGCAAGCGGGCCCGTTGATGAATTTGGGCGACGTTAAGGCGCGGACCGTACCGAAGATGTGCTTGATTGCGCCGCCTCGCGACGCAGGCGCCATTTGCAGCCGCACCTTTATTCCGCATCGTTGCCACGTCTCGATCGGTGTGTTTGGCGCGGTAAGCGTGGCTTCTGCCTGTCAGGTCCCCGGTACTGTCGCAAGCAGCCTGGCCCAGGTGGGAAGTGGAGATCGAGTGCGACTCTCGGTCGAGCACCCAACAGGGGAATTTACTGTCGAGTTACGTTTGCTGGAGGGCCAGTTGGCCGGTTGCGGACTGGTGCGGACGGCCCGACTGTTGTTCGAAGGCAACGTGTTGATTGCCGCGGATATCTGGCAAAAATCGGTGAGAACATGACAACGACTTCTTTGGCATTGATCGGATTCGGTGAGGCCGGCGCGATTTTGGGTCAGGATCTCGCGGCTAAAGGTGTAGCGATCTACGCCTACGATCAACTTCTTGATAGCACTGACAAGCGCGCCACGTTGCTCGAGCGGGCGCACCGGTGTGGTGTTCACCTTTGCGAGAACGCAGCTCAGGCAATTTCGCTGGGCGACTGGGTCATTTCAGCGGTCACGGCGGACAACGCCCTTTACGTCGCACTCAATGCCGCGCCACTGATGCGACATGGCCAACTGTTTATCGACATCAACTCGGTGGCGCCTTCGACGAAGCGCGCTTCAGCCGCCGCCATGCAACTTTATGGTGTCGATTACATCGACGCGGCGGTGATGGCGCCCGTTCCTCCCCAGCGTCTGAAGACTCCCATCCTGTTGGGTGGCCAGCGTGCCGGGCAGGTATGCGAGCGACTGGGCGAACTGGGAATGAACGTGCGAGTAGTGGCTGACGTGATTGGCGTGGCGTCAGCAATCAAAATGTGCCGCAGCATCATGATCAAAGGTCTGGAGGCACTGACCACTGAGTGCCTGAGTACCGCTCGCCAGTATCAGGCCGAGGATGAGGTGCTGGCGTCTTTGCATCAGAGCTTTCCGCAAATGGGTTGGAACGGCGCATTGCCCCATTATTTGATCAGCCGGGTGGCAGAGCACGGTCGGCGTCGCTCGGAAGAAATGAAAGAGGTGGCAAGAACGGCGCGTGATGTGGACGTTATTCCCAGCATGAGTCACGCCATTGTCGACGCCCAACGTGGACTGGTCGATGCCATGCTGGATGCGGATATTGATTACCCGACGCTGGAGCCGTTTGACTGGATAAACCTGATCGACCGCTTGTATGGCAGTCCGGTCGCTCGTGAGTGCGACTGGAAAAAAGCGGTAACATAGGGTTTTCCCAGAGTTGCGCCCATGGATTTGAAACAGCTCGAATGTTTTGTACGGGTGGCCGAGTTTGGCAGTTTCACCAAGGCTGCAGCCGTACTGAATATTTCTCAGTCAGTCGTCAGCCGTCAGGTCAGACACCTCGAAGTCGAACTCCAGGAGCATCTGCTGCTGCGCAATGGTCGAGGGGTCTTGCTGACGGCTTCCGGGCAGCGCTTCTTTGAGCATGGCAAAGGCATCCTGCGACAGGTACAGGTCGCTCGTGAGGATTTGCGCGAGCAGCGCGATACGTTGTCCGGCAAGGTGGTCGTAGGGTTGCCCCCCAGTATTTCCCGATGTCACACCGTGGCGTTGGTGTCTGCCTTTCGTGAACGCTTTCCAGGTTGCATATTGGGTATCAAGGAAGGCCTGACGCACTCAATGCGCGAGTGGTTGTTACTGGGCCGTCTGGATTTTGCGTTGCTCTTCAATCCCGGGCACAACGCACAGTTGCAATACGAGCACATCCATTCAGAGCCGCTGATGCTCATTGGTGGCCAACATTCGGACCTTCCTGCCCAGGTAACGATGAACGATCTGGGGCATTACCCCCTGATTACTCCCAGCGAACCTCACTCCATCCGTCGCCTGATCGAAAGCGAAGCGTCACGGCATGACGTGAGTTTGAATGTCAGTCTGGAGATCGACAGCATTCCGTCGCTGCTCGAATTGATCAACCTCGACATGGGCTACGGCATCCTCTTTCGCTCGGCGCTGTCCAACAGCGACGGAAAGCTCGAGGGCTTGAAAGCGGCGCAGATTGTCGACCCTTCCATCCACACACATTTGTTTGTTGCCACGTTCGAGCAGCGCCCGCTGTCACGCCTGGCAGAGCAGACAATGGCTCTGGTCCGAGAGATTTGCGCGGGTTGAATAGCAAAATGCAAAATCCGCATAGCTGTTAGAGCCTGTATCCGGTTGTTGCATAGCGCAGGGACGCCCACCATCGGGCTATCGATTCGCTAACAATAACTAAAGGACACGAGATGAAAACCTGCCTCGCCCCGGACGCCAATCCAGTCAAACCCAAGCAGCTCCTGCCAGACGGCTCGTGGGATGCTCATTGCCACGTATTTGGCCCTGCGGCTGAATTTCCTTTTGCCGACGATCGCAGTTACACCCCACCCGATGCTGCCTTTGAGACACTGCGCGGGTTGCATGACCATTTGGGATTCACTCGCGGTGTGATCGTCCAGGCCAGCTGCCATGGCACCGATAACCGCGCGATGCTGGACGCCATTGTTCGCAGTGAAGGGCGGTATCGCGGTGTGGCGATTGTTGACGGCAGCGAGAGTGATGAACAGCTCGCCGAGATGGACGCAGGCGGTGTACGCGGCGTGCGTTTCAACTTCGTTGCGCATCTGGGCGGCGCTCCAGACCTGGACGTCTTCGACCGCACCGTTGATCGCCTTGCCGATTTTGAATGGCACGTTGTCTTGCATCTTGATGCCCAGGATATTCTGACCTACGCCGACAGGCTGGCGCGTATTCCCGTGCCTTTCATCATTGATCACATGGGCAGGGTGAAGGCTCAGGAGGGCATCGAGCAGCCAGCCTTCCAGGCGCTGCAGCAGCTGATGGAGAATCCGCTTGCGTGGGTCAAGGTCTGTGGCGCCGAGCGAGTATCCGTGGGCCGACGTCCATTCAATGACGCCGTACCGTTCGCTGAACGATTGATCCAGATCGCTCCTGAGCGCGTCCTGTGGGGCACCGACTGGCCCCATCCGAACATCACCAAGGACATGCCCAACGATGGCGAGTTGGTCGACCTGATGTTCGACTTCTGCACCGACCCACAGTTGCGCCAAAAGCTGTTGGTGGACAATCCGATGAAGCTATACGGCCGCTAAAGCGAAACAGACTCAGAACGTTGCTGCATCTCCAAAAATAAGACTTTCAGTGAGTGAACGCCATGAACCCTAGCCCTGCATCTGCTCAGGCCGACGTGACCATTCCCGTCGTCGTGAAGACCAAGCCGCCGTTCTACCGCGCGATGTATTTCCAAGTCCTCCTCGGGATTCTCGCGGGCGTTGCCGTCGGTCACTTCTGGCCCACTTTTGCGGCGGACCTCAAGCCCTTGGGTGATGCCTTCATCAAGTTGATCAAGATGATCATCGGCCCTGTGGTTTTCTGCACAGTCGTTACCGGTATTGCGGGCATGCGCGACCTGAAAAAGGTCGGGCGCGTGGGGGGGAAGGCGCTGCTCTATTTCGAAGTCATCTCGACCGTTTCGTTGCTCATCGGCCTTATCGGCGGTCACCTGTTCAATCCGGGGGCCGGCTTCAATGTGGACGTGAACACACTGGACGCGTCGGCGGTCACTGGCTTCGCCGAGAAAGCACAGCACATGCACATGGTCGATTTTCTGATGGGGATCATTCCCTCGACATTCGTCCAGGCCTTTGCCGAGGGCAACGTCCTTTGCATATTGCTCGTGTCCGTGCTTTTCGGGTGCTCGTTGTCAGCGATGGGTGAGAAGGGCAGGCCGGTGTACGACATGATCGAAGGCCTATCCGGTGTGTTCTTTCGCATCGTGCACCTCATCGCCAAGCTCTCCGCCGTGGGTGCCTTTGGTGCCATCGCTTTCACGGTAGGTACTTACGGCGTCGGATCACTGCTTCCTCTGATGAAACTGGTAGGCAGCTTCTACGTGCTGTGCGCCTTGTTCGTGATCGTGGTTCTGGGTGGGGTTGCGCGAGTCTGCGGCTTCAGCATTCTGCGCTTCATCGCCTATATCAAAGAGGAGTTGTTGGTCGTACTCGGCACCAGCTCCTCTGAAGTGGTGTTGCCTCAGATCATGGAAAAAATGGAACGACTTGGCTGCTCCAAGCCAGTTGTCGGCCTGGTCATTCCTACGGGCTACTCCTTCAACCTCGACGGGACCAACATCTACCTGACGATGGCGGTGCTCTTTATCGCTCAAGCACTGAACGTCGACCTGTCGCTATCACAGCAGCTCACGTTAGTGGTTGTGGCCATGCTCACCTCTAAAGGCGCCAGCGGCGTGTCAGGTGCAGCTTTCGTCATGTTGACCAGCACGTTGATGGTGGTGCCGCTCGTGCCGGTGGCGGGAATGGTATTGATCCTGGGGATCCACCGTTTCATGGGCACCGGGCTTGCCATGACCAACCTGGTGGGTAACGGCATCGCCGCGTTGGTTGTCTCAGCGTGGGAAAAGGAACTGGATCGCGATCAGCTCGCCAAGGAACTGGGTACCAAGGCGTAAACCTCCCGCTTTATCGAGTATCCCTTCTTTCAAGAGTCCCTGTTCGGTCTTGCACCGAGCAGCGACTCCTTGCGTCAGGAAAATAATAAAAATGAATCGCACCCTACAACTTGCACTTCTCGCACCGATGTTTTTTTCCATCGACTACTCAATGGCGGAAGGGTTTCTTGCCGACAGCAAGGTTCGCCTGGAAGCCCGTAACTTCTATTACAACGGTGATTTTCGCCAAGGCACTGGCGTGTCCAAAAAAGAAGAATGGGCTCAAGGCTTCTTCGTCAACTACGAATCGGGATACACACCGGGGATCATCGGTTTTGGTGCCGATGCAATGATCCTCGCTGGTTTCAAGCTGGACTCGAGTCCGGATCGAGCCGGAAGTGGCCTGCTCCCCAAACGTGCATCCGGTGAGGCCGCTGACGAATATTCAAAAGCGGGCTACGGCGCCAAAATCAAGATATCTCAGACGTCATTGCGTTATGGGATGTCTTTGCCGAAGGTCCCGGTGCTGCAATACAACAACAGCCGTCTGCTGCCTCAGACGTTTCAGGGATGGCAGCTCAACTCCACCGACGTCGATCGCCTGACGATAAACCTGGCTCAATTCGACAAGACAATCACGCCAGACTCAACCGATTTGCAGGACATCAGTCTGGCCGTGAAAGATGGGCGTTATCGCGCCACAGGTGTTGGCGACCATTACCGATTTGGCGGCGGTACCTACAAGCTGACACCCGACCTCAATGCCACGTACTTTTATGGCGAGCTTGATGATGTCTATCGTCAGCAGTTCGCCGGGCTGACACACAGCACACGCCTGGGAGGCGGCACCTTGACGACTGACCTGCGTGCGTTCGCCAGCCGTGATGTTGGCGCAGCGAAAGCGGGGGAGGTGGACAATCGCGCCTATGGCGCTTCCCTTGGTTATGCCGTGGGCAATGGACACAGTGTGATGGCGGCTTATCAGGTCATGGGCGGTAATACCGGGTTCCCTTACATCAATAACCCATACCTGCCCAACTACGTTCAATACCACGACTTTGGCAGCGCGGGCGAACGTAGCTGGCAACTTCGGTATGGATACGATTTCGCAGCCTTGGGTGTTCCCGGCCTGTCCTTTTTTACGGCGTACATCCGTGGAGATGGACTGAAGAAAGTCGGTGCGGACAAGGAGTGGGAACGCGATGTGGACGTGAGTTACGCGTTTCAGGGGGGGCTCAAGGGCGTTTCCGTGCGGTTGAGGAACGCGACCTATCGCAGTGACGACGCCAGAGATATTGATGAGACACGTTTGATTGCAACGTACATGTTCTCTTCTTTTTAAACTGAAAAAGCGCCGTTGGAATTGAATTCAACGGCGCGACCGGCTTTGAAAACAGGCTCTGCGCTCTATTTGGATTGGCACATTGCGCGGGTGCCAATGAAGCCAGGCGGAATGACGCCTGGTCACAGATCGTGGTAGCCGGAAAGCGCTGACGGGGTGTTCACGGTGAGTGGATTCCATCAGCGCGCCTCGTCACTTCACGAACCAGCGTCATCAACGCCTCAGCCGCAGGTGACGGCAGTCCGTTGGTGCGGTAGATCAAACCAATGGGTCGTACCGTATCGTGCAGATCAAGCGAAAGCGCCTTTAATTCGCCACTGGCCATTTCGTATTCCAATTGGTGGGCCGACACGACGGCGAGCATGTCCGAGCGCATGAGCATTCCTCGTATGATCGCCATATCGCCGGTCTCCACGACGGGTTCCGGAGAAGGCTGGCCGATACGTTTGAAATGCGCCTCAAGCAGCAATCTTGCCGGTGTGTCAGCTCGCGGCAAGACCCAACGCGCTCCCTCGAGATCCTCCAGATGCAGGCTCTTTTGCAGGAGGGGGTGGCCGCTTCTCGCAAGGATTACCATTTCTTCTGTCAGCAACTCTTCACCCTGCAGGTCACTGGCGTAATCGTTCGCACGCAGGGCGCCGAATACGAAATCGATATCTCCAGCTCGCAACTCCAGCGCCAACAGGTTGAACGGACTTTCGTTAGTCGCCACCCGGACACCTGGGTGTTTTTCCAGTAACTGGACGATGGCCTCCGGCAGGATTCGCGTGCGCCCCAGCGGTAATGCCCCGACCATCACCACACCCTGAAGCGAGCCCTTGATGGCCGCGACGTCGGCTTCCAGGCGGCGTAAATCATTCAGCGCACGGCGCACGGGGTAGAGGATGTCGTAACTGGCTCGAGTCGGCTGAAGCCCACGCGCTGTGCGCTCGAACAGAGCTTTTGCGGCGCCTTCTTCGAGAATTTTCAGGGATGCACTGATCGCCGGTTGGGTGAGATCGAACGCCTTGGCAACGGTTTGCATGTGGCGTGTTTCGCAAAGTTTGACAAAAATTTCCAGGCGCCGTGTCTGCAGTAGATACAGAGGTTCGTGGGGCGCATGCCCGAGCAACGCAGGAATAGCATCCAGTTCAGCAAGAATGCGCAGCGCACGAGGCAAGATTGCTTTGCCATAAGGTGTCAGCAGCATGCCGTTCGCGTGGCGCTCAAACAGCGGCACATCAAGGCGTTTTTCCAAGTCAAGGATTGATCGAGTGATGACCGATTGTGCGCGCAGTAAAAATGGGCATGCACGAGAGATACTGCCATGTTCGGCTACTCGCACAAAGGCGCGTATTTGCATCAGGGCGGGCAGCGGCAACGCAGTCAACTCTATCCTCCAGGAAGCATGAGCTGCGCGGGCGCAGATTGGGTGGATAAATAAAAAGTATACCACCGGCAACAAGCCACCTAGTCGCAAAAAGGCGCGAGTGGCTGGGCTCGCAGCACCCGTCAGGATGCTTTTTTCGACGCCATATCGCAGATCCGGATGCGCGACAACCTGCGCAGCGGCGTCACCCAGGCCTGTTCGCTACGAGCCGTCAACGTCCGTTCAAAAATCATGAAAAACTGCAAATAATCCTGAAAAACTCCAACCTTGAAAACGCCCTGGCTTTCTTTCTGCGGTTGCTATGGTGAAATTTATCCTGTAGTTTTTCATGAAATTATAAGAACATAATTTCATGGTGCCCGAATGTTCCTACAGTCCTCCCAGCATGTCGCCAGCTACTACGCCCACAGTTGTGCCGATCGTTTGCTGCAGCGCCCGGCGCTGGAGGGCGGGCAGGACACTGAGGTGCTGATTATCGGCGCCGGCTTTAGTGGCCTGCACACCGCGTTGCGCCTGGCCCTGGCGGGCAAGCGCGTGACGGTGCTGGAAGCCAGTCGGGTGGCTTGGGCGGCGTCCGGGCGCAATGGCGGGCAGGCGATTCTCGGTTGGTCGTGCGACATGCCACCACTGGAGGCGGCGCTGGGGTACGAGCGCGCTCGCCGGCTGTGGGACAGCATGCGCTGGGCGGGACAGGAGTTGCGTGAACTGCCGGGGCGCCATGGCTTCGACTGCGACTATCGGCCCGGGCATTTGTGGACCGCGGTGATGCCACGGCGGGTCAGCATTCTTACCGAATGGCAACACGATGCCAGCCACAAGTGGGGCCATGACGGCCTGCAATTCATCCCCCGTGAACAATTGCCGCAATGGGTCGCCAGCGAGCGCTACCAGGCCGGCCTGTTCGACCCTGAAGGCGCGCACCTTAACCCGCTGAAACTGGCCCTGGGCCTGGCCGCCGCCATCGAGCGTGCCGGCGGGCATATCCATGAACAGAGCAAAGCGCTGAATTATCGCGAGGAGGGCGGGCGCTACGTGGTCAGCACCGAGCGCGGACAGATTCGTGCCGACGTGCTGGTGCTGGCCTGCAATGCCTACCTCGACAAACTCCACCCGCAACTGGCCAGCCGCGTATTGCCGGTGGGCACTTACCAGGTCGCCACCGCGCCGCTGGCTCCCGAGCAGGCCGAGGCCTTGCTGCCCGGCAACGTCTGCGTCACCGACAACCAGTTCGTCCTCGACTACTTCCGCCGCACCCCGGACCACCGCCTGCTGTTCGGCGGCGGCTGCACCTACCTCGGCGGCATGCCCAAGGATATAGGCGCCGCCACCCGGCCATTCCTCGAACGAGTGTTCCCGCAACTCAAGGGCGTGCAGCTGGAATACACCTGGGGCGGGCATATTGACCTGACGCTCAAGCGCACCCCGGACATCGGCCGCAGCGGCGATCTGTACTGGCTGCAGGGCTATTCGGGGCACGGCGTGCTGCCGACCCTGGCCGCCGCCCGCGCAGTATCGGCGGCGATCCTCGGCGATGACGATGAACTGGCGCTGTACCAGGAGCTGCGCAACGACAGCTTCCCCGGCGGCAAATACTTCGCGGCGCCGCTGGAAGCCATCGGCAAGGCCTGGTATCGCTTGCGCGACAGCATTTGAGCCCACTTCTTCCGGAATTTTTGCGATGAACAAGCAAGAAGAAATCGCTGCGCTGGCGATCCTCATTCACGACCTGCGCAAGCACAAGAAATACACGCTCAAGGAGCTGGCCGACAAAATCGACCGCTCGGTGGGTTTTCTGTCCCAGGTCGAACGCGGCCTGTCGCGCCCGACCGTGGCCGACCTGACCGCGATCAGCGAAACCCTGGGCGTGCCCACCACCTATTTCTACAGCCTGCCGAAACCCAAGGCGCTGCCGTGGGTCACCCGCCCCGATGAGCGCCGCACCCTGTATTTCGCCAATGGCATCACCGACATCCTCGTTTCGCCGAAGATGCGCTCGAGTTTTTCCATGCTCGAAAGCCGCCTGGAAGCCGGGGCCAACAGTGGCGAGCGGCACCTGACCGACAGCTCGGAGCAGGGCGGCTACGTGCTCGAAGGCGAACTGACCCTGTGGCTGGACGGCGACGACGAACCGGTGACCCTGCTGGCCGGCGACAGCTTTCAGCTCGACAGCCACACCCGCTGCCGCTACGGCAACCTGACCGACCAACTCACGCGCGTGCTGTGGGTCTACACCTGATAACAACAACGGGAACCTTGATGATGGACGCTGTCTGCTCTGATCTGTTGGCCGAAGTACGGGCTTTTCGCCAACGCTACCCCGAGGTGCGTTACGTCGACCTCATCTCCCTGGACATCCCGGGGCACTTTTATGGCAAGCGCTACCCGATCGACATGCTCGAAAAGGTCGCCGCCGGCAGCGCCCTCAAACTGCCGCAGAACTGCGTGTTGCTGGGCGTGCAGGGCGGGCTGTTCAAGATCGGCGACTACTGCTTCCACGACGGCGACCCGGACGCCTTGCGCCGGCTGGTCCCGGGCACCCTCAAGCCGGTGACCTGGGAATCCCAGCCGCTGGGGCAGATGCTGATCACCTCCGACGGCACCGCCAGCCCGATCGAATTCGAACCCCGGGAAGTGCTGGCCCAGGTGCTGCAGCGCCTGCGCGGCAAGGGCATTCACCCAGTGGTGGCCTTTGAACTGGAGTTCTACCTGTTCGACAAGCAACTGCGCGACGGCCTGCCGCAGTTCCCTCGCGATGAACTGACGGGCGACGGCGACGACCAGCCGAACATGCACATCGAGCGCCTGTCGCGGTTCTCCCCGGTGCTCGATGACATGGTCGAGACCGCGCGGCTGCAGGGTATCGACACCACGGTGATCACCGCCGAACTCGGCCCCGGCCAGTTCGAAATCAACTTCGGCCACCTCGACGACGGCCTGCAAGCCGCCGACTGGGCCGCACTGTTCTGCCGCAGCACCCGTGGCGTCGCCCTCAAGCACGGTTACCGCGCCAGCTTCATGGCCAAGCCGTACCTGCAACATCCGGGCAGCGGCATGCACGTGCACGTCAGCCTCTACGACGCCAAAGGCCAGAACCTGCTGGCGGCCAACGAGCAACAGGCGCTGCGCCATGCGGTCGCCGGCTGCCTGGAACTGCTGCCGCACTGCATGCCGATCTTCGCCCCGAACCAGAACGCCTACCGCCGCCTGGGCGGCACGGTCAACGCCGCCACCCGCGCCAGCTGGGGCTTCGAAGACCGCGACGCCTGCGTGCGCATCCCCGAGTCCGACGCGAAAAACCTGCGCATCGAACACCGCCTGGCCGGCGCCGACGCCAACCCGTATCTGGTCCTCGCGGCGATCCTCGTGGGTCTGGAACAAGGCCTGGAAGCCGCCCGCGAACCCATCCCACCCCTCAACGACGACCGCAACAGCGGCATCGACTTCCCCCTCGACATCCTCGAAGCGGTGCGCCAGATGCAACACCAGCCGCGCCTGCGCGAAGGGCTGGGCGCCGAGTTCGTCGACGTCTACTGCGAAAACAAACGCCAGGACCACCAGGCCTTCCTCCAGGAAATCCATGCCCGGGAATACCGCTGGTACCTGTAAAGCACCGGCCCACCCGCAAAGTGGGCCAGTGAATTGAAAACCTTGAGATTTTTTACTTTTCGTCCTTGACAGGACTTCGGAAGCAGTCCAGAATTGCGTCCATTCCTGCTTAGGGAAAGAGAAAAACTCTTTAGAAATCAAAGAGTTGAAACTGGATAGAAATTCAGTTTCCTTCTCAAGTTGTTTGCGTTTGGTGTGGTTGTTAAAGCATCCGACGTTTGAGGCCGAGTAGCAAAATGGTTATGCAGTGGATTGCAAATCCACCTACGCCGGTTCGATTCCGACCTCGGCCTCCACTATTGAAAACCCCGTAGCTCAATGAGTTACGGGGTTTTTTTATGGCTGTGGGAAAGTGAGGTCTGGGTAAGTTCTGGCGGGGCGGCTTCGAAATCGTGAAGAATTTATTGTTAAAGCGATGTGAGTGATGTCAATAATCGGTCTTTATTAGGTCCGAGTATGGTGTTTTATGGCCCCCAGGTGGTCGACATATTGCGGCTATCAATAAAGGAAGCTGTTCGTGCTCCGATCAGAGTCCTCCCGTTACCAAGTGCCTGGTTACACGTCAGGCGCACCCCAGGATGGAGGTTTCACTCATGCGAGTAAAAACGATCAGCTTTTCGAAAAAACACGCATCTGACCTGCCTTTGGATGAGCTGATGGTCGTCACGCAAAACGATGTGCCTGCCTCTGATGTGCAGTCTTACGCTGAACGTAAACGCCGCGATGAAGTAATCGCATTGGTGAAAATGCTCGCTATCGGCTCACGCGAGTACGCCCAAGGTAAGCATTATTCGACTGATGACCTCAAAGCACGTTTGAGCAGGAGATCAGCCCACAAATAAACATGGGGCCATTAGTAAGTTCACAGTGCGCTTTACTGCAATCGCATAGTTCAGCATCGAAGACCAGATTGAACATCTGGCTGCCTATCACGGGCATTCAACTGCCGAAGCACGGGTTTTCTCCATCATCGATGGCATCGAGCAAATGCTCTCGGCCACACCTTATGGTTACCCTGTAAGCCCTCAACTAAGTGAGTTGGGTGTGATGCAGTATCGTGAACTCAACACAAACAGTTATCGCGTTTTCTACGAAGTCTACGAATCAGGTAAGGTCGTCGCCGTCAGTCTGGTTTTGAGAGGCAAACAGAGCGTTCCGGATGCACTCGTCCGTTACTGTTTGCTCAACATGTACGAATTCCCTGTGTGATACGGCTGACTGGCTCTGACGCTTCTCGTCACGAGCGGCCATTGTCGGAGCTTTCATCACAGGATTGATGGGCCGGGATCTCAGGCACCACATACCTCCCCGGACTCACCCCATACCAACGCCGAAACGCCCGACTAAAGTTCGACACTTCGCTATACCCCAACCGCTCCGCCACTTCGCTCACAGACACCCCCCCGACCGTCAGCAAATCATGGGCGACGTAGCGGCGTTGTTCTTCAACCATTGCATTGAAACTCCAGCCTTCGCGTTGCAACGCGCGATGTAACGTGCGGGCATTGACGTGCAGGGTTTCGGCCATTTGTTCGAGGCCCGGTGCGTGGGCGAGATTGTCCAGTAACCGGTTGGCCACTGACTCCAGCAGCGATTCGCGGGTGGTTTGTGCCGCGTAGTTCTTCAGGGACGCCATCAGGGCGTTGCAGATGGCCGGGCTGCCGGCCGGGCGGGGTTCGTGGAGTGCGTTGATGTCCAGCACCACTTCGTCCCGTGGGGCGCTGAAGGTTACTGCGCCGGCAGCCAGTTTCAGCCAGGGTTCGGGGTTTGCCGGGCGGGGGCGGCGCAAGTGGATTTCGCGCAGTGGGTTGGGGCTGCCGACAAAGCCTTTGAGGTGCTGGATCAGCAGGGCGGCCCAAAAATCCAGCTCCTCGACGGCGGGCTGCATGGGGGGCTCTGCCGTGAGCGCGAGGTGCATCAGGCCGTTCAGTTCTTCACCCAGCAAACTCAGGTGCCCGGTCCAGAGCGGCCAATAGCGCGCCATCATGTTCAGCGACTCCAGGCGACTGGGCATCAGTTGCATCAGGTAGGCCAGCCCGAGCATTTGTCCGGGATCGTTTTGCCGCGCGGCGGCCAGGCCGATTGCCGGGTCGTCGCTGAGGGTGCGCGCCAACTCCCAGAAGCGTCGCGCAAGAAAGGCCGGCAGGCGCAAGTTAGGCTGGCGCAGGCTGGCCAGGCTGACGCCCCATTCGCTCTGCAGGCGCAGCATGTCGACGCCCCGCGCCTCCAGTTCCTGCACCCCCGAATTGATGATGCAGACACATAACGACGGTCTATTTCGATGGCTGGGAAAACGATTTGTCGGCCAATGATTAACGCTGCTCATGCAATCCCTCTCATCGTGTCCGGGCCGGTGACGTGCCCTTGCGTCATCGGCGGCGGAACAGGATACGGCTGAAATCAAGCCAGCCGCCTTTACACCCTCACCACTAAAACAAAAACAGGTGAACCTGAGCATGAATCAGCTTGCCCCTTCACGTAGCTCCGTGGCGCGCCCCAAGCGCCTGCCTCCCGGCCTCTCGGTCGCCAGTATTGCCTTTGCGACCCTGGCCTGCCCGCTGGCCGAGGCCACCAGTTGGCAAGTCAACGACGACTGGAGCCTGACCACCAACTCCACATTCACCCTGGGCAGCAGTTGGGCGCTGCGCAACGCCGATCCCGGTCAACTGACCGTCGCCGATGCGCGCTCGATTGGCAAGCGCGGCGAGGGCGTCAACTATAGCGCCGACGACGGTAAGCTCAACTTTGATAAGGGCGATACGATTTCGCAGATCTTCAAGGGGCTGACAGAGTTTGATCTGAACGACGGCCAACAAGGCGCGTTCGTGCGCTTCAAGTATTGGTACGACCACGCCTACGAAACCGGCAATGGCGACTTCACTCGGTTTGATGACAGCGGCTGGCAGGACCTGGCCAAGTTTCAAGGCTTTGAAGTGCTGGACCTGTATGGCTGGAAAAACTTCGAGGTCAACGACCGGCAGCTCAATGTGAAGTTGGGCAAGCAGGTGCTCTCATGGGGCGAGGCGCTGTTCCTGCAGAACGGTATCAACGCCATCAACCCCTTGGATGCCTCGGCCTTCAACCGTCCCGGCGTCGAGCTGAAAGAGGGGCAGTTGCCGGTTGAGATGCTCAGTTTCAGCTACGACCTGGCCGACACCCTGAGCCTTGAAGGTTTCTATCAGTACAACTTCCGGCCTTCGGTGCTGGATGGCTGCGGGACCTTTTTCTCGGTCAGTGACAACACCCAGGAAGGCTGCGGCAACAACAAGATCATCGTCAATCCGGCCGGCAACCTGACCACCGACCAGGCGATTCGGGCCCGGGCCTATGAAACGCGAGGCGCTACGGATTGGCCGAGTGATGACGGGCAGTACGGCCTGGCCCTGCGCAAGACTTTGGAGTCGCTCAACGACGCCGAACTGGGGATCTACTACGCCAACTACCACAGCCGCACGCCCCTGGCGAACGGTACCGTGCGCACCACCCTGGGCCCGGGGACCTTGCCGAGCGGCACCTACAACACGGTCTACCCGGAGAACATTCGTCTGTTTGGGGTCAGCCTCAACGGCGTGGTGGGGACCACGGCGGTGTTCAGCGAGTTGAGTTATCGGCCGAACCAACCGCTGTCGTTCAACGCCTCCGACGTGGTCGCGGCGATTGCCGGTTCCGGTGCGAGCACGCCGATCTACGACGGGGTCGCACCTCCGTTGGGCAGCGAGGTGCAGGGCTACACACGGAAGAAAGTCTGGCAGTACAGCCTCGGCGCCACTGACAACTTCAGCAACGTGCTCGGTGCACAAAAGCTGACCTGGGCGGCGGAGGCGGGGGCCAACTGGATCGATGACATCCACCTCGACGAAGAACGCCTGGGCCGGGCCAGTGCATTCGGTCGCGTGCAGAACAGCGGCGCGGCCTGTTTCTCGCCGTCGGCGGGCGGTTTGACGCCAGCCGAGGCGGCGAAAAAGAACGCCGACTTTTGCAACACCCATGGCTACACCACGGGCTTCTCCTGGGGCTATCGATTGCGGGCGGCGCTGGCGTACGAAAGCCTGATTCCCGCCACCGTGGTCACGCCTTCGTTGAACTTCCGGCATGACGTCGAGGGCTACGGACCGAACTTCCAGGAAGGGCAGATGGCCGCCGGTGCCGCGCTGACGTTCGACTACCGCAACAACTATTCGTTGGAGCTGGCTTACAACGATTTCTTCGGCACCAACAAATTTTCGACCATCGATGACCGCGATTTTGCCTCGGTCACCCTCAAGGCCAGTTTCTGATGAAGACCTTACCCATGACTCGATTGCCTTTTGTCCTTTCGCTGTTGGTGGCTTGCTGCCTGAATCCGGCATTTGCCAAGCAAACCGATGCCGCCAAGCTGGGCAGCACGCTGACGCCAATCGGCGCTGAATCCGCGGCCAACGGCGATGGCAGCATCCCGGCCTGGAACGGTGGCCTGAAACCCGGCGCGGCCCCTGTGAGCCCGAGCGGTAACTATGCCGATCCGTTTGCCGCAGAAAAGCCGCTGTACGTGGTCGATAAAAACAACCTGGCGCAATACAAGGCGCAACTGAGCCCAGGGCAGCAAGCAATGTTTGCCCGCTACCCCGATTACCGCATGCGGGTATTCCCCACCCATCGCACGGCACGCATGCCGCAGAAATATCAGGATCAATCGCGCACCAACCTCACCGCGGTGACGCTGGATCAGAGTGGCTATGCCCTCAAGGGTTACCAGTTTGGTGTGCCTTTCCCGCAACCGACGGAGGCCTTGGAGGTCCTGTGGAACCACCTGACCCGCTATCGCGGTGGTGCGGTGCGCCGCGAGTTTGCTTCGGCGGTGGTGCAGGCCCGTGGCGATAACACGGTGGTGACTTACGATGCGCTGAGCGCCTTTCGCGAGAACGTCAAGGGCGTGGAACCGGACGCCAACCTGCTGTACTTCACCCGGATATTGACCCTGACCCCATCGCGCTATTCCGGTGAAGTGACGTTGATCCAGGAGCCGCTGAACCAGATGGCCGAGTCGCGCGCGGCCTGGCAGTACATTCCGGGGCAGCGTCGGGTGCGTCGCGCGCCGACAGTGGCCTATGACAACAGTGCCCGCTACAGCTTTGGCCAGGTGATTTCCGACAGCGTCGACGGCTACAACGGCGCCCCGGATCGCTATGACTGGAAGCTGATCGGCAAGCAGGAAATGCTGGTGGGCTACAACGCCTTCCAGTTGGCCAACAAGGACATCAAGTACGCCGATATCCTCAAGCCCGGCCACCTCAACCCCGACCTGGTGCGTTATGAGAAACACCGTGTGTGGGTCATCGAAGGGAAGCTCAAACCCACTGCCCGCCACGTGTATGCCAAGCGACGCTTTTACATCGACGAAGACACCTGGCAGGTCATGGCCTCCGACATCTACGACAGTCGCGGCGAGTTGTGGCGCAACTATGAGTCCTACCTGACCCAGCAGCACGACATCGAGTTGCCGTTCACCGCACTGGAGGCGACCTACGACCTGATCTCCGGTGGTTATGCGACCAACTACATGACCAACGAAGTGCCGAAGAAGATGGATGTCGGCTTCATCGCCCAGAAAGACGAATTCACTCCGGCGCAACTCAAGCGCCTGGGCAAGTAAGCCGCTGGCGGAGCTTGCACGGCGGGCTCCGTCGCCTCTTCGGTTTCAGGGAAACGCACATGCACCCGTTGAATGATGTGAACGAACTTTTCGAGCAACGCCGACGTCTGCTCAAGGGATTTGCCGCTGCCGGGCTGATCGGAGGCTTGGCGGCGGTGCTGCCGGGCACTCGATTGCTGGCGGCGGACAACAGCGAAGAACAGGCCTATCAATTAGGTATCGCGGCCTACGTGTACGGGTATCCGCTGATCTACTTCGCCCGGATGCGCTACACGAGGATGATGCAAGGCGACCCGATGACGGGCGAAAAGCACCGCTATGGCGCCTTCACCCACCGCCGGCAAACGGTGACGCCAGCGGTGCCGGGCATGCCCCAGACCGATACCCTCTACTCCAATTTCTGGGGCGACTTGGGCGAAGAGCCATTGCTGTTGCGTATTCCGCCCATTGCCTCGCGCTACTGGAGCATTCAGCTCTGCGACCTGTTCGGCGTGACCTTCGGCGTACCCAATCATCGCGAGTTCAAGGAGGGTGCGTTGATCGCGCTGGTCGGCCCGAATTGGCAGGGCACGCTGCCCGACGAAGTCGCCAGGGTTTATCGTGCGCCGGCGCCTTTGTTGTACGGCGTGGTGCGCCTGTATTTCGCCGATGACCTCGACCGCCAGCAAGTGATTGCGCTTCAGGAGCGTTTGCAGTTATTCCCGCTGAGCCGGTATGGCGCAGCCAATTGGCAGGCGCCGCAGGCTCAGGTGTTCCAGCCGGCTAGCGTCCAGGCAGATCCCTTGGCCGACTTCAAGACCCTGCAACTGATGCTGCGCGAATGCCCGCCACCGGAGCTTGATGCACAACTGCTGGCGAGCTTTGCGGCTGTCGGGCTGGGCGCGACGTTGCCAGCGGACTTTTCCCAGCTGGATGAGCCGACACGTCGTGGGTTGATACGTGCCGAGGCTGACGCTCGTGCCAGGGTCACGGCCAGCACCCGCAGCATGCCCGGCAATTTATCCAGCAATGGCTGGCTGTATCCGCAGAAAAACCTGGGTATCTACGGTGATGATTTCGCCTACCGCGCCAGTGCGGCCTTGCTCGGCACCGTGGCGTTGCCCATCAGCGAAACCATCTACCTGATCTACCAAAAAGACGCCACCGGCCAACTGCTCGATGGCAGCGTGCGTTATCGGGTGACATTCCCCTCGGGCGAGTTACCGCAAGCCAAGGCATTCTGGTCGATTCATCTTTACCGCTACGACGGTTACTCGGTCATCCCCAATGCCCTGAACCGTTATTCGGTGGGCAACCGCTCGCACCTGGAAGTCGACCCGGACGGCTCGATTTCCCTGTACCTGCAAGCCACTGATCCGGGCGGCGAGAAAACCGCCAACTGGTTGCCGACCGAGTCTGGCAAGCCGTTTCTGATGATCCTGCGGGGCTATGAACCAGCCGGCGATTTTGCCGCCCTGACCTGGCCCGGACCGAACGTCAGCCGCGTCTGACCATCAACGCTCCACGCCTTCATCGACCCTTGGGGCCATGCCCCCTCGAACCGCCCCGGACTAACCCTCCGGGGCGTTTTTTTCAGGCTTGCGCAACCCAGGACCTGCGGCCATTCTGTGGCATCAGCCTTGATCGATCTATTGCCATGAACCCTCTGACCTCCGCGCAATCAGCGTTGGCCCAAACCACCCTGGCGACGGTCGTCGGTGCCATCGCCAATACCCTGCGACTTGAATACGGCATTGAGCCGGAGCCGGTATTGCGCAGTGTTGGAATCGACCCGGCAGTGATGCAGGACCCGGAGTTGCGACTGAAGATGACCACCCTCAGCCCGCTCTGGTTGCGCTGCGTCGAGTTGAGCGGTGATGAAGCCTTTGGCTTGCGAGCGGCCCGCCACCTGCAGCCCGCGCAGTTTTATGGCATCGACCTGGCGTTGTGCTCAAGCGCCACCTTTGGTGAGGCCTTGCAACGGCATGTGCAGATTGTCCGCGTGCTGACCACGACGGCGTTATCGCGACTCACTACGGACGAGCAGGGCGACATTCGCCTGGAAGTCCGCCGCGAGGGTTCGGCACAGCCGACCGATGCTGCGCTCGATTGCTTCTATCTGGGCGTTTACATCCGCTTGTTCGAGCGCCAGACCGGCCTGCAGGCGCGACACCTGCTGCAGCGTCTGGAACTGACCCGACAGCCTCCGGCAGACCCTGGCCCGTGGCAGTCGCTGGGCGTGCCGGTGGCGTTCGGTTGCCCTTGCAGCGCCATGGTTTTCAAATCATCGAGTTGGACCCTGCCGCTGCCGGGGGCCAATCCCCATCTGCTGGCACAACTGGAACAACCCATCCTCAAGCACCTGGCGCACCTGGGCCTGGCCTTGCCGCTCACGGCCCTGCATGCGCGCCTGGCTGAGTTGCTGACGAATGCGCCCAACGTTGAAGACCTGGCGCAGGCACTCGACATCAGTGCGCAGGTATTGCGCCACAACCTGAGCGAGCAAGGCCTGACGTTCAGTCAATTGCTGGACCAAGCCCGGGAAGCCCATGCGTTGGTGCTGTTGGCCAACCCGAACCTGAGCCTGGATCAGGTGGCCAGCAAGCTCGGTTTCAGCAGCGCCAGCAGCCTGGTGCGGGCTTTCCGTCGGTGGCAGGACACGACGCCGTTGCAGTATCGACGACAGTGGCTGGAAACCCCGGCACCGCCTGTTTGTGTTGATCGCCTTGGCCTGAAGTCCGGCGGATGAACGTCTCTGCCGAGTAATCGTCACTGTCGGTCATGACTCACGAACCTAAGTGATTGATTCTGGATTTGTTTTAGGGTTAAATCTGCCCCTGCTTGCGCATTTCCCATGCCCCGATGGTGAAATTGGTAGACACATCAGACTTAAAATCTGCCGCCGAAGGGCGTGCCGGTTCGATTCCGGCTCGGGGCACCATTTTCAGTTTTACCGGGTTTCACCAAGCTTCACGAAACCCTTATAAATAGCCGCCTAGAGCGGCTTTTTTTATGCGCCGAGCTTCACACTCTTTCACTGACAGCCTTGCCTTTTAAGTACATCATTAAGCACACCCTCAGTTCGAGTGACTTGCCGATGTACTTATGCCTCTGACAGACACTGCTGTGCGACAGGCCAAGCCGGTCGATAAGAGCTTCACTCTCACGGATGCCAGCGGCCTGTCCCTGTTCGTCGCCCCCAATGGCACCAAGTCGTGGCACTTCCGTTTTTACTGGCACGACAAGCAGCCGCGCATGTCGCTGGGCACCTATCCCGAGATCAGCCTTAAGGATGCCCGCGAACTGCGGGATCAGGCCCGTAAGCTTGTCGCCAAGGGCATTGATCCTCGGTCCGCTCGTAGGGAAGAGAAGCGAGTAGCCAGTTCCGGCGCGGTCAAAACGTTCGAGGTCGTGGCCAACGAATGGCACGCCTTCAAGCTTCCCCGCTGGGCGACAGCCAAGAAGGGCGCCGCCGTACAGGCTCGGCTCTATCTGGACAAAGACTTGGTGCCAGCGCTTGGTCGCATCCCCATTGCCGACGTGAAGCGCGCCGATGTACTGGCGTGTTTGCGGGTGATTGAGAAGCGAGGGGCGCTCAACGTGGCGCGCAAGTGTCGCACCTGGTTGAACGAGATTTTCCGTTTCGGCATTGCATCCGACTACCTGGAAGTCAATCCGGCGTCTGACCTGGACATCGTGGCGGTCAAAGAACCACCGGAAAAGCACAACCCCATGCTCAGGCAGCGGGAGCTGAAAGCGTTTCTGGCGAAGCTACATGAGGCCGACATCAAGGATTACACCAAGAGTGCGATACGGATTCTGTTGCTGACGGCTGTGCGAACGGGCGAATTGCGGCAAGCGAAGTGGGAGCAGTTCGACCTTGACGCCGCTTTGTGGACGATTCCAGCAGACCGCGTGAAGCAGTTGCAAAAGGTCATCAGGGTAAAGGGAGAGGGAGTAGTACCGCCGTATCTGGTGCCACTGTCGCGGCAGGCGGTCGAGGAAGTGCGCAAGGTGCACCAGATGACTGGCAGCTACAAGCTGTTGATCGCCGGCCGGCATGAGCCGACCAAGCCAATCAGCGACGGCACAGTCAACATGGCGCTTAAACGCATGGGATATGAAGGCAGACTGACCGGGCACGGGATCCGTGCCACGATTTCAACTGCCTTGAACGAGATGGGGTACAACGAGGACTGGATCGAGGCGCAACTTTCTCATGCGGGTTCAAGCAAGGTCAGGAAGACCTACAACCACGCGGAGTACGTGGAGCAGAGAAGGGTGATGATGCAGGAGTGGGCGGATTACTTGGACAAGCTCGAGTCAGAGGGCTGACCCCGGGCGGCGTTCACACGATCGATGTTCCATTGCAGAACCTCGGACTTGATCCAGGCTACGGCCCGGCCGCCCAGCGGTACCTGTTTCGGGAACAGGCCTTCGCTGACCATGATGTAGATCTTGGTGGTGCCAAGGCCTACCAGCTTCCTGACCTCTGGCAGTCGGATGAACTCAATCGGCGCTTCCTGCTGATCGTGAGTGCGTGCGGTGTTCATGACTATGCTCCATGCCGCGCGTGCCGGCATAAGGTGATGGTTATCGGGCGAACTTGGTGAGGGCTACGTCTGCTACCTTCATCGCAGCTTGAGCATCGATCAGATAGGCCGGGTCAGACCCGCCGCACAGTTGGATGATTGCCTGGCATGCTCGCAGGTTCTCGCGGTTGAGCTTCAGTGCTGAGGTCAGCTCTTCGCGCGCCTCGGCCTCACCACGGCCGATTTCCCAGAATCGCTGGCCCCAGTGCCCGGTCGGTGGCGGGTTGATGTTCTGCGAGCCGAAGGTCATAGCGCCAACGGCGGAGTCGAGCAAGTCGCGCTTGTAGGCGTTGTCGCCGTCAATGTTTAGACCGCGTCGGCGCAGTGCGCTGACTACCTCGTCACGATCCAGACCCTGATCTTCAATGACGATTTCGCGCTCCGGCTCGCCCGGTGTGTAAATCACCAGGGCCAACTTCGCACCGGGGAGACAGTGCTCACTGAGCTTGATCAAGGCATCATTGGCAGCTTCGTGGAAACGCTGAATTGCAGGCATAGGAACTCCTTGCCCGCCGTACACCGGAAGGCTCATCATAAAATTTCATTTTAGGTTTGGTTGATGTAACGTTTCTGCTGTTCCCCTGCTGGCAACTCTTTACCAGTCCATAGATGGCGAGGTTGCGTGTGCAGGGTGAACACCTCATCTCCCTACATACACCGGCAGGCTCTTGTGCTGGCTTGGGGTGTCGGCCGAGCTCGTAAGCTGGCTACTGATGAAGGCGCGAATCCCCGCCGATCTGCACGTCGAAGTAGCGACTGACTGTGCATGGGGGCATTGCATATCTAATAGCCAGTATTGGTGACATACTCGTCAAATAGGAATAGCGTCTCGTAGCTCCGAGGCAGTCCTGCCAGGACGTATGCCCAAATGTTCGCGACCGATAGTTTCCGATTCAAGGCCTATCAACACCTTCTCGATTTAGATGCGACCACGAACCAGCTGATGATGCTCGTTATTGCATCAGAGGTTTCGGGTGCACGCTGGAGTGAAGCTGTATGCCGTCAAAGGATGGCCTATGAGGCTTGAGCTTCGATTGTGTCCGATGTTCAGCTAGATCCTATGCCTGTGCTCGATGGCCGGCCGCCGGAAGGATCAACGCCGGCGGCTAATTAAGGCCCAAGGCGCAGCTGTAGGCGTCTCGCTCGGCGGATACGCGATCGCAGTCAGCTGCGCGCACGCACAGGACGCTGGATGCTTCATGGCACCAAACCTTTCGACTTGGGGCACAGGTAGTTCCTTGCCGGGCTCGCCTGGGCGGTGTAGGGTGGGTTATGCGGCGGCTTTCAGAGCTTCGATGATTCGCTGCCCGGCCAACGGCGGTACCGCGTTGCCGGCCATGTGCATGGTTAGCCGGTGATTGTCCGGGCGCAGGGTGTTGGACGGGAACGACATGGCGGCCAGTGCCTCATTCGCCGAGAGCATCCGCATCTCGTCGCCGCGGACCAAGGCCCAGCGGTCGAGGGTGGTAATGGTCCCGATCGGCCGGTTGGTGTCCCGCCCAGTCAGCCCAGAGCCTTTTCCATAGTAGGGCATGATGAACTGATCGCCAAAGCGCTCGCGGCCATTGCGCACCCTATCGAGGGTGGCCTGGGCCCGGCCCGGCTTCTCGATCGAAGACCAGCGCCCGGCGTCGAACTCGAGGAAGCTTGCGGCGGGAACATGTTGGCGCCGGTGCAGCTCGAGCATCAGCGGCGCCTTGCTGCGGGTCAGGACCAAGAACAGTCGCACCCGATGTTGCGGAACACCCAAGTCGGCGCAGTCTACGACGTGCGGTGCGACTTGGTAGCCCAGCGCCTGGACTGCTGCTACCCAAGCGGGGTACAGCGCCCAGTCGGTGAATTCTTCGACGTTCTCGACCAGCCCAGCCTCGGGCCGGTGAAACTCTAGGGCCGACACCACGGCCCAAGCAGTCGAACGCGATGAATCGTGTTGTGGGTTGCCGGACTTTTTGCCGCGGGCTTTCGAATGTCCCTGGCAGCATGGTGAGGCCAGCAGCAGGTCATGTGCCGGAACATTCTCCCATTGCGCCTGGTGCAGATCCTGACAAACGTGCTGAGTATATGGGTGGTTGGCGCTGTGCCACTCGACGGCTACCGGCCAATGGTTTGCCGCCCAGAGAACCTGGACGCCCGCTGCGCGCGCGCCGGTGCTCCACCCGCCGAGGCCGGCGAACAAATCGATTGCTGTAAGCATTCTAAATCCTCGCCGGCTGGCGTGATTCGTTTAAGTGGGGTATTGGTGGTGCACGAAGTATTTGCGCTAGATGGTTGGGACGTTTGATATGCCTTGGATTGTGAAGCTCACGAGCCCCGATGGAGACGTTTTCTACGGAGAGGCGATGGACCATGAGGGGGCGCGATATCGCTGCCAAAGCCCTAATCAAGCAGAGGTCTTTCAGACGAAGTGCGACGCCGAGCTCAGCTTTTTTTCTTTCCGGGTTATGCGGGAACTGCAGAAATATAATCTTGAGGCTGTAGAACCGGAGAGCTCACATGAGCTACTACGGAGATAGGTGAGGCGGGTCAGGCACGTTGCCCGAATGCTGCTTTCTTCGGATCGAGCGCGCCGAGCGAAAACGATGCGTTACTGCCGATGTTCTACTGAGGCACCATTTTGAATTCTCGCTGCGTGCCGCGCCAGGCCCGCACCCTGCAGTCGGGTTTGTGTTTGTTCTTCACCTGGCTGAGCACGGCTATCTGGCTAAAACCCAAGGTGATCACTAGCTTGCCGGCCTTGCAATGATCTACGACATCGGCCGCTACTTGAGAAAGGGCGTAATCGATCTGGCTAGCGAACGCTCCGCCGTTCAGTTCCTCGAGGAACTCGGCAGTATCGGTTGGTGTGGACATGGCTTTTGCTCCGGGTTGGCCTTGAGTCCGCTGGGCGGGAGGTTGAATTGCGACTGGCGAAGGCGCTGGCGTATCTGCTTGTTGACCCGACTCAATGACCTGCACCGTAGTAGGCGAACAGGGTCAGCATCAGCGCGCCGCCGGCGGTCCAGCGTAGTAGTGTGCGGGCAAAGGCTTTCGCAGCCTTGCGATTGGCGGCGAAAAAGTCAGCGTTGCGCTCAAGCTGCTTGGCGAGCTGGCAGGCGTTGTCATGACCGAACCGCTCACCCTTGGCTGCACCGGTTGAGCGCTCGACAATCTCAAAGGTGTTGCTGCCGAGTGGCACAACTGTGAAGCGCAGCGTCCGAGCGGGTTCTTCTCGGCCGATCTTTTGGTATATCTCCGCGGTGGACATTGAAACGCGCTCCCGCAAGACCTGCAGGACCGAGTATTTTTGGCGAATAGTCTGGTTCATGACGATACCTTTTAGTGGGTTGCGTTTATCCGTCAGCACTCTGGCCAGCTGCTGTTAGCCATTGGGCGCAGAGGGAGTGCTGACGGATAAAGGCGGGCGAAAAAAAGCCCGAGGATTCCCGGGCTTTCGTTGTGCGTCACACAGACCTCCCTATGTGAAGCTGGTGCCGCTGATGGGCGGTCTTAGGTGTGTGCTATTTCATGATGGTCATCCTCTAATGCGCGCCGTTGGCATCTTGGCGGGCACTCGCCGATCTCTGTTGCTGCCTGCAGGGGGCCGCGTTGCGCGGTGCAGAATCATCCGCATGGGGGTGGGCACTGAAGCACTCCGCTTTGTAATCACGGGGCTGGCACTGTCACAACGTTCACCCCGATGCGGCCTGGTGCTGGGGAGTACCAGGGCATCGGGCAGTTATCGTCAGGCTGACGTAGTGCGTTCTTGCGGCTTGGATAGGGCTGCTTGAATGCGCTGGGTGATCTCATCTCGATGCACGATGACATCCTTGGGTGCACTGACCCCGATGCGTACCTGTTGGCCATTAACGCTCAGCACAGTGACTGTGATTTCATCGCCAATATTTATTGATTCAGCTTTCTTGCGGGTCAGTACGAGCATTGTCCATTTCCTTGCGTTAGTTGGATTCCCAATGCAGCCTTGCGAGAAGCGGCATCAGTGATACGTCACTGCATTACGCGGATTTCATTGCGCGGGAACCACGTACTGTCGAACCTCACCATGCAACTGACAAAGGCCGCGTAGCGGGTTTCTCGACCAGTCTGGAAACCGTAATAGGATTAGGTAGCTCGTGAGGCCAAACTGCTGAGCAACATGCAACCTGCGGTCACCAGCAGAGCCTTTGTCACGTACTTCAAGTGTCGATACCGTAGTCAGCCAGACGCAGACCGAAGTGCATGCCGATTTCCTTCAGCACCATCAGCTCTGCTGGCTCGATCTGACCGTCAGCCTGGGCAACCGCCAGAATGTTCACGAAGGCTTCCTCTGCATCCGCAGGAACATTTTTTATGTCGGCCAGCTCGCGCTTAATCGCCAGTCGACCTACTTGATAGTTCGCATTGAGCTGACCCGTGAAGCGGTTGATCGTCTCGGTGATCTCACTGCCGAAGTGCGTCAGATTCGGGTTGGAACGGATCAGTTCGTCCAGCTTGGCAACCTCGCTGGCCTCAATCTCGCCATCAGCCGCAGCCACCAATAGGCCGCCACCTACAATTGCCTGCATCAGATCCCGGTTGACGACTTTTTTCATCTCGGCTTGAGCGTTGCCAACTTGCTTACCGAAGAGTTTTTTCATTCCAAACATGGGGTGTTCTCTATGGAGGGGACATCCCGCTGCACCCTGTCGCCAAGGTGCAGAAGTGATGCTGTCCGTCCTATTGCCGCCGGAAGGGGCGGGGCGCATTGCATGCCGGGTCATTCACACGGTTCTGGCGTTTCACCATCGAGCAACCGTCCAGATTGTTCCTGTCGTTGGCAGGTTTTCGGGCCTGTCTGCTCGCCGGTCGCCGGCAGAGGCAATGCGGTCTGTTGTTTGTTGCGCTGGCTGTTAAAGAGCGACGCGGCTTTCGCTGCTGGGCCGTTGTCGTGATGGCTTGGGGTGAGTTTAAGCAAGCTGAAATGTAAGTGTCAAGCATGCTGAATTTATATTTCAGCTTGCTGAATTTTTGGGATGAAAAAAGCCCGCTCTATGGCGGGCTCTATTTACGCTTCGCAGTATTTTCGCCACCCAATCCGGATGGCGCCGCTCTCAAGGCGATCGACGCAGATCCCATCAGTCTCTTCGATCTCTTGCATAACTCGCAGCCATGCCTCAGCAGACTCAATCTCTAGTCTGGTGATGACTATGGATTGAGTTTTCTGCGCATCCGGAGCAGAGGTCAGGCGTTGGATTCGTCGACGTATAAGCTCATATGAGGTCGCGGGAAGGCTTGGAAGAGGCGGGCACCGCATGTTGTTTTCCTTGTTTTTAGCGTTTTAAATCAAAGTCTTAGAATGTCAATAAACTGACAGGTGACATTGATTTTTCTCACAAGACCAGGAAAAGCTCTCAGGTATTTTTTTAAGAAAGCCCATGAAAGGCGGGCTTATGAAAATTGTGAAAGGAGTGGGGAGGGTGGTTCATCCTTCAACGATTTTCGAAAGGGTGACGTAGATACGAAAAAGCCCGCGTATGGCGGGCTCTTTATAGGCGGGGCCAAATCCCTTTGGCTGAGTGCATATTACGGATCAGATGTGATAGACGTGTGACAGGTTGTTGTGAGTCCCGATGACTATAATTTTTGTAGTGCTCTCACAACGACACCGACGATCCGACAGTTTTCGGCGCACATCTCGGTGGGGTATGCAGGGTTCAAAGGCTTCAAGTAGCGTCGACCACCATCATCTACGAGCTTTTTGAATGTGGCCTGATCACTGTCAGCCAGTTTGGCAACCACCAACTTCCCGGACTGAATATCAGCCTCGGTATCAACCAGGATCAGGGTTCCTTCAGTGATGCTTGTCCCGACTGGTGATGTCATTGAATCGCCTTTGACCTCAAGCCAAAACGCCGGTCCTTTTGAGTTGTAATCCGAGAGTTCATACCGATCGGAGAAACCAGGAGGAAAGGGCTCTACGGCTTCGGCCCATGCACCTGCGGCAACCCAGCTGATCACAGGGTAACGGAACGATTCGAGGGGCTGGCGAGTTGAGGCGAGGTTGGATTCGTACGCCTCAGTTTCACTCCCCTCGCCGATAGCGAGCCACTCAGCCCTAAAGCCGGTCGCTTTTGCGAGAGCGTAGAGATTTTCGGGCCTCAGGCTTTTGCTTTCGCCAGAGATCCACTGAGTAACGGCTGAATTTGCAACGCCGCATAAGGCAGCAATTTCGCCTTTCTTTTTCCCGCTGAGCGCGATGGCTCGGGCAATGCGTTCATGTCTTTCCATGGACTCAATATTAAGTTAACTGAATTTAAGCATGCAGTAGGTGAAAATCTTCGTTGACGCTTTAAATTAAGCATGCTGAAATTGAGGCGAGCTTGAATGAGGTTACGCAATGAACACGCATGAGGTTGCCGAATTTTTCGGCAGTAAGACGAAGCTGGCAGCTGCACTGGGTATACGTCCAAGCGCCGTAACTATGTGGGGAGAGACCATTCCTGAGTCTCGGCAGTATCAGATTCAGGTGCTTTCGAAGGGGAAATTCAAGGCAGAGCGTAGGTCGCAAGCTACCTGACGTCCCCTAGTTGCCATCTACCGAGCAAATGATCGCCACTGCACCCGCAGAGCGCTACGGAAACAAGATCGAGATTTTACGAATGGAAGATTTTCTGAGGGCCTGTCACGACGTAGTTAAGGACGCTGACACCAAGAAGCTTGCAACCCTGATGAATATGCCACCCGTAAGCCTGCTTCAGCGAGCGAATCCAGACAACGATGGGCATTGGATGAATGTGAAACATCTCTATGCGCTGTTGCTGCATTCGAACGACATGCGCCCACTTGCCGCGCTGGCCGAGGAGTTCTGCTTTGACTTGGTGCCTCGTGAGAAGCCGCCGGCCAAGCCTCTGATGATTGCACTTGGGCATCTTTCTGCTGAGTGCGGAGATGTTGGTCGGTTGATCTTTGATGCCGCTGAGGACAACCACATCAGCCAGCACGAAAAAGCGCAGGGCGAGAAAGCAATCCTTGAAGCGATTGATGCGCTGCATGTTCTGCGCGAGTCGCTCAAGGCTGCCTGAATCGCAGGCACAAAAAAGCCACCGGGCTTGGTGGCTGATTCGCAAAACTAGAGAGACTCGATTATGCATACCCAATTATTAATCGGCAATACCCCCGTCAGTGTCGCGAAACGTTTTGCGAATTCCGAAGATGTGTCGCGCACCGTTTTAATGAGCAGCGCTGAAATTTCGGAGCTAACCGGGAAGCAGCACAAGAACGTCATCCGGGATATCCGTGAGATGCTCGCTGAGCTCAAGGGACATGGCTCAGATTTGAGCCATGTCCGCGAAGACAAGGATTTACGCGGCTACACGACAAACTTTCACCTGGACAAAGAGCTGACTGAGACGCTCTTGACTGGCTATAGCATCCCACTGCGCCGGAAA
The DNA here is from genome assembly GCF_057814275.1 of Pseudomonas sp. F007. Lineage (NCBI taxonomy): Bacteria > Pseudomonadati > Pseudomonadota > Gammaproteobacteria > Pseudomonadales > Pseudomonadaceae > Pseudomonas > Pseudomonas sp. F007. The sequence continues at coordinate 207,141 of NZ_JBVATA010000010.1, read as the reverse complement.
GTTGTTCATCGCCTTCATGAGCTGGAAGAGCGCCTGAAGCCTCGCGTCATCGCCACGCTACCCGACTTCTCCAATCCTGCCGCTGCAGCCCGGGCATGGGCTGAACAATTCGAACTCCAACAGGCTGCCAACCAGGCACTGGCTGTTGCCGCGCCCAAAGCCGAGTTCGTGGACCGTTACGTTCAGTGCACCGGCCTCAAGGGCTTCCGCCAAACCGCGAAGCTACTGGGCGCCAATGAGGCGCGCTTTCGCGAGTTCTTGATCGACAAAAAAATTATGTACCGCATGGGTGGCGAGTGGCAGGCGCACGCACAACACATCAATGCCGGTCGATTCGAGGTCAAGACCGGCACCAGCGACAGAGGTCATGCCTACAACCAATCCAAATTTACCCCGAAAGGTGTGAATTGGGTTGCCACCCTGTGGGCTCAGTACGACCTGGGCGAGATCTAACATGCAATTTACTGTCACGATTAACCAGGTGAAGGCGCTGGAGTGGGGGTTGAACTCTCAGCAGGCCTTGCTATTCGCCTTTGTCTACGGCTGCCCGAGCTGGACCAAACCAATCAAAACTGATGGCGGAATCTTCTTCGCGTTGAGCAAGGCCAAGGTCATTGAGGAGTTGCCACTGCTCACTGATAAACCAGACACGGCCTACCGCATGCTGAAGGCTCTGGAAGAGGCTGGTTTGATTGAGCTGTCCAGTACCTCGAACATCACGCTGTTCCGCTTGACCGAAAAGGCATCGCAGTGGAACAAAAAACAGGATGGGTCGGAAAAATATCCGACCTCACCAGCAGCCAAGGGTCGGACAAAAATCCGATCCACCTCGGAAAAATCTCCGAGCAAGGTCGGAAAAAAATCCGAGCAAGGGTCGGAAAAATCTCCGACAAATCAGGATACTAATTATCAGGGTACCCATCAGGATACCAGTCAGGACTTGCAGGGCGGCCCGGACGAGCCGGCCCGCAACGAGGTGCTGGTGGTTGATCGCATCGACGCACCGCGGGTGGAAATCCCAGGCGACATGCCAGGCCCCAAAGACCATTCCTGCAAAACCTTCAAGGTCTGGGCGAACTACGCCATGGCCTACCGCAAGCGCTACAACACCTGGCCGGTCTGGAACGCCAAGGTCGGTGGCCAGCTCGGCCAACTCGTTGATCGCCTCGGCGCCGATGTCGCTCACCACGTCGCTGCCCACTTCCTGAAAACCAGCGATGCTGCCGTCCTGCGCAAGTGCCACAGCCTCAACGAGCTGCTGGCCAGCGCCGAGAGCTACCACACCCAGTGGGTGACCGGTCAACGCATCAACGGGACAACCGCCCGCCAGATGGAGCGCACGGAGGCAAATCTGTCGGCAGCCGAGCAGGCCGCCCAGTTGGTTCTCGCTAAGCGCCAAGCTGGAGAGCGCAATGAATACCTGTGAAATGAATGATCAGCAGGTAGCCGGGCTTGCCGCCGCGATCTGCGCCACCGCCGAGGCCATGGGCCAGGAAATGAACCCGGGTACTGCGGCGATGATGGCCGAAGACCTTTGCGCTTATCCGGTCGCAGCCGTCCGCGCCGCACTGAAGTCCTGCCGCCTCGAAGTGAAGGGCAAGCTCGCGATGGCTGAGATCCTGCAGCGAGTGCAGGCTGCTGACGGTCGCCCGGGCAAGGACGAAGCATGGTCCATTGCGCTGACTGCCAGTGATGAGAGCGAGACCGTGGTGCTGACCTCCGAGATCCAGCAGGCCATGGCCGCCGCGCAACCGGTACTGGTACTGGGCGATAAAGTTGGCGCTCGGATGGCGTTTATGAGCGCCTACGAGCGGTTGGTGTCCCGGGCCCGGTCTGAAGCGAGACCGACGACCTGGAGCGTTTCCCTTGGGTTCGACCCGGTGCGACGCGTGGCAGCAATCGAATCCGCTGTGCGGATGCAGTTCATCACCCAGCAAGCCGGTGGCCAGTATTTGGCCGACCTGCGTATTGCACCCATCACCACTGACGGTCAAGCCATCGCCGGCCTGCTCACTGGAGCCACCGTCGAAGCGTCTCCGCACATTCGCGCAAAGCTCGCCGAAGTCCGCCTGATTGTCGATGCAGCCAAAGCCCGTCTGGACCGACAGCGACTCAAGAAAGCCCAAGCTGACCGGATCAACACGTACCTGCGCAAACGCATAGCCCGCCAGGCCATTGCGGACGCGCGTCGCAAGGAGAGTCTCCAATGAACGAAGCACGGCAACAACAAATTCTCGCAGGACAATCCTCAATCGCCCAGAAGGTTTTCGGCCATGTGCCAATCCGGGCGAATTGGAGTGCGCACGATATCCATGGCGCTGCCGTCGCAGCCAAAGCAACCAACGCATCACCCTATGCAATCCGTCGCGCCTTGGGCGAGCTCAAGGATGCCGGCCTGATCCGGGAGCCGGTCGGCGGTAAATTTCAGCGCGAAGTAGTCACCCAGAAACCCAAAAAGGAGCAAGTCATGACCCAGGCACCCAAGCAGGCCGTGGTATCGATCCAAAAGTCTGAAGGCGCGTTGGATGTGCTCGCCGGCCTGTCCAGCGATGTTACTGGTCTGGCCGAAGAGTTCGTTCAGCGTATGAAAAGGCTTGCTGCCCGCATAGAAGAAGTAGCTCTTTCGGTGGAGGCTGAGCGCGAGGTCACCGCTGAATCACTCGAAAAATTCAAGCTGCTGCAATCGCTGCTAAAGGGGGGCTGATGGGTAATCGCATGGGGATGCTCGATCGCCTCTTGGCTGTACCGAACCCTGCGAACTATCGGTTTGCTGTGTTCTGCTGCTCGTTCAAGATGGACCTGGGCAGCACTCCCGATCATGCATTGGCCCTATTCGTCGACCAGGCTATGGCCATGCGATATGGCGCCTGGATGTGGCCGACCACGTTCCAGGTTGTTGACCTCGACAATCCCACCGGTGCTCGAACATGAACGCCCTGGTGAAAACCCTGACGGTCAAACTGTCGGATGCCGAGATCGCACGCCATGCCAGTAAGCTGCACGTGCGCGACCTGCGCGACGCCAGCCACCCGGCATTGCACTTTCGCTTTGCGAAGAATCGTTGCCGCGGCTCCTGGTACTTGCTCAATAAGCGCACCTGGCACCGTATCGGTGGCTTTCCCGATCTGAGCACCAGGCAGGTAGTCACTGCACTGCCCGCAGTGCGTCTACGGGTGGCTGCCAACGAAGGTTCAGTGCTGTCTAAATGGGTTGCGACCCGCGAACTGTTGGAGTGGTACGCCGAGCGCATGGCTCGCGATCGCAGCCTTTCCATCAAGCGCAAGAGCACCGCCGCATCCGCGATCAAACGTCACTTGGTGCCGCGTCTGGGTGATCTGCCGCTCAGGGATATCAACAAGGCCACTCTCGACAGCCAACTGATGTGGCCGTTGCAGGAGCGCTATTCCAATGGCTTTGTGCAGCTGGTGTTCAAACTTCTCGTCCAGGCGATGCGTCAAGCGTTCAAACTCGGTCTGATCACGGCCAACTCAATGGCGGGGATCAAGTTCAGCGACTTCTCCCAGTCTAAGCTCGGCGCCAAGCCTTCACGGCTGCGCGGCGTTCAGCTACCGGAGCTGCTGGGGCAACTGTCACTCGTCATGTTGACGGCTCCGGCTGACGCCATGTTGGCGCTGATGATGCTCTGTCACGGCACGCGCATCGGCGAAACCCGGCAGACACGCTGGTCGCATATCAGCTTGGCTGAGCGCGAGTGGTACATCCCGGCCGAGCACACCAAGACTGGCGTCGAGCATCACCTGCCGCTGACTAACCAGGTGCGCGAGATTCTGATCCGCTACCGCGAGATTCAGCAGGCCAAAAGGTACGACGGTCAGTTTCTGTTTCCGGCGCGCAATGGCAGGGCGCTCAGTGAAGGGCAGGCGAGTGCTGTTTTCACCCGGTTAGGGCAGGGCGAGTGGACCAGTCATGACCTGCGCAAGGTGGCCCGCACCGGCTGGGCCGATATCGGCGTTGACCACCTGATCGGCGAGCTGCTGATCAACCACGCCATGGGGCACAACGTGAAGGTGTACATCCAGTCGGATGTGATGAGCCGCAAGCTCGATGCTCTGGAGCAGTGGCACGGCCATCTAGACCAGAAGGGTTTTGCCCTGATTCACGGGTTGACCGGTGTTAGATCCGGAGTTTCCGAGAATCCTCTGGAGGCCGCACAAAACGGGGGCTGCGAGTCCCTTCAAGAAACAACCATAGGAGAGGATTTAAAAGCATGAAAAAGACTCTCCGCCCTGAGTTCTCCCGCCGACCAATTCCGATGGCGGTCTGCAGCGAGTGCCGAGGGGCGGCCACGGTGAGCGGGCTTTACGGCCCACGACCTTGCATGACGTGCCGAGTCTCCGGCTGGGTGTCGGTCGACACTGGAGAAGCATTGCCGCTCGAGGATCTGGTCTTTCAGTTGAGCCTGAAGCTGCAGCAGGCCCAACAGCAGATCGACGCATTGACACGTGTGCCGCCGGTTTCTGGCGTGGCTACGCAGTACCAAACAAACAACCGCCGCGGCGCTGGCGGAACAAATTTTACTGGGGATTGAGCACATGATGATTCGCAAGCCGGCAGGCCGACCTTTGGGCGATACGGAATATCTGTTGGAGCAGTGGGGGTGGTGGCGCCTGGATGGGACAGGCGTGCCTGGATACGTTTCTCCAACGCTTGCACTGATGCGTCAGGCACTGCCGCAGCCTGCTTCGAGTAACAGCTATTGCATTACTGATGACTGGGCGCTGGCTATCGATGAGGCTATGGCCAGGCTCTCTCTTCGTGATCAGCAAATGGGCGACATCATTTGGCTCTACTACGGCGCCAAGTGGCCAATGGTCCGTGTGGGAAAGGAATATGGGATCAGCGAGGGCAAAACGAGGGAGCTGGTCAGGGCCGGAGTTGCCTGGATTGATTGCGCTGTTGGAGGCATGAGGGAGGCTGCATGACGCTCCTCTAGTCCCCACACCGATCACCTCATAACTGCCTAGGCACACGGCCGATGATGAGCTTGAGCTGCCCGTGGAAACGGGCAGGAATCGGCCACAAGCGGGCGTTGGCAAGCGAACGGTTCCGGTCAGAAATGGATGCTAAACTCGCAGCACCCAGTAATTAATCCGCGCGAGCCCTTTATTGTGGAAGTACTTTCGCTCCAGCCCCGACACTTGACTGGGCGGAATAGCCTATGTGCTGCCAACGGCGGCAAGAATGCAGGGCTATGGCACAACACACGGCGATTAACGTCATGCATAGGCCGCTCCACCCTACGTATATTCCGCAGTAATTTCAGAACCAAGGAACCGCACACGTTCCAGATGATTAAGTGGATATGACATACGTCACCGCTTGTCGGCACGTGGCAATATCTGGCATTGTCAGTCGGCCGATCTTTTTTGCTCGACAGCCCACACCGTATGGGTGTCTCCGCAGAAAATGGGAATCGTTACTACCAATCAGGCGACAAGCAGTACATTTAGGCCCTTCTCCCAGCCATGGAGGCAAGCGACAATGGATACGTCGATACTCCTGCAGTCCGCCTTAGGAAGTCATTCTTCATGAGCCAAAAATTCAATTGGACCAACCCCTCGGTTCTAAGCTTTGCTGCGGGCGGAAATCCTGTTACAGCGATGGAGAATCGAGCGCGACAACTTGTCCTTGAAGCAATGGATAACGGGTGGGGTGGTCCACCCTTTGATCCTTTGGCCCTTGCCGCACTGCTGAAGATACATACAGAAGCACGCAGCGATATCCCTGACGCTCGACTGCGGCCGTCTAGCGAAGGGCAACTCGTGTTGGAGTACAACCCCATGCGCCCTAGGGGGCGGCTGCGCTTCTCCATTGCGCACGAAGTAGCGCATTCATTGTTTGCGGATTGCGACGAGGAAGTTCGGCACCGAAATGGGGAAGCCGCGAGCCGATCTGACAACTGGCAGCTGGAAGTTCTTTGCAATATTGGTGCGGCGGAGCTGCTAATGCCACTGGGCAGCTTTCCTCAGCTTGCTGGTAGCGTTCCAACTATTCAGCAAGTAGCGGAGATCCGTAAAACGTTCGATGTATCAGTTGAAGCATGCCTTATCAGGAGTATCAAGCTCGCAACCTCAGCCAGCGCTGCCTTCTGCGCATCTTTCCATCAGGATGATGGTGTTTACAGGGTTGACTACATTATTTCGGCCCCCGGCTGGACTTGTCCAATCAGGCCTGGCCAATCGTTTGGAAACGAAGGTGTTGTCTCGGAAGCAAGCGCCATCGGCTTCACCTCCATCGGTGACGAGCAGGTACAAGGAAGCAGCTATTGGATCGAGTGTATGGGTTTGGCGCCATATCCTGGAAACCTTGTGCCGCGGGTAGTGGGAATACTACGTCCCAATCAAGCTACTGAATTCAATCAGCCGTTACTGACGGAAGTCATCGGTGATGTGCTAAAACCTCAAGGCACAGGGCCGAAGCTAATAGCTCATATCGTCCCTAACACCCCAGCTCAGTGGGGCGGTCGCGGATTTGCCCACCAGGTCAAAAAGAATTTCCCTGGCGTATGGGATCAGTACCGATCAGAAACGACTGCGGTTGATCGGGTTCCGGCCTTGGGCCAGGTTTATATCGGGTCGCCCGGAAACGGAATTAGCTTTGCCCACATGGTGGCTCAGAAAGGTTACGGCCCGTCGAAAGGGCAGCGCCTCAGCTATGCAGCCTTCGCGACCTGCCTTTCTCAAGTTCGCGATAAGGCGCTCGAGATAGGTGCATCCGTCCACATGCCACGAGTTGGCACGGGACACGGTGGAGCAAATTGGGACGTGATCAAAGAGCTTATATCCGAAGAGCTGGTGGATAAGGGCGTGCGTACAACCGTATACCAACTGCCCTCTTAAGCTTAACCACTTCGAAATTGCCGCCAAGGAAGTCGGATGAAACCTAAAGCTATCGTGTTATCGGGCCGTGTTTGTGCGGGGAAAACGACGTTGGCGATGCTTTTGGTCAAGAATGCGTGCGCAGAACTGATCAAGACCAAGGAGCTGATAAAGCTGGCTCTCCCTGGTACGGGCGCATCACGGAGAGCACTCCACAACGCCGGCCTCAGGCTTGATCGAGAAACTCAAGGGACATGGATCGCGCAGACTCTCAACGCGCGTCTTATGAACGACAAGGACCTTTCTTTAGTCGTGATCGACGCTGTCAGATCGGCTGACCAGATCAAATCCCTGCGCAACAGTGGATGGCTGGTGACTCACGTCCATCTTCAAGCTACTGAACCAGTGCTCACCAAGCGTTACGAGGACCGTGACAATACCGCTGACGCTGTAGCCTATGGCGAGGTTTCAGGCTTTTCTACAGAGCGTCATTCGAACGTGCTGGCCAAGATCGCTGACGTGGTAATAGATAGCGATCGCTGCAATCAAGATGATGTATACGCGCGAGTTATTGCACGGCTGGAAAATCGACCAATCATCGCTTTACCTGTAGTTGATGTGCTGGTGGGGGGGCAGTATGGGAGCGAAGGAAAAGGGAATATCGCTCATTATCTCGCTGATGAATACGACGTACTTGTTCGTGTGGGTGGACCTAATGCGGGTCATAAAGTGTTCAGGGTTAATGATAACCCGTACACTTTTAGGCAGCTGCCGTCTGGCGCACTTGGAAACAAAGACGCCACTTTGGTGATAGGCGCAGGAGCTGTGATTAGTCTAGAAGTCTTACTTCGGGAAATCACGGAGCTCGCCTTGACGTTCGAAAAGGTAATTATCGATCCTCAAGCGATGATTATCGATCAAGAAGACATAGACTGGGAAGAGCATACACTCAAAGCGGCAATCGGCTCGACCGCCCAAGGTATCGGAAGAGCAACCGCGAGAAAAATTCTCGACAGAATTCCTGAGAGCAAGGTCCGTCTTGCGAAGAATATCCCTAGCCTTAAGCATTACATTAGAGACACTGTCGAATTCTTCGCAAACTGTCTTTCAGGCGGGAAAAAGATAATGCTTGAAGGGACGCAAGGCACTTCTCTTAGCCTTCACCACGGCTTTTATCCTCACGTGACCTCCCGGGCTACGACCGCAGCTGCATGTTTATCAGAAGCAGGCCTTTCGCCTCGGCATGTACGTAAGGTCATGATGGTATGCAGAACTTATCCAATTCGAGTCGGGAACTCAGTAACTGGAAATTCTTCAGGCTTCATGAGTCAGCAGATAGAGTTTAGTGAAATCGCAAAAAGATCTGGGATTCCAGCCTCTGAGTTTTTGCTCACTGAGGTTGGTTCAGTATCTCATCGGCCCCGTCGTGTGGCAGAGTTTGACTGGGCTCAGCTAAGGAGATCATTACTTTTGAACGGCCCGACAGATATCGCGTTGACGTTCGCTGACTACATTGATATCAACAACAGAAGCGCGTTCAGGTATGAGCAGCTTTCAGATAAGACTCTTCGTTTCATCGAGGAGATTGAAAAAGTGAGTGGAATACCGGTATCAATGATCTCAACCGCTTTCAACGAAAGAAATATCATCGATCGAAGAATGTGGTAATTAAGGACCAGCATGCAGCTAACAACGTTCATTGCTCATTATCCGCGTTTGTATCACATGGCCGAAGAGGGAACTTGGCCCTCTATAAAAACGCACGGATTGCTAAGCACGCTTGCAGTGCTCGATCGATACGGCGTCATTGGACCTGAACGCATGGCGCTGGAGGAGGGGCACCGTCCCAGCAAAGTGACAGTGGGTGCAGCTGGCGATTCGATTGTGCTGAGGGATCAGATCCCGATGCCGCCAAAACGGCTGGAAGAAGCTCTAATCGACGGCACAGTCCCAGCTCAATGGTACAAGCTCATTAATACCAAAGTTTTTATGTGGGCACAGGAGCACCGTCTATTCACATTGCTTAACGCGCGCGCCTACAGGAAGCTTACTCACGATGTACTCACAATTGATACGGAGGCCCTGGTTCGAGATTACGCGGCTAAGATAATGCTTTGTCGTATGAACTCTGGGAATACTTTTCCCATGCCTCACCCACGCGGGCTCGGCGATTTCATGAGAATCGAAGATTACCCAGTAAAGCCGAGTACGGGAGCGCCGGCAAAAACTGTTGTGGAAGTGGTTGCCGACTACAGTATTCCCAATATCAGGGATTACGTCGTGGAGGTACGCTCTATCCGTGGTCAAGATGTGCTTGGGAATTTAGCCCTATGAAATCCGAGCTGACCATTCTTCTCATAAGCGGGCCGCTGGCCGTTGGAAAAACCTCAGTTCGCGAGAATCTAACGGCACAGCACGGTTACGTCGCGATACAGTCTAGCTCTTATCTCAAGGAGCTTGCTGTGATGAAAGAAATCGCCTTAGAGAGGGTCAATCTTCAAATGCTTGGAGATTGGCTAGATATGGAAAGTCAGTTCAGCTGGGTAGTTTCGAGAGTAGCGCTGCCTCAAATCCATGCGGTGCCAGAGCAGACACTCTGGGTATTTGATGCGGTCAGAAAACCAGAGCAGGTCGTCCTTTTTCGAAATCAGTTTGGGGAATCGATCAGGCACGTCCACTTCACTTGCTCCGAGCCTCTTTTGAAGCAGCGCTACCAATCTCGCGCTCGAGCGGATGATGCCGTGTCATATGAGGACGCTATCAATCATCCGAATGAGCGATCCTCACGCAGCCTTGAGCAAATCGCTGATCGAGTCGTGAATCTTGAGGAGCATAGCGCCGAAGCAGCAGCCAAGCTTCTCGCTGACTGGTTGACTGGTTGACTGGTTGATGTCGAGTAAGCGATTGTTTTTCCTCATGAAACGTTCGAATGCTAGCGTAGATTGCTCGAAAATTATTACCGGAAACTCGCGATATCCCTGATCCCATAGGGAAAGAATCCCTTCACCAATCTCAGATGGTTTCACATTGCAGTGAGTCGAGGAGTTGTGACCCAACGGCTATTCTCCTCTTGACTACTCTTTCGGTAGAAATGGACTACGTCCGTTAAAGGATACGAGGCTAACCTCACATGACAATCGAGCAGCACCTTACCCAAATTCTAAAAGACCGAGCAGCCGGAGCATTCCTTTTCATCGGCTCAGGTTTTTCTCGTCGGTATATCGGACTGGAAAGCTGGGAGGGCCTACTATCCCGATTTTGTGAAATGGGGAAGCCATATGAATTTTACCGAGGAAGTGCCGATGGCAATACGCCTGTCGCGGCCAAACTTCTAGCATATGATTTCCATAATCATTGGTGGGGTTCGCCGACCTACTCCGAAAGTGTCAGTCTAAATAAAGACAAGATAAAAGATAGCAGCTCTGCATTGCGAATTGAAATCTGCAACTATCTAGCCAGATTGGATCCGGGTGCAGCTATCAATGACGGTTACAGGGAAGAAGTAGAGCTATTATCAAGCCTAAATGTCGACGGAATCATAACTACGAACTGGGATCTTTTTTTAGAGGAGCTTTTTCCAGACTACAAAGTCTTTATTGGGCAAAATGAGTTGCTATTCTCCAATCCTCAAGAGATATGCGAGATCTATAAAATTCATGGGTGTGCCACCGAGCCACAATCCTTAGTACTTACGTCTGATGATTACACCACCTTTAACGAACGCAATGCCTACCTTGCCGCTAAACTGATCACTGTATTCGTTGAACATCCTGTAATTTTCTTGGGGTATTCACTGTCAGATCCTAATATAACAGGCTTGCTACGTGCTATTTCGCTTTGCATCGGTGAGGATCAGATTGAGCAATTACGTAGTAATCTCATTTTCGTCCAGCGTCCTAAAGGCAGCGAGAGCCCTGGTATATCGGATACATACCTCACGATAGATAAGGTTCAAATACCCCTGATCCTTGTTAAGACAGACGATTTTTCGGAAGTTTATAAAGCACTTTCAGCAACTCGGCGAAAGATCCCCGCACGAGTTCTCCGCTACTGTAAAGAGCAACTCTACGAGCTGGTGCGATCTCTTGAGCCAGAAAAAAAGCTATGCGTTGTAGGCATAGATGAAATTGAGAACAAAGAGGACGTAGAGTTTATCGTTGGTGTTGGTCTAGTGGCAGGCGAATCCAGCGAAATTGCCAAAGTTGGCTATGATGCATTTGAAGTTCGGGATTTGATCCATGATGCACTTTTCGAAGATCGTAACTACGACCCCGCGCAGATTCTCAGCTCAACAATTCCGCGGGCCGGGCGAAATACCCCCTATGTCCCTGTCTACAAATATCTGAGAGAAATAGGGATCACTAATGAAGAAAGCTACAAAGCCAGCGGGTTTAAGCTGGATAAATGGGGGAAGTATAACCGTGACAATTTGCGCCTAAAAACCTTCAAGTCCGCCTTCACTAAGCGTCAGGGTCAGACAATGGAAGAAATAATCAAGACTTGCCCACCTGAAAGTGCTGCAACATTGATCCCATTTCTCCCTGAAGATCAGATCCAACTTGATCAACTCAGAGAATTTCTGGTCGCTAACGAAGACAAATTTGAAAATCACCCCTATGCCTCTTATTTTAAGAAGTTAGTTTCTTTATATGATCGCCTCAAGTGGGGGTGGTGAAAACGTGGCTTCAACTATTAATTGGACAGCATTCTACTACTTAGGCAGTTGAGCTGGCCCTGTGCAATGGGAGGGATGTGAGTGGGGCTCTGACCTACCTTTTGTTTTAAAGATCTTCAGTGTCCGCTTTTGGCCGTTTGCTGCCCGTTGCCACGACCGCGTCGTCGACCAAAATCGACTGCAGCAGACCGTCCGCTGATGGTGCAAGGATTAGGTCTATTCCATTACGGGCTTCGACTCTCAATTTTTGACGGTGCTTACGAATAGAGCTTTTCCGCGCGGAATAGATCTGTTTTTATAGCAGCGTGAATTGCTGTGAATGCAGCGTGACGCCATTTGAAGCCCGGCCATGCTGTCGGGCTTTTTTGTGTCCGATGCCAGCAAATCCGGGATCGGCGCCGATTCCGCGCATCTTGGAACGAACCAAATTTCTAGCCTCGCCTCGTGCGGGGCTTTTTCGTTTTTGGCCCCGCCACACCCATCGCGCCAAGCTGGGAGTGCTGTTGGGGCCGACCTATCAATGACACCGCCAGCGAGAGCCGGGGAGTGCCCATGCGAGTTACCACCATGTCGGAGCCAGGTCCACTCACCGCTGCGGGCGGCATCGCGCTTTATAAGCTAGGCGCGCTCGGCTGCGTTTCCGCGCTCGCTGCTGTGGTTGTGATGGCGATGACCTTGCCAAAAACCATTCGTGAGTTCAGCGTGGCCTTGATCAGCACCGTCATCTCCAGCCTCTGCGGCGGTGCGTTTGTTATCCGTTGGCTTGAGATTGGGCATTGGGCCAACGACGACCTGGGTATGATCGCCCTCGGCGGTGTGGTCTTTTTGTGCGGCCTGCCGGCCTGGGTATTGGTTCGTGCATGGTTCAAATGGACAGAGACCCGGCGCGACAAGGATCTCGGTCAGCTCATCCAGGACGTGGCTGAACTTCGAAAAGATCTGCGGGACGAGTGAATTCCTGTGCTGAGTCTCCCCCTTGGGAGCTACTCGCCGCCCACTAATCAATGTTGAGATTCAGAAAATGGCCTACACCCATTACGACACTGTTGTTGCCAATTCTCCCGCGGAGCTGGTGGCCAAACTGACGCAAGCCATGACCGAGGGCTGGCAGCCCTACGGCAGCCCAGTCTCTATCACGGAAGGCTTTCAGGTGCTTCAGGCGGTGGTGAAGGGATCGAGTAATGTCGGCAGTGCACCATGCGAAGTTACCTCGGACGATATCACCGACGCGTCGGACGTCGGCAAGGCAGTGCTGGTCAGTGTTGACGCCGCCGCGGCTCGGTCGGCAACAGGCTGCGGGACTTCAAACTTCTCAGGCAGATACAGCGACCTGACCGATACGCCGGTCATTCCTGCGGCTCCGCTCGTGGGGGATGCCGGTATCCTCGAAGCCGGCACGGACCTTGTCGCCCGCACCTGGTCGGCCAAGACCATCCATGACGAGATCGTCCGCCAGTTGACTGTGACGCCTTGATTCAGTCCGCGCTGAGATTTCCCAACACGGCGGGGACCCTGGCAGCTTCCAACGAACACGGGGCATAAGACTCGCGAGAAAATGTTAGCGGCAGCGCTCACAAGTTAGTTAACTGGTTAACTCGGGGGGTAACTTGGCTGAAGCCTTTGCAGTCCGTGGCCTGTAGCCCGGTTAACTGAGGAGTTAACCAGGTTAGCTCGGTTAACTGCCAGTTGGCCTCAAAGCCAGACAGGCCGGGGCTTTGCGCTTAGTTAACTCAGGAGTTAACCGACGGTTTTACTCGGTTAACTCCCTACGTCACCCGAAATTGGCCTACAGACCGCACGGGCCGGGGCATTGAGCGGCTCTCTGATTAGTTAACCGACTAAATCACTCGGTTAACTCATTGAGCAAAAACTCGCGCATTTCCGGGTAAAAGTCGCGCCTTTCCATGAAAAACTCGAGCCTTTTGGAGAAAAACTCGAGCACTTTTGCGAAAAACTCGAGCCGTTGAACGCAAAATTCGACTCCCCGCGCGTGCGCTTTTTTGCTTTTTTTCAGTTCAACCAACCTCGGCATCTGCCGGGGTTTTTCGCTTCTGCTATGAGGCAAAACGAATAAGCAGGCTAGGACAGATCATCCGAACGACGACGGTTGAGCTCGGCCTACGCTTCTGCCTGCTTACCTTTCGAAGGCCAGACAATGACCACAGTTACCAAGGCGGAATACGCCCAACGCCAAGGCTGGTCCAAGGCCTACGTGTCCAAGCTGGCCAAGAATGGTCGGCTAGTGTTGGACACCGACGGCATGGTCGAAGTCGAGGCGACCGATCGGCGCCTGCTCGACACGGCGGATCCCAGCAAGACCAATGTCGCCGCGCGGCATGAGCGCGAGCGGGCTGAGCGCGGCTCTGAACTGCCCACCCCGGCAGTACCGCTGGATCACCCATCGGGTGAGGACATTCCGGACTTTCAGCAGTCGCGGGCGTTTCGCGAGTACTTCGACTCCCGCCTCGCCGAAAGCGAGTATTACAAGGATCGCGGTGCCCACGTGGAGCTGGCCGCAGTGAAAAGGGCCGCCTATTCCACCGGGCGCACCTTGAGAGATTTGCTGCTGGGCATGCCCCCGCAGTTGGCCCCCGAGCTGGCCGCCATGAGCGATCACTGGGAAATTGAACGCCATCTGACGGCGGCATTGCGCCGCGTCCTTGAAGATGCTGAGCGGATGTCCTCGGCTGACCTTACACAAGCTTTGACACCAGCGAGTTAAACCATGTCAATGGAAATGCCTGACGGTGAACAGGTGTACTGTCAGGATTTCTACCGCGGCTTGAAGCCCGAACCCGACGTGTGGATCGATGTCTGGGCTGATGAGTACATGCGCATTCCGCGCGATGCCGGCGCTGCCGAACCTGGCAAATACCGCACGGCGCGGACTCCATATGCACGTGAACCGATGCGCTGCCTGTCACCGGCGCACCCGTGTAAGCGCGTGGTGACCATGGTTGCCTCGCAGTTGATGAAAACCCAGATTGCCTTGAACTGGATCGGCGGTCTGATTCATATGGCGCCGTCGAACATCTTGACCCTGCTGCCCAGCCTCGGCTTGGCCAAGCGGGTCTCGTCGCGTATCGGCAAGACCATCAAGGCGACCCCGGAGTTGCGCGAGCGGGTGGCCGCCAACCGTTCGCGTGATGCTCGCAACACCATGGACACCAAAGAGTTCGAGGGTGGCTCGCTATACATCACCACCGCCGGCTCAGCGGCGAACCTGTCGGAGCTGTCGGCACGCTACATCTATGGTGACGAAGTAGATCGCTGGGTGGTGGACGTGGGCGAGGAGGGTGATCCGATCGAGCTGGCGGAAACCCGCGGCAGTACCTTTGGCCGTAACGCCAAATTCTACTTCTCCAGCTCGCCGACGATCCGCGGCGCGTCGCGCATCGCTGATTTGTTCGAGACCAGTGACCAGCGTTTTTACTACGTGCCATGCCCGCACTGTGGGCACATGCAGGTTTTGGAGTGGGAACGCCTGCATTACTCGGCGGATTACACGCTGGTGCATTATCAATGCGTCGGGCCTGAGTGCGACGTGCTGATCGAGGAACACCACAAGGGCGAAATGCTGACCAAGGGCGAATGGCGCGCCCATGCCCAGGGTGATGGTGAAACCGTGGGGTTCAACCTCAATGCCCTGTACTCGCCACCCGGCTGGACCGGATGGGGCGCACTGGCCAAGCAGTTCGAGAAGGCTAAAAAGGCCATGTCCCGCGGCGATCTGGAGCCTATGCAGGTGTTTTACAACACCCGTTTGGCCAAGGTCTGGGACAGTGCCCAGGAGCAAACCAAAGCCGATGTCCTGATGGCGCGTGCGCGGTTGGAGACTTATGGCTTGGGAGAGATGCCGTTCGGCGTGCTGATGCTCACGGCGTCGGTGGACGTGCAAAACAATCGCCTGGAGTTTCTGGTGGTCGGCTGGGGCCCAGGTATGGAGCGTTGGATCATCGACTACCAGGTGATCTGGGGTGACCCGTCCGATGAGCGGACTTGGGCGATGCTGGATGACAAACTCAAGGGGCGTTATCCCCATCCGTGTGGTGCGCAGCTCACCATCCGAGCGGCCGGCATCGACTCCGGCGGGCACCACACTGATGAGGTGTACCAGTTCTGCCGGCTGCGCCGGTGGCGCAATATCTTTGCAGTCAAGGGGGCGAGCAAACCCGGCCGACCGGTGATCGCCCAGCGGCCATCGATGGTGGATGTCACTTGGAAAGGCACCACGGAACGCAAAGGGGTGGGGCTGTGGATGATTGGTACCGACACCGCCAAGGACTGGATCTACAACCGCTACACAGTGGAAGACGGTCCTGGTGCTTTGCACTTTGCCAACGACCTGCCAGACGATTTTTTCGAACAGTGCGTCGCCGAGCGCAAGGTCACCCGCTACCTCAAAGGCTTCAAAAAGATCGAATGGGTCAAGGGCAAGGCCGAGCGCAACGAGGTTCTGGACTTGATGGTGTACAGCCTGGCCATGGCCCATTACCTGGGTCTTAATCGCTACAAGGCGCATGAGTGGGAGCAGGTGAAGAACGCGCTGCTGCAGGCCGCGCCCGGTGACAAGTCCGTTTCGGCCGAGCGTGTTCGTGTGGCCACGGTGCCTGAGCAACAGCCGGTCCAGCCGACAATGTCCTCACTACCTGTTGCAGCGGTAGCTCAACGCCCCACATCAGCACCTGCAGTTCTCCCGCAACGCCGAAGCTCCAGCAGTGGTTACCTCAAGAAACGACGCTGACTCACCGCGCACGTCACAGTTCACAACACTCAGTTTTATTTTTTAGAGCGATCCCATGGCCTTCACCCAAGAGCAACTCGCTGCCGTCGAGAAAGCCATCGCGCGCGGCGAAAAAATCGTGCGGTACGCTGACCGCAACGTGGAATACCGCGACATAGATGAGCTGCTCCGTGCGCGCGACGAAATTCGCACGTCGCTCATCGCGGCAGCGGGACCACGCTCGCGCATCGTGCGGCTTTACCATGGAGGCAAGGGCCTGTAATGGCGCATCCATTTCCTACCCTGGGTCGCGGTGGTTTCCTGCTGCCGTCGAACATCAGGGCCAGTTACGAAGGGGCGGCCGAAGGGCGGAGGTCAGCGAGTTGGGAAGCGCCCGCCGCAGGCTTCAACAGCCTGGCGATTCCGGCGCTTAACAACCTGCGGGCCCGATCGCGGGCGGCAGTGCGCAATGATCCGTATGCCTTCAACCTCATCGACAAGCGGGTTAGCAACCTGATTGGCACCGGCATCACGCCGCGGCCGAAAGTTCAGGATGACCAGTTGCGCCGATTGCTGCAGGAACTATGGGCCGACTGGGCCGAAGAGTCTGACGCCGATGGCTTGACCGACTTCTACGGCCAACAGGCATTGATCGCCCGTACTGTGGAAACGTCCGGTGAGTGTTTTGTCCGCCTGCGTCCGCGCAGTCGCAACGAAGGCCTGGCGGTGCCACTGCAGATACAGGTGTTGGCTCCGGAGTTTGTGCCGCATGACAAGTTCGAGGCGGCGCGCAACGGCAACACCATCCGCGCCGGTATCGAGTTCAGCCCGGACAATCGCCGCGTCGCCTACTGGATGTATCGCATGCACCCCGGGGATGCCTCCTCGTTGAACAGTGGCTACAACCAGTTGGTGCGGGTACCGGCCAGCCAGGTACTGCATGTTTTCGAACCGGTCGAGCCGGGTCAGCTACGCGGCCTGCCGCGCTTGTCTCCGGTACTCAAACGTCTGCGCAGTCTCGATAACTTCGATGACGCGGTGTTGTTTCGCCAGGAGGTGGCCAACCTGTTTGCCGGCTTCATCAAAAAGCCATCGCCCGATGACATCCAGACCCCGGTAGACCCGGTGACCGGCGCGCCGTTGAACCTGGCCTCGGATGGCTTCACGCCCATGGTCGCTCTGGAGCCGGGAACCATGCAGGAGCTGCTGCCGGGGGAGGAAGTCGAATTTTCCTCGCCGCCGGACGCGGGCAACCAGTATCCGGACTTTATGCGTCAGCAACTGATGGCTGCCGCCGCAGGGACTGGAATGCCTTACGAGATTCTGACCGGCGACATGCGTGAAGTGAACGATCGTGCGCTGCGCGTGGTGCTGACCGAGTTCCGCCGGCGCCTGGAGCAACTGCAGTTTGGCGTGTACGTGCATCAGCTGTGTCGTCCGGTGCGAGCCGCATGGATGGACATGGCCGTGCTCAGTGGCGCGGTGGTATTGCCGGAGTATGCCCAGCGCCGCCGTGACTACTTGCGCACGCGCTGGGTGCCGCAGGGCTGGGCCTACATCCATCCGGTGCAGGACGTGCAGTCCCGCACCATGGAGGTCAATGCCGGGTTTGCCTCGCGCAGCGAGATGGTTCTGCGCACCGGTTACGACGCCGAAACGGTGGACGAAGAAAACGCCGCCGATGCCGATCGGGCACGGGGCAAGGGCCTAAATTACAGCACGCTCGTCGAACTGCTGCAGGCATTCGACGACAAGGAGCAAGCATGAGCAAACACGCGCTGCCGCGCATTTATAACAAGGCCGGCCAGCAGGTCCAGGTGCCGGACAAGACGTGGTACGCCATGCACGCCAGTGGCGAAGCCAGTGAGCGGGTGATTGAGGTTTTTGTGTATGGCGAAATCGGCACCTGGGGGATCACCGCCAGTCAATTCATGCAGGATCTGCGCGCCGTGGATGACGGCGTGTCGCCGGTGATCGCAGCATTCAACAGCATCGGCGGCGATCTGTTCGACGGGTTAGCCATGCACAACACTCTGGCCCGGCTAGGCGAGCGTTGCACGGCGCGAGTCGATGCCTTGGCCGCGAGCGCGGCCAGTGTCGCGGTATGCGGTGCACACAAGGTTGTGATCGCGTCCAACGCCATGTTGATGATTCACAACCCGTGGACCTATGCGGCCGGCGACGCCGAGAGTTTTCGCAAGGTAGCTGATGTCCTCGATCAGACCATGGAAGCGATCATTGCCGCTTACAAGGCCAAAGCGCCGGACATCGATGAAGCGGACCTGCGTGACATGGTCGCCGCTGAGACCTGGTTGACCGCGAATGAGGCGGTAGCCCTGGGTTTGGCTGATGAAGTGGGTGATGGCATCCAAGTGAAGGCTTGTATTGGTCAAGGTGGGGCGATGCAGCGCTACCAAAATACCCCGGCTGACGTGCTCGCGCTGATCGAAGATCTCCGCGAAGCCGATCCGGAGCCAGAGCAGGTAGTCAACGCTGCTCAGTTGGCGGTGATGATCACACAGGGTTGCACCCAGGCGGGCATCAGCCACTTGATCGAGCCATTGATTCAGTCCTCCGGGTTGAAGGATGAAGCCAGCGTCCAGGACGCGTTGACCCATGTAAAGGCTGTCAACGATCTCTGTGTTGCCGCTCGACTGCCGGAGCTTTGCGCCGAGTTTGTGAGCGCCGGCCTCGATGAGTCCGCAGTGCGTGCACGGCTGTTCGACAAACTCGTCAGTAGCGGCAACGGCTTCGAAATCGACAACAGCCTGCCTCTCAATCCCGAGCCTGCGCCGAAAGTGCAGGCCAAGCAGCCGGATGCCCCGTCGATCTGGGCAAGCCGCCAAGCCAAAATTGCAAAAGGAGCACGCGCATGACCGTTAAGTACGAAACGCTGCACGCCGGTGAGTTTCTGCTCTCCGAAGGGGCCGGCAAAATCTCTCGCGAAGCCATCCTGGTGGCCGCCGGTGCCGCACTCAATGCGGGTCAGGTGCTGGGGCTGGTCACGGCGACCAATGAATTTGCTCCGTACGACCCCGTCGCCACCGACGGTACCGAGGTGGCGGCGTGCATCCTTTACGGGCCACTGGGCGAATCGACCGAAGAGCGCCGAGCCAGTGCCCTTGTGCGCCTGGCCGAGGTCAGCACCGTGCACCTGACTGGCCTCGATGCCGCAGCAGAGGAAGCGTTGGCCGCGCAGTTTGTGATTGTTCGTTAAGCCCGCGCGCAATACATCCCTATTTATCCGACCCCGTCCTGAGCGGGGTTTTGCATTTCTGGAGCGCCCAAATGGCCGACATTCAAATTTTTAACGATGAAGCCTTCTCCGTATCGTCGTTGACCGCCGCGATCAACGATCAGGAATACCTGCCGGGGCGCATCAGCAGCCTGGGTCTGTTTCAGGAAGAGGGGATCACCACCCTGACCGTGCAGATCGAAAAGGACGGCGACACCCTGGCCCTGGTACCCGCGGGTGAGCGTGGCACCTCGGGTCTGGTGGTGGGTGCCAGCAAACGCCAGATGATCCCATTCAACACCGTGCACCTGCCGCAGCGTTTCACCATCAAGGCCGACGAGATCCAGGGTATTCGTGCCTTTGGTCAGGCCTCTGAGTTGCAGGCGGTGCAAGGCGTGGTCAATGCCCGCCTGAGCAAAGCCCGGCGACAGCTGGATGCCACCCATGAATTCCAGCGCATGGGCGCGCTCAATGGTCTGATTCTGGACGCCGACGGCTCGACCGTCCTGTTGAATATTTATCAAGCTTTTGGCGTGGAACAACAAAGCCTGTCCATGGGCCTGAACGACTCCGCGACCAAAATCCGGGTCAAGTGCGCCGAAGCGCTGGACATGCAGGACGATGAACTGGGCAGCGTCACCAGTTCAGGCGCGCGAGCCCTGTGCGGCAAAAACTTCTGGAACAAGTTGGTGACGCACAAATCGGTCGAGGAAACCTACCTCAATACCATCCAGGCTGCGGCGTTGCGCGGTGATGCGCGGGAAAGTTTTGAGCTGGGGGGTATCACCTGGGAACGCTACCGCGGGCGTATTGCCGGTGTGAACTTCATCCATGATGACAAGGCGTTGCTGATCCCTGAAGGCGTTCCGGACCTGTACATCTCCTGCTTTGCCCCGGCGGACTACATGGAGACCGCCAACACCCAGGGCCTGCCGTACTACAGCAAGCTGGAGCCGTTGCCCTTCAATAAAGGCATGGCCGGCGAAGCCCAGTCCAATCCGTTGCACCTGTGCACGCGGCCGCGGGCGCAGATCCTGCTGACCCTCTGATCATGGCCTTTCGAGACCTGGTCGCGGAGATCGACAGCGTGGTGTTCGACACCCTGGCCGATGTGGGCTACATCGATGGCCGTCGAGTGCTGGGTATGTTCTCGGCACCCTGGTTGCAACCCAAGATCGGGCGCTTGAACACCGGATTGCGCGAGCCGTGCTTTCACATCCGAGTGGCCGATGCCGCAGGCGTCGAGAAAACGCAGACGGTGCTCATCGAGCTACCCGCCCTGGACGGAGGTGGTGAGTACACCCTGATCCATCTGGAGCCTGCGGGTGATGGACTGGTGGCCTTGTCGCTGAGGTTAAAAGCATGAGCGCCGTGCCGGTGTCGCTGCAATTGTCTGCCGACGATATGCAGGCTTTTAAACAGCTGGCCAAGGTGGTGCCCAAGGCTGCAGCTGCGGCGCAACGGCGGGCGATCAACAAGACGTTGGGCTGGCTGGCCACCCACATGGCGCGCGATGTCAGCAAGCAGGAGCGCATCGCCGTCCGCGCGGTGCGTCAGCGCCTGCGCAGCTACCCCATCCAAGGTCAGGGGCAGTTGGGCAAACTTTGGTTTGGCACCAACCCTTTGGAGGCCAGCCGAACCGGGCAGGCGCGCCAGACGAAGGCGGGCGTCTCGGTGGCGGGGCGGCGGTATCAGGGCGCCTTTTACAAACGTGTGTATGGCAACAAGGCCGACATCTGGATCCGCACGTCGAGTAAACATTTCAACCCGGAGGACTATCCCGGCAGCAGCGTGTCCGCCGGCGGTGGGACGAGTTCGGGCTGGATCGCGGAACACGACAACCGTTTTCCATTGGCCAAGGCCAAGGTCTCACTCGAAGACGTTGAAGGTCCGTTTTACACCTGGGCCAACAGGGCCGACGAACGTCTGCTGGTCGTGTTCAGGCAAGAGATGAATTTTGAACTGCATAAATACCTGAAGGGGAGTGCCCGTGGCTGATCCTGCCTTTTCGCTGGATACCTTGTACGCCGCGATCGAGGACCACATTCGCCAGGCGTTGCCGACGGTGCGATTTGTCGCGACCTGTCCGGATATTCAAGACCGCATAGCGTTGCCGGCGGTGTTTCTCGAGCCGGTTGAGTTCGAACCCGGGCAAGACATCGGTACCGGTGAAACCGTGTTGGTCCAGCGCTTTGAAGCGCGGATCATTGTCGCACCGGAATTGCCCCGTCATCAGCAACTCGGCGCCCAGTTGGCCGCACAACTGGCCATGCTTTTACGGGCGCAGACCTGGGGTCTGGACAGCGTCGAACAGGCGCAGTTTGTGGCGTCGCGTCAGGACTGGACCAAACCGGAACTCGATGGTTACACCGTGTGGACGGTGGAGTGGACACAGCAAATTTACCTCGGCGAGGTCGAATGGCTGTGGCCTGTGGAGCCGCCGGGTAGCCTGTACCTGAACGTCGATGGCTGCACCGGTACCGGCAACGAAGACCACTACTTTCGGCCGGAGGATCTCGAGAATGGGGTACCCCAGCGCTGAGCATGACCGGATGATTGCCGCCATGCTGTTGCCGTGTGTGGTGGTCGGCGTCAATCTTGAGGCCGGGCGGGTTCGAGTCAAGGCCGGCACTTGGGTCAGTGCCTGGGTGCGCTGGCACAGCCTCGCCGCCGGAAAGGCCCGTCACTGGCGGGTGCCGAGTATGAATGAGCAAGGCGTGTTGTTCAGTCCCAGCGGCGAGCCGGCAATGGGCACCTTTATTCCGGGGCTGTATGGCAACGCCGGGACGCCACCGGACAACCGTGATCATGTCGAGGCCTGGCACTTCGAGGATGGCGGTTCGCTGGTCTATGACTGGGATGCCGGTAGCTACACCATCGATTTGCCCAGCGGCACCCGTGCCACGATCGCCGTCGGTGGATCGCTGGTTGAGGTGACCCCGGATCACGTCCGTGTGAGCGCAGCCGAGATCGCGCTGACGGGGGCCGTGAGCATCGACGGCGCATTGACTGTCTCCGGTGACATCACCGGCGCCGGCACGATCATGGACGCCGGCGGCAATAGCAATCACCACACACATTGATCACTCAACTGTAGCCCGCCGCGTGCGGGCTTTTTTATGCCTGGAGCAAATCATGACGACCAAAATCAACGGCACCGCCGTGTCGCCCGAAGAGCCTGACGCCAACCCACCGAAACCGGCCACCTCGGACGCAGTCCGGGTATTTCGCGACACGCTCTATACCTCAAGGGTGCTGATCCTCCCTCAGGGCGGCGGCACGTTGCGCGTGGCCAAGGGGCAGATCAAGGTGGCGTCCAACGATTCCGTTGCCGTCGATTACCTGGAAGGCCGCCCGGACTTCGTCGCGGTCGAGGGCTGATCTGATGATCGGGATGATCGGGCTGGACCGCCGAACCGGCCAGCTCATTTCCGGCCTCGATCACCTGCGCCAGTCCATCGAGGACATTCTCTCCACCCCGCTGGGCAGCCGGCGCATGCGCCCGGAATACGGCAGCAAGTTACGGCGTTTCGTCGACCTGCCGGTTAATGATGGCTGGAAAAGTGCGGTGCAGGCCGAGGTGGCCAGCACCCTGGGCCGTTGGGAGCCTCGCCTGAAGTTGGGCCGGGTGCGCGCCGTGGCCATTCTCGATGGGCGGATTACGTTCGAGCTGACCGGACAATATCTGGGTGGCGACGTATTGCTGGAGGTGACCGCATGACCATGGAACTGGCGGCCCTGCCGCCACCGCAAGTGCTTGAGGATCTCGACTTCGAAGTGGTGTACCAGGAGAAGCTCGAAGCCTTCCGCCTGAGCATGGGTGACAACTGGAACGCGGCGCTGGAGAGCGATCCGGTGCTCAAGCTGATCGAACAGGCCGCGTACGGGGCGGTGCAGAACCGAGCGCGAGTCAACGATGCGGGTAAGGCCTTGCTGTTGGCGCATGCGGTGCGCGGGGACCTCGATCACTTGGCCGCCAACGTCAACCTGCAGCGCCTGGTGATTCAGGTGGGGGATCCGAGCACAGTGCCACCGACGCCGCAGGTGCTCGAAGACGACGAGGCCCTGCGCGAGCGCATTCAGCTGTCGTATGAGGGGCTGACCACCGCGGGGCCACGTAACAGCTACATTCTGCATGCGCGTAATGCCTCTGGCTTGGTGGCTGATGCCACCGCTGAAAGCCCGTCACCGGCCGAAGTGGTGGTGAGTGTGCTCAGTCTGGAGGGCAGTGGCGCCGCTTCGCCGGAGCTGCTCGAGCAGGTTCGCCTGGGTCTGAATGACGAGGATGTGCGGCCGGTGGGTGATCGCCTCACCGTGCAGAGTGCCGTGGTGATCGATTACGCCATTGAAGCCGTGTTGTACCCGCAGAGCCCGGGGCCGGAAAACGAGGCCTACTTGGCTGAAGCCCAGAAGCGTCTGAGCGAGTGGATCAACCCGCGGCGGCGCTTGGGGTTGGAGGTGGCGCGCTCGGGGATCGATGCCCAGCTGCACATCCCCGGGATTTCCCGGGTTGAGCTGCTGGACTGGACCGATATCAGGCCGAGCAAGGCCGAAGCGGCGTACTGCACCGGCTACACCGTGACGCTGGGGGCCTGATATGAGCACGCAGCTGCCGCTCAACAGCACGCCGCTGGAATTGGGCCTGGAGGCGGCCAACTACGAAAACACGCTGATTCCTCTGCGCAGTTTGTACAACGCCGACACCTGTCCCGAACATTTGCTGCCGTATCTGGCCTGGTCTTGGTCGGTGGACCGCTGGAACAACGCCTGGACATCGGACGCCAAGCGCGCGGCGATACGTGCGGCGTATGACGTGCATGCGCGCAAAGGCACCATCGGTTCGCTGCGCCGGGTGGTCGAGCCTTTGGGCTACCTGATTGCCATCGTGGAATGGTTCGACACCGTGCCGGAGGGTGTGCCCGGGACCTTTGCCCTGGAGGTCGGACTGAATGACGCCGGAATCACCGAAGAACGCTACGAGGAGCTGACGTGGCTGATCGACGACGCCCGGCCGGTCAGCCGGCATATGACGAACCTCGCGCTCAGCCTGCAGACGAGCGGGCAATTGGGCATAGCCGTGTGTGTGCAAGAAGGCGAAGAGATTGACGTGTATCCCCCGGCGCCGAAAGACATCGACGTGACCGGCACCTTTGGTCCAGCGCTCTGCGTTGATGAAACCGATACCTTGGATGTTTATCCCTATGATTGATAAGAGCAGTCAGTTTTTTGCCATCCTCACCGCGGTCGGTGAAGCCAAACACGCCAATGCCATTGCTATGGGCCTGGACTGGATGTTCACCGAGATGGGCCTGGGCGATGCCAACGGCACCGATCCGATCCCCGACCGCCTGCAAACTCAGCTTATCAACGAATGGCGCCGCGCGCCGATCAACCAGATCCGCGTCGATCCGGCCAACCCCAACACGGTGATCACCGAACAGATCATTCCGCCTGAAGTCGGCGGCGAGTGGATTCGCGAGATCGGCCTGTACGATGTCGACGGCGATTTGGTGGCGGTGGCCAACTGTGCGCCGAGCTATAAACCATTGCTCGACCAAGGCAGTGGGAAGACCCAAGTCGTGCGGATGAATTTCATCGTCAGCAGCTCGGCGAACATCGTGCTGAAGATCGATCCCTCGGTGGTGCTGGCCACCCGCGAGTACGTCGATTCAAAGATTCAGGAAGAGCTGAACAAGCTCGATAGCAAGCAGTCGGCCCGGGTCGCCACCACAGACGGCATCACGCTAAGTGGCGTACAAACCCTTGACGGTGTGGCCGTGGTCGCCGGTGACCGGGTGTTGGTGGCCGCCCAGGCATCGGCCGAGGAAAACGGTATTTACGTGGCCAGCGCTGATGCCTGGATCCGCGCGGCGGATGCCGACAACAGCCTGGAAGTGACCCCGGGACTGTTTATTCATGTCGAGCAGGGCACCGTCAATGGCGAGAGCCTCTGGCAGTTGATCACCGACGCGCCGATTACTCTGGGCACCACTGGCTTGCAGTTCGAGCTGATTGCCGGAGGCAGCGGGGCGGGCGTGGGCACATTTCGCAGTGTCACCGTGGACGCCCTCGGGCGCGTGATCGCCGGCACCAACCCGACCACTCTGGACGGCTACGGCATCACTGATGCCTTGGCTGTAGATGAAAACCTCGCCGATCTGACGGATGCGGCCGAGGCACGCGGCAACCTGGGGCTGGGCAGCGCGGCGACGGCGGATGTGCAGACCGATCTGGATGACGCCACGGTGGATGCGCTGATGAAGGTCGGCGCCTTTGGCTTGGGCGGCGCCGGCATCAGCCTGGAAGCCGGTACCGACCTCAACACCATTCTCACTGCGGGTTTCTATCGCCTCGAAGGCGCGCCGGTAAACGGGCCTTCGGGTGGCACCAACTCAGTAATGATTGTCGGCGTTGGTCGCGACGTGGCATTGCAGATGGTCGTGCAATTCAACACTGGGGTGTTATTCACACGCGGTGGCAGTGGTTCCGGTTCAACCTGGTCCGCTTGGAAAACCCAGTGGGACAGCGGCTCGCTGGTCAAACAAGGGAACTCCACAGACGCCACGGCAGGCCGGGTGCTACTCAATGGCGCCTTCGGCCTGGGCGGCGCGGCGCCAAACTTGCCGGGCGATGATTTCAACGCTGCGCATGTGGGCGGGATTTACACCTATGAAGCTGACACGCTGAATCGGCCCAACGTTGCCAACGGAACCAGCCATGGCTTGGTCATCCACATGGAGCGCTCTTACGGGAACTTGGCGTACCAGGAGGTGCATGCGGCGAACAGCGCGACCTACTACCGGTATCGCACCGGTGATTTCGCAAACGGCACTTGGAGCGAATGGCAGCACGTGTGGGACTCCAGCAACCTTGATCCAGCTGATTTTGAGGTGCCGCCGGCCACTGAGTCTGTTTCTGGTATTACCCGTTTTGCGACACCGGCTGAAACCATCAGCGACAACCGCTCCATTGCTATCACCCCATTCGGGCTGCAGCAAGGCAGCCAAGCCTCTCCCTCGGATGACGCGCCGGGCAAGCACCTGATGACCGGCGCCTATGGCTGGGGCCAGGGCGGTATCGTCGTTGCCGACGGCACTGACCTCGACACGATTCTCAGTGCTGGGGTTTATCGGGTGAACACAGGACCCAATGTTCCTGAGGGTGGCCAATACTCGCCTATGCTAGTGATGGTCGCCCAGGACGTCGTCACGCAAATGATCATCACTAGCCAGAGCGGCACGATCTATACACGGGGGATGATTGCCGACATGGTCGGCTGGGGGGCCTGGAATTCGTCACAGTCCGCGCTGGGTTTTACTCCGGTGCAGCAGGGTGGTGGCGTTAATCAAGCGGCCAACAAGATTCACATCGGCTTCAAGGCCACGCCGAGCACCATCGGGCTGCAGGTCGACAGCTCCGATTTCGGCGACGTCTGGTGCGATAACTATGGCATCAGCAAGGTGCGCAATTGTGTCGTCGCCTTTGTTGTGGGTGAGGTCGGGAGCTATGCCATGTTTCGTGTGCAGAATGGTGCAGGCACCGCCCCTGGCACCTTGGTGGCCGGCGGCAATTTGATCTTTACCGATGCGGGAGCCCAATCGTCCCATGGCAATCCGGGAGGCACCTGGATGTTGATGGGCGGCCTGCAAAACGCTGATGGTACCGATGATGATTCTGCCGTTATTTGCATGAGGGTCGCTTGATGAATTACTCCGATGCACTTAGTCCGCAATGGGCCAACGCCGAGCACTCCGCGATAAACGTGCAGCTGGTAACCGAGACGCTTGCGGCTATGCCGTTTACGGCCACCCCTGACGACTCGACCGACTACGGTCCCGAGATCTATCAGCGCGCGGTCGCGGGTGACTTTGGTGAAATCGCCGCCTATGAACCACCCACGGACGCCGCCTTGTTGCCCGCCGCGCGCTCCCTGCTGAAGCGGTTGATGCAGGACGCTGGCTTGGTCATAGCGCCGCTACAGGACTCGCTCGATCTGGGTGTGGCCACCGAAGAGCAGGTCGAGCAGTTGAGTGCCTGGAAGTTCTACCGAATCGAGCTCAGTGAAGTGCCACATCAACCTGGGTGGCCGAGCGGCATTGAATGGCCGGTAATGCCAATGACCCCCTAACGTCTCCAAAGAACATCCCTACAGCCTCGCATTTGCGGGGCTTTTTTGTATCCGGAGCAGCACTCTATGAGTTTCTTTCACGGCGTTACCGTGACGTTGGTGGATACCGGCGCGCGGCATATCGCAACTCCGTCCGCCTCGATCATCGGCCTGTGCAATACCTTCAGCGAAGGTCCGGACGTGTCCGCCAAGTACAACCAGTTGCTGTTGATCACCCGCGAAAGCGAGGCGGTTGCCGCCTGGGGCGCGGATGCGGCCATCACCCAAGACTGCAGGGCCATCTTCAAACGCGCCAAGGCGGTCATCGTCGCGGTCGGCGCGCCCGAGCTGGAGGACGCCGATGAGCAGCTTTCCGCGATCATTGGCGGCGTGTGGGCCGATGGCACTCGCACCGGCATGCAGGCGCTGCTTGATGGCAAGAGCAAGTTCAACGCCCAGCCGCGGCTGTTGATTACCCCGGGTTATTCGTCATCGCTTCCGGTGGCCACCGAACTGATCGCGCTGGCCGATAAGTTACGCGCCATGGCGCTCATTGATGGGCCAAACACCACCGACGAGGCCGCGATCGCCTATGCCGCCCACTTCGGCAGCAAGCACGCCTATCTGGTCGATCCTGGCGTGCAGTTCTGGGATACCGGGAGCAGTGCCACCGTCAATGCGCCGGCCTCGGC
Source organism: Pseudomonas sp. F007 (assembly GCF_057814275.1). Lineage (NCBI taxonomy): Bacteria > Pseudomonadati > Pseudomonadota > Gammaproteobacteria > Pseudomonadales > Pseudomonadaceae > Pseudomonas > Pseudomonas sp. F007. The sequence continues at coordinate 178,870 of NZ_JBVATA010000010.1, read as the reverse complement.
CTGGGCCGCCGGCCTGTTCGCCTGGACCGACGCCACCTACGGATTTTGGGCGTCACCGTCGAACAAGGAGTTTGTTGGCGTCACCGGCACCACGCGGGCGATTGAATTTCTCGACGGTGACCCGTCCTGCCGAGCTAACGTGCTGAACAACGCCAACATCACCACCATCATTCGGGATGACGGCTATCGCCTGTGGGGTAACCGCACGCTGTCCAGCGATCCGAAATGGGCGTTTGTCACCCGCGTGCGCACCCTGGATATCGTCATGGACGCAATCCTCTACGGCCATAAGTGGGCGGTCGACCGTTCGATCACCTCGACCTACGTCAAGGATGTGACTGAAGGCCTGCAGGCGTTCATGCGTGACCTGAAAAATCAGGGCGCGATCATCAACTTCGAAGTCTATGCCGACGAAGAGCTGAACACCTCCAGCGAGCTGAGCCAAGGCAAGGTGTACTGGAACATCCGTTTCACCGACGTGCCGCCGGCCGAAAACCCCAATTTCCGCGTGGAGGTGACCGATCAGTGGATCACTGAAGTGCTCGACACCGCCGCCTAAGGAGGCCGTTTTATGATTCCGGAAGTGCTCTACAACACCAATCTGTTTGTCGACGGTATCAGCCTGCAGGGCGATGTGCCGAGCCTGACCCTGCCCAAGTTGACGCTCAAGACCGACGATTACCGAGCCGGCGGCATGGATGCGGCGGTGGAAATCGACATGGGTACCGAGAAGCTCGAGGCCAGCTTTACCACCCACGGTGTGCGCCGTGAGGTGCTTAAGTTTTTTGGTCAGGCCGACCTGACGGCGTTCAACGCATCGTTTCGTGGTGCCTTCAAGGGGCAGAAAGGCGCGGTGAAATCGGTGGTCGCTACCTTGCGTGGCGGCCTCAAGGAAGTCGACCCGGGGGAGTGGAAGCCCGGAGAAAAAGGCGAGTTCAAGTACGCCGTCGCCGTGACCTATTACAAGCTGGAGATCGACGGCAGCGTGATGTTTGAAATCGATCCCCTCAACTCGATTCGCGTCATCGATGGCACCGACCAACTGGCCGCGGTGCGATCCGCCCTGGGCATGTAAGGAGCAACATTATGAGCAACAAGATCAACAGCCAAGCAGAAGCCGCATTGCCTAAATGGCTGCAACTGGGCGATGGCATTGCCACCGTCATGTTATCCAAGGCGAGCGAGGCCAATGGCATCAAGGTCGACAAACTGACCTTGCGTGAGCCGACGGTGCGTGAAATGCGCGCGGCCACGCTGCACGGCGGCAGCAATGAAGAAGAGCAGGAAATGACGCTGTTTTGCAGCCTGGCGAGCATCGGCCGTGCGGATCTGGAGGGGCTGCTGATGCGCGATTATCGTCGTCTGCAGACCGCCTATTTTCGTCTGGGAGCAGACGACGGGGTTTAATCCACGCCTGCAAAAGACCCTGGCCAAACGATTGGCGGTGGAGTTGAATTTTTCCGCGGCCGAAATTCAGGGGCTGTCGTTTTCCGAGATGGTCTGGTGGCTCACGGACTGAGCCCATCCACCATTGAGCACAGGTATCCTGCATGACGAACAAACTCTCGCTCGGGTTGGTGATCGGCGGTGCCGTCGATTCGTCGCTTGGCGCCGCTTTCAAGAACGTCAGCAGCGAAATGAAAAAGCTGGGGGCGCAAACCACGCGGGCCAAAGGCCTGCAGAAAGTCATCGGCGAGACCATGCGTCTGCGCGACGAATGGAAAAAAGCCCACGACAGCGGCGCGGCCAATGCCGACGCCTTGCTGCGTAAGTTGGAGACCAACACCAACAGCCTGCGCAAGCAGGGCGTCGAGGTCGGTCGCTTGCGTCAGGAGTACCTGGCGCTCGGTAAGGTGGTGCGCAGCGCCGAGTTCAAGGCCAAAGGCCTGGGGCAGGTGGAAGAGGGGCGCGAAAGTCTGCGCAGTGGCATTGGCACGGCAGTGGCCGGCACCACGCTGGCGGCGGTACCGACCAAAATCAGTGCGGATTTTCAGGCAATCATTCGTGACATCGCGATTAAGTCGGGAACCGCCAATACCCAGCAGGAAGTGAACACTGCCCGCGACATCGTGCAAACCTCGAAAGACACCGGTATGGCCAACACCCAGGTAGCGGAGTTGGTGAACCAACTGGTGGGTGGCGGCATGGATCTGACCGACGCATTGAAGTATGCGCCGGTGGCTGCGAAGTTTGCGGTCGGGCAGGGCGCTTCAGGCACCGATACGGCGAAGATGATTTTGGCCATGCAGAACAACGCCAAGATCACCGATCCCAAGAAAATGGAACAGGCCTTGGCATCGGTCGCGCTGCTGGGCCAGCAAGGCAGCTTTGAGGCTGCCGACATGGCCAAGTGGTTTCCCGAACTGTTAGCGCAGATGGCCAGCAGCGGCATCACCGGCCAGGAGGCGGTCAGCCAGTTGGGCGCCATGCTGCAGGTGCAGATCAAAAGCGCCGGCAGCGCCGATGAAGCGGCGAACAATCTGAAAAACTGGATTGCAAAAATAGGCTCTGGGGAAACGGTCAAAGGTTATGCCGATGCTGGCATCGATTATCAGGCCTCGATGAACGCAGCCATTGCCAAGGGCCTGTCGACCGTTGAAGCCAGCTTTGAGCTGGCGCGCCGGTACGTGGAAAAGACCGACCCGAAAATGGCCCAACAGCTGCAGCAGGGCCTGAGTCAGATCGGCCAGGAGACCGACCCAGCCAAGGCGCAGGCGATGGCCGACGCCCTGGCCGCGACCTTGCGTACCGGCGATCTGTTCGCCGACATGCAGGTCAAAACTGCCCTGATGGCCTACACCCAGAATAAAAAGCTGTATGCGGATCTCAAAAAAGACGCCTCAAACCCCGACGGTCAGCGAAAGGACATTCTCGACAAGAATCTCAGTGAACGGCGCGAGGCCTCGTCCCAACGCTGGGCCGAAACCGGGCAGGCGTTCAACGATTCATTGCGCGCGATCGGCGATGCCTTGCGTCCGGCGACCGATGCGCTGGCTACCGGGATCGGCGCGGCAGCGCGTGGGTTGACCGCGCTGTCGGAGGAAGCGCCCAAAGCGGTGTTGGGCCTGGCGGCGCTGACTGCCGGAGCGTTGGTGCTGGGTAAAGCCTGGGCCGCGCTGAAGATCGGCCGGGGGCTGGCGAATATCGTTCGAGGCGCGGCCGGCGATCGGTCCAACATCGTGCAGCGGGTGTTCGTCACCAACACGGATGACGACGATGATGACGGGCTGGATCCGGGCAAAGACGGGCCGGGCAAAAGCGCTAGAGGTCGTGGGAGCAAGGGCGCAGGCGTGATGAAAGTAGGCGGGGCACTGGCGGCAGTCGGTGCTGGTGTTCTGGCGTTGGACACCTACCAGAACGCGACCACTCGCGATGAGAAGGCCGAAGGTTACGGCGAGGCGACAGGCAGCCTGGCTGGCGGTTTAGCGGGCGCAGCGGCCGGCGCAGCCATCGGTTCGATCATCCCTGTGGTGGGTACCGCCATCGGCGGGATTATCGGCAGCATGCTCGGTGCGTGGGGCGGGAGCGAGATCGGAGCGACGTTTGGGAAGGCACTGTTTGGTGGTGCGGACACGCCGGCCAATTCACCGCTCGCGAGCCAAGGGCTGGGTGCAGTTATGCGCTCAATGGACAGTGCCCCCGCGGCACCGATCATGGCTGCGTTGATGGCCCAGAGCGGACCCGCGACACCGCTGGCCTCGTCGAAGGTTGATCAGCAATTCACCTTCGCCCCGGCGCCGGTTATTACCGTGCAAGGCGATGTAAAAGATCCGGCGCAGCTGGCTCAGGAATTGATGCCGTACCTGCGCCGCCAATTCGAGGACTTCGCCCGGCAAGCCCGCGATCGCCAGTTGTTTGATGCGCCCCATGTGAGCTGAGGAAATGATATGGCGGAGAAAAAAACCTACCTGCAGCACCTGCAGGGCGGATTGAAATACCTGGTCGACGCGGGGGAGGCCGGCCGCACCGACATTGAATCCATGACGGGGCCCATGAATGGCGCGCTCAATGAAATCAGTGGGGCAGCCGACGCGTTGGAGGGGTTGCCCTTTATCAGCGAGGATCTGAGCGACAAGACACGGCGCCTGCAGGACGCGATCAACTCGGCGCAGGCCAAGATCGGCAAGGTGGCCAGTCTTTACAACCAAACCCAGCGTGCGTTGGCGCAGTTTGATGAGCACTTTTCTGCGCTGACCGAACAGATTGGCCGTTTTGGTGCGGCTTTTAACAAGGTCGCCGGCAAGGCCAATGTCGCGTTGGGCAACATCTTCCCCACGCAATGGTTCGCCGGCGACATGTCGCCGATTCCCGACGCGGTGAAGCCGTTCCCGCACCTGCTGATTCTCTATCCGCTGAAAGCCAATGAGCGCCCGTATTACTTCAACCTGGATACGGCAGCCTTCGACGAACTTCGCCGGCAGACGGCGTTTCGCTGGGCTGCACAGGAACGGCTGAGCCGGCGTCCGGCACAGCAGGCGGTAGGCTTGGGTGATGAGAAAATTACCCTCAAAGGTGCAATTTATCCGAGCTTCAAGGGCGGGCTGGAGCAGCTGGACACGCTGCGCAGCATTGGCGCCAAGTTGCTGCCCCTGAATTTGACCACGGGGTATGGCGAGGTACTGGGCAATTGGTGTTTGACCAATATCGAGGAAGAGCAAAGCGCCTTGCTGCCGGGGGCGATCCCGCGCAAGCAGGGTTTTTCATTGGAGTTTGTCCGTTATGGCGATGACTTGCAGAACAGCTGAAGGGGATCTACTCGACACCCTGTGCCACCACTATTACGGCCACCTCAACCGCTGCGTCGAAGCGGTGCTGGCCGCCAATCAGGGCCTGGCCGACGAGCCACAACCGTTCCGCGCAGGCTTGCTGATCACGCTACCGGACCTGGTGGTGGAGCCGGACAGCGTCATTTCTTTGTGGGATTAATCCCATTATCAGACCCGCCAGATGCGGGTTTATTCTTTTCTGGAGTACCGACATGCAACCGTTGTTTCGCATCGTCGCCAATGGTGCCGACATCACCGCCCTGATCAATGATCGGCTCGTCTCGTTGCAGCTCTCCGACCGGCCCGGAATGGCTTCGGACTCGTTTGAGCTGCGCATTGATGACCGTGACGGTGCGGTGGCGTTACCTGAGCGTGGCGCGAGTATCGAGGTATACCTGGGCTATGCCGGCGCCGACCTGACGCGAATGGGCCGCTACACCGTTGACGAAGTAGCAGTGTCAGGCCCGCCGGACACGCTGGTGATCAGCGGCAAGGCCAGCGATATGCGGGGCAGTGGCAAAGCCACACGCAGCGGCAGTTGGGAGGACGTCAGCCTGGCGCAGATCGTCGGCGATGTGGCTGCGCGCAATGGTTGGCAGCCGTCGTGCCCGGTAGACGCGCGGGTACCCCGTATGGATCAACTCAATGAGTCGGATTTCAACTTCATCACCCGTGTCGCGAAGAAGCACGACTGCACGGCCAAGGTAGCCGATGGCAAGTTGCTGGTTCTGCCACGGCAGGGCGGGCAGAGCGCCAGTGGTCGGGCGTTGGCGGTCATTACCCTGCAGCGCAGTGAAGTAACTCGCTGGCACTTTCGCTTGAGCGACCGAAACGCCCATGAGGGAGTCAGCACCCAGTACCAGGATCCGGCCAGCGGGGAATTGTTGGTTTCGCATCTGGACAACCCGAACGTGCCGGAGGGCCTACCACCGGTGCACACCGACCGCCATCTTTACCCGGACCGGACGGCCGCTGATGAAGCGGCGAAGGCCCGCCTGGCGGCATTCAATCGGTCCACTGCCTTGGTACGCCTGGATATGCCCGGACGCACCGACTTGTTTGCCGAGATCATGATTGCGGCGCAAGGCTTCAAGCGTGGGCTCGACGGTGAATACCTGGTGGAGTCGGTCGATCACACTTTCACCCCGTCCGGGTGGACGGTGTCGGTGGAGTGCAATGGTGGCAAGGAGGGAAAGGCGAAGGCTTCCGGCAAACCGCAGAAGGTCGTGCTTGAAGTGCCGTATTGATTGCTCGAGCAAGCGAATCGGACCGAGTTGGAAATTTCATAAGTCAAAGTAAAAAGGAGCGGCCAGGTTGGATGCGTCAACACCCAACCTAGCCACAGTCCCCGCAGATTGTCCCTGCAAGTCCAGTCAAGGCTCCCGCTCTGTGCACAAAGCGGAGAGAGCCTAGCACCTGTTTATTTATACAGTAAAGGTCTTGCTATCCATGTCTACACCCATCATCCCTTGGATGGGCGGCAAACGCCGCCTGGCCGATCGCCTCATCCCGCTGTTTCCCCCTCACGAATGCTATGTCGAAGTCTTTGCCGGCGGCGCCGCGCTCTACTTCATGCGGCCTCAGGCTGCCCCCGTCGAAGTCCTCAACGACATCAACGGCGACCTGGTGACGTTGTACCGCGTGGTGCAGAACCACCTCGAGGAGTTCGTGCGCCAGTTCAAATGGGCGCTGAGCTCACGCCAGGTGTTCGAGTGGCAGAAGATGACCCGCCCTGAAACCCTCACCGACATCCAACGTGCCGCGCGATTTTTCTACCTGCAGCACCATGCCTTCGCCGGCAAGGTGACGGGGCAGACGTTCGGCACCGCGACCACTGGCCCGGCGATCAACCTGTTGCGGATCGAGGAAAACCTTTCAGCCGCCTGGCAGCGCCTGTCTGGCACCTATGTCGAAAACCTGCCCTGGCTGGACTGCGCCGAACGCTACGACCGAGCCCATACCTTCCACTATATGGACCCGCCGTATTGGCAGACTGCAGGGTATGGGGTCGATTTTCCGTTCGAGAACTATGAGCGCATGGCCGATTTCATGCGTCGCTGCAAGGGCAGGGTCATGGTCAGCATCAACGACCACCCGGACATCCGTCGGGTGTTTGAGGGCTTTCATTTTGAAACGCTGGATATTCGCTATACCACCAGCAACCAACGGCAGGGTAAGGCCGAGGTCAGTGGTGAACTGGTGATTATGAACTGGGAGCCTGCAGCGTTGGGAGGGCTGTTTTGACACGGCTGCTTTCATCATTGACGTTGAGCAAGGGCAGAAATCGTCCATTTGCTGCCCTTCACCATTGGCAAACTTCGGCCAATTTCAGCCATTGCTGACCCGCAACTTCACGCCCTGCAGAATTCAGTCAACCTCAATCGAGATTCCTCTGGAGCGGTGAACCACGCTTCCTCAAGGCATTCACCTAGGCGGTTTCAACGCTCAACCCTGCGCCACTGGACAATGGCGATATGAATACGGGTGGCGAACACCGACCACCCGTTTACCCGACTGCTTACTTTGCCATCTCCGCTCGGGCCGCAGCGATCTTGGCTTTAACCGAATCGAGGTTGAAGCTCGCGCCTTTTTGCATCGGCGGGAACTCGATAGCGGTTTCCGCCAGCTTGGCGACTTGCTGCTGGACGAACACGAAGCGCCAGAACTGGTACTTGAACCAGTCGAAATACTGCTGCGAACCTTGCGCGGCCTGATTCTCCGGCCAACCCATACGTTCGAAGGGATCGAGGCGCAGGTTGGTCAGGATCGGCACGTCGACCGCCACCTTGGCGCCCATCCAGCCGCCTGGCTGGTCAATAAAGCGATATTTGTAGTCGCCTATTCGCACCGCACCCAGCGCACTCTCGCCAAAATAGAAAATTTCGTTACGGGTCGACGGCCCCTTGCCCGTGATCATCGGTGTCTGGTCGTAGCCGTCAAGATGCACCTTGTAGGTTCGGTCGCCCAGTTGTTTGCCTTTGAGCAGTTCCTGAGTGATGTTCGGGTTACCGGCCGCCGCGACAAGGGTCGGGAACCAGTCCATACCGGACATGATGCCGTTGGCAATCTGATTGGCCGGTACCTTGCCAGGCCAACGAATGATCGCCGGAACACGGAATCCACCTTCCATGATGGTGCCTTTGCCCATGGCGAACGGCGTGGTGCCGCCATCCGGCCAAGTGAAGTTTTCCGCGCCATTGTCAGTGGTGAAAATGACAATGGTGTTGTCATCCATACCGTCTTTTTTCAGCTTGGCCATGACGTCACCGACGATATCATCGAGCTGTGCCATGCCGGCTTCCTGTTCCGACCAGCCATTTTGCGAGTTGCGCATGGCTTCATACTTGTCAGACAGGTGCGTGACGATGTGCATGCGGGTCGGGTTCAGCCAGAGGAAGAACGGTTTGTTGTCCTGCTTGGCCTTGTCGACGAAGGCGAAGGCTTTGTCGCGAATCTCGTCGTCGACGGTTTTCATCCGTTCCGGATAGAGCGTGCCGGCGTCTTCGATTTTCTGTTTGCCGACCTTGCCCCAGCGCGGCATGACCGTGGTGTCATCGGTGGTAGTCGCCCAACTGTGGACCATATTGCGCGGGCCAACAGTGGCAAGAAGCTCCTGCGGATAGTTGGGGTGCGCCGGGTCTTCCATGGCGTCGAGGTGGTAGAGGTAGCCGAAGAATTCGTCGAACCCGTGCACGGTGGGCAAGAATTCGTTGAGATCGCCCAGGTGATTCTTGCCGAACTGGCCCGTGGAATAGCCCATGGATTTCAGCGCTGTAGCGATGGTCACGGCTTCGGCGGGAATACCAATGGGAGAGCCGGCCTGCCCAACAGTGGTCATTCCGGTACGGATCGGCAGTTCGCCGGTGATGAAGTTGGCCCGCCCGGCGGTACAACTGGCCTCGGCGTAGTAATCGGTAAAACGCATGCCTTCAGCCGCAAGCTGGTCGAGATTGGGTGTTCGACCGGCCATCATGCCCTGGTTGTAGACACCGATGTTGGACCAGCCAATATCGTCACCCATAATGACTACAATGTTAGGGGCTGTTTTGTCGGCGGCTTGAGAGAGGCCGGGGAAAACCACTGCAGACATCAATATTGATACAGCGAACGCCGTTGATAACTTTGTCCGGTTCATGTTGAGCTCCTGCGTACTTGCGTGAGTACCTTGAGACGAGCCCCCGACCGTCCTTAAAACTGGATCCCCCGCGAAGAGCGTAGGTACTAATTGCTAATTATCCAATATTTAGTTTCTAGACTGTAAACTGTTGTTTCATGGGTTTTACAGCTGGACCGTCAGATCGATGGTGGCACCTCATCCATCTAGGGTCCGCGTATCTAGGTAAAGATAAATCGTCTTCTCGCATCATCGAGCGTCTTCAATGGGTCGTTTCTTGCCTTTCGAGAGCGTCCGCTTATACCCAAAGCGTTCCTTCATTTCTGCACGCATTGATCATGTACTGGCGCTCGCTTGTGATGAGTGACTTACTGAAAACCCTTGACCTAACAATTCTGGGGAATTGGCAGTAGGAATTTTACGATTAATTTACGGGGTCTTGGGGCTGGGTATCTGATACTGCGCGGTGCTAATTTTAAAGGCTCTGTTATGTCCCTCGCAGCGATTCGGCTTATCGGCTTCATCCTAGGCATTTTTCTGATCACGCTGGCCGTAAGCATGGCTTTTCCCATGATCACACTGATGGCCTATGAGCGGAGCGACGATCTGTCGGCCTTCCTCTGGTCGAGTTTGATTACCCTAATCTGTGGCTTGTTGTTGATCGTGGGGGGGCGCCCGGATGCTGCCCAGCTCCGCCCCCGGGACATGTACTTACTGACGACTGGCAGTTGGGTGGTTGTGTGCACCTTCGCAGCCTTGCCAATGGTGTTCATTAGCCATATCAGCTACACCGACGCATTTTTTGAAACGATGTCTGGTATCACAACCACCGGCTCGACTGTACTCTCCGGTTTGGATACCTCATCTCCCGGCTTATTGATCTGGCGCTCGATGCTGCATTGGTTGGGAGGTATCGGTTTTATCGGCATGGCTGTGGCAATCCTTCCACTCTTACGAGTAGGCGGTATGCGTCTGTTCCAGACAGAGTCCTCAGACTGGTCAGAGAAAGTTACGCCACGTTCCCATGTGGCAGCCAAGTACATTCTTTTGCTTTATCTGACGCTTACTGGCATCGGAGTACTGGCACTATGGCTCGCTGGAATGACGCCATTTGAAGCGGTCAATCACTCAATGTCGTTGATCTCTACCGGGGGATTCTCAACCTCAGACGCCTCACTTGGGCACTGGACGCAACCAGCGATTCATTGGGTGGCAGTGGTCATCATGATTACGGGAAGCCTGCCTTTCACCTTGTACGTAGCGACATTGCGGGGCAATCGAGGTGCGCTGATCAAGGATCACCAAGTGCGCGGATTCGTTGGATTCTTGCTCGTCATATCGCTGACGGTGGGTACCTGGCTGTGTTTTCACAGCGACTACGGATGGTGGGATGCGTTTCGTATCGTCGCAGTCAATGTGACCTCGGTCGTCACAACCACCGGAATTGCAGTTGGTGACTACACCTTGTGGGGCAGCTTCGCTGTCTTGCTCTTTTTCTATCTTACGTTTGTCGGTGGATGCTCCGGCTCCACTGCAGGCGGTCTTAAAATCTTCCGTTTTCAGGTGGCTGCCGCTCTACTGGTCAGTAGTTTGAAGCAGTTGATCCATCCTCGAGCCGTGATTCAGAAAAAGTACAATGGCCATCCCATAGACGAGGAAATCTTGCGCTCGCTTTTGACCTTTTCGTTTTTCTTCACCATCACTATTGCCGCTATCGCCTTGGGCTTGGCTCTAATCGGACTGGATTGGACAACCGCATTGAGCGGTGCCGCTACTGCGGTTTGTAACGTTGGGCCAGGGCTTGGCACGATCATTGGGCCAGCAGGTAATTTCTCATCATTACCTGATGCTGCCAAATGGCTACTGACCGTTGGAATGCTTCTAGGAAGACTAGAAATTCTGACTGTGCTGGTGCTCGTCACTCCCGTCTTCTGGAGATACTGATCCCGCCTTGTCCGGCTCTGAGTATGAGAGGTACATGGGTGGCAGGCGAATGGCTTGCCGTTGATTTACTTAATTTTCAGCGACAATGTTGCATCTTAGAAACACGGTAAAGATAAAGCACAGGACTGCTGTTGGCGGGTAGCAGTTCTCAGTGAAAGGCAGCTTCGGATTTTGCCTTGGTGACAGATATTAACTGGCCGACAGCAGCAGTGCTCAATGTCGGGTCGTAGATCCACTTCAAATCGAGCGCTGGTTGACCCGCGCCATTAGTTGCTCTGCACCTTCTTTGCGCTCGGAGTAACGGTCGACGAGGTGAGCCTGGTGACCACGCAACAACAGCGTGAACTTCACCAGTTCTTCCATTACATCGACGACACGATCGTAGAACGGCGACGCCTTCATCCGTCCAGCCTCGTCGAACTCCATATATGCCTTGGGCACCGATGACTGATTCGGGATGGTGAACATGCGCATCCAGCGCCCCAACACTCGCAGTTGATTGACCGCGTTGAACGATTGTGAACCACCGCAGATCTGCATCACCGCCAAGGTTTTGCCCTGGGTAGGACGGACCGCGCCTAGCTCCAACGGGATCCAGTCGATCTGCGCCTTGAACACGGCCGACATTGCGCCATGTCGTTCCGGCGAACACCACACCTGGCCTTCTGACCAAAGCATGAGGTCACGTAACTCCTGCACTTTGGGGTGATCGACCGGGGCGTCATCCGGCAACGGTAAACCGCTGGGGTTGAAAATTCGTGTCTCGGCGCCGAAGTGGTCAAGCAAGCGTGCCGCCTCCTGCACCAGCAGGCGGCTGAACGAGCGTTCACGGTTAGATCCGTACAGCAATAGGATGCGCGGCTTGTGCTCCTCCGCCACTGCGGTGTGCGCGCGGTCGAAAAGGTTCAGATCCAAGTTGGGTAGATGCTCTGACATAAAATCTCCTTAGAGCGCACCGATTCGATTGAGCTCGTTTTTAAGCTCGTCACGATTGAGGGTGCCGAACGGCAGTTCAAGGAAGGCTTTGCAGCGTCGCTCGATGCGCGCGAGGGTGGCACGGAAGGCAGCGTCAATCGCCGCTTCTTCTCCTGTCACGTTGGACGGATCTTCCAACCCCCAATGGGCTTTCAGAGCCGGACCGAAGTAAACCGGACAGCTTTCGCCGGCAGCCTTGTCACACACCGTTATGACGATATCCGGCGGATTGCCTTCGAAGGCGTCGTTGCCCTTGCTGTACAAGCCGTCAATCGGGATTCCGGCTTGTTGCAGGGTCGACAGGCTGCGCGGCAGCACCAGGCCCTTGGGGAAACTCCCGGAGCTCATCGCCTCAAAACCCTGCGGCGCCAGGTGATTGAACATGGCTTCTGAAAGAATGCTGCGGCAACTATTGGCCGTGCACATGAACAGGACTCGCATGGATTGCTCCTACCGCTTTTGGGCGGACGTCAGAGGCTCAGGCGCAGGGCCAGTGCCGAAAGAGTGATCAAGAGGACTGGGAGAGTCAGCAGGATGCCGACCTTGAAGTAGTATACCCAGGTGATGCGCATGCCTTTACGCTCTAGCACGTGCAACCAAAGCAGCGTGGCAAGACTGCCGATGGGGGTGATTTTCGGGCCGAGGTCGCAGCCGATGACGTTGGCGTAGATCATCGCTTCGCGAACCAATCCGTGAGTGTCACTGGCCTGAATCGATAGCGCGCCGATCAGCACACTGGGCATGTTGTTCATCACCGATGACAGCAGTGCCGACAACAAGCCAGTGCCCAGGGCAGCGCTCCACAGGCCCCACCCCGCCAGGTAGTCCAGCAGTCGGGTGAGCAGATCTGTCAGACCAGCATTCTTCAGGCCATAGACCACCAGGTACATGCCGAGCGAGAACACCACGATTTGCCAAGGCGCTTCGCGCAGCACGCGACGAGTCGAGATTTTGTGACCTTTGGCTGCAACGGCAAAAAGAACCGCCGCACACGCTGTTGCCACGGCGCTGACTGGGATGCCCAGAGGTTCTAGCGCGAAAAGCCCGAGCAGCAGTATTAGCAGCGTCCAGCCTCCGACTATGAACGTGGCGCGGTCACGGATCGCCGCACTGGGCTCACGAAGCGCATCCAGTGCGTAGCTTTTCGGTACGTCTTTTCTGAAGTAAGCAAACAGCACCAACAAGGTTGCGGCAACACTGGCCAGACTCACCGGCACCATCACAGAAGCGTATTCGGTAAAACCCAGCCGGAAGAAGTCTGCGGACACGATATTGACCAGGTTCGATACCACTAGAGGCAAGCTCGCAGTGTCGGCAATGAAGCCGGCCGCCATGACAAACGCTAGCGTCGCGCCCGGTGAAAAACGCAGAGCCATCAGCATCGACATGACGATGGGAGTAAGGATCAGTGCCGCCCCGTCATTGGCAAACACTGCCGATACCGCCGCCCCGAGCAGCACACAGAACGCGAACAATCGATGACCGCTGCCTTTTGCCCAGCGCGCCACATGCAGTGCAGCCCATTCGAAGAAGCCGGCCTCATCCAGCAGTAAACTGATAACGATGACTGCGATAAAAGTGGCTGTCGCGTTCCATACTATGGCCCAGACCGTGGGGATGTCCTGCAGCGATACGGCGCCGGCTGCCAGCGCAAGCACTGCGCCAAGTGCGGCGCTCCAACCGACGCCAAGTCCTTTGGGTTGCCAGATGACGAGAATGAGTGTGAAGACGAAAACAGCTGCAGCGACAAACATTCAAAGTTCACTCGATCAGGGTTCAGCAGCAGGCGGCTTCGCGCACGGGACGGCCATCCATGTTCTGCAGACGGGTGGCGTTGTTCTTGAGCCAATTGGAGTTAGCTCTGGAAGTCACCTTCAGGATTTCGTGAACCCACTCGGGAAGATCCGGATTGAGGCGGTAATAGACCCACTGGCCTTGGCGGCGATCGAGCAGTAAACCGTTGCTGCGCAATTGCGCTAGATGCCGGCTGATTTTCGGCTGGCTGTTATCCAGAGCGCACATCAGCTCGCAGACGCACAACTCACCCTGCTCGGCAATCAACAGGGTGGCGCGGACACGGGTTTCGTCTGCCAGGCTTTTGAAGACTTCGGGGGGAGTGATCATGGGCGCACCATACATATGGAAAAGCGAATATACGGATATCCATATGCAATGAGCAAGAGCTTGTTTGTTTGGTTGAATGTTTGTGGTGTATGACTGCTCATGGTCGCTTTCTGCTCGTCGCGAAAGGCAGAAATCGGCCAGTACCGGACTTTCGATTTCTTCCGCTCTGAAAGCGGCCACTCAGAATGCAAGCGCCCAACGAACCGCCTAGAGCTGCATAACGGCGAGCGCCCTGCGCAGGGGCTCGTCGGATATCTGGATAGGACCGTGAAATGGCACATCCATGTCCAATACAAGATAAACAGAAGCCGCAATGAGAAAGGACGAGATGATGAACATTCCAATCACCATCGAATTGCGGGGAGCGCGGTATCCAAAACTGGAGAAGATGAGTGTTAACCAAGCAACCAGCATACCAATCAAAGGGCCCGGAATCGCTCCCTCTGACTGCTCGACGATCCTCCAGCGTTGCTCAATGAGCGAATGGTATTGCTGCCGGATATCCTGAAGCATCGTTTCATGGAAGCGATCCGGAGGCTTTATACCGGTCAAAGACTTGCCTATGTCATCCAGGTATTGAGCCGCTTCGCTGTTTCGATGCTGCAATGCCTCGTCACCTCGATACGGGGTCTCGATAGCGCGTTCAAGATAGGTTATCAGGCGGTTGCGTGTTTATTGTGTCGCATCTCCATAGCCTCGTAGCGTGCGGTCAGAAATAGTAAGGCTGGTTGCATACCCATGGAAGTTTGCATCAATGGACTCAAAGGATTTAGCGTAGCAAACCGACCGGGACCGATTTCGTCCATCATCACGCAGAATGTGCGGACAAACTCCGAAATTGCAGCCCACGGCTATGCGCCAGGTGAGCATAAAAAGTACATTGGCTAGTACACTGAATTCGTAGCGTCTGGATAAAGGTACGCAAATACTGGAAATTATTGCGTTATTTAGGTTCCGGCTCGGGGCACCACTTCCTATCTGTTGCATCCTTTTCCCCTATCTCTCCCTCACTGACGCTCAATCGGCATCGGTGTTTTTCGTCGTGGGCCCAGGAAACACACCCCCTACAGGCGCGCGAAGCCCCTGTAGAAGCGAGCTTGCTCGCGAAAGACGTCAACGATAACCCGAGCATTCTGATTGAACGCGGCGCCCTGAAGTTTTCCGTCGGAACGCCGCCCGGAGCATGCTCGCTCCGACAAAACCATTGTCGGCAGTTGGCAAGCCACAGGGGGCGTCAGCTCAGGCTTGCGCGGGTCAGGCGCGCAGCGTGCGGGTCATGCGCAACGCCAGCAGGCTACCGCCGACAATCACCGCCGCCAGCACATAGAGCGCCGCATCGGTGGAACCGCTGGCGTCCTTGACGAAACCCACCAGGTACGGGCTGAGGAAGCCGGCCATCTGGCCCATGGAGTTGATCAAGGCCAGGCCACCGGCGGCGGCACCGGCGCTGAGCAGGGCGGTGGGCACCGGCCAGAACATCGGCAGGCCGGTGAGGGCGCCCATGGTGGCGATGGTCAGGCCGAGGATGGCGATCGCCGGGTTGGCGGCGAAGTTCACCGCAATCAACAGCCCCAGCGCGCCCATCAGCATCGGCACCACCAAATGCCAGCGACGTTCCTGGCGCAGGTCGGCGGAGCGGCCCACCAGCACCATGAACACCGCCGCCAGCAGGTACGGAATCGCACTCAACCAGCCGATCACCAGGTTGTCGGAAAAGCCCAGGCTCTTGATGATCGACGGCAGCCAGAAGTTGATCGCGTAGACCCCGCTCTGGATGCAGAAGTAGATCAGGCCGAAGGCCCAGATCGCCGGATTCTTGAACACCGCCAGCAGCGAATCCGAAGCGGTCTTCGGTTGGTTGGCACGGTCGTGGGCCTGGTCGGCTTCGAGCACCGCACGCTCGTGGGGCTTGAGCCATTTGGCGCTGTCGAAGTTGTCGCTGAGCAGGAAGTACGCCAGGGCGCCGAGGATCACCGTCGGGATGCCTTGCAGCAGGAACATCCACTGCCAGCCCGCGAGGCCGCCCTGGCCGGCGGCGAAGTGGTTGAGTATCCAGCCGGAAAACGGGCTGCCGAGCAGGCCCGAGACCGGGATGGCCGACATGAACAGGGCCATGATCCGCCCACGGCGAAACGACGGGAACCACTGCGAGAGGTACAGCACCACACCGGGGAAGAACCCGGCTTCGGCGGCGCCGGTGAACAGGCGCAGGGTGTAGAACTCGGTGGGCGTGGTGACGAACAGCAGGCACGTGGACAGCGTGCCCCAGGTGATCATCATCAGCGCGATCCAGCGCCGCGGACCGAAGCGGGTCAGCGCCAGGTTGCTCGGCACGCCGCACAGCACGTAGCCGATGAAGAAGATCCCGGCCCCGAGGCCGTACACGGTTTCGCTGAACTTCAGTGCGTCGAGCATCTGCAACTTGGCGAAGCCAACGTTGACTCGGTCGAGGTAGTTGAACAGGTAGCAGATGAAAATGAAGGGGATCAGGCGCAGGGTAATGCGCTTGTAGACGGCGTTTTTATCGTCATCGGTGGCCAGGGTGGCAGCGGCGCTCTGTGACATGGCGGGTCTCTCTTTATTATGATTTTTTGCGGCGCGCGGGTAACGTGACCGCCAGAAGAGTCTCGGTCACCCCATGGCGGATGTCTTTGTGCCGGAGCACAGCGATAACGCCAACTGCCTGTGCGGGTGAACAATCCCTTACCCAGATTTCCCAGGAATACGCCCCATGTTCGAACTAGATCACGACCTGGCCCAGGATATCGTCGACCGGGCGATGGCTATTCTGCCCTATAACGTCAACGTCATGGACAGCCAGGGGCTGATCCTCGGCAGTGGCGAGCCGGAGCGGGTCAATACGCGCCACGAAGGCGCCCAACTGGTGTTGGCCAACAGCCGCGTGGTCGAGATCGACGTGCCCACCGCCGCCCACCTCAAGGGCGTGCAACCGGGGATCAACCTGCCGCTGCTGCTTGATCATCGGCTGATCGGGGTGCTCGGCATCACCGGCGATCCGGAGCAGTTGCGCACCTACGCCGAGCTGGTTCGCATGACCGCCGAAATGCTCGTCGGCCAGCGTAACCAGCAAGCCGAGCAGCAATGGCGCCGGCAACGTTGCGATGACCTGCTGGCGTTGTTGCTCAGCGAGGCCGGCGAGTCGCCGCGCCTGATCGATGAAGCGCAACAGATGGGCCTCAAGCCGCACCGGGCGCGCACGCCGTATCTGTTCGAATTGGGCATGGAGCATGGCAATGGCCAGACGGCCGAGGCGCTGAGTGCCTGGCTGATTTCGCGCTATCCCGACAGCTGGTGCCTGAGCGCATCGAAGACTTCGCTGTTGTGGTGCCGACCCACCAGCCACAGCGTGGATAACCCGCGCCTGCTGGAAAAACTCGACGGCCTCGGTTGGAACATCCTGCGCATCGCGGTCGGTGGCCAGGCCGATGGGCTGGCGGGCTTGCGCCGTTGTTACCGGCGGGTCGGCGACTTGCTGGCCTACGGTCGCGACGTGCTGCCGCGCTCACGGCTGCTGACCCTCAACCGCTATCGATTGCCGGTAATGCTCTGGCGGCATCGCAACGACGACGCTCTGGACGAATTACTCAACCCGCTGCGCAAGGTGCTGGCCAAGGACGGCAACGGCCAGTTACTGGCGACCCTGCGCAGCTGGTGCGAGCACGACGGCCAGAGCCAGGCCTGCGCCGATGCCTTGGGTATCCACCGCAACAGCCTGCGCTATCGGATGGAGCGCATCGCCGAACTCAGCGGTGTCGACCCGCTGCGCCTGGATGGGATGCTGGCGTTGTACCTGGGGGTGCAGTTGTTGCCCGAGCCAGAAGCACCGCTGTGATTGTGACCGACCCGGATTCTGTAGGAGCCGGCTTGCCGGCGAAGGCGGTGTAGCGGCTGGCCTCTTCGCTGGCAAGCCAGCTCCTACGGGGGGTGTATGCACAAGGTAAACATCAGCCGGACTTTGTAGAAATGAACAACAAACCCAGCCCACACTTGTGCAGCCGACTGGCGTCAGCCGGCAGGGCAACTGGCAGCATGTTCGGCATAACAACCGGAGAAAGCTCATGAAGATCGTCATCGCCCCCGACTCGTTCAAGGACAGCCTCAGTGCCCAAGGCGTGGCCGATGCCATCGCCGAAGGGCTGGGCGAGGTCTGGCCGCAGGCGCAATGGGTCAAGTGCCCGATGGCCGATGGTGGGGAAGGGACGGTCGAAGCGGTGCTGGCGGCCTGCCAGGGCGAACGCCGCCACACCCAGGTGAGCGGGCCGCTGGGCAGCGCCGTCACCGCTGCATGGGGCTGGCTGCCGGACAGCCACACGGCAATCATCGAGATGGCCGAAGCCAGCGGCCTGCAATTGGTACCACTGGCACAGCGCGACGCCTGCGTCAGCAGCACCTACGGCACCGGGCAACTGATTGCTGCGGCCCTGCAGGCCGGTGCGCAACGGGTGATCCTCGCCATCGGCGGCAGCGCCACCAACGACGGTGGCGCGGGGGCGATGCAGGCCTTGGGGGTGGGCTTGTTTGATGCCCAGGATCAGCCCCTTCAGCGCGGCGGAATGGCCTTGCAGGAGCTGGCGCGAATCGACCTCAGCGGCCTCGATCCACGCCTGGCCGAGGTCCGTTTCGAGATCGCCGCCGACGTCAACAATCCACTCTGCGGCCCCCACGGCGCCTCGGCGATTTTTGGTCCGCAGAAAGGCGCCTCGGCGCTGCAGGTCGAGCAACTGGATCGTGCCCTCGGGCACTTTGCCGATCACGCCGCCAACGCCCTCGGCAACGACCGGCGCGACGAACCCGGCAGCGGCGCGGCGGGAGGCCTGGGGTTTGCCGCCAAGGCGTTCCTCGGTGCGCAGTTCAGGCCCGGGGTCGAGGTGGTGGGCGAACTGGTGGGCCTGGCCGACGCAGTGGCCGGGGCCGATCTGGTGATCACCGGCGAAGGGCGCTTCGATGCCCAGACCCTGCGCGGCAAGACGCCCTTCGGTGTGGCCCAGGTCGCCCGGCAACACGGCGTGCCGGTGATCGTCCTCGCCGGCACTCTGGGCGAGGGCTACCAGGCACTCTATGAGCATGGCATCGATGCGGCGTTTGCCCTGGCGAGCGGGCCCATGACCCTGGAACAGGCCTGTGCCCAGGCGCCGCGCTTGCTGCGTGAACGCGCAAGCGACCTCGCACGACTATGGAAGCTGGCCGGAAAAAGCCGCTGATGCCCTCTGACCTCCAATGCAAAATACCCCGGGGTACCTGTCAACTTTGACAGTATCGCGCGGTAAAAAAATACGGTTGAATTCGCTCAGGTTTCAATGACCGAGCAGAGCGAAGGGACAGTGTTGTGCGTGCCCGATGTCTCGAACTGCCAGACAGACTTGATGGCCATTGCTTGTGCAAGGGCCGACGTGTTGTTCATGGGAGAGCGATGTCATGGCGAATCAGGGCAGCAAGCAAACATTACCCGCATGGAGCCAACGCCTTCCTGGGCGTAATGGTCCACTGGCGTTCATCAAGCCGGATGTCAGTAAGGTCACGTTGGTGGGAAGCCCGCCCGGCCTGTTCCCTCGGGCGTCACTGGATGTCGGGGTCCCGTTGGAGCTTACCGCCTGGGCGACACTCCCACCTGACGGTGAAACTGAATACGTGACGCTGCAGATTGCGCGCCCAGGCAGTGAAGAATACACAGACCTTGACAGTGTCACCTATGTACAGGGCACGAGCCGCTTCCCTTTGCCCTTTACGATTCCGAGTACCTTTTTGGTGCACCCTGACAACGAGGGGCCATTCAACATTCGCTACCATCATATTAACTTCGCGGGTACGGAGGCCCACTCGGATGATGTTGCGATCTATATCGACAAGACCCCGCCGAACGGTACAGTCGCGCCGGGCAAAATAACCTTTTCCCCCACGCCACCCTTTACCGAGGCCAAACTTGCCGGTTTGACCGACGTGGAGGGCGTCATCCCTCACTGGACCGGGGCTGCGGATGGCGACAGGGTTGCCTTTTCCTGGGTACCGGACAAGCTTCCAGAGGATCCGAACGATATCCGTCCAATTGAGGTTGTCACCTTGGGCGTTGATCGCAAGGTGTTTTTTCCGGTTTGGCTGATTCGCGAATTGGGTGACGGTGGTTTTTGTGGTGGCTACACCATTATCGACAAGGCGGGTATTGCAAAAGTGGTAATTCACGCCCGCTTCGGTGCAACTGATGATTTGGGCGATTTCCCAGGACGACTTGCCGGCGGCGGTCCATTGCAGGATTTCCTTTTCCCGCAGGGTCAGCTTGATGGCTTGGGTGGCCGTTAACTCCTGGGGCAGCAATGAGCTTGGAACGGGTGACGAACGAACAGCGGTGGTGGCGGAACGGTGCATGGCTGAATCTCCCATTCATCATCAATGACGGCGTGGGCGCGGCAGAATCTTCGTACTGCAAATGGCGTGCGCGGCCTACCTTGAGACATCTGCACCCGGGGTGCAGGTACGGGATTCTTATAGCGCGATTCAGCGAGCGTGGAACCTGTCAAACATTACAGGTAGCGCACCTTAATCGGATGCGTGGGAAAGGGCTGTCGGGTGCATCTGACGGGCTTGTAGGAAAGATCTATAAGTTTTCACATCCTACAAACACTGCGGTAGATTCTTGAATTAAAAGGTTTTTGGTTCAGTCCGATGTTCTTCGGTGATTCGGCACGAGGCCAATTCGAACGTCACTCAGGGTGCCGACCCTCGAAACACAGCCGATGCCCGTTCGTCGTTTTACGAGGCACGCTCAATCTGCTACTGGCTTGTCTTGAGAGTCGCCTGGAACCACTAACAGTTCTGTTAGTGGTGCGCAGTCGCTGAAGGGGTTATACGACAGACACGAGGATCTTTACGCAAGTAACGCGATGAGCAACCAGCAAGATGGGCCCGCCGGACCAGCAGTAACTTCCCTGGTTCCTCCGATCGAAATTTCCGCAACCACTCGAAGCGAGTCATCCATCAAGGTCATCTGGGGATACATGGCCGGGGGAGGTCATACCGGCACGCGGTTGAAATGGCGCACGGCCGCGGTGCCCGTTGGTGAGTTCGATGTACCGATCGAAGGAAAGTCCTATGTCATCACGGGACTCAGTCCCGGCACGCGCTACCACGTCCAGGCCTTCGGGCTCAGGGGCAGCGAAGTATCGCCTGTCAGCAGGGACGTGGAAGCCACCACCCATCCCGCCACGTCGCCGCCACCTCAACCGACGAATCTGGCGGCTACCGCCGCTGGTAACGCAATGACATTGACCTGGTCCGGCGTTGCCAATGCCAGCAGCTACAAGCTGGCTTACGGGCTGGCGCCGGACGGAGCGGTGATCGGCACCGCGAGCGTTTCTATAGCCTCCCATGCCTTCACCGGCTTGAGCGCGGGCACCGGTTACTACTTCGAGGTTCGCGCCTCCAACACTGTCGGCGATTCGTCGCCGGTGCGGATTGTCAAACAGACACTGCCCCTGCCAGCGGCCCCCACCGGGCTGCAAGCGACGCCTGCAGCCACCTCGCTGGCGGTGCAGTGGTCGGCGGTCAGCGGCGCCGTTAACTATGTCATTCGACATGGCACTGAACCCGGTGGCGCGGGGACCACGCTCACCACCCGGCAGTTGCGCGAGACGTTGACCGGACTGACCCCCAGTACGCTGTATTACCTGCAGGTCAGGGCGCGCAACGGCAATGGTGAATCCGTGCCCGCGCGCATTACCCAGAAGACCCTCGACGCGGCGGCGCTGCCACCCAGGCCGGGGAGCCTGCACATCGAAACCACCCATGATCGGGTGACGATCATCTGGGCTCCGCCGCAGTCTGCGCAGTACGCTGTCAGCATTGGCATCGATAACCCGCAGCGCGAAGTGCTGGCCCGCGAATTATCCCCTTACATGAATCACCGCTTTCAACAGATGCGCCCCGATACACGTTACTTCATCGAGGTGCGTGCGACCAACGCCGCCGGTGAGTCCGAACCGTCGATCTCTGGCGGTACGACCAGGGCATTCCCCGCACCGCAAGGTTTGACCTTCTCTGAGGTGACCGATGGTTCCGCGCTGATGCGCTGGAGCGGCGGCCCCGATTATTCGGCCCAGACCCTCTACGAGGTGTATCTGGATAACCGGCACCTGGCAACGTTGGCACAATCCAGTTACCGCCTCAGCGGCTTGACCGAGCAGACCGAATACCTGTTCAGGGTGCGCGCCAAAGGTGTCGGCCAGTACGGCTTGGGCGACTACTTTTCGGCGTACACGGCCATCCGTTTCACCACGGCGGCCTATACCGGTATCCGCATCTGCCGCCCGGGCAATCTGCGGGGCGATCGCATCAGTGCGCGGCAGGTGGTGCTCAGTTGGGATGAACCCTACGCCACCTGCGCGTTATGCCCCGATGCCGTGGGTTATGAGATATCGGGCGCTGGCATCTCAACCATCGAAGTGGCGCGACCGCCCTATACCATCAACGGCCTGAGCATCAACACTGCGTACCGGTTTCAGGTCCGGGCCCGGGCAACGGTCAACAATATCTCGATCCCGACGATTGTGCTGGTCCCGCCCTTCACCGGCACGCCTGCGGATTGACCAGATTGGCCGGTCGTTGCCCCGCCAGCGCCGCCAGCAGGTTGTCGACGGCGCAGCGGGCCATGGCTTCGCGGGTCTCGTGGGTGGCCGAGCCCATGTGCGGGGTGGCAACCACGTTGTCCAGGCGCAGCAGCGGCGAGTGTTGATCCAACGGCTCGCGCTCAAACACGTCCAGCCCGGCGGCACGAATCTGCCGGGCCTGCAGGGCGTGGATCATGGCTGTTTCGTCGACCACCTTGCCTCGGGAAATATTGATGAAGATCGTCTCGGGACGCATCAGTGCGAACTCCCGTGCACCGATCAGCCCTTCGGTCTCGGCGGTCAGCGGCAGGGTCAGGCAGACAAAATCGGCCTGCTGCAACAGCTCATCGAGGCTGCGGTATTGCGCGTCGAAGCGCTGCTCCACCGCCGGTTTCGGTGAGTGGCTGTGATAGAGCACTGGCATGCCGAAACCAAAATGCCCGCGCTGGGCCAGGGCCTCGCCGATGCGGCCCATGCCGATGATGCCCAGGGTCTTGCCGTGCACGTCACTGCCGAAATGGGCGGGGCCGATGTTGCGCGTCCACTGACCGTCGCGCACCAGATTGGCCAGCTCCACCACCCGCCGGGCGGAGGCCAGGATCAGCGCGAAGCCAGTGTCGGCGGTGGTTTCGGTGAGCACGTCCGGGGTGTTGCTGAGCAGGATGCGCCGTTCGGTGAGGTAGTCGATATCGTAATTGTCGACGCCCACCGAGACGCTGGCGATGGCCTGCAGATTTGGCGCCAGGTCGAGCAAGGCGGCGTCCAGTTTCAGGCTGGCACCGAGTAGTCCGTGGGCGCGGGGCAGGGCCTCGCGCAGCCGGGCCAGACCTTCGGCATCGAGGCTGTCGATCAGCGTTACCTCGCACTGTTCGTGCAGCCGGGCCATCAGCGCCGCAGAGAGTTTCTTGTAGAGCACGACCTGCTTTTTCATGGGAATTGTCTCGTTATCAATTCAAGGGTGGGCGGCGCGGCGGTTGAGGGCGACGCGGGGTTGTTCACGGTCGCTGGTGCCGGTCTTCAGGCACAGGGTCAGCAGCACCGACAGCAGCAGCGAAGCGCTCATCAGCAAAAAGGACGCGCCCGGCGAACCGGTGGCGCTGTTCAGGTAACCCACCAGATAGGAGCCGCCGAACGAGCCGAGCGCGCCCATGCTGTTGATCAGCGCCATGGCGCCGCCGGCGACGTTGGCCGGGAGGATTTCCGGGATGATCGCGAAGAACGGCCCGTAAGGCGCGTACATGCAGGCGCCGGCCACGACCAGTAAGCCGTAGGACCACCAGAAATGTTCAGCGCCCAGGGCGTAGGAGCCATAGAACGCCAGGGAGGCGATCAGCAGCGGCGGCCAGACGAAGCGTTTGCGCTTTTGCAGTTTGTCCGAACCCCAGGACACCAGCAGCATGCCGATCACTGCCGCCAGGTAGGGCAGGGCCGACAGCCAGCCGGCTTGAATCATGTCCATCTGCGCGCCTTGCTTGAGGATCGACGGCAGCCACAGGACGAAGCCATAGACGCCGATGCTCCAGCAGAAAAACTGCAGGGCCAGGACAATGACTTTTGGCGAACGGAAGGCTTCGGCGTAGTTCTTCACCGCCTTGATCCCCACCTGTTCGGCGGCCAGGGCGCTTTCCAGATCGTGCTTTTCCTGGTCGTTCAGCCACTTCGCTTGCGCCGGACGGTCATCTGCCAGGCGCCACCAGATAAAGGCCCAGAGCACTGCCGGCAAGCCTTCGATGATGAACATCCAGCGCCAGCTGTAGTGCTGCACCAGGTAGCCGGACACCACCGACATCCAGAGCATGGTCACCGGGTTGCCGAGGATCAGGAAGGTATTGGCCCGTGAGCGTTCGGCACGGGTGAACCAGTGACACAGGTAGATCAGCATCGCCGGCATCACCGCGGCTTCGACCACGCCGAGCATGAAGCGGATGACGATCAGCCAGTAGGCGTTGGACACCACCCCGGTCAGGGTCGCCAGGCTGCCCCAGAGGATCAGGCTGACGAAGATCAGTTTCTTCACGCTGTTTTTCTGCGCGTAGATCGCCCCGGGAATCTGGAAGAAGAAGTAGCCGAGGAAGAACAGCGCGCCGAGCAACGACGACAGGCCCGGGGTGATCATCAGGTCAGCGGCCATCCCGGAGGCGGCAGCGAAGCCATAGTTGGCGCGGTCCAGATACGCCAGGCTGTAGGTGATAAAGACAATCGGCATGATGTACCACCAGCGGCGGGTGGCGAGTTTCGGCGTTTGCATGGGTGATGCTCCTGAGCTTGTTGTTTTTGTCGCAGCAGGTTGGGATTTCAGATTTTCATCAAATTCAGGCCGGGCATTTATCCCCTGTAGGAGCCAGCTTGCTGGCGAAGGCGGCCGAAAATTCAACCCCCATCTCAGCCCGAGTCGGCAACCCCTCCATATCCCCCCGGCTCTGCACCGCACGACTGCCAATCCAGTTCGCACGCTGCACCGCCTCGGTCAGGCTGCAGTTCTCCAGCAAGGCGCTGATCAGGCCCACGGCAAAACCATCACCGGCACCGACGGTATCGACCACCCGCGCCACCGGCACGGCGGCGACAAAGCCTTGGTCCAGCGGGGTGCGGTAATACGCACCCTCGGCACCCAGCTTGATCACCACGGCCTCGGCGCCCTGGTCCAGATAGAACCCGGCGATATCGGCCGGCGTGTCGAACCCGGTGAGCAACCGGCCTTCGCTCAAGCCCGGCAGCACCCAATGGGCGAGGGCGGCGAGGCGGTTGATCTCGCGGATCATCTGTTGCTCGCTGGACCACAGCGACGGCCGCAGATTGGGGTCGAACGAGACACTGCGGCCGGCGCTGCGCATCAGCGTCATCAGCTCGAATGACAGTTCACGTGCGCTCGGCGACAGGGCAGGCGGGATACCCGTGGCATGCAGGTGCCGCGCTTGCAGCAGGCGTGGAGTGACGCTGCGGGGCGACAAATGACTGGCTGCCGAACCACGGCGGAAATACTCCACCTGCGGATCGGCGCCGCCTTCCTCGCGGGATTTGAACTGAAAGCCGGTGGGGTGCGCCGGGTCGATTTCAACCTGCGCGCAATCCAGGCCTTCGCCTTGCAGGGTGTCGAGGACGAAGCGTCCCAGGGAATCGTTGCCGACCCGGCTCAGCCACGCTACCTGGAAGCCCAGACGGGAAAGGCCAATGGCGACATTGCTGTCAGCCCCGGCGATGCGCTTGTGAAAGTTCATCACCTGGGCCAGGTCGCCGGTTTGTTCGGCGACCAGCATGGCCATGGTCTCGCCGAAGGACAGGATATCGAGCTCAGACATGGGCGTGCTCCCGTTCGGCCTGGCCCAGCCGGGCGAGGAGGGCGACGTGTGCGCCGGTCAGGTGCTGCAGGTCATCGGCCTGCAACGGATATTCCACGGCGCGGGCAAGGCCCTGGGGCATGTGCCGCAGCAGCTGTTCCCAGGTCTGCACATCGGCCGCCGTGGGCGGGATCGCCACCAGCTTGCTGTCGGCCCGACGGGTCACTGCCTTGCAGTGCACATAGCCGACATGCCGTCCGAGCAGGCGTGCGGCGCTGGCGGCGGATTGGCCCTGCCACTGCCAGTTGCCGATGTCGAAGGTCATCTCCACGGGCAGTTGCTGTTGTTCAACCGCAGCGAAGAAGCGCTGGAAGGGTTCGATGCGCCCGCCGTGCAGGGTCTGGTCGTTCTCCACCAGCAACTGCACGGGGTGCTCGGCCAGCACCTCGGCCAGATGCCCAAGATCGTTGTTCTCGGTGAAGTAACCCAACGAGACCTTCAGCCATTTCGCGCCGAACGCCTGTGCCCGTTTCAGGGTGGCGACCAGCAGCGGGTTGGCCTGCGAGCGACCGGCGACCCACAACTCCAGTGGCGAGGAATACACCGCCTCCAGCCCCCATTGCTCGACGGCCCGGGCCAGGTCCCGCGGGTCTTCACTGGTCAGCAATTCTTCGCGCCATTCGATGCGTTGCGCCCCGGCCTTGGCCAGGATCTCGACAAACGCCAACTGCCCGCGCGCCCTTACAAGGTCGGCGCCGTAGCTGGAAAGGCTGATGGAAACAGCAGGTTTATGCATTGTTCTACCCCTCTGAAACCGGTTTCATTTTTAACCAAAAAAAACAGCCAGCACACACCTACTGTAGGAGCGAGCCCGCTCGCGATGAGGCCCTCCGCATCAACGCAAAACTCCCCCAGTCGACCCCCGCACCACCAACCGCACCGAAAAATCCACACTCCTGATCGGCCCCTGATCACCGCGCAGGCGCTTGAGCAGGCAATCAAACGCACTGGCGCCAATCGCTTCCGTCGGCTGGGCAAGCGCGGTGATACCGCTGCCCACCAGCGGGTACCAATCCAGGTCATCGAGGGCGATCAGGCCAACCTCGCCAAACAGATCGCAACCCAGCTCACGCAACGCGCGGGTGGCGGCGAGGGCGGCAATGCCGTTGGCACAGAACAAGGCTTTCGGCCCGGCTGCCGGGTCGGCGAGGAAGGCCTGGATATGGGATTGCAGTTCGTCACCGGTCTCGACTGCCGCACCGCGCAGCAACGGGCGCTCGGCGATCTGCTGGTGAAAGCTGTCAACCCGTTCGATCCGCGAACTGGTGCCGTCGTGGGGTTCGCTGACCAGCAGCACGTGACGATAGCCCTGCTCCTGCAGGTGACTCAGGGCGGCGTCGACCGCACCCGGGTTATCCAGGCCGACCAGGTCGCTGTGCAGTTGCTCGACCTTGCGATCCACCAGCACCATGGGCATTTCGCGGTGCAGTTCGCGCAGCAGGTCAGGGTGGTGACCGAGGGTGTTCACGATCAGGCCTTCGATGTTGTACGAGCGCAGGGCCGCCAGGTGCTGGCTTTCCTGCTCGTCATCGCGGTCGGTGTTGCACACCACCAGGCTGTAGCCGTGCTGGCGGCAGGCGGTTTCCACGCCATGCATCACGGCAATCGAATAGGGGTTGCGGATATCCGCCAGGAGCATGCCTATCAAGCGCGTGCGTCCGCGTTTAAGGCCGCGAGCCATCTGGTTCGGCCGATAACCCAGCTCGCTGATTGCCTGCTCGATGCGCAAGGCGGTGGCCTCGGAGAGCAGGGCGCGATCCTCGCCGATAAAACGCGACACGCTGGCCTTGGAGACCCCGGCACGTTCGGCGACATCAAGCATGGTCACGCGGCTGCGTTGGGCGGCGGAAAAACTGTTCACGATGGACGACCTGTTTTTGGAATTATTGGGTCTCAGTGTCTGAAACCGGTTTCAGAAGACACCAAAAGCCATTGGCTCGTCAAGAGGGAGATGAACAAGGAGATAAAAGGCTTAGCCGAACAAGCCGGCGGCGATGTTGATCGAGAAGCCGAGGATCGCGGTGTTGAACACGAAACCGATCAGCGATTGCGCCAGGACGATCTTGCGGATCTCGCGGGTGGCGACCCCGACATCAGCGGTTTGCACCGCCACGCCGATGGTGAAGGAGAAGTACAGGAAGTCCCAGTAGTCGGGTTTTTTCAGGCCTTCGGCAAAGCGCAGCGCCGGTTCCTTGCCGTCCCAGGTGTAAAACAGCCGGGCGTAGTGCACGCTGAAAATCATCCCGATCAGCAGCCACGAGCCGATCACCGTCAACCCGGTAAACCCATAGCGCAGCAGCTTGTGCGACGTGTCGAGATCGCCGGCGCCGGCCAGCTCGGCGGTGATGGCGACCAGGCTGGCAATGGCAGCGATGCACACGATCAACAGCACCGCACCGGCATTTTCATCCTCGACTTCGGCAATGCGCTCGACCTCATCGGCGCGGGCGCGAATGGTCAGCCACAGCATCAATACCAGGTAGGTCCAGACCCCGGCATTCCAGCCAATGAGGATCTTGCTCACTAGTGTATCGGCCGGCGCCACAAGGCCGACCGCGATGCCCAGCAGGGCGGCGGCGGTGAGGCGGGGGTGAGTGCGTAGGGGATGGGGCATGGGCGGGTCGCCTCCTGGGCGGGTCGGATCACCTGTAGGAGCTGGCTAGCCGGCGAAGGCGTCCTTGAGAACGCTAAAAGCTTCGCTGGCAAGCCAGCTCCTACAGAGGTCTATGGACTGTAGGAGCCGGCTTCCGGCGAAGGCGGTGTCCCATTCAACATGAAAGGTGAATGGAGCACCATCTTCGCAGCGATACCTCATTCAGACCCACCAGCCCACAGGTGTTGCTCAACGCGACCTGCGCACCAGTTTCATCACCACCACAAAAAACACCGGCACGAACACCACCGCCAGGGTCGCGGTGATCATTCCGCCGATCACCCCGGTGCCGATCGCCTGCTGGCTGGCCGAACTGGCACCGGTGGCAATCGCCAACGGCACCACGCCGAGGATGAACGCCAGCGAGGTCATGACGATTGGCCGCAGGCGCAGGCGCGCGGCTTGCACCGTGGCGTCGATCAGATCGTGACCCTCGTCGTACAGGCTCTTGGCAAACTCGATGATCAGGATCGCGTTCTTCGCCGACAGACCGATGATGGTGATCAGCCCGACCTTGAAGAACACATCGTTGGGCATCCCGCGCAAGGTCACCGCCAGCACCGCGCCCAACACCCCCAGCGGCACTACCAGGAGCACCGAGGTGGGAATCGACCAGCTCTCGTACAACGCCGCCAGACACAGGAACACAATCAGCAGCGACAGGCCCAACAGGATCGGCGCCTGGCTGCCGGACAACCGCTCCTGCAGCGACAACCCGGTCCATTCCTGGCCCAGACCCACCGGCCCCAGCGCCACCAGACGTTCGATTTCGGCCATGGCTTCACCGGTGCTGTGACCGGGCGCCGGTTCGCCGGAAATGCTCACCGCCGGGTAGCCGTTGTACCGGGTCAGTTGGGTCGGGCCCTGGGTCCATTCGGCACGGACGAAGGCCGACAACGGCACCATCTTGCCGTTGCTGTTGCGCACGTGAATCTTCAGCAAGTCCTCGACCTGGCTGCGCTGGTCGCCTTCGGCCTGGACCACCACCCGCTGCATCCGCCCCTGGTTGGGGAAGTCGTTGACGTAGGCCGAGCCGACCGCAGTGGACAGCACGTTGCCGATGTCGGCGAACGACACCCCCAGCGCATTGGCCTGCTTGCGGTCGACGATCAACTGCACCTGCGGCGCTTCGGCCAGGGCACTTTCGCGGACGTTGGCGAGGATCGGGCTTTTCTCCGCGGCGTCCAGCAACGCGGTGCGCGCCGCCATCAGCGTGCTGTGGCCCAGACCACCACGGTCCTGCAGACGAAACTCGAAGCCGCTGGAGGTGCCGAGGCCATCCACCGGCGGCGGCAATACCGAATAGGCCACGGCGTCCTTGATCTGGCTGAAGGCAATGTTGGCGCGGTCGGCAATCGACGTCGCCGAGTCATCGCTGCCGCGCTCGGACCAGTCCTTCAACGTACTGAACGCCAGCGCTGCGTTCTGCCCGCTGCCGGAGAAGCTGAAACCGAGGATCACCGTGCTGTCGCCGATGCCCGGCTCGGTGGCGTTGTGCGCTTCGATCTGCTCCACCACCTGCACGGTGCGGTTCTTGCTGGCGCCCGGCGGCAGTTGGATGTCGGTGATGGTGTAGCCCTGGTCTTCGACGGGTAGGAACGAGGAGGGCAGGCGCGTGAACAGCACACCGAGGCCGATCAGCAGCACGCCGTAGATCAGCAGGTAGCGACCGCTGCGTTTCAGCGCATAGCTGACCCAGCCCTCATAGCGCACCGTCAGCTGCTCGAAGCGCCGGTTGAACCAGCCGAAGAAACCGGTTTTTTCGTGATGTTCACCCTTGGCGATCGGCTTGAGCAAGGTCGCGCAGAGGGCCGGGGTCAAGGTCAGGGCGAGGAAGGCCGAGAACAGGATCGAGGTGGCCATCGACAGCGAGAACTGCTGATAGATCACCCCCACCGAGCCCTCCATGAAGGCCATTGGAATGAACACCGCCACCAGCACCAGGGTGATGCCGATGATCGCCCCGGTGATCTGCTGCATGGCCTTGCGGGTGGCTTCCTTGGGCGACAGGCCTTCGGCGGCCATGATCCGCTCGACGTTCTCCACCACCACAATCGCATCGTCCACCAGGATGCCGATCGCCAGGACCATGCCGAACATGGTCAGCACGTTGATCGAGAAACCCAGGGCGAGCATGGTGGCGAACGTGCCCATCAGCGCCACCGGTACCACCAGGGTCGGGATCAGGGTGTAGCGGATGTTCTGCAGGAACAGGAACATCACCGCGAACACCAGCAGCATCGCTTCGCCGAGGGTGTAGACCACCTTGGTGATCGAGACCTTGACGAAGGGCGAGGTGTCATAGGGAATCTTGTATTCGACGCCGGCCGGGAAATAGCGCGCCAGTTCGTCCATCTTCGCCCGCACCAAGGTCGCCGTGTTCAGCGCGTTGGCACCCGGCGCCAGTTGCACGCCGACGGCGGTCGACGGCTTGCCGTTGAGGCGAGTGGAGAACTGGTATTCCTGACTGCCGATCTCAACCCGCGCCACATCGCCGACGCGCACCGTGGAGCCGTCGGGGTTGGCTTTAAGCACGATGTCGGCGAACTCTTCCGGGCTCGACAACTGGCCCTTGACCAGCACCGTGGCCGTAATCTGCTGGGTATTGCGGGTCGGCAGGTCGCCGATGCTGCCGGCCGAGACCTGGGCGTTCTGCGCGACGATGGCGGCGTTGACGTCCGCCGGGGTCAGGTTGAAGGCGATCAGTTTCTGCGGGTCGATCCAGATCCGCATGGCCCGTTCGGCACCGTACAGCGAGGCCTTGCCGACCCCGTCGAGGCGCTTGATTTCGTTCATCACGTTGCGCGCCAGGTAGTCACTCAGCGCCACGTCGTCGAGCTTGCCGTCGCTTGCGGTCAGGGTGATCAGCAGCAGGAAACCGGCGGAAACTTTCTCCACCTGCAGGCCTTGCTGGATCACCGCCTGGGGCAGCCGCGACTCGACCACCTTGAGGCGGTTCTGCACGTCGACCTGGGCCAACTCAGGGTTGGTGCCGGGCTGGAAGGTCGCCTTGATGGTCGCCGAACCGAGGCTGCTCTGGGATTCGAAATACAGCAGGTGGTCGGCGCCGTTGAGCTCTTCCTCGATCAGGCTGACCACGCTTTCGTCGACGGTCTGCGCCGACGCGCCGGGGTACACCGCGTAGATCTCGATCTGCGGCGGTGCCACGTCCGGGTACTGGGCCACCGGCAGTTGCGGAATGGCCAGGGCACCGGCCAGCAGGATGAACAGCGCGACCACCCAGGCGAACACCGGGCGGTCGATAAAGAAGTGCGGCATAAAGTCTGCGTCCTGCCTACTGCCCGATGACCAGGGCCTTGGAAAGAGGGGTGTCGTCGATCTCTACTTTTTCACCCGGGCGGGCGTGTTGCAGGCCTTCGATGACAATGCGGTCGCCGGGCTTGAGGCCCTCGGTGACGATCCAGCGATCCTGTTGCGCCTGGCCCAGTTGCACCGGCTGCTGGCTGACCCGCGCCTCGCTGTCGAGCAGCAGTACCTGGGCGATGCCGGCGCTGTCACGCAGGATGGCCCGTTGCGGCACGCTGATGCCTTGCTGGTTCACCGCCTGCTCGAGGCGTACGCGGACGAAACTGCCGGGCAACAGGTCGAGGTCAGGGTTGGGGAACTCGCTGCGCAGGATGATCTGACCGGTGCCGGGGTCGACGCTGATATCAGCGAACAGCAGCTTGCCCGGCAGCGGGTAGAGGCTGCCGTCGTCCTGGATCAGCGTGGCCTTGGCCTGGCCCTGGCCGACCTGCTGCAACTGGCCGGCGCGGAAGGCGCGGCGCAGTTCGTTCAGTTCACGGGTCGACTGGGTGACGTCGGCGTGGATCGGGTCCAGTTGCTGGATCAGCGCCAGGGGCGTGCTTTCGTTGTGGCCGACCAAGGCGCCTTCAGTAACCAGCGCGCGGCCGATGCGCCCGGAAATCGGTGCGGTGACGGTGGCGTAGCCGAGGTTGAGTTTGGCCCGCTGCACCGCAGCCTGATTGGCGGCGACGTCGGCGGCGGTCTGCCGCGAGTTGGCGCGGGCGTTGTCGTATTCCTGGGCGCTGACCGCCTTGTCGGCGATCAACTGGGCGTAGCGTTGCTCCTGCAGGCGGGCCTGGAAGGCATTCGCCTCGGCTTTGCGCAACGCCGCCTCGGCGCTGTCGAGGTCAGCCTTGAATGGCGCCGGGTCGATGCGAAACAGCACCTGGCCCTGCTTGACGTCGCTGCCTTCGCGAAACGCCTGCTGCAAGACCACCCCGGCGACCCGCGCACGCACTTCGGCGACCCGCGGCGCGACGATTCGTCCGCTCAGTTCGCTGCTGATCGACAGCGGCCGGGCTTCGATGGTTTCGATGCGCACGCTCGCCAGCGGCGCGCTTTCCTCGGCGGTCGAGGACGTGTCGCAGGCGCTCAGCAGCAGTGCCAGGGCAATCAGGCTGAGCGGTGCGAACAGGTGCTTGGACATGGAAATACCCCAATAATGACCCGGGCATGCTACGGGCAGCCGCACAGGGTAGCGGTGAAGTTTTGTACTGGCTGTGTGAAATTGTGTGAAGGTTTTGCTCAGGAGGCGTTGGGGGCGTATATCCTTGGTTTCTTTATCGCGGGCAATGTCATGCCCCCCTGTAGGAGCGAGCCTGCTCGCGAAGAACCTCAACGATGACGCGGACATCCAGAAACTACACGGCGTCCTGCAGTTTTTCGCGACGGTGCGACGATTCGACAGGCTCGCTCCTACAAGGGTTCGTCACCCCCCAGGCACCCCCCATTTTTTCGGAACACCCATGCCCAACATCCTCCTGGTCGAAGACGACCCCGCGCTCGCTGAACTGATTGCCAGCTACCTGGAACGCAACGGCTATCACGTCAACGTCATCAGCCGTGGCGATCAGGTGCGTGAACGGGCGCGGCTCAATCCGCCGGATCTGGTGATCCTCGACCTGATGCTGCCTGGCCTGGATGGCCTGCAGGTCTGCCGCCTGCTGCGGGCCGACTCGGCGAGCCTGCCGATCCTCATGCTCACCGCCCGTGACGACAGCCACGACCAGGTGCTGGGCCTGGAAATGGGCGCCGACGACTACGTGACCAAACCCTGCGAACCCCGGGTGCTGCTGGCCCGGGTGCGCACCTTGCTGCGCCGTAGCAGCCTCAACGAGCCGCAGACCGCCAGCGACCAGATCCTCATGGGCAACCTGTGCATCGACCTGTCGGAGCGCACCGTGACCTGGCGTGCGCAGCCGGTGGAGTTGTCCAGCGGCGAATACAACCTGCTGGTGGTGCTGGCGCGGCATGCCGGAGAAGTGCTCAGCCGCGACCAGATCCTGCAGCGCCTGCGCGGCATCGAATTCAACGGCACCGACCGCTCGGTGGACGTGGCGATTTCCAAGCTGCGGCGCAAGTTCGACGACCATGCCGGCGAGGCGCGCAAGATCAAGACCGTGTGGGGCAAGGGCTACCTGTTCAGCCGCTCCGAATGGGAATGCTGAGGCCATGCTTCGTGCCCTGACGCGCCTGTACCTGATCACCATTGTCACCTTCAGCGCGGCGATTTACCTGGTGCCGGACCTGGTGGTCTCGGTGTTTCACGAGCGCTTTTCCAGCTACAACCTGGATCACTCCAGGGGCATGCAGAACCTGCTGGTCAAGCAGTTCCACGCTGTGCCGCACGAACAGTGGCCGGCGCTGGCAGCGCAGCTCGATGAGCAGTTCAAGCCGTTAGGCATTGCCGTGGTGCCCATCAGCGATGGCGATTTCAGCGAGCACGAACGCGCGCTGTTGCAGGGCGGGGAAATGGCCGTGCGCACCGGTGACTGGGGTTGGCGCACCATGGCCATGGCGCCGCTGGACGCTACCACCGCGCTGAAGCTGATCGTGCCGCCGGATCCACTGGACGTCGCCTTGCTCTACTGGGGCATCAACGTGCTGATCGGCGCGGCGCTGCTGGCCTGCCTGTTGCTCTGGCTGCGCCCCCACTGGCGCGATCTGGAACGCCTGAAAAACACCGCCGAACGCTTCGGCAAGGGCCACCTCGGCGAGCGCACCCAGCTGCCGCCCAGCTCCAACATCGGCAGCCTGGCGAACGTGTTCGACACCATGGCCGGCGACATCGAAAACCTGCTGAACCAGCAGCGCGACCTGCTCAATGCGGTGTCCCACGAGTTGCGCACACCACTGACCCGCCTCGATTTCGGCCTGGCCCTGGCGCTCTCCGATGAGCTGCCGGCGGCCAGTCGCGAGCGTTTGCAGGGGCTGGTGGCGCACATTCGCGAACTGGATGAACTGGTGCTGGAGTTGCTGTCCTACAGCCGCCTGCAGAATCCGGCGCGCTTGCCGGAGCAGGTCGAGGTGTCGCTGGACGAATTTATCGACAGCATCCTCGGCAGTGTCGATGAAGAGCTGGAGTCGCCAGAGATCGTCATCGATGTGCTGCTGCATGGCCAGCTTGAGCGCTTCAGCCTCGACCCACGGTTGACCGCCCGGGCGATCCAGAACCTGTTGCGCAACGCCATGCGCTACTGCGAGAAGCGCATCCAGATCGGCGTACAGGTGACGCCCCAGGGCTGTGAAATCTGGGTCGACGACGACGGCATCGGTATCCCCGAGGATGAGCGCGAACGGATCTTCGAACCCTTCTACCGCCTCGACCGCAGCCGCGACCGCGCCACCGGCGGCTTCGGCCTCGGCCTGGCCATCAGCCGCCGCGCCCTCGAAGCCCAGGGCGGCAGCCTCACGGTCGAGGCGTCGCCGCTGGGTGGTGCGCGCTTCAGATTGTGGTTGCCGACGTTGGCGTGAGCGCCCGAATCCTTGTAGGAGCTGGCTTGCCAGCGAATAGGGTGTGTCAGTCACCGATGATGGCGGCTGTTCGACCGCCTTCGCCAGCAAGCTGGCTCCTACAGGGATTTGTGGTGGATCACAGGGGCTGCACACACCGCCAATAAAGGACATCAGGCATCCAGTCGACTCCGTAACAACACCGCCATCCCCTCCAACTCCTCCGGCGAGTTACGGCCGATCACCAGGTACGCGTGATTCTGCCCCGACCAATAAACAATGTTCATCCCGTGTCGTACTTCGTGGGCCGGCGCCTGGGGGCCGTTGTTGGAGCGGGTGATGCACAGCGCGAAGGGGCCGTGCAGCGGGTCGAGGTAGGTGATCTGGGCGATGGGCACGCCGTCGTATTCGAGCAGTTGCGCGCGCTTGAAACGCGGTTGGGCCAGTTCCAGCTGTGCCGGGGTCAGTGGCAGGCCGAGACGCTGGTCGATGATCTGCAACTGCGCCAACTGGGCAGCCGGGTCCACCGGCAGGTGCTCCAGGGTCTGCGGGATGTACAGCGACATGTAGTCGGCCACCAGCGCCCGCCAGTTGCTGGTTTTTTCCTCGGTGTCTTCCATCCAGTGCAGAAACAGCCGATCGACCGCGACCCCGGCTACCAGGAAGCCGGCGGCAGTGGCGAGGAACAGCCGGCGATTGAGTGGGGTGCTGAGCAGGGGCGTGGGCAGCACCTCGAGCATGCGGCTCATGCGCTCCATGGGCGCCTGGTCCAGCAGGCTGGCATAGGCGCCCTGGAAGGGCAGGTCGCTGTGCATCAGCCATTCCAGGCGCTGTTGCAGGGCCGGATCGTGGGCCAGGTTAGCGTCGAGCTGGCGGCGTTCTTCGCTGCTCAGTTGGCCGTCGAGGTAAGCCACCAGCCGTTCATCACTGCAGGTCGTGCTCATCGCCGTTCTCCACTGGGGTTGCTGGACACCGAGCGCAGCGGAGGGTGCTCCGCCAGCTTCAGGCGCGCCGCGGCCAGCCGGCTCATCACCGTGCCGATGGGCACCGCCAGCACCTCGGCCACTTCGCGATAGGACAAGCCTTCGACGTAGGCCAGGAACACGGCTTCACGCTGGGCTTCAGGCAGGGCATCGACGCGGCGGATCACCTGTGCCGCCAGCACGTGCAGGTGCGCGACCTGTTCGCCATCGAAGGCCAGCACCGCGTCCGCCGGCGACAGTCCTTCACCCTGACGCACTTTCTGCGCGCGCACTTCATTGAGCCAGATCGAATGCAGGATGCGCAGCAGCCAGCGGTCCATGTGGGTGCCCGGGACAAATTGCCCGGCGCGCTCCAGCGCCCGCACACAGGTGGCCTGCACCAGGTCCTCGGCGACATGCCGCTGTCGCGACAACACCAGGCCGTAACGCCACAGGCGCGCCAGGTGCTGGCTCAGTTCGGCTTTTACCACTTGATCGCTGGCGATGGCGACCTCCGTGACTCGCGCTCGAGTCCGTCAGGTATTCGATGAATCGGCAATGGCCTTGGCCAGGTCCTGGTACTCCTCGCAGGTGGTGCTGCAAATCGACTGGATCTGCTGCAACTGCTCTTGCGCCAGGTCGAGGCGGCCCTTGATCACATAGGCTTCACCCAGGTATTCACGCACTTTGGCGTAGCGTGGATCGAGCTTGACCGATTCCAGGTAGTAATGGATGCCTTCATCGGTGCGGCCCAGCTTGCGAGTAGCATAGCCGCGATAATTCAGGGCGATGGCGGTGTTGGGTTGTTCGAGGGTGTCGAGCAGGGCCAGCGCCTCTTCGTAGCGACCGGACTTGGCCAGGCGATAGGCGTACGTGGTGCGGTCGGCATCCGGGACCAGGCGGCTTTGCTGGCTTTGACAGCGCTTGGTCTTGCTGTCCCAGACCTGGCCTTTCGGGCAGTTGGGGGCGGGCGGTGCGTCTTCTTCGCCGTGGGCCAGGACCAGCGGGCTGCCGAGCAGCGCGATCAGGTAGCCGGCGATCAGCAGCGGCACGCTGCGGGAAGGGGTACGGATAGTCATGAGGTTCTCCGAGTTGCGGCGCACATCAATGGGCAACACTCGGAGAACACTTCAGCGCGGCTTTTTATTCATTCGCGTTCAATCCATCGCCTCCTGCAGCAACTGCTGCACCCCTTCGCGGGCTTGCGCGCGCAGTTGCCCCAGGTCGAGCCCCGGAATCACCCCGTCATCCACCACCAGGCGCCCGCCGACCAGGCTGTAGCGCACGGCAATCGGTTCGCCGGCCACCACCGGCGCCACGCCGATGTCATGGAAACCGAGGAAGCGTGGGTGATCCAGGCCGTACAGCACCAGGTCAGCTGCTTGCCCGACCTGCAGCGTGCCGACCGCGCCCAGCCCGAGCACTTGGGCGCCACCGGCGGTGCCCCAGTGAATCACTTCTTCGGCGGTAGTGGCGCTGGCGCCCTGGGCGGCGCGGTGGATCAGCCACGCAGTGTGGGCCTCGCCGACCATGCTCCCGGATTCGTTCGACGCCACGCCGTCGACCCCCAGGGAAATCGGCACGCCGGCGGCGGCCATGGCCGGCACCGGGGCGATGCCGCTGCCGAGCCGCGCGTTGCTCACCGGGCAATGGGAAATGCCGCTGCCGGTCTGCGCCAATAGGCGGATTTCCGACGGTTGCAGATGGACCATGTGGGCGAACCACACATCCGGCCCCAGCCATTCGTTTTCCGCGACGAACTCCACCGGCAGGCAGTTGTACTTCTCGCGGCAAAAATTCACGTAGTTCTGCGTTTCCGACAGGTGGGTGTGCAGGCGCAATCCCATGCCGCGCGCGGTGTGGGCCAACTCACGCAGCAGGGTCGGCGGCAGCGAGAAGGTCGGCGTGGTCGGCGCCACCACCACCCGGCGCATCGCGTCCGGGGCGTCCTGGTGATAGCGGGATTTCAGCCGCTCGATATCGCCGACCATCTGCTCGAGGCTTTCCGGCTGCAGCGCGGTTTTCGAGAAGCCGGGGTGGGCACTGGCCGACTCCAGCGCGCCGCCCCGGCAGAGGACGAAACGCAGGCCGAACTCATCGGCGATCTCGAACAACTGGTCACCACTCTCGGTGCTGCCGTTGGCGTGATACAGGTAATGATGGTCGGCGCAGGTGGTCACTCCCGACAGCAGCAATTCGGCCATACCCAGGCGGGCGGCGATGCGCGTCAGCTGCGGGGTAAAGCGGTTCAGGCGCGGGTAGGGCACGCTGGCCAGCCAGCCTTGCAGGTCCTGGTTGATGCCGGCCGGCACCGCTTTGAGCAGGTTCTGGAACAGGTGGTGGTGGGTGTTGACCCAGCCCGGGTAGACCACGCAATGCCGGGCGTCGATCACCCGCTCGCCGGGCTGCGCTTCAAGGTTGGCGGCCATCTCGCTGATGCGTCCGTCGACGATGCGAATGTCGACATTGCCGGCGCGAGCGCTCTGGCCACGGCGGCCGGTCATCACCGCCGCCGGGTTCTTGATCAGGATGTTCTGGGTGTGCGTCATGGACTTCTCCAAGGCAGAAATAATCAGTCAGAGGCTGTGGGAAGTGGCTTGCTTACCGGCGCTTTGCGGATTGGCGACGCCGTTCAGCGCGGCGTTGAGCAGCACCGAAACCAGGCAGGCGATCACCACGCTGCTGTGCAGGAACGGCTGGCTCCACTCGGGCAATTGTTTGAACAGTGCCGGGGCGAGCACCGGCACCAGCGCAGCGGCGATGGTGAAGGCGACAATCAGCACGTTGTAGCGATTGCGCTCGTAGTCGACCTTGGCCAGGGTCTGGATCCCCGCTGCAGCGACCACGCCGAACATGGCGATCCCGGCGCCACCGAGGGCGGCGGTGGGCATCGAGGCAATGATCGCCCCGGCCTTGGGCACCAGCGCAATGGCGCACATCAGCAGGCCGCTGACGGCCACCACCCAGCGGCTGCGCACCCCGGTGAGGATCACCAGGCCGACGTTTTCCATGAAGGCAATGAACGGAAAGGCTGCGAACATCCCGGCGATGGTGCTCGCCAGACCGTTGGCGCGCAGGCCGTTGATCACTTGTTTGTCCTGCACCGGCTTGTCGACGATGTCGCCAATGGCCACGAACAGCCCCATGGACTCGACCATCTGGACGATCATCACCACCACCATGGTCGCGATCGGGATCAGGCTGAAGGTCGGCA
Source organism: Pseudomonas sp. F007 (assembly GCF_057814275.1). Taxonomy (NCBI): domain Bacteria; kingdom Pseudomonadati; phylum Pseudomonadota; class Gammaproteobacteria; order Pseudomonadales; family Pseudomonadaceae; genus Pseudomonas; species Pseudomonas sp. F007. The sequence goes on along the minus strand of NZ_JBVATA010000010.1, from coordinate 139,403 downwards.
GGCCGAAATAGAAGGGGTAGGGCACGGTGACCCAGGGCGATTCCTTCACGCTGTGCAAGTCACCCATGCCCAGGCCGTAGGCGAGTCCAGCGCCCACCAGCATGCCCACCAGCACCGCCATATTGCGCAGCAGCGGACTGCCGAAGCGGTTGACCAGGAGGATGGTCGCCAGTACCACCAGCGCCACCGCGAGGTAGGCCGGAGCGCCGAAGTCGCTGGCGTGACGCCCGCCACCGACCCATTCATAGGCAATCGGAAACAGCTGCAGGCCGATCACCGTGACAATGCAGCCGGTCACCACCGGCGGGAAAAACCGGCGTAATCGACCGACGAAGGGCGCGGCCAGCAGGGTGAAAATCCCCGCGCCAATCACCGCGCCGCAGACCCCGGCAAAGCCGACCTCGGGGTTGCTGCCGATGGCGATGACCGGGCCGACGCTGCTGAAGGCCACGCCCTGGAGAATCGGCAAGCGCACGCCGAACTTCCAGAAACCGACGGTTTGCAGCAGGGTGGCGATGCCGGAACAGAACAGTGTGGTACTGATCAGCACCACGGTATCGGCCTGGGACATCTTCAACGCACTGGCGACAATCAACGGCACGGCGATCGCACCGATGTAGGAGACGGCCATGTGTTGCAGGCCGAGGGTGAGCATCTGACGGACCGGCAAAATCTGGTCCACGGGGTGAATGGCGGTTGTCACGGAATCTGCAGACATGGTCAAACCTCTGGCGTTTTGTTGTTGTTGAGAGGAACCCGTTCAGTCTGTCCGGAGCCGCCATCCACCGGCTCCAGCGTTGTTCAGCCGGCGAGGCAGGCGGCAAAGCCCTGGTTCAGCGCCGCCCGATCCAGGTCGCGGCCGATGAACACAATCTTGCTGCTGCGCGGCTCATTGCCCCACAGGGTCGAGGCGCGGAACTCCACCAGGCTGTGCACGCCCTGCAGCACGTAGCGTTGGTCCTGGTCCTTGACCGCCAGCACACCTTTCATGCGGTACAGGGTCTCGGCCTGGTCGTTGCGCAGTTGGCTGATCCAGCGATGGAAGGCACCGAGATTGACCGCGCCGTCGACGCTGATGCCCACTGAGGACACGCTGGGGTCGTGCTGGTGGTCGAGTTCATCGTGCTCGTGTTCGTGGTGGTGATCGTCGGCGTGGTGCTGGTGCTCGGCGCCGATTTCCATGAGTTTCTGGGTCGATTCGAAGGCGCCAACCCCGAGGATCCGCGACAGGTCAATCTGCGCGTAGTGGCTGGTGACCAGTTCGGCGGTGGCGTTGAGGCCACGGATTTTTGCACTCAGGGCGGCGACTTCGGCCTCGCTGACCAGGTCGACCTTGTTGATCACAATGCGGTCGGCACAGACGATCTGGTCCACCGCCTGGTTGTCGACGCCGTCCAGTTGCAGGTCTTCCAGGTGCTGGGCGACATGCTTGGCGTCGACCATGGTCACGATCGCATCGAGCTCCACTTCCTCGGCGATCGGGTCGTTGATGAAGAAGCTCTGCGCCACCGGATACGGATCGGCCAGGCCGCTGGTCTCGATCAGGATATGGTCGAGGCGCACCGGGCGCGCCACCAGCTCGCGGACGATGCGCACCAGGTCCTCGCGAACCTCGGCGGTGCAGCACACGCAGCCGTTGACCATCTCGTAGATTTCTTCGGTTTCCGAGCTGAGCACCAGGTCACCGTCGATGCCGACCTCGCCGAACTCATTCTCGATCACCGCGATCTTGCGCCCGTGGTTCTCCTTGAGGATGTAGTTGAGCAGGGTGGTTTTGCCGGCGCCGAGGAAGCCGGTGAGGATGGTCACCGGGATCTTGCGGTTGGGGGTTGGGGCGTTGAAGGGAGTGGTCATGTGAGGCTCCTTTTGATGACTGGATAAGGCTTTTGTAGGAGCGAGCTTGCTCGCGAAGGCGGTGGGTCAGTCACATCATCGGTGGCTGGCATGGCCTCTTCGCGAGCAAGCTCGCTCCTACGAGGGGTTTGTGTGTCCGGCTCGCGCCAGCGCAGCGCCGTGCCGCTGTCGAGGCCGAACAGGTCGAGGACCCGGCCCAGGCTGTGGTCGATCATCTGCCCGAGGTTTTCCGGGCGGGCATAGAAAGCTGGCACCGGCGGGGCGATGATCCCGCCCATTTCGGTGACGGCGGTCATGTTGCGCAGGTGCGCCAGGGTCAGCGGGGTTTCCCGGGCCATCAGCACTAGGGGGCGGCGTTCCTTGAGGGTGACGTCGGCGGCGCGGCTGATCAGGCTCGATGAAGTGCCTGTGGCAATTTCCCCCAGGGTGCGCATCGAACAGGGCGCGACCACCATGCCCAGGCAGCGAAACGAACCGCTGGCAATGCCCGCCGCCATGTCATCGCTGCGGTGGTAGTGGCTGGCCAGGGCGGTGACGTCGGCGAGCTTGTAGTCGGTCTCGTGGGCCATGGTCAGCAGCGCCGCGCGGCTAATGATCAGGTGGCTTTCGATGCGCAGTTCGGCGAGCAACTGCAGCAGGCGCACCCCGTAGATAAAGCCCGAGGCGCCGCTGATGCCCACCACCAGGCGCTGCGCGGTCATGACCGCAGCCCCGCGAGCAGATTCCGGGCCCTGGCTTGCACCTCGGCACTCAATTGCGCGCGGATGCCGTCGAAGCCCGAGCCACGGGTAGCGTCGAGGCCCATGCGCGAGGTGGTGCCGTTGACCGAGGACGAGGGGTCCAGCGGACTGCCCGGCAGACCGTCGATGACGAACAGGTCCTGATGCGGCTGGAAGTGTGTGGCCAAGGCCCAGAGCACCTGGCTGTCGTCGCTGATGTCGATGTCGCTGTCCACGGCGATCACGCTTTTCAGGTACGGATCCCAGCCCAGCAGTGCCAGCATGATTTGCCGGGCCTCGCCGTCGCGGCTCTGGTCGAGGGCCACGTAGCAATGGAAATGGGTGCCGGAGTTGGGGTAGTGCACCGCGGTCACCGCCGGGAAACGCGCCTTGAGCTTTTCGCTCATCTCCGCTTCGCGGGGCAGGCGCGCCAGGGTCAGGTGCTCGGCGTAGCGCCCGCCGACCACGTCCACCAGCCAGGCGTCCTTGCGCCGCAGCAGGGTGTCGACCCGCAGCACGTTGTTGGTCGAGCGGTCGGAGGAGTAGCCGCTGAACTCGCCGAACGGCCCCTCTTCGGCGTAGGCCGTGGGGTCGATGGCGCCTTCGAGGACAAACTCGGCGAAGGCCGGCACGCCGATGCCGTAGCGCGGGGTCTTGACCAGTTCCAGCGGTGCACCGAACAGACCACCGGCCACGGCGCGCTCGTCGCTGCCAAACGGCAGGCGCGCGGCGGCGGCGAGCATGAACAGCGGGTGAGCGCCGACCACCATCGCTACTGGCAATTCTTCGCCACGCTCGCGGGCGGCCTGGAGCATGCGCCACAGATGGCCGCGTGAGTGCAGGCTGGTGGCCAGGGCCTGGCGCGCATGCTTCATCGAGCGGTGATAGCTCATGTTGGCGATGCCGGTCACCGGATCCTGGGCGATGATCACCGCATTGGTGACGTAGGGCCCGCGGTCGCTGTCGAAATGCTTGAGCATCGGCAGCAGCGCCAGGTCCACCGCTTCGCCTTCGAATATTTCGTCGAGCACCGGACCGCTCTCGACGTAGCGTGGCGGGATCGGGTTGTTCGCGCGGGTCTGGAAGGTTTCGTGGAGCTGCGCCGGGGTGACGCCGAGCATCCGCGCAATACGAGTGCGCGAGGCGAAGAGGTTGGTGGCGACCGACACACCGAGCGAGCCGACGTTTTCGCAGATCAGCAGCGGGTCGCGGCCCTGGCTGGCGAGGGCATCGACCAGCGCGGTGACGTCCTGGTCGGCCGACAGCGGCTGGTCAATGGTCAGCACATCGTCGGGGAATTGCTCGCGGTAGGCGTCGATGAAAACGTGGAAATCCTGGGTGTCGCCAAGGGTGAAGAGGGTCATGGATGCACCTCGTTAGAGCGCTTAACGATTGAGGTTGGCGAGCTCATTGTGGGAGCTAGCCTGCTAGCGATGAGGCCGTGTCAGCCGGCATTTGTATTGGCTGACACACTGCAATCGCTAGCAGGCTAGCTCCCACAGGTTCCGGTTCGGATTCGGGTTTCGGTATCCGTACCGGTTCTGCGCTTAGAGGTAGGTCGTGGTCAGGCGAATATCCGCCTCGATCAGGTCCTTGGGCGGTGGAGTCGGCTCGATGCCGCAGAGCCGGGCGATGTTGTTGCCCAGGTAATCCTCCAGGTGATCCTCATCGATCCCCAGGCCCTGCGGCGCCGGCGAGCACAAGACCTCCAGCTCGCGCAGCCACATCCCCGGTTCGTTCGGCGGTGAGTCGGTGCCGAACACGATCTTGTTGCGCGGCAGTTCCTTGGCGAACTCGACGATCCGCGACTGGAAGCACCAGCCCGATTCGCAGTACACGTTGGGCGTGTCCATGGCCATCCAGAACGCCTCGAACGAGTAGTTGCCGCCGGTCTGGATGCCGAAGTGACCGATGATGAAATTGACCATCGGGAATTCGCGGATGATCGGGTAGAACATCGTTGGAATGGTGTACGGGCCGTCACCGGTGTGGATCAGCACCACGATGTTGTACTTGGCGCAAACCTTCATCGCCGGACGCAGCCAGTCCAGCGCGCGGTCCGGACGATAGCCGTGCATGTTGGCGTGCAGCTTGAGCATCTTGAAGCCGTATTCCTTGATGTGGAATTCCAGCTCCGCCGCACCGTTTTCCGGTCCCCAGCGCGGGTTGAAGTTGAAGTTGCCGATGAAACGATCCGGGTACTTCACGCACAGTTCGGAGATGTACGACATGTAGTCGCGCACGCCCTCGCGGCCACGGCGGTTGCCGTCACGGTAGCCGGTGTTGCCCGGTGGCGGCTGGATGAAGCCCATGTCGATGCGGCGTGGCTTGCCGTTGATCATGTACGGGCCGTCCATCAGCTTGAGCATGCGCTCGCCGGTGAAGGGTTCGCCGGTGTGGCGCCAGGCCTCGTCGACCAGGTTGGTGGGGTGCAGATGGGTGTCGATAATCATCGCTTCAGCTCCTGGCCAATTGGGTGGTGACGGGGCGCTTGAGCTGCGCCTCTGCTTCGCAAACGGTGCGCGGTGGCGGCGTCGGTTCGAGGCCGATCATCCGTGCGGTGTTGTTGCCCAGGTACTCTTCGAGGGTGTCCTCGTCGAGGTTCATGCCCTGCGGCGGCTCGTGGCACAGCACTTCCAGCAGGCGCAGCCACATGCCCGGCTCGTTCGGCGGAGTGTCGGTGCCGAACAGGATCTTGTGGGTCGGCAGGACCTTGGCGAACTCGACGATCCGCGACTGCAGGCACCAGCCTGATTCGCAGTAGACGTTGGGCAGTTCCATGGCCCATTGCATCGGCTCGAACACATAGACCCCGCCGGTCTGCACGCCGAAGTGCGCCATGATGAAATTGACGTTGGGGAACTCCTTGATCATCGGCACCCATTCCGACGGGATGCTGTATGGCCCGTCACCGGTGTGCAGCTTGACCGGAATGCCCAGCTCGGCGCATTTCTCGAAGGCCGGACGTACCCAGTCCAGCGCCCGGTCGGGACGATAGGCGTGCATGTTGGCCTGCATCTGGACCATCTTGAAACCGTGCTGGGTGACGTAGCGCTCGATCGCCTCGACGCCGTTCTCGACGCCGCAACGGGGGTTGTAGACGAAGCAGCCGATGAAGCGGTCGGGGTAGGTCTGGACCATCTTCAGGGTGTACGCCATGTAGGCGTCGATGGATTCGCGACCGGTCAGATCGCCGTCGGTCCAGGTGTAGATGGTGTTGCCCTGGGGGGGCTGGATGAAGCACTTGTCGATGCGCCGGGGTTTGCCGTTGACCATATAAGGGCCATCCATCATCTCCAGCAGACGCTCGCCGGTGAAGGGGTCACCGTCATGCCTCCAGGCGAGGTCCACCAGGTCGGTGGGATAGCAACTGATATCGATGATCATTGAAGTCGATCTCCTGATAGAGCGGGGAAGGGAACCTTGCGGTTCACAGCAGCCACGTCCCGGGCAATCGGCCGTTTCTATGGATGACGCATCACCCATTCCCTCGCCTGTGCGCATCCGGCTCGGGACGCTGTCTGCATGGGGGCGAGTATTGGGAGAGGGGGTTGGGTTCGTACAATATTAATTGGGCGAGGGGGTGATAGGCGGGGGATATGGTTGGGGTGCCTCATTGCAGCGATGGCATTTTTCAGGTGTACGTTTCCATTCCTGCAGCAACGCTAGCTCTATTGTGGGAGCTGGCCTGCCAGCGATGGCTATTTATCGGTGTACATATCCATTCCTGCGGTTACGGCGGCTTATGGTTTCGCCCTTACGGCGAGGCACTTTTGGCAAACGCCCCAAAAGTACCCAAAAGGTCTTGCCCCTGCGTCCGGCACCTCGCCTAGGCTCGGTGTCCCTTCGCTCCGGCATCCATCCGTGGGTCATCGCCTCCGGTTGGCTTCGCTGGCACCTCCTCTCGATGACTGCGGCTGCGCCGCAGCGCGCTGCGCGCTCCCCCCGGATGAATACCTCCGCTCAGCCTCCCGAAGGGCCGGTGAATCAAGATCAAAAGCGGCAGGCGAGCTAACGCTCGGCCTGTTGAGTGGTCACAGCAACCGAGGCGGCCTGCCGGCCGGCCTGTTTTCTCTGGTTGGCGCAGAAGCCTGTAGGAGCGAGCTTGCTCGCGAAAAACCTGAGGCTGCCGCGTACATCCAGACAGCACGCGTTATCGTTGACGATCCTCGCGAGCAAGCTCGCTCCTACACTGTCCTTGGTCGATTTCAAAATCTGTATGCAACGCAGATCCACTGTAAGAGCGAGCCGGCTCCGGGCGGCGTTCCGACGAAAAACCTGAGGCTGCCGCGTACATCCAGACAGCACGCGTTATCGTTGACGACCATCGCCAGCAGGCTGGCTCCTACAATGTCATGGTCAATCGAAAGATTTGCATCCACTGCATAGGTCCCCAGGCCGGCCGGTAGGCCGCCTCGGCCGCATTTGATTTTGATCCACCGGCCCCGTTACAGATGGCTGAGTGCAGGCATTCATCCGAGGGGAGCGCATAGCGCGCTGCGGTGAAGCCGCAGTCATCGAGAGGAGGTGCCAGCGAAGCCAACCCGAGGCGATGACCCACGGATGGATGCCGGAGCGAAGGTACCCCGAGCCTAGGCGAGGTGGCCGGATGTTGGGGCAAAGCCTTTTGGTTCCTTTTTGGCGTTTGAAAAAGGGACTCGCTGTAAAAGCGAAACCATAAGCCGCCGTTACCGCAGGAATGGATATGTACACCAACCAATAGCCATCGCTAGCAACGGAACGCCGCCCGGGCAGCTCCCACAGAATTCTGCGCGTGCATTCGGGCCGCGCGCAACCGCTCTTATCAACCTAAACCGTAGCCGCCGCCATCCCCCGCACCACCTCCACCACCCCAGCAACCCGCTCTCCATGCCCCGGCGGCCACACTGCATATAGGTTGTAATGCGCAGCAATCTGCGCCTCATTCAGCGCCACCAACCGCCCACTGCGCAACGCATCCGCCGCCAACAACCCCCGCACCAGCCCGGCGCCAACCCCCGCTTCGGCGGCAGCGATCAGGTTGGCGGCATTGTCGAAGATCACCTGCGCGCCAGGCTCGCGGGGCTCCAGGCCGGCGGCGTCGAGCCAGGGGATCCACGAGCGGCGGGTGTAGCCCAGCAGCGGCAGTTGCAGCACCTGCTCCGGGCTAATGGGGGGTTGCAGACCATGGCGTTTCAGAAGCTCGGGGGAGGCGACGGCCAGCACCCGGTCACCGCAGATCTGAGTCATCTCGCAGTCTTCCCAATCGCCATAACCGTAGCGCAGCGCCAGGTCGACCCGCTCGAACGCACTGCGGTCCGAGCGCGGCATCGACAGCAACACCACCTCGGTGTCCGGCAGCGCTGCCAGCAATTGCGGCAGGCGCGGGTTGAGCCAGCTCTGCGCCAGTTCGCTGTCGACATCCAGGGTCAGGCGTTGGCCGACGCTGCGGTTCTTCACCGAAGACAGTGCGCGATCGACCTGGGCCAGGCCATCGGAGAGCACGCTGGCGAACAGTTGCCCGGCATCGGTCAGGGTGCTGCCGCCGCCTTCGCGGACGAACAACGGCTGGCCGATGAAGTCTTCAAGCGAGCGAATCTGCTGGCTGATCGCGCTGTGGGTGAGGTCGAGTTTGCGCGCGGCACTGGAAAAGCTGCCGCTGCGCGCCGCCTGGATGAACGCGTTCATCGACTGCACTGACGGGTATCGCTTGTACATGCTGTTAGTCCTCCTTACAGCGCTTGGCAGAAAACGTCGCTGGCCCGATTTGCCGCGGTTTTTCAATAATCCCGGCACCAGGCCCGCACAAAGACGGGCCGCTCTGCGGGAGCCTGACAATGATCGACCTTACGGTAAACGGCGTACGACACGAGCAGGTAGAGGCCGAGCCCTCCATGCCCTTGTTATGGGTATTGCGTGACCGCCTGCACCTCACCGGCAGCAAATTCGGTTGTGGCATGGGCCTGTGTGGCGCCTGCACCGTGCACCTCGATGGTGTCGCGGTGCGCGCTTGCCAGTTGCCGGTCAGTGCCGCCGTCGGCCACCAGATCACCACCATCGAAGGCCTGTCGCCAACCAACAGCCATCCGCTGCAACTGGCCTGGGTCGCCGAAGATGTGCCGCAATGCGGCTACTGTCAATCCGGGCAGATCATGTCGGCGGCGGCCTTGCTCAATACCGGCGCGGCGGTGACCGACGATTCGATCCGCAACGCGATGTCCGGCAATCTGTGCCGCTGCGGCACCTACGGGCGCATCAACCAGGCCATCAAACGCGCGGCTGCCGCGACCAGGGAGGCCTGATGAACCGTCCCGAACTGCCGCGCCGCACCTTCCTCAAACAGGCCGCTACGGTCGCCTCGGGCCTGGCGATTGCCTTCTACCTGCCGCCCAGCCTGGCATCCGGCGATACCAAGACACCGGCGGCCACTGAGTTCGAGCCCAACGCCTGGGTGCGAATCTTTGCCGATGGCACGGTCAAGCTGGTGGTGCACAAGCACGACTCCGGCACCGGCACCCACACCGCCCTGGCAGCCTGCGTTGCCGAAGAACTGGACGTCGACCCGATGCGGGTCCAGGTGATCTCCCCCGAAGATCCATTCTTCGAGGCCTATATCCACCCGGTATGGAAAGTCTTTTCCACCGGCGGCAGCACCAGCGTGTCCCTCGAGTACGAGCGCCTGCGCACGGCCGGCGCCACCGCGCGCGCTTTGCTGATTGCCGCGGCGGCCCAGCAATGGCAGGTCAGCCCGGCGAGTTGCCGCACCGACAACGGCCGCGTGCTGCACGGCGATGGCCAGCGCAGCCTGGGCTACGGCGAGTTGGTGGCGGTGGCGGCGAGTTTGCCGGCACCCGCGCAGGTCAGGCTCAAGGATCCGGCTGAGTTCAAGTACATCGGCAAGCTGCGGCACAAGCGCGACGCCGCGGCCAAGGTCTGCGGCGGCTTCAAGTACAGCCTTGATGTGCAGTTGCCCGGGATGCTGGTGGCGGTGCTGCAACGCACTCCGGTGGTCGGCGCCAAGGTGCTGGACATCGATGCCAGTGCCGCGCTGAAAGTGCCGGGGGTGCGCAAGGTGCTGCGGATTCCCGGGCGCTCGGATGTGCTGGGGGGCAATCAGGAAAGCGTCGCCGTGCTCGCCGATGATTACTGGGCGGCGCGCCAGGGCCGGGCGTTGCTCAAGGTGCAGTGGAGCGAGTCGGCGCTGAAGGATTTCGCCAGCGCCGAGCTGCCCGCCGCCCAGGCTGCGGCCATTGGCGACAGCAAGGCACTGCGGGTGCCGACCCTGAGCGCCGGTGACGTCGCCAGCCAATGGCCGCTGGCCAAGCAGCTGGTGGAAGCCGACTACGTGATGCCCTACAAAGTGCAGAACCCGCTGGAGCCGCTGTGCATCAGCGCCCAGGTCAAGGACGGCGCCATCACCTACTGGGGCGGGGTGCAGGTGCCGTCCTCGGCGTTGGAAGCGGCGGAGCTGGTGTGCAAGATCCCCCGCAGCAAAGTGACGATTAACGAGATGGTTTCCGGTGGCAGCTTCGGTGCGCGCGAATCCAAGTACTGGTTGTTTGAGGTCGCCTACCTGGCGCAGCAGGTCGCGGTGCCGGTGAAACTGATGAACAGCCGTGAGGACGAAATGCGCGCGCTGTTCGCCCACCCGGCGACTTTCCACCGCATGAAGGGCGCGCTGGATGCCGATGGCGGCTTGCGCGCCTTGCAGCTCAACGCGGTGTCGCCGGCCTCGCCGGAGCAGTGGGAACCGGGCTATTTCGAGCGTCCCGATCACATGGACTACAGCACCACCGAGGCCATCACCGCCTGGGATTTTGCCTACCGGGCTCCGCACCTCGACCTGGCCTGGGTCCGCCATGAACCCGGCGTGCCCAGCGGCTGGTACCGTTCGGTGAGCTTCATCCCCAACGTGTTTGCCGTGGAAAGTTTCATGGACGAACTGGCTCATGCCGCCGGCCAGGACCCCTTGGCCTTTCGCCTGGCCCATATGCATGAGCGGCCCCGTCACGTCAGCGTGCTGCAGCAGGCCGCCGCGCGCGCCGGTTGGGGCCAGCCGCTGCCGCAAGGGACGGCGCTGGGCATCGCCACCAATCAGGGCTACACAAGCTTCATCGCAGTGGTCGCGCGTCTGGTGAAACAGGCCGGCGAGATTCGCGTCGACAAGCTGACCTGTGTGGTCGATTGCGGTCTGGCGGTGTCACCGGGCGGGGTCGAGGAGCAGATCTACGGCGGCTTGATGTGGGGCCTGGGCCATGGTTTGTTCGACCGCATGGAGATGAAAGGCGGTCAGGTGCTGCAGAGCAATTTCCACGATTACCGGGTGCCACGCATGTCGGACATGCCCGAAGTGGACATCCTGGTGCTCGATGGCGAACCGTCCAAACCCGGTGGTGTCGGCGAGCTGGGCAGCCCCTCGGTGGCGCCGGCGATTGCCAATGCGCTGTTCAGCCTGACCGGCATCCGCCAGCGCTCGACGCCGCTGGACCTGAGTGTGACGGGGTAACGGGCCATGGACCTGCGCCTGTTGCGTTACTTCATGGCCCTGGCCGAAGAGCTGCACTTCGGTCGTGCCGCCACCCGGCTGCACATCAGTCAGCCGCCCTTGAGCCAGCAGATTCGTCTGCTGGAAGAGGAACTGGGCACGCCGCTGTTCGAGCGCAGTCACCATCGGGTCGAGCTGACCGCCGCCGGGGCGGTGCTCAAGCAGCAGGCGCCGCTAGTGTTCGAGCAACTGGAGCGGGCGCTGGACCTGACTCGTCAGACCGGGCGCGGGCAACTCGGTGAACTGGAAATCGGCATGATCAGCTCGGTGATGGTCGGCGTGCTGCCGCGAGCCTTGAGCCGTTTTCGCGAGCGCTATCCGCAGGTGAGCTGGCGCCTGCACGAAATGACCCCGGCGGCGCAGTTGTCGGCGCTCAAGGAGAAACGCATCGATGCCTGTGTGTTCCGGGTCGGCACTGATGATCCTGAATTGCGCAACGAACTGCTGATCTATGAACCGATTCGCGTGGTGCTGCCAGTGGATCATCCACTCGCCGCGCGCAGCACCCTGGCCCCGGCTGACCTGGCGTTGGAGCCTTTTGTCGCGCTGGAGCTGAAGCAGTCGCGCTTCGCCAATTTCCTCTACGAATGCTGCCTGAAGGCCGGCTTCACCCCGCAGATCAGCCAGCAGGTGATCGAGGTGCAGACCTTGCTCAGCCTGGTCCGCGCCGGCTTTGGCGTGGCCTTGTTGCCGGCCTCGATCGAGCAATTGGCCCCGGCCGGCGTGGTGTTTCGCAGCCTGGCCCCGGCCTTGCCCCAGGTGCCGCTGTACGCGACTTATCGTGCCGACGACAGCTCGCCGGTGCTCAAATTGTTCCTCGACACCCTGCGCGAATTGGTGCTGGAGGAGGGCACGCTTGCCGCGCGCGTGCACTAGCGCTGCACTATCCTCAAGCGCTGCGGTCGTACCCTTCACAAGGGCTGCGGCCCAGCGAATCGGGGAGATGCAATGAGTCAGGATGTTCTGGTCACCGAAACCAATCGCCGCCAGATGCAGCAGATCATCGCCGGGTTGTCCGACGGCGTGATCCTGCTGGATGCCGACAAGAGCCTGCTGTGGGCCAACGATGCGGTGCTGTTGATGCACGGCGTCGAACGCATCAGCGACCTGGGCAGCAATGCCCGCGAGTACGCGAAACGTTTCCGCTTGCGCTATCGCAACAACCACCCGGTGGCGCTGAAAAACTACCCCATCAGCCGCGCGGCCAACGGCGAAACCTTCAGCGATGTGCTGGTGGAAGTCACGCCCACCGCCGACCCCGAACGCACCTGGGTGCACCGCGTGCGCAGCCTGGTCCTGACCGATGCCCAGGGCGCAGTGGAATCCATGGTGCTGATCCTGAGCGACGCCACCGAATGGGCCGGCGCCGAGCAGCGTTTCGAAAAAACCTTCAATGCCAATCCGGCGCCCGCGGTGATCTGCCGCCTCAGCGATTTGCGTTACATCAAGGTCAATCAGGGCTTTGTCGAAATGACCGGCTTTTCCCGCGAGCAGATCATCGGCCGTTCGCTGTATGAGCGCGATGTGCTGGAGGACGCCGAGCGCCGCGAGCTGGCGATCGAGCGCCTGAGCCAGGGCATTACCATTCCGCAGATGCAGGCTGATCTCCGGGTCGCCGATGGCAGTCGCAAGCTGGTGGTGGTGGCGGGGCAACCGCTGGAATTCAACGAACAAGCCTGCATGCTGTTTTCCTTCGTCGACCTGGAGTTGCGCCGTCGCGCCGAAACTGCCCTGCGCCATAGCGAAGAGCGCTTCGCCAAGTCGTTTCGCATGAGTCCGGTGCCGACCCTGGTGTGCAGTGCCGAGACCCTGCAGATTGCCGAGGTCAATGAGGCGTTCATCACCACCAGCGGCTACCCGGTTGATGAGTTGCTGGGCAAGACCCTGGCGGATATCGGTCTCACGGACAGCAAGGACGCCGCCCATAAGCTGTTTGCCGAGCTGAAAAAGCATGGCCGGCTCGACAGCCTCGACCTCAAGGTGTGCAGAAAGGGCGGCGAGCTGATCGATTGCGCCGTATGGGCCGACACCGTGAGCATTCACGAGCACAGCTGCTACCTGCTGGTGCTGATGAACATCACCGAGCGCAAGCGCACCGAGACCGAGCTGGTGGCGGCCATTGAGGAAGTGATGCAGGACGCCTCCTGGTTCAGCCAGACCCTGATCGAAAAACTCGCCAACGCCAAGAACCCGCAGCGGGCCCAGCAACCGGGGGTGACCTTTACCGAGCTGACGGCCCGCGAGCGCGACGTGCTGGGGCTGATCTGCGAGGGCTTGGCCGACAAGGAGATTGCCGCGCGCCTGGGGCTTGCGCCCAATACCATCCGCAATCACGTGGCCACGGTCTATTCCAAGCTGGCGGTGCACAGCCGCAGCGAAGCCATCGTCTGGGCGCGTGAACGCGGCTTGTTTGGCACCGAGCATCGGGCAAAACGCCCGAAATGAAGGTGCAAATGCACCAGCCGCAATAGTGCAAACTCGGCTGTTGCGCCGACGCGCAGGTCCCTAGGCTGTCAGGGTGCGAAAACGTCCATTGGATAATATCCAGCGGACGTTGGCACATCCCTTCCCAGTACACAGGTGCCTGCCGTGATCAGCCACGCGCAACTGCGCAGTTACATCGAACGTGCCCTCGCGCCTCTGGCGTGCGAGTTGCACGTGGACGGCGACGGCTCCCTGACCCTGCGGGTGTTCGAACTGCACAGCGGCCAGGTCAACCTGGTCGTGACCGGGATCAAGCCGGCCAGGTTGAGCAGTGACAGCGATCTGCAACGCATGGTCGAGGAGCTTCGCTACGAGTTGGGCAGCAGCGGCCTGCGGCGCCTGTGGTCGGCCGAGTAGGGCGCGTTGAACTATCGTCAGCCTGCGCCGCTCTACAGTTCAGGCGTGCCCGGTAAAGAGCCGCTCCCCACTCATCACATTTGCAGGCCACCTCATGCACCTATCTATGAGATCTGCCCTGGCTGCACTGTTCCTGGCGTTCGCCACCCTCGGCGGTTGCGCCAGCCCACCACCACCGCCGGTGGTCGTCCAGGCGCCCCCGGTGAAAACCTGCAACAGCAGCGATAACACCCAGGTGCTCGGCTATGCCCGGGCCGACGGTGAGGTGACCCGGGTCACCACGACCACCCGTTGCATCACTCAGTAGGCGCCAGCAGGCGTTGCCGGCAGTCGAGGGTCAGGCGCGCGCCGCCGCGCTCGCTGACCCCGACCTCGAGGTTGAAGCCGTGCAACTGGACGATCGCGGCGACAATCGACAGGCCGAGACCGAAGCCGCCGTTCTGCGCGCTGTCGTCGACCCGGTAGAAGCGCTGGAACACCGCTGCGCGTTTGTCGGCGGGTATTCCCGGGCCCGAGTCGGCGACCTCGATCCGGGTGCTGCCAGCCTGATCGCTGGCCCGCAGGATCACGTCGCCACCGACCGGGGTGAACTTGATCGAGTTGCTCAGCAGGTTCGACAGCGCCTCGAACAGCAGCGCGCGGTCGCCGGTCACCGGCGGCAGGCTGGCGGGTGTTTGCAGGGTCAGGGTCAACTGGCCTTCCTCGGCCAGCGGCAGGTAGAAATCGTGTAGCTCCTGCAGCAGCGGCAGCGGATCGAACAGTACGAAGCCCGAGCGGCGTTGCTGGTCTTCCAGTTCGGAAATCCGCAGCAAGCCGCGAAAGCGCGCCATCAAGGTATCCGTTTCGCCGATTACCTGATCCAGCTGCGCTGCTTCGGCCGAGCCCTCCCCGGCCTGCTGCTGCATCCGGTACAGCTGGGCGCGCAGGCGGGTCAGCGGGGTGCGCAGGTCATGGGCAATGTTGTCGCACACACCCTTGACCTCGTTGACCAGGCGCTCGATGCGCTCGAGCATGGCGTTGACGATGGCGGCGAGCATGTCCAGTTCGTCGCGGCGACTGGACAGCGGCAGGCGATGATTGAGGTTGCCAGCGACTATGGCTTCGGCGCTGGCCTGCAGGGCGTGAATCCGCTGCAAGGGGCGGCGACGCAGCAGGTACCAGCCGGCGACGCCGGGGATGATCGTCAGCGATACCCCCCAGAACAGCGCGTGGAGGATGATCCGCGTCACCGCGAACAGCGAGCCGTTGTCGCGCACCAGCACCAGCCAGCGGCCGTCGAGGGTCGGGGTGGCCACGGCGTCGCAACTGGCGTGGGCCAGCAGGCTGTCATCCGGGTCGCCGCAGTTGTCCAGCTCATGCACCTGGCCGTCCAGCGGCAGGTCGTCGGGGATCTGTCGGATCAGCCCGTGCAGGGGGCGTTGCAGCGCGTCGAACAGGCCATAGGCATCGACCCCGCGCTGGTCGAAGGTGCGGCTGGCGAGTAGCGCTTCGTCCAGTTGACTGCCGTGAAAGCGCGAGAACAGGTGCTGGCGCTGCATCATCGAGTGCCGCGCGAGGTTGTCGAGGTAGCTCGACACCTCGTAGTACATCACCCCCAGCAACAGGCAGCTCCAGACCACGAACAGCGAACTGTAGAGCGCCAGCAGGCGGCTGCTGGACGAGCGCCAGCCTTTAGACGGGTTCAGCAATGACATAGCCCGAGCCTCGCACGGTGCGGATCAGTGGCAGCAGGCCCGGTGGATCGACCTTCTTGCGCAGGCGGCCGATGTGCACGTCGATCAGGTTGGTGCCGGGGTCGAAGTGATAGCCCCAGACCTCTTCGAAAATCATCATCCGCGAGAGGATCTGCCCGCTGTTGCGCAGCAGGAATTCCAGCAGTTTGTATTCGGTGGGCAGCAGGGTCAGCACCTGGCCGGCGCGGGTGGCTTCGCGGCTGATCAGGTTGAGTTCGAGGTCGGCGACGCCGAGGGTGGTTTCGAAGTTCTTGACCGTGTTTTGGCGGCGTAGCAGCACTTCGACCCGGGCGGCCATTTCGTCGGTGGCAAAGGGTTTGGTCAGGTAGTCGTCGCCACCGGCACGCAGGCCGCGCACCCGTTCATCGACATCGGACAGGGCGCTGATCATCAGGATCGGTGTCGACACGCCCATGGTGCGCAGGGTGGTGACGATGGCCAGGCCGTCGAGTTCCGGCAGCATGCGGTCGAGGGTGATCAGGTCATAGTCACCACTGACCGCCCGCGCCAGCCCTTCGCGACCATTGGCCACCCAGTCGACGTCGAGGCCATGGCTGCTCAGCTCGGCAACAATCTCCCGCGCGGTGACCGCGTCGTCTTCAATGGTCAGGATTCGGGTCATGGGGTTTGCCTGGGGTAAATGGATTACCGGGGTAGTGTGCCAAGAAATGGGCGTGGGGTTGCTAAATTAACTTTCATAGAGGGTCGTAGGAGCTGGCTTGCCAGCGAAAGCGGTGTATCAGTCACTTCACATGCTGGATCTGCCGGCCCCTTCCCGAGCAGGGATTGCGTTCGCCTGCGGCCAAAACTGCAGGAGCGAGCCTGTCGAATCGTCGCATCGTCGCGAAGATCGTCAACGATGACGCAGCTGTCCTGGATGTGCGCGGCGGCCTCGGGTTTTTCGCGAGCAGGCTCGCTCCTACCAGTGGATCCAGAGTGAATCCGGAGCTTGTGTTCGACCTCGTGTCGCAAGGGCTATCCAATGCATTTAACCCGCCCTCAGACACAGATTGTTGCAAATTGCATGACCGCCTTTATCGAATGATTTCATAACTCTATGAAATAGAAGGATTTTATAAATCCTTTCGACTGGCACGCCCGCTGCAATCCTCCAGGTGAAGCGTTTTCCCATGCCTGGAGCACCACCACTATGAATAGATCCTCCGATATGTACCCCTCCGACCTGCCGGCCTCGAGTGCCGTGTCGGGGGTGTCCTGGGCGGCGATTTTTGCCGGGGCGGCTGCGGCTGCCGCGTTGTCGCTGATTCTCGTCGTACTGGGTTTCGGCCTGGGCTTTTCGGCGGTGTCGCCTTGGGCCGACAGCGGGGTCAGTGCCAAGGGCCTGGGGATATCGACGATCGTCTGGCTGGCGTTCACGCAAATCGTCGCCTCGGGATTGGGTGGTTATATCGCCGGACGCCTGCGGGTGAAATGGGAAAACATGCATGGTGATGAGGTGTACTTTCGCGACACCGCCCACGGCTTCCTCGCCTGGGCAGTCGCGACGCTGGTGACTGCGACCCTGGTGGTCGGCTCCATCAGCAATGTCATCAGTGGTGGGGTGCAGGCCGGTGCCAGCGTCGCCGGCGGTGCCGCCAGTGCCATGACCCAGGTGGCCGGCACCGCTGCCAGCCAGGGCTCCAGCAACGACTACGGCTATTTCGTCGATACGCTGTTTCGCGATGATCGTCCTGCCGCCGTCAGCGACGACGCAGCCCACGCTGCCGTAGCACGGATTTTTGTGCAGAGCATGAGTAACGACGGCCAACTGACTCCGGAAGACCGTACCTACCTTGCGCAACTGGTGGCCCAGCGTACCAACCTCAGCCAGGCCGATGCCGAGCGCCGGGTCGATGAGGTCTACGGCAAGGCCCGCCAGGCGGTTGAGCACGCCAAACAAGCTGCCAAGGAGGCCGCCGACACCGCCAGCACCGTCGCCGCCTGGACTGCGCTGTGGATGTTCGTCGCGCTGCTCTGCGGTGCTTTCTTCGCCAGCCTCGCTGCCACCTTCGGTGGTCGTCGCCGGGATGCCGTGGTGTACCTGGAACCGGTCGGCTATATCCCTGCCACTTCGCCAACGCCACTTCGCTAACGAGAGGAGAATTCCCATGCGCTCACTTCTATTGTTCTTCCTCGGTGTGCCGATCCCGATCATCATCCTGATCGCGCTGTTCATGCACTGATCCCTTTACCTGCTGCAACCGACCGCGCCTGCCCCGAGCAGGCGCGGTTTTTTTCAGTCCTGCTTTTGGCCGAAGCACTGCCTTCGACCGCCAATACAGGCTTGCTATAGTCCGGGGCTCTTTTCCAGACCCTGCAAGGATTACTGCCATGCCCGAATATCAAGCCTTTCGCGTCGAACTGGCGGACAACATCGCCCATGTGCAGATCAACCGTCCGGAAAAGATCAACGCCATGAATGCCGCGTTCTGGACCGAGATTATCGAGATTTTCCAGTGGATCGATGACACTGACGAAGTGCGTGCGGTGGTGATCAGCGGTGCCGGCAAGCATTTCTCCTCGGGCATCGACCTGATGATGCTCGCTTCCGTTGCGACGGAAATGGGCAAGGACGTCGGGCGTAACGCACGTCTGCTGCGACGCAAGATCTTCGCCCTGCAGGCCTCGTTCAATGCCGTCGACAAATGCCGCAAGCCGGTACTGGCAGCGATCCAGGGTTATTGCCTGGGTGGTGCCATCGACCTGATCTCCGCCTGCGACATGCGCTACGCCGCCGCCGACGGGCAGTTCTCTATCAAGGAAATCGACATCGGCATGGCCGCCGACGTCGGCACCCTGCAACGCTTGCCGCGCATCATCGGTGACGGCATGCTGCGCGAACTGGCTTACACTGGTCGCACCTTCGGTGCCGAGGAAGCCCGGGCCATCGGCCTGGTCAACCGCGTCTACCCGGACGCCGCCAGCCTGCTGGAAGGGGTGATGGGCATTGCCCGCGAGATCGCCGCCAAGTCGCCGATCGCCATCGCCGGGACCAAGGAAATGATCAGCTATATGCGCGATCACAGCATCAACGATGGCCTGGAATACATCGCCACCTGGAACGCCGCCATGTTGCAATCCAACGATCTGCGCGTGGCCATGGCCGCCCATATGAGCAAACAGAAACCCGAATTTCTGGATTGAGTACACATGACTTCACGCTGGACCACTGCAGTACTGGACACCGATACCCCTGGCGGCTGGGCCGTGGCTCGCAGCCCCGAGGGCTTTTTGTTCGATGACAACGGCGCGCTGTTCCCGCGTGAATGGCTCAAGCGCCAGGAACTGTCGATCCTCGCCGAACACGGTATCGGCCACCTCGACGGTGAGCCGGTGTACCTGCTCGAACTCAAGGCCGCCAGCGAGGTGCCGGGCTGCAACTGGAAGGGCTTGCGCGCGTTCATGCTCGACGGCGATCACACCCTGTACAAGGTGCTCGGCTATGCCGCGCAAATCGGCACCTGGGCCCGCGAGCATCGCTTTTGCGGCAACTGTGGCCAGGCCATGGTTCAGGTACCGCGCGAGCGGGCGATGTACTGCGCGCCGTGCGACCTGCGCAGTTACCCACGGATTTCACCGAGCATGATCGTGCTGATCACCCGTGGCGACGAGATTTTGCTGGCGCGTTCGCCGCGTTTTGTCAGTGGGGTCTACAGCACCCTGGCCGGATTCGCCGAGCCGGGGGAGTCGGCCGAGGACTGCCTGATTCGTGAGGTGCGCGAAGAGGTGCAGATCGAGGTCAGGAACATTCAGTACCTGGGCAGCCAGTGCTGGCCGTTCCCGCACTCGATGATGCTGGGCTTTCATGCCGAATACGCCAGCGGCGAGATCGTCCCGCAAGCCGACGAGATCGAAGACGCGCAGTGGTTCAACATTCACGCGCTGCCGCCGTTGCCGGCGTCGCGCTCGATTGCCCGTTACCTGATCGACGTCTATGTCGCGCGGCGCTTAGGCCACGCTGAACCAGTGCTGCCAGGCTAGGCGCACGGTCAGGCCAAGGACCACAGTGATGAATACCGGGCGAATGAACTTCGCCCCACCGCTGATGGCGGTGCGTGCGCCAAAGAAGGCGCCTACCATCACGGCCACGCCCATGCTTGCGCCGATGATCCAATCCACCTGCCCGGAAAAAATGAACACCGACAGCGCCGCCGCGTTGCTGACGAAGTTCATGCTGCGTGCCACGCCGCTGGCCTTGACCAGATCGATGGGGTAGAGCAGCAGGCTGCTGACGGTCCAGAACGCCCCGGTGCCCGGACCGGCCACGCCGTCATAGAACCCCAGGCTGAAGCCCTGGGTCGACTGCCATTTCTTCTTGATCGGCGCATCGCTGTCGGTCGGCGTCTTGGGCGTGCCGCCGAACAGCAGGTACAGGCCGCAGGCGAAGACGATCACCGGGAGCATCTTGTTCAGCCATTCGGCCGGCAGGTAGTGGGCGACGATCGCACCGGTCAAGGCGCCGACCAGGGTGCCGACGATGGCGTGCACCCACTGCCGGGGATGGAACAGCTTGCGCCGGTAGAAGGTCACGCTGGCAATCGCCGAGCCGAAGGTCGCGCTGAGCTTGTTGGTGCCCAGTACCAGGTGTGGCGGCAGGCCGGCGGTGAGCAGGGCGGGAGTGGTCAGCAAGCCACCGCCGCCGGCAATGGCATCGATGAAACCGGCAATGAACGCGACAGCGACCAGAATGGCCAGGGTGGTGAGATCTACGCTGAGTTCGAAAGGCATGGGGTCGACTTATTCGGTGGGGCGATGGGGTCGTGCAGGCCGCCATCTTACCCGTAACCTTTTGTTGCTGCGACCGTCAGCGGCCGCTCAGGCGCTGTTGCGGCGAAAGGTCTGTGACGGTGTTTCCCGGTAGATGCGCTGATAGTCCTGGGAGAAGCGCCCCAGATGGAAGAAATTCCACTGCATGGCGGTTTCGGTGACAGTGGCCCAGCGCTGGGTCAGCAGGTCGTGCCGGGCATTGGACAGGCGCAGGGTGCGCAGGTAGGCCATGGGCGTGGTGCCGAAGGCCTCGACAAAACCCTGGTGCAAGGTGCGGCCCGGGGTGCCCAGGGTTTGGGTCAGTTGCTGCATGGTCACCGTGGTATGGGCGTGGGCATGCAGGTAGTCGATGGCCTGGCTGGCGATTTTCCTGCGCAGTGGCGCCTCGCGGGTCGATTCGGTTGTGGGGCTCAGGGCCTGCAGCAGCGAACCGAGCAAGGTGGCTTCCCATTGCGCGCCGGTCAGGGCATCCGGCGGATGGCGCTGGTTCAGCGAGACGCTGATGGTATTCACCGCCGATTTCAGCGAGCACAGGTCCGGTGCCTGATAGCGCTGGTCGCGGCGCTGCTTGAGCACGTCCACGGCACCCTGGGCCTGGCGGCACTGTTCGTAGTGTTCGAGGGTGGTGGTGACGGTGAACAGCGCTTCGTCCGGCTCACCCTGGTAATGCACTTCTTCGCCGCTGTACAACACCATCAGCTCGTTGGGGTGCAGCCGCTGCTGGTTCCAGGTCGGTCGGCCGGTGGCCGATTGCGACAGGGCCAGGGTGACGTGGCCTTCGGGCACGCTACTGACGGCGCTGATCGAACAGCCGAGGTCGAAGCGGCTGTGGCGCAGGCGTGGGCCGCGGACGTGGCGCAGGCGCTGCACCCGTGCATCTTTTTCGATGGACGAGAAGTCGATGCGCCAGAAGTCATTGCCAACGGACAGTTGGTCCAGGGCAACCGATTCGAGGGTGAGCAGGGCAGGAGACGCGAGGGTGGTCATGCTGGACAGGGAGGGTACCTGGAAAACGCATAGCGCTGTCTGAAAGGATCAAACCGGGCGAACACGGTGCGCGCCCGGTGTGTGCAATCAGAACAGTATATAGGCAGAGGCGGTGGTTTGATTCAGATCGATGTCGCCGACTTGCAGCACTTCGTACTCGGCGCGGATGCCGATGTTGCGGAACACGTCCATCTCGACTCCGGCGCCGTAGGTCAGGTCGACCCCGGTGTCGTCGTCGGTGGCATTGCCGTCGGCGTCCCAGGCGTGCGCCCCGACGCTGCCGAACAGACGGAAACGCTGGCCCAGGGGAAAGCCGACGTGGGCGGCGACCTGTGCCGAGTGACCTTCGAAGTCCAGGTTGTCTTCCTTGAACTTGCCGAGATCGACGATCGCGCCTTCGAACGCCAGGTAGCCATTGGCGCGGTAGCCGGCAAAGACCTTGTAGCTGTTGTCTTCATCGCTCAGGGAGCTGTTGTCGGTTTCGATCTGGGTCAGGCCCGCGCCCACATAGAAACCCTTGTCATCGGCCAGTGCCGGCAGCGACAGCAACGAAAGCAGGGAAGCGATGGCGAACTTACGAAATGGCATGTGCGGTGCAATCCTTAAACATGAAGGGGCTGAGGTGTTGAGCGGGACAATGCCCGGCATGAAGGCTTGATAAAAATCATTAATGCTTATTGGTTTGCCGCCATGACTCAGCGCGGCAGGGTCTGGGCTTCATTGGCGATCGAGAAGTAGCGCCGGGCCAGCGCGGTGATGGACAGCGGCTGGGCCGTGAACCGCGAGGCGCCTGTTGGCTGATCACGGCGCACACCGGTCCCGAGGCCGAAGGTGAGGGCCGGGGGTGGAATGTCGTAGCGGGCCAGCACCGCGTCGACCAGGTCCGGGAAGTGGGCGTCGAGAATGGCCTGGGCGCTGAGTTCGAGGTGGATCGTGAAGTTTTTGCAGGCCCACAAATAGCCGCTGTAGTCCTCGGCGATCTGGCGCAGTACGGCCGCTGTCGATTCGATGTGGCAGAGCGCGCCCGGTGCGATGCTCAATCCGTCCTGGGTCCAGCGTGGCAGGGCCCGGGCGCCGATCAGGCGCGCGTGGTGTGCGCCAAAGATGGGCTGGTAGGTGATTTCCAGTTGCGAGGCATCTACGGCGTAGTGAAATTTGATTGCGCGCGACGTCATGACGAGACCCTGATCAGTGCAAATTCGGCGGTTGCAAAAGGCAGCGGGGCGGCTGGCTCAGATGTCCACCAGCCAGGCCAGGGTGATGCCGCACAGATAGGCGAACAGGCAGAGCAGGACTTTTTGTTTGAGCGGTAGGGCGTTCAAGCGACGGCTGAGCATGCGGGTCTCCTGGGGCAGGGGAAATGCAGCAGGCTCGGCCTGTGTGGCGCTCAACGCCAATCATTGATTGTCATTTGTCACGCCTTCAGTGGTTCATGCAGCGCAGGCGATCCATCTCGTGCTGGAAGAAACACAGGGTGTTGTCGCTGGGAGTGGCAAGGAAGCTGTAGTTGAGGGTCGAGCCTTCCTGGACCACGTACTGGCGGCGAAAAAACAGGTCCGGGGTTTTGTCGATGGCGAACAGTTCGCTGTCCTGGCTCAGTTTGGCGCGCACCACTTTGACCTCAACGGCGTTGGGGCTGGCCTGGATGATATCGGCGGTGAGCGTGGCATTGCGCAGTTGGCCGTCGAGGCTTTCGATGGTCGAGTGGGTCATGCGATGTTCGCTGACGGTGAGGAATTCCTCGGTGTTCAGTTGGCTCTGATCTTCCAGCCATTGCCGGCTCAGGGTGTGGAAATTGCTGTTGCTCTTGAACGGCACCGGCGAGTAGAGCAGGGCAGCGATGCAGCCCAGGTTGATCAGGGCCAGCAGCAGCCATTGCCAGGTGGTTTTGTGCGACAGGCTCACAGGCTCACCTCCAGGCATTGCGCCAGGACAGCGGCGAGTTCCCGGTGCTGAGGGTTGAACAGCAGGTTGCGGGTGGTCTGGTCGGTGCGAATGCATGAAATCGAGTAATTGCTTTTGGACTGGTGGATCCACACGTATCCGGCCAGGTCCTTGGGCAGGTTGTGCAGTTGCTGGTTGACGGTCTTGCCCAGCGCCTGGGCCTCATCAAGGCTGAAGCCGAGGGTGTTGAGGGTCAGTTGGCCGCGTTGGGTGCTGGCGACCTCGATGCTCGGGGGCTTTGCCGACAGGCTGAAATGGGCCAGGGTCGCCAGGCACATGAGCAAGGTCACCGCATAGCCGAGCCGCAGCCCGTTCAGCGGTGGTCTTGTCGTGGTTGCGGGCGCTTCGCCAGCCGGTACAGCGAGCTGTTCGGGCTCGGTCGCCACGGCCGCAGGCTCTGTGTGTGGGCCGCCGCTGACATACAGCGGGTTGAAGCGATAGCCGCGCCGCGGGATGGTCATCAGGATGTCGTGGTCACGACTGTCGTTGAGCAGGTTGCGCAGGGAGAACACCACCTGGTTCAGGCTGCCGGAGGCAACGACTCGATCGTTCCAGGTGTGTTCGATGATCTGCTCGCGAGTCTTGATCACCCCGGGCTCGGCCAGCAGCAGGTCGAGCAGGCGCGATTCGGCGCGCCCGAGGGTGCTGTGCTGGACTTCGCCCAGGGGCGTGGTGATCGACAGCGTCGAGTCATCCGGGTTGAACTGCGCCCTGGAGCCGTTTTTCAAGGTGAAAGAATGGCTCATGGACGGTCCTCTGGCGGCGCTGTTGTGCGTGATGTTTTGCTCGTCAGCCACAGTCTAGCCAACCTGGATGAGCCTGGTGCAAGGTGGTGGGTCAGTTGCTGCTGGCGGGCTTGGTGAAGGCCTGGTCGGCCCGTTCGCGCAGCTGTTTGGCCCAGGCATCGAGGGCTGGATAGGTGTCCTCGACCTTGGTCGCGGCCGATGGCGAGATGTTCTTGCCGGTGGTGGCGCTGACGGACTGGGCCAGCAGTTCGCGGCTGTTGGCGTCACGCATCTCGCCTTCGAAGAAGATCCGCACGCTCTCGTCGCGGGTGCCGGTCAGGTGCATGGCGCCACCGATGATGAAGCCGATCGGCAGGTATTCCGGGATCGACAGGTCGCGCGGCGTACGCTCGCTGCCGGTGATCGCGGTACGCAGCATCAAGGTGTTGGGCTCAGGGTGGCGGGTCACTTCATAACCGGCGGTGAGGAACTGATGCATCATCGCCTGGTTCAGGTACTTGAGCATGGCGCGGGTTTCAGCCGGGTTGCGCTTGAGGTCCGGGTCGCTGGAGTACAGGCGTGGCGGCTCGATGTACACCCGTTTCTGGTAGGACTGGCTCAGCTCGAGACCGGGCTTGACCCACACCTCGCTCTTGGGCCATTGCGGGTCCTTGCTCATGCGAGCGTAGTCGTCGAGGAAACCGGAGTGATGGGTTTGCGCATCGGGCATGGTCGTACAACCGGTCACGGCAAGGAGCAGGACCACTGGAAGCAGGCGAGAAAGGCGTTTCACAGGATTATCCATGGGCTGTGGCGAATGGGGCCGCGCATGGTGCCGGGGGTGGGGAGGGGGTGCTATCCGAAAACTGCGAGGTGGGGGATTGCGTTCCAGCGATTCGAATCTTGGTGTGTCAGGCCCGCCGTCTTCGCCGGCAAGCCGGCTCCTACAGGGTCTCGAGCAGCACTCGGATAATGGTGTCGGCGCGGTAATTGTAGGAGCTGGCTTGCCAGCGATGGCGGTGGCACATTCATTCGCTCATTCGCTGGCAAGCCAGCTCCTACGGGGGTGGTGTTGTGCATGGCCGTCCCAGGGGAACATCGCCCTGGCTGCCCAATCCACCTACAACCCCAACTCCGACAACCCCGGATGATCATCCGGACGCCGGCCCAGCGGCCAATGATATTTACGCTCGCTTTCCTTGATCGGCATGTCGTTGATGCAGGCGAAGCGGTGGGCCATCAGGCCGTTTTCGTCGAACTCCCAGTTCTCGTTGCCGTAGGAGCGGTACCAGTTGCCCGAGTCGTCGTGCCATTCGTAGGCGTAGCGCACGGCGATGCGGTTGTCGGTGAAGGCCCAGAGTTCCTTGATCAGCCGATAATCCAGCTCCTTGGCCCATTTGCGGGTCAGGAAGGCCTTGGCTTCCTCGCGGTTGTGGGCGAACTCGGCGCGGTTGCGCCACTGGGTGTCGAGGGTATAGGCCAGCGATACCCGCTGAGGGTCGCGGGAGTTCCAGCCGTCTTCGGCCAGGCGGATCTTTTCGATGGCCGACTCACGGGTGAACGGCGGCAGGGGCGGACGAACTTCGGCAGCTGACATGTGATATCTCCCAGTGACAATGAGTGTTGCTACAGCAAGCAGGGGGGTTACAGATCCAACAACGTACGCGCCACCGACTGCGCATCATCGGCGGCGTCAGGGTTACCCGTTATCAGGGCCACGGTAATCGCGCCGTCGATCAGGATCAGCAGCTGACGGGCCAGAGCCTGCGGGTCCTGTACGCCATGTTCGGTGCACAGCCTGAGCACGAAATCGAGCAGTTTCTGTTTATGTTGCCTGGCCACCTGGCGTACGGGATCCTCGGGATCGCCGGTCTCGCCGCTGGTGTTGATAAAGGCGCAGCCGCGAAAACCGTCGCTGGCAAACCAGTCCTTGAGTACGTCGAACAGGCCGAGCAGACGCTCGCCCGAGCTCGGCGCCAGCTCCACCTGCGTGGTAAACCAGTGCATCCAGCGCAGGTCGCGGCGTTGCAGGGCGGCGACGATCAACTCCTCCTTGTTGGCGAAGTAGCGGTAGATGCTTTTCCGGGAGACGCCGGCGGTTTTCACCAGAAGATCCATGCCCGTGGCGGCGATGCCACTTTTGTAGATCAACTTCTCGGTGACATCCAGAATAATGTCGCGTGTGTCGGTGCTGGTTATCTGATTCATGTTTTCTACAGTAGAACGATCGTTCTCCTTGGTCAAGCGTGGATTTGAAATGTCCATTTGCGCAGACATGGTGTAAGCTCCGGGGCTCTTCGGATTCGACCCATTTGCGAGCCCTATGCCGTTGCTTTTCAAACGTTCCCTGCTGCCGAAACTGCGCAGTTTTCCGCTGTCCGCCGATGCCGTGAGCATTCTGTCCGGCGCCGCCGAGTTCCGCAGCTGCCTGCTGCAGAAGATCGCCCAGGCGACCCGGCGTATCTATATCGTCGCGCTGTACCTGCAGCAGGACGAAGCCGGCCAGGAAATCCTCGATGCCCTGCACGCCGCCAAGGCTGCCCGTCCCGAGTTGGACATAGTGGTGGTGGTCGACTGGTTGCGCGCCCAGCGCGGCCTGATCGGCGCTGGCAAGCAGCCGGGCAACTCGGCCTGGTATCAGCAGATGACCCGCGACCACGCCAGCGAGGTGCCGATCTACGGCGTACCGGTGCAGACCCGCGAACTGTTCGGCGTGCTGCACCTCAAGGGCTTCGTGATCGATGACAGCGTGCTCTACAGTGGCGCCAGCCTGAACAACGTGTACCTGCACAAGTTCGACAAGTACCGCTTCGACCGTTATCACCTGCTGCACAACGAGGCGCTGGCCGACTCCATGCAGCATCTGGTGCAGCACGGCCTGATTGCTTCCAAGGCGGTGCATCGCCTCGACCTGCCGAACCTGCCAACTACCCGCAGCCTGCGCAATGACATTGGCGATTTGCGCAGCCGCCTGAAGTACGCGGCCTACGACACCAGCCAGGGCCGGGTCGACAAGACTGGACTGTCGGTCAGCCCGCTGCTGGGCGTTGGCAAGAACAACCCGTTGAACCGGGTGATCTGCGAATTGATCGCCAGCGCCCAGAAGCAACTGACGATCTGCACCCCGTACTTCAACCTGCCATTGCCGATCACCCGCGAAATCAACCGCGCGCTGGCCCGTGGGGTGAAGGTCGATATCGTGGTCGGCGACAAGACTGCCAACGACTTCTACATTCCGCCGAGCGAGCCGTTCCGGGTCATCGCCGCATTGCCGTACCTTTACGAGATCAGCCTGCGGCGCTTCGCCAAACGGCATCAGAAGGTGATCGACAGCGGCCTGCTGAACCTGCACCTGTGGCGCGACGGCGACAACACCTATCACCTCAAGGGTATGTGGGTCGATGCGCGCTATACCCTGTTGACGGGCAACAACCTCAACCCGCGAGCGTTCCGCCTGGACCTGGAAAACGCGCTGTTGATCGACGATCCCAAAGGTGAACTGCTGGAGCCACGCAGCGTCGAACTGACCGAGATTTTCCGCAACACCCGCCGCATCGAGCGTTATCAGGAACTGGAAACCCTGGTGGACTACCCGTCGGCCGTGGGCAAGTTTCTGCGTCGGGTCAGCCGGGTACGGATCGAGCGCCTGCTCTATCGCATTCTCTAGGGCTCAGCGCGCTGTGCGACTTGGCCACAGCGCCACCAGCACCAGCAGGACGGCCGCGCACAGGTAGGGCAGGCGCGGCTCGATGGCGTAGACCAGGGTCCCGGCCAACGGCCCGATGACCACGCCAAAACCCTGGGCGGCGCCGATGCTGCCGGCGGTGGCGCCTTGCTCGGAGGCCTCCACGGCATTCGCCGCGAGGGCGGCGAAAGACGGGAAGATCCAGCCCATGCCCGCTGCCGAGACGAAGAAGCACAACCACAAACCCCAGGCGGTGTCGGCCAGCATGCTGCCGGCATAGCCGCAGGCGGCGACCAATGCGCCGATGCGGATCAGCCGCTGCGGCGTCCAGTCCAGTCGGCGCACCAGCAATTGCGCGCAGATCAGCGCCACCCCGACCATGGTCAAGGCAATGCCAGCGGTCTGCGCCGCTTCTGCCGGGGCCATGCCCAGGCGGTCGATGGCGTAGAAGCCGACGGTGATCTGCGCAATCGACACACAAAGCATGGCAACGAACGCCACCGCCATCGGCCGATGCAGGCGCGGATCGCTCAGCCGTACGCTGCGCGGTGCCTGCCTGAGATGCAGCTCCTGTCCCTTGAGTTTGAAGCGCAGCACCAGGAAGGCCAGCAACGGCAAAATCGCCATGGCATAGAACGGCAGGCTCAGGCTGTAACGGGAGAGCAGGGCGGCGATGGCCGGACCGATCACCAGCCCGCAGGCGTTGGCTGCACCCAGCGCCGCCATGGCGGAGGCGCGCCGCTGCGGTTCGAGGTTGTCGGCGATCAGCGCATTGCAGCCCACCGGAATCGCGGCGTAGAACACGCCGATTATCCCGCGCCCGAGCATGATCCCGATAAACCCCAGCAACGCCGACGGCAGCACCTGCAGTGCAACGTCGATGAACACGCAGAGCGCCCAATAAGCGAGGGTGAAGCCGCCGGTGCCGAGCAGCAGGATGTGCCGGCGTCCTCGTCTATCACTGGCCTGGCCCCAGGGCCGGGCGAGGAGCATCCACAACACCCCGGACACCGTCACCGCCGCCCCGGCCTGCCAGGTCGGCATGCCGAGGATCCGGGAGATCGGGCCGATCATCGAGACAAACGCCATCATCGCCATGGTGCAGGCCATGTTGGCGATCAGCAGCGGGCGCAGGTCGAAAGTGTGGAGTGGGGTGGCGGGCGTCGTCATGACAGAAATCTTCCTTGGAATCAGGGCAAACCCTGTGTAGGAGCGAGCTTGCTCGCGAAGAACTCGAGGACGCTGCGGACATTCAGGATGCCGCGTTATCGTTGACGTTTTTCGCGAGCAAGCTCGCTCCTACAAGGGGGAACGGCGTCCGGCTTTTAGAACACCACACCCTGGCTACGCAGGTAATCATCATAGGTGCCGCTGAAGTCGGTCACGCCGCTTGGGGTCAACTCGATGATGCGAGTGGCCAGGGACGATACGAACTCGCGGTCGTGGCTGACGAAGATCAGCGTGCCCGGGTAGTTTTCCAGCGCCAGGTTCAGCGCTTCGATGGATTCCATGTCCAGGTGGTTGGTCGGTTCGTCCATCACCAGCACGTTCGGCTTTTGCAGGATCAGCTTGCCGAACAGCATGCGACCTTGCTCACCACCGGAGATCACCTTGACCGACTTGAGGATCTCGTCGTTGGAGAACAGCATGCGGCCCAAAGTGCCGCGAATCATCTGCTCGCCTTGGGTCCACTGACCCATCCAGTCGAACAGGGTGACGTCGTCTTCGAAGTCGTGCGCGTGATCCTGAGCGTAGTAGCCCAGTTCGGCGGCGTCGGTCCACTTGACGCTACCGGCATCCGGGGTCAGTTCATTGACCAGGGTGCGCAGCAGCGTGGTCTTGCCGATGCCGTTCGGGCCGATGATCGCCACGCGCTCGCCGGCTTCAACCTGGAAGCTGAAGTCTTTGAACAACGGCTTGCCGTCGAAACCCTTGGCCATCTTTTCAACCATGACAGCCTGACGGTGCAGCTTTTTGTTCTGATCGAAGCGGATGAACGGGCTGACGCGGCTCGAAGGCTTGACCTCGGCCAGCTGGATCTTGTCGATCGCCTTGGCACGCGAAGTGGCCTGCTTGGCTTTCGAGGCGTTGGCCGAGAAGCGGCTGACGAACGATTGCAGTTCGGAAATCTGCGCCTTCTTCTTGGCGTTGTCCGACAGCAGTTGCTCGCGGGACTGGGTCGCCACGGTCATATACTCGTCGTAGTTGCCCGGGAACAGGCGCAGCTCGCCGTAGTCCAGGTCAGCCATGTGCGTGCACACACTGTTCAGGAAGTGACGGTCGTGAGAGATGATGATCATCAGGCTGTTACGCTGGGTCAGGATGTTTTCCAGCCAGCGAATGGTGTTGATGTCCAGGTGGTTGGTCGGTTCGTCGAGCAGCAGCACTTCCGGATCGGAGAACAGCGCCTGGGCCAGCAGCACCCGCAGTTTCCAGCCTGGCGAAACTTCGCTCATCGGGCCGAAGTGTTGCTCGATGCCGATACCCAGACCCAGCAACAGCTCACCGGCGCGGGATTCGGCGGTGTAGCCGTCCATTTCAGCGAACTCGGTCTCCAGCTCGGCCACGGCCATGCCGTCTTCTTCGGTCATTTCCGGCAGCGAGTAGATGCGGTCGCGCTCGGCCTTGACCTTCCACAGCTCTTCGTGACCCATGATCACGGTGTCGATCACGCTGAATTCTTCGTAGGCGAACTGGTCCTGGCGCAATTTACCCAGACGCACGTTCGGCTCGAGCATCACCTGGCCGCCCGACGGATCGAGGTCGCCGCCGAGGATTTTCATGAAGGTCGACTTGCCGCAACCGTTGGCGCCGATCAGGCCGTAGCGGTTACCTGCGCCAAATTTGACCGAAACGTTCTCGAACAACGGCTTGGCGCCGAACTGCATGGTGATATTTGCTGTGGAGATCAATGACTTTACCTATCAATAGCTTGGAGTGCGCTTGGCTGGAGCCGGAACCGGGCTCGGGTCGTTCCAGCGCGCATGAGACGACAGCCACATCGGCACGCCTGGGCCGTGAAGCTGGGAAATGAATGCGGGGTTGATGCCGGACATAAGGGCTATTGTCGCATAGGTGTGACAACAGTTGTATGGCAGCTGACGACGGATCTCTAATCCTTGCGCCGCCGATACCCCTGCGGGGTGCTGCCGCTCCAGGCACGAAATGCCCGGGTGAAGGCGCTCTGCTCCGAGTAACCGAGCAATAAGGCCACCTCGACCAATGACAACCGCGAGTCGGCGAGGTACAGACGCGCCAGTTTGAACCGTACATCACCGAGCAGAGCGCGGTAGCGCAGACCGTGTTCGGCCAATTTGCGATAGAAGCTGCGCAGGGAGCAATTCATCCGTTCGGCGAGGATCGTCGCGCTGGGCTCGCCCTCCTGCAAGGCCGCGACCATCAGTTGTTCCAGTTGCTCGAGAAAGGCGTCCGGCCTGGGCTGCTGCGCCAGCAGGGCCTGGGCCTGGCGCTCGAACAGGTCGCGCAGAAAAGGGTCGCTGCTGGTGACGCGCATGGCCAGCAGGCTGACCGGCACCTCCAGGGCATGGCAGGGCGCATCGAAGCGCACCGGGCAGCCCATTAGCGCCTCGTAGATCGATGGCTGCGCCGGTCGCCCATAGGGAATCTCGATGGCGCTCGGTGCAATGACCTGGCCGATCAGCGCCTGGTAAAGATTGACGAACGCCGCCACGCCGAACTCGCTGGCCAACGGCGTGGTGTGATGTTCGCCGTCGCCCCAGCTGTAGCGGATGACGTCGCCGCGTTGCTCCACCCGCACATCGAGGTTGCTCACCAGCAGCCGCTGGAAGCGCCGATAACGGATCAGCGCCTGGCCGACGACGCTGCAGGAGGCAGCCAGGTAGCCGACCACGCCGAAATGCTGCGGCTTGGCGCAGAGGCCGATGCGCAGGCCCAGCGCTGGCATCGGATGCATCTCCTGCAGGCGCTCCAACTGGCGCCAGAACAACAGAATGGGCATGCGCTGACTGCTCGAATAAGGGGCCAGCGCCTCCAGCACGTCAGGTGCGCGCAACTGGTTCTTGTCGATGTAATCGCGCAGGGTTTCAGCCAGTGCGCAGGAGATATAAACGTCTTTCGCCATGCTGGGGTCCGATTGCCGCGGGGCTGGCACAAAATGTCAAAATCGCGCGGGTGGTGTCAAGACGTCCCACCACTGCGCCCTTAAATTGCGCCTGGCCGGTACCCCGTTGCGGTGCCACAACCCAGGAGAGCAGTGATGGCCTATGTGGTAACCGAAGCCTGTCAGGGTGACAAGTTCACCCGGTGCGTGGACGTCTGTCCGGTGGATGCGTTCCGCGAGGGGCCGGACATGCTCTACATCGACCCGCTGGCCTGCATCGAGTGCAATGCCTGCCTGACCGAGTGCCCGGTGCGTGCCATCTACCCGCAATCCGCGGTGCCGGAGCAGTTGCAGCACTACGTCGAGCTCAACGCGCGCATGGCCGCACACTGTCCGCCGATCACCGAGAGCCGCGACGCTGAAGACGGCGCGACGCCCAGGTCCACCTGCGCCGATGGCCCAACCTGCCGCCTGGCTGTAGTCGGCGCCGGTCCCTCGGGCTTCTATGCCACCGACGAAATGCTGCGGCAATTGCCGCAAGCCCATGTAGACCTCTTCGAACGCCTGCCCACGCCCTTCGGCCTGGTGCGTTATGGCGTCGCTCCGGACCATCCCAAGATCAAATCGGTCTGTGCCAGTTTCGACAGGATCGCCCGCTCGCCCAGGGTGCGCTTCTTCGGCAATGTCGAACTGGGCAAGGATGTGAGTCGCGACGAGTTGCTGGACCACTACGATGCGGTGCTCTACGCCACCGGCGGTTCTGCCAGTCGCCCCCTTGACCTGCCCGGCGCCGACCTGGCCAATATCCACGGCGCCTCCACCTTTGTCGGCTGGTACAACGGTCACCCGGATTGCCGGAATCTTGCGGTCGATCTGTCCGGCGACAGTGCCGTGGTGATCGGCATGGGCAACGTGGCGCTGGATATCGCGCGCATCCTGACGATGCCGGTGGCGGAACTGGAACGCACCGATATCGCCGACTATGCCCTTGAGGCCCTGCGCCAGAGCAGGATTCGCGAGGTCTGCCTGGTGGCTCGGCGCGGGCCGGTGCAGGCCGCCTTCACCCCCAAGGAACTGCGCCAGTTGCTCGACACTGAAGGCGTCAATGTCCGTGTGGAGGCTGAAGATCTGCTGCTGGACGCGGCCAGTGTTGGCGAACTGGCCGAGCCGCTGAACACCGAGGCCCGGCATAACCTGAGTCTGCTGCAGGAAGCCCAGGCCCGGCCTGTCAGGGACGGCAAAACCATCCGCCTGCTGTTCAAGGTTTCGCCCCTGGCTTTCACCGGTGAGGAGGGGCGCGTCAGCGCTCTCGACAACGTCCGTAACAGCCTGCAGGACGACGGCCAAGGCGCGCTCGTCGCCGTCGCCATGGCAGATCACCTGCACCTCGCCGCGAGCCTGGTGATCAACGCCACCGGCTACCGTGGCCAGGCCATTGCCGGGATCGATTTCGACGAGCGGCGCGCAGTGATAGCCAATGACAACGGCCGGGTGCTCGCCGCCCATGGCGCAACCTCTGGCAAGGAGTACGTCGCGGGCTGGATCCGGCGCGGCGCCAGCGGGGTGATCGGCAGCAACAAGCAGTGCGCGGTGGACTCGGTGAATCGCCTGGTGGCCGACCTGAGCGAACGAGACTCGGGTACAGCGCGCGATATCCAAGCTCTGCTCGAGCAGCGGCAGATCGACTTCGTGTCGTACGCCGACTGGACCCTGCTGGACCAGCATGAGCGCGAGCAGGGCGAACCCCATGGCCGTCCGCGGCGCAAGGTGGTGGAGGTCGAGCGCATGCTGAAAATCATCCGCAGCCAGCGGTCACGGCCCGAGGCCGTGGTCGACGTCGTCAAGCAAACCGCGGCTGGCATCACTGACCTGCCCGGCGTGGAAACCAGAACCCATTTTCGCACCTGTACTTTGTGCGAATCCATGTGCGGCATCCGAGTCGACTACCAGGGCGACACGATCATCGCCATCGCCGGCGACCCCGACGATCCCCACAGCCGGGGCCATATTTGCCCCAAGGGTTACGCCCTGCAGGATCTGCACAACGACCCCGAACGCCTGCGCACACCGCTCAAGCGCATGGGCGATCAGTGGCTGCCGATTTCCTGGGACGACGCCCTGGAAGAAGTGGCCAGCCGCCTGCTCGACATCCAGGCCCGTCATGGCAAGGATGCGCTGGCGGCCTACTGGGGCAACCCGATTGCCCATAACCTGGGCATCCTGCTGAGCATGGGACGTTTTCGCCAGGCGCTGGGCACGCGCAACCTGTTCTCCGCCTCCACCCTCGACCAGATGCCGCACCAGTTGGTCTCCTACCTGATGTACGGGCACAGCCAGCTGTTCACCATCCCGGACATCGACCGCACTGACTACATGCTGATGCTCGGCGCCAACCCGGCGGCCTCCAACGGCAGCCTGATGTCTGCCGGTGACGTGCTCGCGCGTCTTCAGGGCATCACCGCCCGCGGCGGCAAGATCGTGCTGATCGACCCGCGGCGTACGGAAACCGCGCTGTACGCCAGCGAGCACCAGTTTATCCAGCCCGGCACCGATGCCCTGTTCCTGCTCGGCCTGCTGCAGGTGATCCTCCAGCGTCGACTGAGCAAGCCCGGTCGCCTGCTGGAGCTGGCCAAGGGCTGGGAGACGCTGAGCGCGCTGCTCGAGCGCGTGCCGCTGGCGCGGATTGCCGAGCACACCGGTATTGCCGTGGCGGATATCGAGCGCATCGCCGTCGAATTCGCCAGCGCCGACCAGGCGGTGTGCTACGGCCGCATGGGCATCTCTACCCAGGAATTCGGCGCCCTCAACCACTGGCTGATCAACCTGCTGAACATCCTCACCGGAAACCTCGACCGCGCCGGCGGCATGATGTTCAGCACGCCGGCGGTCGACCTGCTGAAGACCAGCGGGCGCGGCGGCTTTGACCGCTACCGCAGCCGGGTGCGGGGCCTGCCCGAGTTCAGTCGCGAACTGCCGACCGTGGCCATGGCCGAGGAGATGCTGGTGCCAGGCCCGGGCCAGGTGCGCGCCTTCGTCAGTGTCGCGGGTAACCCGGTGCTGTCCTCGCCCAACGGCCGACAACTGGAACAGGCGCTGGAGCAACTGGAATTCATGGTTTCGGTGGACTTCTACCTCAACGAAACCACGCGCCACGCCCACATCATCCTGCCGCCCACGGGACCGTTCGAGCACGAGCAGTACGATCTGGTGTTCAACCTGTTCTCGGTGCACAACGTCGCCAAGTACGCCGAAGCGCTGTTCCCCCATCCGCCGGGAACCCGTTCCGACTGGGATATCTTCACCGACCTGTGCCAGCGCATGGAGCGCCACAAAATCGCTCGCAAGCCGCTGTCACAACGTCTCAAGTACCGGCTCAAGGCAGGTCTGGGCAGCTATTACACGCCCCAGCGCATCCTTGATCGAGGCCTGCGCCAGGGCCCCTACGGCAATGTCGGTGGCTGGCTGGCCCGGATCAACCCGTTCGTGCCCAAGGGCCTGACCCTGGCCAGGCTGAAGCAGCATCCCCACGGTATCGACCTGGGGCCGCTCAAGCCCTCCCTGCCGGGACGGTTGTTCACGACGGACAAGAAAATCGATCTGGCGCCGGCGCTGCTGGTACAGGACCTTGACCGCCTGTGCCAACGCTTCGGCGAGCCGGCCAGGCCGGGCCTGCTGCTGATCGGCCGACGGGACCTGCGCACCAACAACTCCTGGATGCACAACAGCTACCGCTTGGTGAAGGGCAAGGAACGCTGCGCGCTGTTCCTGCACCCGCAGGATGCCGCCGCCCACGGCCTGGGCAATCGTGAACAGGCGCGGCTGATATCGGCCAGGGGCGAGCTGATCGTGACCGTGAAACTCACTGAAGACATCATGCCCGGCGTGGTCAGCCTGCCCCATGGCTGGGGCCATCATCGTCCGGGCATGCGCATCAGTACCGCGCAAGCCAACCCCGGCATCAGCATGAATGACCTCACTGATGAGCGACTGATCGATGAGTTGTCGGGGAATGCGGTACTCAATGGAGTGCCGGTGACACTGCTGCGCTACCGCGAGGACTGAAGGCAGTACGAGGACTCGCCGTTTCTCAATTGAAAGCGTGGACCGGTTGTCAGTGAGCACCCGGACACCGATCCGCAGATGAACGCAAGATGATGAGACCCGGGACATGCCTGCGAGTGACCCTGGATCGGCTGCGTGATTCGCTGTAGATCGTCGCCGATGCCCGCCCAGTGCGGGCTTTTTTATTAGCCCGTTCCATACACCCAGTCGCAAAACTCCACGGATGAGCTATACCCAAGTTCCCCCAAACGCACTTCTTCCTTTATTGGAGGTCGGCAATGAAACCCTGTATCCCTCTCGCAACACTGTTGATTGCGGCAACTCTGGTTGGCTGCAGTAGTTCATCGAAACAATCCATGAGCCTGCCGCTGGCAGCCACCCACAACAATCCCGGACATATCGCCAATACCACCTTGACCGGCGTCGGCAATCAAACCAACTTCGACTTCTACATCACCGGCGTACCCGAGGGCACGCTGTTGCCCCCGCGCATTTATACCTTCATCAATAAAGGCGGCTGCCAGCAATCCGGAGCAACCGCCTTTGCCATGAACGATAAGGTCAATACCGAAAGTGCGGCTGGCACCAAGGGTTGGACCTTTTATCGCAGTGCGCCCATTGCATTGTCTGAGTTGATCTCCGGCAAGTACTCGATGGTGGTGCGTACGGCCCCTGAAGACGGCAACCTGGATATTTTCTGCGGCGATGTGGCACAGGCCACGCGATGAAGTGTCCGGCGATGGGCTGATCACACGTTTGTACTGAGGAACTTCGACCAGTCATCGCGAGCAGCCTTCAATTTTCAGCTCGGCACTAGACTCCTTTCTGCGCCTGACCAGTACAGGGTCTTATCTGTACGCAGTACTTGGGCGATCGACTCGGTGGTCATTGCATCAAGGGTTGTGCAGTTGTGCACTCATCACCCGGTTGCCAACACCATGAAACACTGAGGAATCCTGGTATGGAACAGCTATCGGATCGTTTCAGGTTGTCTGTTGTATTCGCGGCACTGATGGCACTCGGCGGATTGGCCCAGGGGGCACAAACCGCCAAACCGAATATCCTGTTTATTGTCTCCGACGACACCGGCTATGGTGATCTTGGCCCTTATGGGGGTGGGGTGGGGCGCGGTATGCCAACCCCGAGCATCGACGAACTGGCGGCAGAAGGGGTGACCTTCTTTTCGTTCTACGCCCAGCCCAGCTGTACCCCCGGCCGGGCAGCCATGCAAACCGGGCGGATACCCAATCGCAGCGGCATGACCACCGTGGCCTTCCAGGGCCAGGGCGGTGGTTTGCCGGCCGCCGAGTGGACCCTGGCTTCGGTGCTCAAGACCGGCGGCTACGACACCTATTTCACCGGCAAGTGGCACCTGGGTGAAGCCGACTACGCGTTGCCCAATGCCCAGGGCTACGACGTGATGAAGTACGTCGGCCTGTACCACCTCAATGCCTACACCTATGCCGACCCGACCTGGTTCCCCGACATGGACCCGGAGACCCGGGCGATGTTCCAGCGCGTGACCCAGGGCGCGTTGTCCGGCAAAGCAGGGGAGAAGGCGGTGGAAGAGTTCAAGGTCAACGGACAGTACGTCGACACGCCAGTGGTCGACGGCAAACCCGGGGTGGTGGGGATTCCGTTCTTTGACAACTATGTCGAAAAAGCCGCATTGGAGTTTCTCGACACGGCGGCCAAGTCAGACAAGCCGTTCTTCATCAACGTCAACTTCATGAAAGTCCACCAACCGAACATGCCCGCTCCGGAGTTCGTCCATAAGTCGATGTCCAAATCCAAATACGCCGACTCGGTGGTGGAACTGGATACCCACATCGGCCGGATCATGGCCAAGCTCAAGGCACTCGGGCTGGATAAAAACACCCTGGTGGTCTACACCACCGACAACGGCGCCTGGCAGGACGTTTACCCGGACGCCGGCTACACCCCGTTCCGCGGCACCAAGGGCACGGTGCGCGAGGGCGGCAACCGGGTGCCGGCGATTGCCGTGTGGCCGGACAAGATCAAGCCGGACACGAAAAACCACGAGCTCCTCGGTGGCCTGGACCTGATGGCAACCTTCGCCTCGGTGGCCGGGGTGAAACTGCCGGAGAAAGATCGCGAGGGACAGCCGATCATCTTCGACAGCTACGACATGACGCCCGTGCTGACGGGCAGCGGTCCGTCGCCGCGCAAGGAGTGGTTCTACTTCACCGAGAACGAGTTGACGCCAGGGGCGGCACGTGTGGGCAACTACAAGGCGGTGTTCAACCTGCGCGGTGACGACGGCGCGCAAACCGGTGGCCTGGCGGTGGATTCGAACCTCGGCTGGAAAGGCGCGGCGAAATACGTCGCCACCGTGCCGCAAGTCTTCGACCTGTGGCAGGACCCGCAAGAGCGCTATGACCTGTTCATGAACAACTTCACCGAGCGCACCTGGACCATGGTGCCGATCAGCCAGGCCATCGGCAAACTGATGCAGACCTACCTCAAGTACCCGCCGCGCAAACTGCAGAGCATGGGGTATGACGGGCCGATCGAACTGTCGCAGTACCAGAAATTCCAATGGGTACGCGAAGTGCTGCAAAAAGAAGGGGTCAACCTGCCGTTGCCGGTCGGCAACTGAACCCGGCCACCGAACAGGGCGGCCCGGGCAGGGGCCGCCGCTGCAGTAGGGGGGCGTGGCCGCAGTGCGTGATGATCAGTGGTTCAAGATTGGCTTGGCATCGATAACGTCGCCCGCAAGCCACCTTCGGCACGATTGACCAGGCTGATACGTCCACCCAACTGCGTCGCGATGGTGTTGACGATGGTCAGCCCCAGTCCTGCCCCCTGGACGTTGCCACGGCTGTAGAAACGCTCGAACAATCGCTCGCGATCCGCTTCGTCAATGCCTGGCCCCTGGTCTTCGACACTCAGATGGCAGAAGCCCTCGGCCTGTTCCAGCTTCACGGTGATGACGCCGTTGTCCGGGGAGAAGTTGGCGGCATTGGTGATCAGGTTGCCCAGGGCGATCTCGATGGCGCTACTGCTGGCTGACACCTGAATCGAGTGCTCGGTTTCCTCGAAGGCCAGTTCCAGATTTTTACTCAATAGCCACGGCGCCAGTTGCACCAGGCTGTTGCGCACGGTTTCGCCGAGGTCGATGCTGGGCATGGCGCGAGCGCCGGGCTTGGGCTCGAGGCGGGCCATGGTCAGCAATTGATTGACCAGGCGACTGGTGCGGTCCACACCGGCAATCAGAAACGCCAGTGACTCACGGCGCTCCTCTTCGGTGCCGGCCTCCTGCAGGTTTTGTGCGTGGACCCGCAGCACCGCCAGCGGCGTGCGCATTTCATGGGCGGCATCGGCGATGAAGCGGTGCTCGCGTCCGAGCACCTCCTGGATCTGCGCGAGCATTCGGTTGAGGGCAGCCTGCATCGGTTCCAGCTCGCTGGGCAGCGGGGTCAGTTGCAACGGCTCGAGCGAGCCACTGTGGCGGGCGCGCAGGGTCGCGGCCATGTCAGCCAACGGCTTGAGGCCCCAGCCGATGGCGAACCAGACCAGGGCCGCCAGCAGTAGACTGCCGATCACGTTGGGCCACAGGGTGTGGCGGATGATGCGGTCCACCAGATCGGCTCGCACGTCATCGCGCTCGCCGACCCAGATGCGCAAGCCATTGTCCTGGTCGTGGAGCATGAAGGCGCGCCAATGCCGGTTATTCAGGTCCACCACGTCGCTGAACCCCGGGGTGCCCGGCGGTGTCGCGAAGGACGGCGCGCTGGCGGTATGCACCAATACGTTGCCCGCCGGATCCCACACCTGAAAGGCAATCTTGCGTTCGTAAGGATGGCCGTCGCCGTGCGGCACCGCCTCCCCCAGGGCCGCGTTGAAGGCCCGGTACAGGTCGGCGTGTTGTTGCCCCGCCAACGGCATGCGCATCACCCCTTGCAGCAGCCGGGCGTTCTGCGCCAGTTGGGCATCGTACACTTCGGCAATCTCGTGATTGCTGTCGTGGACGTTGAACACACTGAGCACCGCCAGCCCGGCCAGCAACAGGCCGATGATCAGGGTCAGCGTACGCCGGCGGATCGAGGTCATTGACGTTCCTCCACCAGATAACCCACACCGCGAATGGTGCGGATCAGATCGGTGGAGAACTTCTTGCGCAGGTGATGGATATGCACTTCCAACGTGTTGCTTTCGGCTTCTTCGCTCCAGCCGTAGAGCAATTGCATCAGCTGATCGCGCGTCATTACCCGCCCCGGTGGCGACAGCAGTTCGTGCAGCAGCTGATATTCCTTGGGGGTCAGCGCCACGGGCTGGCCGCGATAGCTGACTTGCTGAGTGCCGGGGTTCAGACAGATGCCGGCGTGCTCGATGACGCTTTGCGCGCGCCCGGCACTGCGCCGTAGCAGCGCCCGCAAGCGCGCCTTGAGCTCCGCCAGATCAAAGGGTTTGACCAGGTAATCGTCCGCTCCGGCATCGAGCCCGGCGATGCGGTCCTCGGTGGCATCGCGGGCGGTGAGGATCAGCACCGGCAGGGTCGCGCCGCTGTCACGCAGGTGGCGCAGGACTTCAAGGCCGTCCATGCGTGGCAGGCCCAGGTCCAGCACCGCCAGGTCGAAGGTTTCGCTGAGCAATGCATGCAACGCGCTGCTGCCGTCCTTCAGCCAGTCGACGGTATAACCCTCGCGGCCCAGCGCCTGGTGAATGCCTTCACCCAGCGCAACATCATCCTCAATCAGTAGTAAACGCACGGGGACTCCTGTCATTCGAGTTTCTTGTTCACGTCCACCAGCAGCGTGGCGATGTCTTTGCGGCGTCCGGCGTCGGCACTTTCCCGGCCCGGTCTGGGCGCCGCATGCAGGGCTTTGGTCAGCGCGGCCTTGGCTTCAGCGTAGCGTTTCTGACGAAACAGGTGATCGCCCCAGAAGTACAGGCTGTCGATGCCGTCGGGATTGAGCAGCAGCGCCTGTTTCAGCAATTGCTCGGCCTTGTCGCTGTCGCCGAAGCCGATCGGCCAGCCCGGCACCCGATCATACAGTGCGGCGAGGCTGGTGTAGGCCGAGCCTTGCAGCGCCTTGGGGTCGAGGTTCAGGGATTTTTCCAGATCGGCCTTGGCCTGCTTGGCCTTGGCCAGTGCGCCGAGACCGCCTTCGGCGCCGGCCCAGCTGCTGGTGACGATGCCCTTCCAGATCCAGGCCTCGGCCACGGCCGGACGCTCGGTGGTGAAGGTCGCGGCCTGGCTCGCCAGTTGCTCGAAGGCGGCGGCGCGCTGTTTTTCCGGGGTTTCATACTGGATGTGCGCCCAGCTCTGCTGGATGTTGCCCAGGCGTTGTTGATCAGCGGCGTCCAGGGCCCAGACACTTTGGCTGAGGGCACCCAGCAGCAGGCATGCGAGGATTTTCTTCATGATTTTGGTGGCTCGTTCTCGGGTTTTTCACTCAGGCGACGGATCAATGGCAATTGCTTGCGCAGGCCGCGATCCACCAGGTTGGGTAGCAGGCTGTTGAGGCGCACGAAAAATCGCTCCGGCCAGCCCAGGTAAAGCTCGCGACGATCGCCGGCAATGGCATGCACCACCGCTGACGCCACGGCTTGCGGATCGTCGACGTTGGCCTTGAGTGCATCGTTGAGCGCCTGTGCGGCGGCGCTGTTCATCGAGGTGCGCGTCGCGCGCGGTGCCACGTACAGCACGCTGACGCGGGTATCCGCCAGCTCCCGGCGCAAGGCTTCGGAGAACCCGCGCAAGGCAAATTTGCTGGCGCAGTAGCCGGCATAACCGGGGTAGCCGATCGAGCCATAGGTGGAGCCGACATTGACCACCATCGCGCTGTCGGCCTGCTTGAGCAGTGGCAGCAGCAGCCGGGTCAGGCAGATCGGCGCGCTGATGTTCACCGCCAGCATGGCGTTGATCTCGCTGTCATCGAGCTGTTCGAGCATGGCGAAGTGATTGACCCCGGCGGCGTTGATCAGCAGGTTGATGCCGCCGACAGCCTGCGCGGCGGCCAACACCTTGCGCCGGTCACCTTCGACGGTCAGGTCGGCGGCGACCCAGCGCAGCTGCTGCGGGTAGCGCTTGAGCATCGGCAGAAGTGCTTCCTGATGTCGCGCGACAGCCAATACCTGCGCACCGGCCGCGCACAGGGCCTGGACAATGGCCAGGCCGATGCCGCCACTGGCGCCGGTCAAGACCACGCGGGCGTCATGCAGCTGCATGCTGAGTCTCCAGGTCGCGTGGCAGGCCGCGGAACATATCGCTGTAGAGGCGATAGACGACTTTCGAGGCGTGGATCACCGCTGCCTGGTCGTCCGGATCCTGCAGGGTGTTCATCAGGCGGCGGTAGGTCTGCATGTGTTCGATGTCCAGCGAACCGTGGGAGCTGAGGTAGCTGAAGGCGCTTTCCGGCAGCGCCAGGCGTTCACGAATGCTGCCCGCCGCGTGGGTGGCCAGGGCGATGCTGGTGCCCTCGAGCACGTTGACCATGCCAAACAGTGCCACCGGGTTACCGCGGGCAATCTGGTCGTATAGAAAACTGACCATCAGTTCGATCGGCAGCGACGGCTGGCCGTCCCGAACGGCGTCGCGATCACCGCCACAGGCGGCGATGTCATCGAGTACCCACTGTTCATGGCCATATTCGTCCTCGATGTACTCGCACACCGCCTTGCGCAGCCACTCCAGGCGAGTCGGCAGGCGCGCGCCACAGGCCATCATCAGCGGCACGGTGTGGCGCACGTGGTAGTAGGCCTGAGCGAGAAACGCCCGATAGCTCTCCAGGCTGACCTCGCCTTGCAGCGCATCGCGGATGACCGGCAGGTTGAACAACTCATGGCGTTCCTGCTGCGTGGCTTCTTGCAGGGTGTCGAAAAAATTCATGATGGTGACTCCTCATAAAGGGCGGGTTCGGTCAGGTGCTCGCGGTACAACGCGAGA
The DNA here is from genome assembly GCF_057814275.1 of Pseudomonas sp. F007. Classification (NCBI taxonomy): domain Bacteria; kingdom Pseudomonadati; phylum Pseudomonadota; class Gammaproteobacteria; order Pseudomonadales; family Pseudomonadaceae; genus Pseudomonas; species Pseudomonas sp. F007. The sequence continues at coordinate 96,568 of NZ_JBVATA010000010.1, read as the reverse complement.
ATGGCGTCGCGACGCGGGCGTCCGTTGGCGGTCAGCAAACCGTTGGCGGCGCTGAAGGGTTGGGTCAGGCGGGTCCAGTGATGGACCTGGGCGTAATCGGGCAAGGCGGCATTGGCCTCGGCCACGGCGGTGGCCAGTTCGGTATCGCTGCACGTCTCGCGATGCGGCCAAAGCAGTGCATGGTTGTGCGGCAGGGCTTCGCCGTAGACGAACGCCTGGGCGATGTGGCTGCGCTGGGTCAACTCCGACTCGACCCATTCCGGGTTGACGTTGCGCCCGTAACTGGTGACGAACTGGTGTTTCTTGCGGCCCTTGAGATAGAGAAAGCCGTCGGCATCGAACTCACCCAGATCGCCGCTCGGCCACCATTCGTCGACGGCCAGCGGCTCACCCAGATAACCGAGCAGCAGCGAGCCCTTGATCAGCACTTCGCCGTCCTCGGCCAGGCGCACCTCGACATGGGGCAGCGGTCGGCCAACGCTGCCCGCCCGTTCGGCGCCGGGGCGGTTGAGGCAGACCACCGACGCGCACTCGGACAAGCCATAGCCTTCATAAACCGCAAGGCCGACCCGTTGCGCGCGACGCAGCAAGTCCTCGGCCACCCGCGCGCCACCCACGGCGGCAAAACGCAGGGTGCGCGGATTGAAGGCGCGTTGTTCGGCGGCACTGACCAGCAGTAACAGCAACTGCGGCACCAGAATCAGGCTTTCCGGCTGACGGCTGGCCAGATAACCGAGCAAGCGCGGCGCATCGACGCCACTGGCGCCCTGCAGGCCAAGGGTTTTCTGGCTCGGCAGGCTCAGTGTCGCCGCAGCGTACAGCGCTGCGTAACAGCCAAGATTCTCCAGCAGAATCGCCAGTGGCAGCAGCGCCACATGGTGCTGTGGCGCCTTGGCATGACTGGCTTGCTCCAGCTCCCGCGCGACCCGTAGCAGGCTGTCGGCGCTCAGGCAGACGCCTTTGGGCGTGCCGGTGGTGCCGGAGGTGAAGGTCAGTTTGGCGGTGCCGGCGGGCAGGGGGCTGGCAGCGGTGAAGGTGCGACACCAGAACTCGCCGCGAGCTTCGTAGCCGGCGGCCAGCAATTCGGCGTGCAGGTGCGGCTCGGCGATCACCCGTTCGGCCTGGCTCTGCTCAAGGCAATGGACCCGCTGCGCCGCACTGAAAAACGGCGGCAGGCTGACGCAGGTCAGGCCTTCGAACAGGATCGCCAGGTCCCAGAGCATCGCTTCGACGCCGTTGTCCAGCGCGAGGGCGATGACCTGCACCTGTTCATCGCGCAAACGCTCCTGGCGATAGAGCAATTCGGCGTAGAGCGTGGTGTAGTCGATTTTCAGGGTGTCGCCCCAAAGGGCGACACGGCCGTCGTTGCGCCCGGCGTGGTCGCGCAGGGTTTCCTGAAAGCGTTGCAGTTCAAGCGACATGGAAGGCCCCTTCAAGTGAAGTCGGCAATCCCAGCCGGGTGAACAGTCCAATGTTGCGCAAATGGATGAAGCCGGCGCGGATGTTGCCGACGTGCACCCAGGGCTTGCTCTCGTAATAACTGCCCCAGTGGTGGCGATCTTCACCGAGGCGTTCCGGGTCGGCGGCGCACAGCGTGACCGGCTTCAGGCCCAGGCGATGGAAGCTGTTGACCAGGCCGATATTGCCGGTGAACGTCACCCACTCCAGCCCCCCCATGGCCAGCAGGTAGGTGATGGCGATGATGCTCAGGCGTGCGCTGCCGGTGTCGCTGGCGGCGAGGTTGCCGACTTCGACGATGTCCCGTCGTGGCACGGGACGTTCGGCGGCGGCACTGATCAGCGGTTCGATGGGATCGTCCAGGTAGCGTTCGAGAAACAGCGCTTCAAGATGCGCCCGACGTACGCCGGCCACCGCGCACAGTTGGCCGCTGCTGTTCTGTACGCCGAACAATTCAGGCATGAACTGGCGGATATCGGCACCGTGCGCCTGGCGAAAGCGCTGCTGGATGAAGGCCTCGAACAGCGCTCGCTGCGGGTCGCCGGCCACCGCGCCGGACAGGCTCATCTGCGGCGTTTCGGCCTGGCCGAAGTGCAGGGGCAGGGCAATGTTCCAGTCAGGATCGGGCATGGGCAGGACGCCTCCCTCAATAGGTTTGAGCGGAGTATCCGGTGCCTTTCTTAACGAAGTCTGAAGGTGAAAAAAGGTTAATGATTTGACCGTCTTCAGATTGGCTTAAGGCAAACAGGGCAGGGTGACGCCGTCGGTTTGTCCTGCAACCGATTCGAGACGGCCGAATCACGAGGCCGTCGCTCACCCCATCACGAGGCGCTTATGACCCGCAACGTCGCCGTCACCCGTTACGCCAACCTGTCGATCATCCTGCACTGGCTGATGCTCGCGCTGTTCGTTGGCGTCTATGCCAGCGTCGAGCTCAAAGGCATGCTGCCCAGAGGCAGCAGCGCACGGAGTTTGCTGATGGGCTTTCATGGCCTGTTCGGCCTGAGCATCTTTGCCCTGGTGTGGCTGCGTCTGCTCGGCCGCCTGACCCCGCGCCCGCCGATCATCCCGAAGCCGCCCGCCTGGCAGACCGGTCTCTCCCATCTTATGCACCTGGCGCTGTACGTACTGATGATCGCCACGCCGATCCTTGCATGGCTGATGCTGGCCGCTGGCGACAAAGGCTTTCCCTACTTCGGCTTCCACCTGCCAGCGCCGGTGGCGGTTGATCCCGACCTGGCCAAGCGCCTCAAGTACTGGCATGAACTGCTGGGCAGCAGCGGTTACTGGTTGATCGGCCTGCATGCGGCGGCGGGCCTGTTTCATCACTATTGGGTGCGTGACAACACCTTGAACCGGATGCTGCTTGAGCGTAACCGCTACTGAACCGAGCGGTTACGCCGGGAGTCAGCCTTCAGCTCGATCAGCAGCGTCACTGCGGGCATCAGCGAGGGCGTCGCGGACCTTGACCAGCAGTTCGCTGATCTGGAACGGCTTGACCAGCATCTGCATGCCATCGTCGAGGAAGCTCTGGCGGTTGAGGGCGTTCTCCGCGTAGCCGGTCATGAACAGGATCGGCAGCCCCTGGCGACATCCGCCAATTCCCGCCCGCTCATGCGCGGCAAACCGACGTCGGTCAGCAGCAGGTTGATTGACGGGTCACCCTGCAGTCGCTCCAGGGCGGTTTCAATGTCGGGCGCCTGGGTACAGCGGTAACCGGCATCTTCCAGGACTTCGCTGACGAACATCCTGACCGATGCCATGTCCTCCACCAGCAGCACATGTTCGCCGCTGCAGGGGATTGGCGCAGGCTCGGCCTTGTTGTCGCTGACGGTCGGTTCGCTGGTGGCCGGCAACATGATGGTGACCTCGGTGCCTCGGGTCGCGACGCTGCGGATGTGCGCATCGCCGCCGGACTGGCGGGCAAATCCGTAGATCGTCGACAGCCCCAGGCCGGTGCCCTGGCCCAGGGGTTTGGTAGTGAAAAAGGGGTCGAAGACCTTGTCGATCACGTGGTGTTCGATGCCGGTGCCGTCATCGCGCACGGCCAGCGCCACGTAGGCACCATCGGCCAGATTGGGATCGCCATGGGAATAGGCCGCGTAGGTGTTGACCCAGATGTTGCCGCCCTGGGGCAGGGCATCGCGGGCGTTGATCACCAGGTTGAGCAGGGCACTTTCCAGCTGGCTCGGATCGACCAGGGCAATCGCCGGCTTGTTGGTCAGCTCGAGCCTGAGGGTGATGCGTTCACCGATGGTGCGGGTCAGCAACTCTTGCAGCGAGCGCACCTGCTCGTTGATATCCACCGGGCGGGTATCCAGCGGCTGCTGCCGGGCGAAGGCCAGCAAGCGGTGGGTCAGGGCGGCGGCGCTCATGGCCGAGTTCAGGGCCGATTCGGCGTAGAACCTGATTTTCTCCGGACGATTATCAGCCACGCGCTTCTGGATCAACTCCATGCTGGTGATGATCCCGGTCAGCAGGTTGTTGAAGTCGTGGGCGATGCCGCCGGTGAGCTTGCCCAGGGCGTCCATTTTCTGCACCTGCAGCAATTGCGACTCGGCGCGCACCCGCTCGGCGACTTCCTTGGCCAGTTGGGTGGTGGTGTCTTCCAGGCGCGCCAGGTGCGAACGCTCGCGCAGGCGGTGTTCGGTGACGTCCTCGACGAACGCCAGGCTCAGGTCGGCCGTGCGGTAGGGGGAAATCTGCCACTGGGTCTCGCGAATCTCACCGCGCACCTGCATGTTCAGGGTGCCTTGCCAGCGCTCACCGTCGGCCAGGCGCAGGCGCAGTTCGTCGAGGACGGCGCATTGCTCCTCGGCGAAACATTCACTCAGTGCCTGGGGATCGCGGTTGTCGAGAATCAGCTGGGTGAAGGCGTGATTGCACTCGTGCACCTTTAGGTCGGCATCCAGCACTGCGATGGGCGCGGAGACATTGACGAAGATTTCGCGAAAGCGCGCCTCGCTTTCGCGCAATGCATTTTCCGTGTCGCGCACCCGCAGCAAGGTGCGCAGGGTCGCCAGCAGCACGTCCGGGTCGACGGGGTGGATCAGGTAGGCGTCGGCGCCGGCATCGAGGCCGGTGATGATGTCGTCGGTCTGGATCGACGCGGCCGACACGTGGATCACCGGCAGCAGGGCAGTGCGCTTGTCGGCCCGCAGGGCACGGGCGATGTCGAAGCCGCTCATGTCCGGCAGATTGACGTCGAGGATCAGTGCATCGAGCACCTCCCGGGCAATCAGCGCCAGCCCGTCCCTGCCGGTCCCGGCCTCCAGCACCTCATAGCCATGTCGCTCCAGGCGCCGGCGCAAGGCGTAGCGAGTGGCAACGTTGTCGTCGACAATCAACACGCGCATGTCACGTTTCATCGACGTTCTCCTGAGCGATGGCCAACGGGATGATCACGTAGAAGGTCGAGCCAACGCCCGGTGCACTCTGGAATCCGACCTCGCCGCCCAGCAGGCTGGCGAAACGTTTGCACAGCGACAAACCGAGCCCGGTACCGCGCAGGCGCTTCTGCAAGGGCGAGTCGACCTGGGCAAAGTCCTCGAACAGTGAGCCGTGCAGGTCTGCGGCGATGCCGATGCCGGTGTCGCTGACGGCAAACCGCACGTTGTCCGCTCCTTCAAGGCGCGCCGAGACCCGCACTTCACCACGGGTGGTGAACTTCAGCGCGTTGGCGATGAAGTTGCGCAGGATCTGCGCCAGTTTTTTATCGTCGGTGTACAGGCGCGGCAGACCGACCGGTTCTTCGAAAATCAGGTCCACGGCGCTGGCATCGACAATCGGCCGGAACATCCCGCGCAGCGCGGAAAACAGGTCGAACATGTCGAACCAGGCCGGCGAAATGGTGATGCGCCCGGCCTCGATCTTGGCCAGGTCCAGCAAGTCGTCGACCATATCGCTGAGTTCGCGCGCCGCGGTGCTGACGAAGGCCACCTGTTTGTGTTGCTCGGGACTCAGCGGGCCGTCCAGTTCGTCGGCCAGCAGGCTGTTGATGCTGAGGATCGAGCCCAACGGCGTGCGGAACTCGTGGCTCATGTACGACAGAAAGCGACTTTTCAGGTCCGACGCCTGGCGCAGGGCTTGCGCCTGCATGTCGAGTTCGGCGTACAGGGCCAATACACCCTGATTGGTTTCATCGAGTTCTTCGCGCAGCGCGGCGGTTTCGCCCTGCAGTTGCGCGATCAGCGCAGCCTGTTCGGCATGGCTGAGGATGGGCGGCTCAGCCATGGCTCACCTCCAGGGCGACGACCAGTACCGTGACATCGTCGCGCCCGCGACAGAAGTCGCGGTGCAGGACGCTGGCGACCACCGCCGGATGGCGATGGACCAGGCCGGGGTAGTCGTGCAGGTTCCAACGGGACTGCAGGCCGTCGCTGTACATGATCAATAGATGCTCGTTCACTTGCGCATAGTCAAAGGGCTTGGCTTTTCGATACTGCACCCCAACGATGCCGGGATGGGACACCAGGCCGCGAGATTTTTCGGCACCGACCACGCAGGCACCGATGTTGCCAATGCCGGCAAAGGTCAGGCTGGCGCTGCGGCCATCGAATTGGCTGAAGGCCACGGCGCCGCCCCGGCTGCCGATCATGTCGCGGTGCAGGTCGTCCATTAACGCCAGCGGGTCGGCGAATGGCGTTCGGGCGAAGGCTTGTGCGCCGGCACGGCTGGCGTGCTCGGCTTCTTCGCCATGCCCCAGGCCGTCGATCACCAGCGCACTGATGCGCCCCGCCTCGTACGCCAGGTGCCAGGTGTCGCCACAGGCCGGATCGTCGTGCAGTGAATGCTGGCTGACGCCGTAACGGATGTCCGGTTCGCGGTCGCTGCGTGGGTACAGGCGCGCCAGCAACACCGCACCGCGGTCGTCGGCGTAGGCGTCGAATACCTCGGCCTGCCGGGTGATGGCGCCAAGGCCGATGCCGTGGGTGCCGGCGCTGGAAAAGCCGTCGGCCAGGCACGCGTGCAGATCGAAGCCGTTGGCACGGTCGATAGTCTGGATCTCGATGCCAAAGCCACTGGAACGCGGCAACACCCGCAGGTGCAGTTCACCGTGGCTGGCGTGCTTGAGCACGTTGCTCGCCAGCTCGGTGGTCACCAGCGCCACGCGCCCGGCATCGCGCTCATCGAAGCCGAGGCGTTCGGCCAGCTGCTGGGCGGTGCGCCGGGCATGGCCGACCTGGCTGCTGTCTTCGATGGGCAGCACTTGCGTCAGGCTTGCGCCAATATTCATGTCCATCGGGTGATCGTTATGCGAGTGCCCTGGCCGGGCGCGGTGTCCAGTTCGAACTCGTCCACCAGGCGCTTGGCGCCGGTCAGGCCCAGGCCCAGGCCGCTGCCGGAGGTCCAGCCGTCGGTCATCGCCAGCTTGATGTCGGGGATGCCCGGGCCTTCGTCGCGGAAGGTCAGGCGCAGGCCGACCTTGAGGTTCTCGTCGAGAATCTGCCAATCCATGTCGCCGCCACCGCCATAGACCATGGTGTTGCGCGCCAGCTCGCTGACGGCGGTCACCAGCTTGGTCAGGTCGATCAGGCGCATGCCGCATTCGGTGGCCAACTTGCGCGCGGTCTGGCGGGCGAGTACCACGTCCTGCTCGATGTGAATCCCTTGGGTGCCGCTGCTGCGTACGGTCATCGCCGGTTCACTCGGTCCTGGAGCAGCTTCATGCCACGCTCGACATTGAGCGCGGTGCTGACGCCTGGCAGGGTCATGCCCAGCTCGACCAGGGTGATCGCCACCGCCGGTTGCATGCCGACCAGCACCGTCTCGGCGTCCATGATTTTCGACAGGCCGGAAATCGTGCCGATCATCCGGCCGATGAATGAATCGACCATGTCCAGCGCCGAGATGTCGATCAACACCCCCCGCGCAGAGGTTCGGCTGATGCGCTCGGACAGGTCGTCCTGCAAGGTCAGCGCGAGCTGATCGTGCATGTCGACCTGGATGGTCACCAAGAGGAAATCGCCCATTTGCAGAATCGGGATACGTTCCATGGTTCAGGCGTTCTTCACGAGGTTGACGCCCAGGCGGGTCAGCGCCAGTTTCAGGGCGTCGGCCAGATTGGCCTTGGTCACCACGCCCTGCAGGTCGAGGCCAAGATGGACGATGGTCTGGGCGATCTGCGGACGCACACCGCTGATGATGCAATCGGCGCCCATCAGGCGGATCGCCGTGACGGTTTTCAGCAGGTGTTGCGCCACCAGGGTGTCGACGGTCGGCACGCCGGTGATGTCGATGATGGCGATTTCCGAACCGGTATCGACGATGCGTTGCAGCAGCGACTCCATCACCACCTGGGTGCGTTGTGAGTCGAGGGTGCCGATCATTGGCAGCGCCAGCACGCCGTCCCATAGCTTCACCACCGGAGTCGACAGCTCCAGCAGTTCTTCCTGCTGACGCTTGATCACCGCCTCGCGGGACTTCTGGAAGGTGCGGATGGTGTGCATGGCGAACGCATCGAGCAGCTCGGAGATTTCCCAGAGCTGTTCGGCGAGTTGCGCCGGCTGGTCCTTGTAGTGAACCTGCAACAGGGCGAACAGCGGGCCCTTGAGGGAAAAGATGAAGCTGGCGGTCTGCTGCGAATCCTGGCCGAGGAGGGCGCGGCTCTGGGAGAGTTTTTCGAGGAACAGACGGGTCTCGTCCCAGCCCGCCGCGGCGACGTGGGTGCCGTTGTTGTTCTGCAGGCCAGTGACGAGCAGTTGCAGGAAATCGTTGGTTTGTTGCTGGACGTCCTGGTCTTTCACGTTACGGGTCGCCCCGCTGGCTTCCAGGCCGTTTCTCCATGCGCTCAGCAGCTGTGCCTGGTTGTGCGTCATTGCCTCGAGGGTGCTGCTCTGCAGTGCTGCCATGTGCGTTTTGCTCCGTAACGAATGGGGGGCGGCCCGGTTGAAAACGAGCGGCGTAGAGACAGTGACATTTACCGTCTGGAATAGTTGTGCAAACAAATGGAAATACTTATAGCAGAGCGGTTGTTGCAGGGCTTGGTTTTAGCGGGGCGGACGATGGGGGCAGTGTGTAGGAGCTGGCTTGTCGGGACGCCGCATCGCAGCGAACACGTCAACGATAACGCGTGCTTTCTGAATGCACGCGGCGCCCGGGGGCCTTCGCTGGCAAGCCAGCTCCTACAAATTCTGTGGCGGACGCTGGATAGATGTGCGACGCATGACCCTGTAGGAGCCGGCTTGCCGGCGAAGGCGGTGTGTCTGATGTACCGAGGTGTCTGGTTCGCTGGCAAGCCAGCTCCTACAGTGATTGCGGATATTGGCGCAGGCCGACACAATCGCGCCCCCGAACCGGCCGTGGGTGCCGGGGTTGATGCACAGAAGGCCTTGCCATTGAACGAACAGACATTGTCCCAGCGCCTGGAGCGCGTCGCGGCGCAGGTGCCGGTGGGAGCGCGGCTGGCCGATATCGGCTCGGACCACGGTTATCTGCCGGTGGCCTTGCTGCGCCGTGGCCTGATCGCGGCGGCGGTGGCAGGGGAGGTGGCGTTGACGCCGTTTCGCGCTGCCGAACGTTGCGTGTGTGAAAACGCTTTGCAGCACGCGATCAGCGTGCGCCTGGCCAGCGGCCTGGCGGCGATCGAGGCGCAGGATCGAATCGACGCCATCAGTCTGTGCGGCATGGGCGGCGAAACCATCCGCGACATTCTCGATGCCGGCAAGGATCGCTTGAGCGGCGCAGAGCGGCTGATCCTGCAGCCCAACGGCGGCGAGCAGCCCCTGCGCCAATGGCTGATGGATACCGGCTACCGCATCCTCTTCGAGGAAGTGCTGCGGGAAAACCGCTTCTACTACGAGATCATCGTCGCCGAGCGCAGCGGCCCGGTGCAGTACAGCCCCGAGCAACTGTACTTCGGCCCGCTGCAACTGCAGGCCCGCAGCCCGGTCTTCCTGGCCAAGTGGCAACGCCTGCTGCGTGAGCGGCACAAGACCCTCGAGCAGTTCGCCCGGGCGCGGCAGGCGGTGCCCGCGGAAAAGCTCGCGGAGCTGCAGCAGCAGGTACGCTGGATCACCGAACTGCTCGGCTGACCCACCTCGTCAGGCCATCGCCCGCCGGCTGCTGCGCTGATCCAGCACCTGCACCATCAGGCAGGCGTACAGGGTCACCAGGATAAACAGCCCCATGCGCACCGCGAAGGCGGTCTGTACGTCCTTGCCGGCGGCACTGTCCTGCACCGACTGACCGAGCAGGATGATCATGGTCACCAGGGTGTTCAGCCAGAACCCCGGGCTCAGCCGGGTCGGGCTCAGGCGATAGAGCTTGCGTGCGACCCACAGGCCGAACAGCAGCATCCAGAGAAAGAACATCCACAGGTGCACGAACAGGCTCAAGGCACCCCAGAACAGCACGGCAAGCAGGCCGCCGAGCAGGGTTGAACCGAGCAGTTCGCGCCCGGCGTGGCGGGTGCCGGTGGTCGAGCTTTGCTGGCCGAGGCTGACCGCCTTGAGGATGATCGGCAGGTAGCTGGCCGGATCCAGCAGCGCCAGGAGGAAGGCCGGCAGCACGATCAGCGTGGCACGCAGGGCGATCCGCGTCACCTCGCTCGCCGACAGCAGCGCCGCAGCCGCCGGGGCCGGGGCGTTGCCGGGTTCGGGAAACAGCCAGTGGCTGACGCTGACCATCAGCACGGCGAGAAACAGCCCGCGCACCAGCGCATTGATCACCATCACCGCCAGGCCGAAATCGGCGACGCCGGCGGCGGAAATCATCGTCAGGCCAATGATCAGGAAGGTCACGATCAGGTTGTTGGCGCCGCGCAGGCCCATGCGAAACACCACGAACAGCCCGACCCCCACCAGCAGTACGGCGCTGACGGCGTAGTAGCGCAGCAGCGGAATCAACAGCAGGCCGATGCCGGTGGTGAGCATGGCGATCAGCGCCAGGCCGATCCCGGCCTTGAGCTTCAGCGGCTGGTTGAGTGCGGTCAGCAGCAGTACCGCCAGCACCGGGGCGAGGAACGGAATCGGCAGCGCCAGGCCGAAGCTCGCCGCCAGGCACAGCGCGGTGCCGCAGGCCAGGCGCAAGGCGCGCTGGGCTTGCGGCGAGCGCTCAGTAGGCATAGGACAACCAACTCATCAGGCGCAGGAACACCCGGCCGAGGGGATTGAGCGGATTGCCCTCAGAGGGAAAGGCCATCACCTCGGCCTGGCCGCCGGCACGGATGCCGCCGTTGTCACGCAGCTCGGCCAGGGCCGCCTGGTCGAATTCGATGATCACCGGAAAGCGTTGCGCCGGGCGCAGCCAGTCGCGGCTGTTCTGCACCGTCGGCAAGGTGCCGGGGGAAGTCGGCTGGCCGACGCTGACGCCATAGCCGACGCTGCGCACACGGCCGGCGAAGACCTGGCCGGGCAGGGCGTCGAGGACAATCGAAATCGGCGTGCCGGGCTTGACCAGACCGAGGTTGTTTTCGGTCATGTCGGCGCTGATCCACACGTCGTGGATGGCGATCAGGGTCATCACCGGCGAGCCCGCGCCGGCAAATTGCCCGGTGTCGGTGCGCAGGTCGGTGATCAGCCCCGCCGAGCGCGCATGGACCCGGGTATTGGCCAGGTCCAGCTCGGCTTTCGACAAGGCGCTGGCGGCGCTGCGCAATAGCGCGTTGTCTTCCTCGCTACCGCCTTCCTGCTCACGGGCGCGTTGCACCTCGGCTTGTGCCGCCGCCACCTGGCTCAGGGCTTGTTGATGATTGGCCCGGGAGACTTCCAACAGGCGCACGGAGATGGTCCCGCGGTCTTCACGGTACAGGCCCTCCAGGCGCTGGTTGTCCTGGCGGGTCTTCAGCTCATTGGCCTGGGCCGCGCGCAGATTGGCCTGGGCCGAGGCGATCCCGGCGGTGCTGGCGCCGATCTGCCGGCGGGTCGATTCGAGGTCGGCGCGGGCGCGGTCGACGGCGATCTGATAGGGCTGCGGGTCGACCTCGAACAACACGTCGCCGGCCTTGACGTCCTGGTTGTTGCGCACGTTGACCTTGATTACCCGGCCCGCCACCTCGGACGCCACCGGAATCACAAAGGCGCCGACCCGCGCCTGCTGGGTATAGGGGGTGAAACGGTCCGCCAGCAGGTACCAGGCCAGGCTCAGGACAATCACCAACAGCACCCATTTGATGCTTTTGTTCACCGGCGCTGCGGCTGGCGGGACTTCACTCATGGTTATTTACCCTGGATTCGGCGGACGGCGCCGGTAGGTCGGCATCAGGTTCTTGCAGCAAGTCGCCCCAGTCGGTGCGTTGCTCCATCAATTGTCGGGTCGCCGGATCGACCCGCGCCTGGGCGCTGTACCAACCGCCACCGAGGGCGCGGTACAGGGCGATCAGGTTGCTCACGGCGCTGCTGCGGCTGAGCAGGTAGTTGTCCTGCTGGGCGAGCAATGCGCTTTGCGCGTCGAGCACCCGCTGGAAATCGGAATAACCCTCGCGGTACTGGGCGTTGGCCAGGACCAGCGAGCGCTGGGCGGCAAACGCGGCATCACGCAGGATGCGCTCGCGCTCCAAAGCCTTGGTCAGTCCGGTGGCGGCATCGTCGGCTTCGCGCGCGGCCTGGCGCACCTTGTCGCGATAGGCTTCGATCAGTTGCTGCAGGCGCGCGTCCTGGACCCGCACGTTGTTGCTGATTCGCCCGTGGTCAAAGATGTTCCAGCGCAAACTCGGGCCGCCCACCACATCCAGGCTGTTGGACGTACCGCCCACCGAATTGGCCGACCAGACGATGCTGCCGAGCAAGCTCAGGGATGGGTAGAAGTCGGCCTCGGCAACCCCGATCAGCGCCGACTGCGCGGCGACGTTCAGCTCGGCGGCGCGCACATCCGGGCGGCGCAGCAGCAGCTCGGCCGGTACGTCCTGCAGCACCGCACGGTCGACCAGCGGGATCAGGCCGGTGTTTTCCTGCAGCAGCGGCATCGGTCCGGGGGCCTGACCGATCAGAATCGCCAACGCGTTGCGGGTCCGCGCCGCCTGGTCTTCGAGGCTGGGGATGTTGCTCAGGGTGCCCAGGTACTGGGTTTTTGCCTGCTGCACGTCGAGTTCGGCGGTCTGCCCGCTGTTGAACAGTTTTTCGGTGATTTCGAAGCTGCGCTGTTGTTGCACGGCGTTTTCCCGGGCCACTCGCAGGCGCGCCTCGGTGGTGCGCAGGGCGTAATAGGTGTCGGCGACTTGCGAGCGCAGCAGCACCAGCACGTCTTCGTAGTTGGCCTGGGCGGCGAAGTAGCTGGCGTCCGAGGATTCGATGGCGCGACTGAAACGGCCCCAGAAATCCATTTCCCAGCCGATGTCGAAGCCGGCGCTGTATTGCCAGAAACCGCTGCTCTGCGGGTTGCGCCCGCCGGCCTGGTCGCGGTTGACGTACAGGGTGTCGGCGCTGGCCTGTTGCAGTTGCGGGTAGCGCCCGCTCTGCGCGATGCCCAGTTGGGCGCGGGCTTCCATGACCCGCAGGCCGGCGATTTTCAGGCTCGAGTTATAGGCGTCGGCCTGGGCGATAAGACGGTCCAGCAGCGGGTCGTCGAAGATCCGCCACCACTGGCGCAGGTCTGGGTTGTCGCCGCGCTGGCTGGCGTGCTCGAGGGCGGCGCTGTCCCACTGCCGGGTCCAGGGTTCGGCGGGCGGCTGGAAGTCCGGGCCCAGGCGCACGCAGCCGCCCAGCCCGAGGATACCCAGCAACAGCAGGTGTTGCGCCTGTCTGAATGTCACCATGGCAGGCGCGTCAGAGCGGTCGCTGCTCGTCCAGCGCAGGGACGGGCGGTTGATCCTTGACCCACTGCCAGAACACCTGGTACGCCACGGCCAGGATCACCGGGCCGATGAACAGGCCGATGATGCCGTTGGTGACCATGCCACCCAGGGCGCCGATCAGCACCACCGGCATTGGCACGTTGACCCCGCGCCCGAGCAGCAGCGGCTTGAGCACGTTGTCCACCAGCCCGGCGATGAATACGTAGATGGCGAAGATGACGGTCGCGGTGCTCGCACCTTCCTTGAAGAACACGAAGATGATCACCGGTAGGGTGATCAGGGTCACCGGCAACTGCATGATCCCCAGCAGCAGGACCGCCAGCGCCAGCAGCCCGGCAGCCGGAACGCCCATCAGCACGAACCCGGCACCCACCAGCAACATCTGGATGAAGGCAATACCGATCACCCCCAGCGCCACCGCCCGAATGGTTGCGGTGCACAGCTCGGTGATGGACGGGCCGCGAGCCGGACCGCTGATCCGCGAGACGATCTGCACCGCGCTGCGGCTGCCGCTTTCACCCCAGGCCATGACGATCCCGGCGATGATCAAGGCAAAGATGAACACCAGGAAACCCATGCCAGCGCCGGCCAGCTTGCTCAGCACCGTGAGGCTGAACTGCTTGATCTCGGGAATGTACTTCTGCACCAGGTCCGGCAGGTTGTCGGCGGCCTGGGTCCACAGGCTGTTCAGGGATTTGCCGATCAGCGGCCAGTTGGCCAGTGCTTCAGGCGGCGGCGGGATATGCACACTGTCGGATTTGACAATGGCCATGGCGCTTTCCACCGAGCCCACCAGCGAGGTGCCCAACAGGTAGACCGGGACCATCAGAATGGCCACCGCGATCAGGATCATCAGGGTCGCAGTGTGGCCGCTGCTGGTGCCCAGTTTGCGTGCGAGCCGTCCATGCAGGGGATAAAGGGTGATGGCCAGGATCACCGCCCACAACATCAGGTCGAGGAACGGGCGGAAAATCTCGAAGCAGAACAGCACCATGACCGCGAGGATCCCCGCGCGAATCAGTACATCGAGCATTTCCCGGGAAAAGCTTCGGTCCAAGAGGGTAGAGGGGATCACGGATTGCCTCCGGTAGCGATTGGCCACGGCATGAAATAGGTAAATCCAGCATAGACGCTCATCCAGCAGTGTGGGAGAAACCTGCAGGTGTCGTTATCTGGAGGGGCGGGGGCGGTATTGGAGGGAAGGTGGCGGGCGTTGGCGAATCAAAAATTGTCATTAATGGGTGCGTTTGCGCGCTAATAGCCGGAAAATCGCGGTTGTCCACTAAGGTCGGTTGTCCTTGGATTACCAAATGTGACTAAAATGCCACCTGATGTTGCGTCCAGCAGCCTGTATTGTCCTGACGTGTGGCCCTTGTTCGTGAAACTGATCATCGCTTCCCTGTACGTTCTATCCATCGCCTATGTGCACCTGCGTGGCCGGGTCCGGCACAAGTTGGGGCGGCAGTTGAGCGATCATTCGACCTTTCTCGCGCCGATCAACAGCTTCCTCTACCTGTTCTCCAAATTGCCCAACCGGCCGTTCCTCGACCCCAGGGACTTTCCTGACCTGAGCCCGTTGCAGGCCAACTGGGAGATCATCCGCGAAGAGGGACAGAACCTGCTCCAGGCCGGGGAAATCAAACGCTCGGATGACTACAACGACGTCGGCTTCAACTCGTTCTTCAAGACCGGCTGGAAGCGCTTCTACCTGAAGTGGTACGGCGACAGCCATCCGTCGGCGACCAAACTGTGCCCGCGCACCACGGAACTGGTGCAGAGCATCGGCTCGATCAAGGCGGCGATGTTTGCCGAACTGCCACCGGGCTCGAAACTGGTGCGCCACCGCGATCCCTACGCCGGCTCGTACCGCTATCACCTGGGACTCGACACGCCGAACGACCCGGGCTGCTACATCGAGGTCGATGGCGAGCGCTATCACTGGCGCGACGGCGAGCCGGTGATGTTCGACGAGACCTATATCCACTACGCGGAAAACACCACGCAGCAGAACCGCATCATCCTGTTCTGCGACGTCGAGCGCCCGCTGAAGTATCGCTGGGCCGCGGCGTTCAATGGCTGGTTCAGCCGCAACGTGATGGCCGCCGCCGGCGCACCGAACGATGCTGGTGACAAGACCGGCGGGATCAACCGCGCGTTCGCCCGCCTGTACAAGATCCGCCTGCGGGGCAAGGCGCTGAAAAAGCGCAACCGCGCGCGCTACTACCTGGAAAAGTGGCTGATTTTCGGCGGCCTGCTGGCCGTGTTCGTCTGGCTCTAGGGTTTCTTCACCCCCAGGCGTTTCCACATTTTCGCGCTGATGCGCTGGCGATGCACCAGGCCGTCCCACGGGTCGGCCTTGAGCCCCTGTAGCCGCTCCCGCAGATTCTTTACGGTCCATTGTTGGGCATTGCGCAGCCCGTCCAATTCATCCCGAGTGATGGGTACGGATACCGGCAAGCCTTCGCGGGCGCGCACCGAGTAGGGTGCCACCGTGCTCGCGCCACGGGCGTTACGCAGGTAGTCGATGAAAATTTTGCCGATGCGATGCTTTGGCCCCATGGTCGCGCTGAACCGTTCCGGCAACTGGTTCGCCATGAACTGGGCGATGGCCTTGGCGAACGCCTTGACCGTGTCCCAACCCTCCTTGCGCGCCAGCGGCACGATCAGGTGCATGCCCTTGCCGCCACTGGTCTTGAGATACGTATCCAACTCCAGTTCATCGAGCACCGAAAGCAGCAGGTGGGTGGCTTCGAGCATGCTTTTCCACGGCAGCGCCGGGTCTGGGTCGAGGTCGAGCACGAACAGGTCGGGGGTTTCGATGGCGTCCTGGGTCGCGCCCCAGGTGTGCAATTCGAGGGTGCCCATTTGCACCGCGCCCACCAGGGCCTGGAGGCTGTCGATCGCCATCAGTCGTGCGTGGCCGGGGTCAAGCTCGGCGGGCAGGTGGGTGATATTGGGGATGGCCAGGCGCTCGGCGTGTTTCTGGAAAAACTGCTCGCCGCCGACACCTTCCGGCGCCCGCAGCAGCGACACCGGGCGATGGCGCAGATGGGGCAGGATCCACTCGCCGATGTCGGCGTAGAACTTCGCCACTTGCCCTTTCTGCGTGCCGCTCTTGGCGTCGATCACCCGCTCCGGATGGGTAATGCGTACGCCGGCGACCTCGGACGGGCTGGCAGATGGGGCCTGTTCGTGGACAATTTCCCTGGCCGGTTTGTCGCTGCGCAGGGCGATAAAGGTGGCGTGGCGGATCAGCCCGTCGCGGGTCCACTCGGCAAACTCGACTTCACCGACCAGCTGCGGCTTGACCCACCGCACGCCGCGCTTCTGGGCGCTGGTCAGTGGTTTGCCCAGCGGCGAGGTGGCGCTTTCGACTGCTTGCAGTTGTTCATGCAGCTGTTTCAGCGACTTCTGATTGAAGCCGGTGCCGACTCGCCCGGCGTAGACCAGGCCCTCATCACCATTGACCGCCAGCAGCAAGGCGCCAAAACCGCTGCGCGAACCCTTGGGCGCGGTGTAGCCAACAATCACGAATTCCTGACGCTGCCGGCACTTGAGCTTGATCCAGTCACTGCTGCGCTGGCTCACATAAGGGCTGCCGGCGCGTTTGCCGATCACCCCTTCCAGTTGCAGGGTGCAGGCGCTTTCGAGGATGTCCTGATGATGGGCGGTAAAGGCTTCGGAAAACCGCAGCAGTTTGTTCGGACGCCGCCCCAGGGCCTTTTTCAGGGCGGCGCGGCGTTCCTCGACCGGCAGTTGGCGTTGATCCACCCCTTGCAGAAAGGGCGCGTCGAACAGGAAATAGACCATCTCCAGGGTGCGGCCGATGTCGAAGGCGTTCTGCAGCGCCTGGAAATCCGGCAGGCCCTGTGCGTTGAGCACCACCAGTTCGCCATCCAGCCAGCTGCCGTCGAGTTTCAGGCTTTCGAGAGCTTTGGCCTGGCGCGGCAGGCGTGCGCTCCAGTCATGGCCGTTGCGGGTCAGCAGGCGCACCTGGCCGTCGTCGATACGGGCGAGGATGCGGTAGCCGTCGAACTTGATCTCGTAGTTCCATTCGCCCTCGGGCGCCTGCTCCATCAGGGTCGCCAGTTGCGGGGCGAGCTGTTCGGGAAGTGCGGTACTCACTTTGGCGGGTTTGCCACGGGCTTTTTTTGCCGGTTTGCGCTCGGCAATGCTGGCATCGCTGAGGACGCTGTCCGGCAGCTCCTTAACCAGGTCGTAGTCATCGATGGGCCGGGCCTGGGCGTCCTGTTCCTTGATCAGCAGCCATTGTTCCTTGTCGCCGCTGCCCTTGAGGCGGGTCTTGACCAGGGTCCAGTCGCCGCCGAGCTTTTCGCCGACCAGGGTGAACTTGAGTTTGCCGGCCTTGTAGGCGGCCCTGGGTTCATCGTGGGGTTGCCAGATGCCCTGATCCCAGACGATCACATCACCGGCGCCATACTGTCCGGCGGGGATGCTGCCTTCGAAGTCGGCATAGCCCAGCGGATGGTCCTCGACATGCACCGCCAGGCGTTTCTGGCTCGGGTCCAGGCTCGGGCCCTTGGGCACCGCCCAGCTTTTCAGGGTGCCGTCCAGCTCCAGGCGAAAATCGTAATGCAGGTTGCGCGCATCGTGCTTCTGGATCACGAAACGCAGGGCCGCCGGCGATTTTTTCGCGCCTTTGCCCGCAGGCGCCTCGGCCGGCTCTGACGTGATAGCAAAGTTGCGTTTGCGCCTGTACTCGCTGATGGCCTTGCTCATGGTTTGCGTCCCTGGCGATCAATCGCCGGCTGCTTTGCGCGGTTTTTTCGTCGGCGCGGGTTTGCTCGGCGTCTTCCCCGGTTTTTTTCCGGCCTTGGCGCCAAGGCTGCGCTTGAGCAACTCGGTGAGGTCGATGACGTCGGCGGACTTGCGCGGCTCCTCGTCGCTGACCCGCTCGACCTTCTCGATCTTGCCGGCATGGGCCTTTTTCTCCACCAGGGCCATGATCTTGTCCTGGAAACTGTCGCGGTAGTCGTCGGGCTGCCAGTCGCCGCTCATGTCTTCGACCAGGCGTTTGGCCATGTCCAGCTCGCCCTTGGTCAGTGTGGTGTCGGTGACATCGCGCCCGAGCGCCAGCTCGTCAAGGCTGCGCACCTCGGCGGGCCAGCGCAGCAGTACCAGCACCAGCGCCGACTCCAGCGGCATCAGTGCCGCCAGGTGCTGGCGGGTGTGCAGGACCACGTGGGTGAGGGCGACCTTTTTGGTTTTTGCCAGGGTTTCGCGCAGCAGCGCGTAGACCTTGCCGCCGCGTTTGTCCGGCGCCAGGAAGTAGGGGGTGTCGATGTTCTGCAGGGGGATCTGTTCACTGTCGACGAAGGCAAAGATGTCGATGGTCTGGGTCGAAGCCGGATGCGCGGAGCGAATTTCCTCTTCGCTCAACACCACGTAACGGCCTTTTTCGTATTGCACGCCCTTGACGATGTGTTCCTTGGTCACCTCCTTGCCGGTGACTTTGTTGACCCGCTTGTAGCCCACCGGGTCCATGCTGCGCTGGTCCAGCCAGTCGAAGTCGACGCCCTCGGAGGACGTCGCCGACACCAGCGACACCGGGATGTGGACCAGCCCGAAACTGATTGCGCCTTTCCAGATTGAGCGTGCCATCGCCGCTGCCTCCCGCCGTGATGTTCAGGTGACCGGCACGGTTGAAGGAAAGTTTCCACGGATTGCCAAGGGGTAAAGGATGACAGCCTGTAACACTTTGTCAGGGAGTATTTCCTTCACAGCGTCGAACCCTGGGCGTAGCGTGGTATCGAAGGCCATGACGCTGACGCTATGGAGGATCCCCACCATGAACAGATACCTGCTGGCTGTTTCGCTGCTGGCGTCGGCCGTGCTCGCCGGGCCGGCCCAGGCGCTCGACGATCCGGAGCGCATTGCCGCGCTGGACGCTCCCGACCTGACTCTGGCGCAGAACCTGCCCGGCAACAACAACCCCTACAACAGCCCGATCCGCCGGGCCAATCCCAACAGCATGCAGGGCTCGCAGCCGGCGACGACGCCGATTCGCGGCCCCAATACCGTGCCCGTGCCGCGCCCGCCGACCCTGGATAACGGCGGCATCGGCAATGGCTATCCGCGCCCCGGTTCGACCCCGGCGCCGGTCAAGCCCTATGTGTCGCCGGCGCCGCCGCCCCGGGACCCGGACACCAGCAATCGCTGATCGAATTCACGACTGAAAAAGGATCTGTGCATGTGGCGTAAAACTCTTCTGGCCGGGCTCTGCAGCGCTGGACTGATGACCACCTTGGCGGCGACTGCCGCGTCGCCCCAACAGTTGCCGAGCGAACAGGGCACCCTGGTGGTCACCGAGGTGACCCGCGGCCTCGAGCACCCCTGGGCCCTGGCATTCCTGCCCGATCAACAGGGCATGCTGGTCACCGAACGGCCGGGCAACCTGCGCATCGTCAGCGCCGACGGCCAGCGCTCGGCACCCTTGAGCGGCGTGCCCAAGGTCTGGGCCAAGGGCCAGGGCGGTTTGCTCGACGTGGTGCTGTCACCGGAGTTCAAGAGCGATCGCCTGGTGTACCTGTCCTACGCCGAGGGTGGTGGCGCCGGCGACAAGGCCGGCACCGCAGTCGGTCGGGGCCGGCTGTCGGCAGACCGTACGGCGCTGGAGAATTTCCAGGTGATTTTCCGTCAGGAACCCAAGCTCTCCACCAGCAACCATTTCGGTTCGCGCCTGGTGTTCGATCGCGACGGTTATCTGTTCATCACCCTGGGCGAGAACAACGTCCGCGAGACCGCCCAGGATCTCGACAAGTTGCAGGGCAAGGTCGTACGGATCCGTCCCGATGGGCAGATTCCCAAGGACAATCCCTTTGTCGGCCAGGCCGGCGTGCGTGAAGAAATCTGGTCCTACGGCCAACGCAATCCGCAAGGGGCGGCGCTCAATCCCTGGAGCGGTGAGCTGTGGGAAAACGAACACGGACCCAGGGGCGGCGATGAAGTCAACATCATCGAGCGGGGCAAGAATTACGGCTGGCCCTACGCCACCCATGGCATCAACTACTCCGGGCAACCGATTCCGGAGGCCAAGGGCAAGACGGCCGAAGGCACGGTCGGTCCGCTGCATGTCTGGGAGCAGTCACCGGGTGTCAGTGGCATGGCGTTCTACGATGGCGAGCGTTTCAAGGTCTGGCAGCACAACCTGTTCATCGGTGCGCTGGCCAGCGGCGAGCTGATCCGCCTGCAACTGGAGGGCGACAAGGTGGTGCATGAAGAGCGTTTGCTGGGGGCGCTCAAGGCGCGCATCCGCGATGTGCGCCTTGGGCCGGATGGCTACCTGTACGTGCTGACCGACGAGAGCGACGGGGCGTTGTACAAGGTCGGCCTGTAGCCGGTTACTCGGCCACGGCTTTACTGACGGTGGCCTCGGCCGACCAGATGCGGTAGCGCACTTCCAGATCCTTGGGCACGTAGAGGACGATCGGCAGCTTGCTGTTGTAACGCAGCATGAAGCCGTCACCCACCACCGGCACAAAGCCCTGCGTCTTGGTGCCCTCGGGGCAGGCCATCAGCGTGCTCATCGGGCCGATGACCTTGTCGATCCGGTAGTAGGGGTAGCCCCAGCCTTCCAGGTTCTTTTCTTCGAGGATCCCGCCCAGGCGTGGCTTGTTGCAGTCCACGGGCAGGGTTTTGCCGGCGATGATCTCGACCTGGTAATCCTCTTCGGTGTGTTTCGGCGCCAGTTGGATGACTTGGCGGGTGAAGCCTTTCTCGGCTTTCGGGAAGGGTGCGACGTCTTCGAGCTTGGCCGCCAGGGCCTGGGTCGACAGACCGGCCAGCAGCAGGGCGAGGGCGCCAAAGTGGGTGAAACGCATAGTGCCTCCTTGCGTGGGAAACGGATGGATTGAGCGCGAGCATTTTTACTGTGGCGGCGAATCAATGCAAATCGCAACCGGGCAAATTGCGGTAGGAATTATCTCGATTCACGCGTTTTGCATGAGGCGAAAGGCCAGCAACCTGGGCAAGTCGCTGATCCTTCGACAGTTCGTCTCAAGCAGGGTTCGGCACGTTTTATGCGGTCCTTCTCTTGATGCCCAATAAATAATCGGATCGATCAAGAAGAAGGAGCGGTCACTCATGTTTTTATCTGCCCTGGAATTACGCAACATCATCGAATGCAGTTTTCTGCCCAAACGCTGCCAATGCACCCTGTCGCCAGAATTATCGATGACCATCAAGGTGTTCAGCGAGCATCAGACCGATCAGACCGAACTGGTGGTCAGCGGCATAAATGCCAGCACCCTCACGGGCTGTCGAGAAATCAACGAGCTGATTGCCGGGCTGCGCCATGAACTGGCGCACAGGTCCGGCAATCAGCAGCCCAGGGTCAGGGCCTTATAGGCTTGAGTTCTGATTGCTCAGTTCTGATTGCTCAGTTTTGATAACTGCAAGCGTCCGACAGCTTTTGATAGGTGATGGCTTCCTGTTTGCCGACGTTATCGATAAAGGTCATTTGCGCGGTGATGACTTTGCAGTCCCAGGTCGAGGGTTCGGTCATTGAAATAACCTTTTCCACGTGCAGCGGCATGCCGTAGTGATAGGGCACGGGTTGAGGCGAGCCGCTATCGGCCAGGGCCATGCCGGACAGGCCGGTGCAGGCGAGGGCGGAGGCGAGCAACAGGGGGCGCAGGTTCATGGAGTTTCTCCAGTGCGGGCTTGAGTGGGCACGACCCTGCATAGGGTCGGCGCTGCCGCGCTGGGCGTCATCAGGGTAGGCGCGAACGCGGTCCAGTTACTCTTGGACTATAGAATTAACTGATCGTTACGCGGATTTTTCCGACTAAAGTCGTCTGCCGTGTCCCCGGGACCCCTGCGATCATTACCGGTCATTTCCCCTCTCACTGCGGCGCTCGGTACTACGCCGGGTGAGCGCTGTGTGTTGTTTGATTGTCTGCTGGAGCTTTGCATGCGTCCCCCGTTTCCCCACATCACCCCACGCCCGCTTCTGGGCCTGGGCGCTGTCGCCCTGTGCGGCGGTTTTACCGCAGTCACCCATGCCGCCGGGTTCATCGAAGACAGCAATGCGCAACTGGAAGCGCGCACGGTGTATTTCAACCGCGATTTTCGTGATGGTCACAGCGCCAACCCGCAAGGCGCGTCCAAGCGCGAAGAGTCGGCCCAGGGCTTCATTCTCAATCTGCAGTCGGGCTACACCGAAGGCACCGTCGGCTTTGGCGTCGATGCCCTGGGCATGCTCGGGCTCAAGCTCGATTCCAGTGCCGATCGCAGCAATAGCGGCCTGTTGCCGTCCTCGGGTTCCAATCCACGCGGGTCCGAGGATCAGTACGCCAAACTCGGCCTGACCGCCAAGGCCCGGGTCTCCCACAGTGTGCTCAAGTACGGCGCCTTGCTCCCGGACATGCCGTTGCTCAAGTACAACGATGGCCGTCTGCTGCCGACCCAGTTCAACGGCGCCTTGCTGACCTCCAACGAGCTCAAGGACCTGACCTTCACTGCGGCGCGGCTGGACGGTTATACCGCCCGGGATTCCACCGACCGCCAGGACATCCGTGTGCACTGCAAGAACAAGCGCTACGCCTGCAATATCACGGCCGATCACTTTGATCTGTATGGCGTCGACTACCGCCTCAACGAGCGTCTGAGCGCCCAGTACCAGTATGCGGAGCTGGAAGATATCTACCGCCAGCACTTTATCGGCCTGCTCGGCAATCAGCCACTGGGCGCCGGGCGGCTGAAGGCGGACCTGCGCCTGCTCAGCAGCAGTGACAGCGGCGCCGCCCGGGCCGGCTCGATCGACAACCGTGCGTTGAGCGGCATGCTCGGCTACGCCATCAGCGGCCACACCTTCAGTGCTGGCTGGCAGCGGATGATCGGCGACAACTCGATGCCCTACCTGGATGGCAGCAATCCATTCCTGGTCAACTACGTGCAGGTCAACGACTTCGCCGCGGCCCAGGAGCGGTCCTGGCAACTGCGCTACGACTACGACTTCAAGGCCCTCGGCCTCAACGGCCTGAGCTTCCTCACCCGTTATGTCAGCGGTGACCGGATCAAGGTCGCGGGCAGCGAGCAGGAGGGCAAGGAATGGGAGCGCGACAGCGAGCTGAAATACGTGGTGCAGAGCGGCACCTTCAAGGACCTGAGCCTGCGCCTGCGCAGCGCCACCTACCGGACCAACTACGCGCAGGTGGCGCGGGACGTGGATGAGACGCGCTTGATCCTCAGTTATAACTTTTCCTTGTTGTAGCGCGCTGGCGGGTGTGGGGGCCGGCCTGTTGGCGACCCATTGAATGCAGTGTGGCTGATGGCCCCTTCGCGAGCAGGCTCGCTCCTACAGGATCTGTGATGGACGCCCATCCTGCGCACGCCGCGAAAACGGTAGGAGCCAGCCTGCTGGCGATGAAGTTGATGCGGTGTGTCATGCGCTTAAGCGGTCAATATGCCGACACTATCGCGGGCAAGCCCGCTCCTACATTGATCGCATCAGGTCTGCCATCTGCGTACCGTTCAATCTGTTGATGTTTCTTTAACTTTTTTCTGAGTTAAAGTTTCAAGTTGCAGGCTATTTGCGCTTGCCCATGTAATGAATTGGAACAGGCGAAAGAGTTCTGGAAGTTGTCTGGATTAAGTCGTTGTGTTCATCTTGTTGTTCATTGTCGCGATTCGAAAAAATAGCGGCTATCAATAAGAAGTGCACGCCGTTGGCAGGAGCCTGACGGTTTTGACGAGAAAGGAATAATACATGAGTGAGTATCAGGATTATCCGGAGTTTGATGGCGGTCCAGATTATCAGCACACCACCCACGATTGGATGAGTACTATTGCGGTCATTGAGGCATTGACCCTGGGAGAGTTGATTCTGCCGGGTGCGCATAACTCGGGCGCCGATAAAAAAGCCACTTACTTCATCAATGAAATCGCCCATTGGGCGGCCTGCCAGAACAATTCATTTCTGGCCCAGCTGAACAATGGCGCACGGGCACTGGATCTGCGGATCGAGCAGGACGAGCGCAGTAATTTCTGGTTCCAGCACAACAACTTTCGCTCATCGCGGACGTTGGAAGAACTGATCATGGCGGTGGATCGGTTCCTGATCGCCAACCCGGACGAATTCATCGTCCTCGACTTTCACGAGATGAGATCGAGTGAGGCGCCGTTCAATCAAGGGGAATTTACCCGGATGATGATGACGCATCTGGGAGCGCGGATCATACCCACCGCCAACAGCCAACTCACCCTCGGCCAGTTGAAAAAAGCCAGCGCCGTGCAGCGGGTCATGGTCGCGACGGAAGTGGCAACCAACCCCGACTACTTCAATTCAAGGATTTGGCATGAATGGTCGGGCAGCAATTTGACCGATACCGACCAGTTGCAGCGCTTCATCGCGAAAGTCATGCAGTCCCCACCGTGGGGTGAACTGCCGTGGTCACTGTCGGCCACCAGCTACTCCATTCATTGGGGGCCCACCGATATCAAGGAACAGCTGAACCAGTGGTTCGATCCGGTGCTCTCCGACTGGGTATCGAAGTGCAGCATCATCAATGCCGATTTCTTCGAGGAATCCGAGTTGGTCATGCATTGCCGCAGGGCAAACATCGCCAAGGCCCGGGCCAGGCTCAAAGCGGCGACCACAACAGATACCCTTCCAAAGTAACAAGCCGGCCCTGTTCGAGAAGAGCTTGCGTACATCGCCGGCAGGAGCCTGGCGGTTATAGATGAATAAAGGACGTAATCATGAGTGAACACACATCTCCCTATTCAACCCAGGACTGGATGACATCGACTCCAGAAATTGGGGTGTTGACCTTGGGCGAGTTGACGCTTCCAGGTGCGCATAACTCGGGTGTCGACAAACAATCCTGGTATGTTCCACAAGTAGTTGCGCACTGGGTGGCCTGTCAGAATAACTCCTTTCTTGATCAGTTGAATAATGGTGCTCGTGCGCTGGATCTGAGGATTCTTCAGCTTTCAAGAGGAAGTTACTTGTTTCAACATAACAAGGTCGCTTCATTGCGGACATTGACGGCTTTGATAAATGCCGTGAAATCGTTCTTGAACAACAACCCGGATGAATTTATTGTCCTGGATTTCCGCGAGATGCGGTCGGTGACCTCGGACCTCGATAAGGAAGAATTTGTCCGGATAATGACGGCTGAACTGGGGGAGCGGATGATCCCCACCTGGAACAATCACCTGACAATCGCGCAACTGAAAAGCGCCAGCGCTGTGCAGCGGCTGATGGTCTGTACTGAAATCCGTATCAACCGGGAATACTTGAATCCCAGACTCTGGCATGAATGGTCGGGAACCGATGAAACGACCACCGGCACACTGCGCGGTTTCATCAGCGAGGTGCTGCAGTCGCCTCCCTCGGGGGAGCTGCCGTGGTCATTGTCGGCCACCAGCTACACCTATTTCGGCGGGCCCGTTGATATCAAGGAGAAGTTGAACGAGTGGTTTGATCCAGCACTCAGCGACTGGGCATCGAAGTGCAGCATTATCAATGCCGATTTCTTCGAAGAGTCCAAGCTGGTCATGTACTGCCGGGAGGCCAATGTGAACAAGGCCCTGGCCAAGATCAACGCAGTGCCCAGATAGAGTTTCCCGAGCCACTCCGGGCCTCAGCCGTTATTGCGGTTTTTCTCTTCAATCCACTGCGACATGTATTGCGTGCTCTTGTGCTGATGATGACGCAGCATGCCGCCGATAAAGTTCGCCCGGCGTTGCTCGGTCAAATGCTCACGACAGTGCTGCAAGCGCTCGATCAGCGCCGGACCGTGCTGGTCCTGGCGATAACGTCCATTCAATACCTCCACACCCGCGCGCTGCGCCTGCAGCCAGAGGTTTTTATCCTGGTACAGGCGCACCGCGGCATCGGCCAGGTGTTGCGCGCTCTCGGCGATCGCGCCGGGCCACGGCAGGTCACCGGCCATGGCCTCGGCCCCAACGGGCGTGGTGACATTCGGCGTGCCGCAGAGCATGGCGTCGACAATCTTGCCCTTGATCCCCGCCCCGAAGCGCAACGGTGCCAGGCAGATGCGCGCCGCCGACATTACCTGCAAGGCATCCTCGGCCCAGTTCATGATGTGGAACCCCTGGGCCGCGTTATGCAGGGCCGTGGCCTTGGGCGGGGTGTAGGCGCCATAGATGTGCAGTTGCGCGCCCGGCAGTTGCTGGCGGATCAGCGGCCACACGGCGTTCTTCATCCACAGCACCGCGTCCCAGTTGGGCGCATGGCGGAAGTTGCCGATACTCAAGAAGTGCGCACGGTCCTCGAACGGCACGAAGTCCGCGCAAGGCGGCTCGAGCATCAACGGGCACCAGTGCAGGGCACTGCGCGGCAGGCTGAAGTGCTCGACCAGTAGCTGGATTTCCACCTCGGAGACCATCAGGTTGAGGTCGCAGCGAAACAATGCGGCGATTTCCCGACGGGCCAGGTCGGTGTCGGCCATCAAGGCAAATTCTTGCGTCAGGTTCCGGGCAAACAACTCGCTGAAATCGTCCTGGTCATCGCTGGCCTTGAGCCGGTCTTTCAAGCGCTGGTGGCGCGCGTGTCGCAGGCTCTGCAGGTCCGAGGTTTCCAGTACGCGCAGGGCGTCGGGGCAGTGTTTCTCTACGCGCCAACCGAACTGCTCCTCCATCATGAACTGGTCGAACAACACGATATCCGGCGCCAGTTCGCTGACGAAGAGATCGAAAGAGCTGTTGTTGAGCTCGATGGCGCATTCGCGAATGCCCATCGCCTGCAGGTCGGCCTTGTGCTCGCCAGGGCCGGCGGGGCTGCTGAAGGTGATGTCCCAACCGGCCTTGAGGAAGGTCTCGAGAATCTGCATCACATGCCCGCTGGCGGCGGACGAGCGGGGTTCGGGCCAGACGTAACCAATAACCAGGACCCTGGTTGCGCGAGACTGACTCATGAGCGGTATTTCCTTGAAGCGGCAGGGGGCGGCGGGCGAAGCGCGGTATTAAAGCACAGGCCGCGGCCGCTCGATCAAGGCGTTGCCAGGAGGCTCTGGACCTTGTCGCGCAGTTGATCGATGGAGAACGGCTTGCCGATCACGTGCATGCCTGCAGGCACATCGATACTTTCGGCATAACCACTGGCGAACAGAATTGGCAGGTCAGGGCGCAATGCACGAGCCTGAATCGCGAGCTCTTTGCCATCGATGTCCGGCAGGCCGACATCGGTCATCATCAAGTCGATCGTGTTGGCGGGGTCGCGCAGAATTGCCAATGCCGCTTCACCGTCGTCGGCTTCCAGTGCCTGGTAATCAAGTTCTTCCAGCACATCGACGATCAGCATGCGCACGATGTCATCGTCTTCGACTACAAGGAGGGTGAGGGCATTGCTGGGCATAGTGGCGATTCTCGAAGTGAATGAGCGCAGGCAGGCATTAATTGACCGTAACGCTGTCCATTCCCTGTAGGAGCGAGCCGGCTCGCGAAAAGCGTCAACGATAACGCTGGCATTCAGAATGAACGCGGCGCTCTCTAGTTTTTCGCGAGCAGGCTCGCTCCCACAGGAGCAGGAGCAGCATTGAAAAACACAATCCTTTTCATCAGTAAGTTGCAGGTCCCGACAAGTTCCCCAGGCGGTAAAAAAAGACCTTTGACGCAGTGCCCGACAGGATACCCGTAGCGCTACAGGAATGGAGGGCAATGTAGGAAAATGCTGGCTAAGCTGTCAGAAAATTGCATGTCGAGTGCAATTTTGCGGCAGACTCCTTCATTTATGCCCGTCCACCAAGGTCTGCAAATGAACCCTTCAGCATCCGTCGATGAGCAAAGCTTTCGCAAACTCCTGAGTCGCAACATTGGCTTGCCCCTGGCGGTGGGCGCGCTCAGCGTGGTGTTTTTCGTGTCGCTGATCACCTATCTGATGTCGACCATCAAATGGGTCGAGCACACGGATCGGGTGATCAATAACGCCAACGAAGCAGTGAAACTGACGGTGGACCTGGAAACCGGCATGCGCGGCTACCTGCTGACCGGCGACGAGCATTTTCTCGACCCCTATGAAATGGCCCGGCCGCGCATCATCGTCGCGCTCAAGACCCTGCAGGAGCTGACCGCCGATAACCCGGTGCAGGTCGACCGCCTGCGCCGGCTCGAAGCCATGCAGGAGCAGTGGAACAGCTACGCCCAGGAGATGATCGAGTTGCAGCGCAGCAGTGGCGATTTCCGCTCCGAAGTGCGCAATGGCCGGGGCAAGCGCCTGACCGACGAGATCCGCAAGCAGTACGAAGATGTCATCGACATGGAGCAGCAGTTGCGCACCGCGCGCAATGAAGAGGTGCGGCGCACCACGCTCTGGAGCATTTCCCTGTACGTGCTGTTCATCATCGCCATCAGCGGCTTGCTGGCCTACATCGGCCGTCGCGATCTGCTGAGCCTGTCCGCCAACTACAGCGCCAACCTGGCGGCCCAGCAAAAGAGCGCACGGCGCCTGGAGCAGCAAGCCTGGTTGCGCAGCGGCCAGACCCAACTGGCCGAGCAGGTGCTCGGCCAATTATCGTTGAACCTGTTGGGGCGCAATATCCTGCAGTTCTGCGCGCAGTACATGGGCACTGCGGTTGCCGCGGTATACGTGCGTGAAGACCACGGCGGCCTCAAACGCGTGGCGTCCTATGGCTTGTCGCGGGAGCAGGAGGCCAGCGAACAGGCGATCTACGGCGGCGAAGGGCTGGTCGGACAGGCCGTACAGCAGGCGCGGATCATCCGTCTGGACGAGGTGCCGCAGGACTACTTCAAGGTCAGCTCCGGGCTCGGCGACGGCTTGCCCCGCAGCGTGCTGGTGGTGCCGACCCTGGACGATGGCCGGGTCAACGGGGTGATCGAACTGGGCTTCCTGCGCACCCTGGACGAACGTGACATCGAGTTGGTGGAGTTGATTGCCGGCAATATTGGTACGTCCATCGAGGCCGCCCGCTATCGCCAGCGCCTGCAGGAAGTGCTGGCCGAAACCCAGCAGCTCAACGAAGAGTTGCAGGTGCAGCAGGAAGAGCTCAAGACCGCCAACGAAGAGCTGGAGGAGCAGTCGCGGATTCTCAAGGAGTCCCAGGCCCACCTGGAAACCCAGCAGGTGGAGCTGGAGCAGACCAACGAACAACTCGCCGAGCAGGCCGAAACCCTGGCCCAACAGCGCGATGCCATGGACCTGAAGAACACCGAGTTGAACCAGGCCCAGGTCCAGCTCGAAGAGCGTGCCCAGGAACTGCAGCGCTCAAGCAAGTACAAGTCCGAATTCCTCGCCAACATGTCCCACGAACTGCGCACGCCGCTCAACAGTTCGCTGATCCTCGCCAAATTGCTGGCGGAGAATCCCCACGACAACCTGACCGCCGAACAAGTGAAGTTCGCCGAATCGATCTACTCGGCCGGCAACGACTTGCTCAACCTGATCAACGACATTCTCGATATCTCCAAGGTCGAGGCCGGCAAGCTGGAAGTGCGTCCGGAAAACACCAGCGTCGCACGCCTGGTGGACGGCCTGCGCGGGATGTTCGAGCCACTGGCCGCCGACAAACACCTGGCATTTACCGTGCAGGTGCAGGCCGACGCGCCGTCGCTGCTGTTCACCGATCGCCAGCGCCTGGAGCAGGTCCTGAAAAACCTGCTGTCCAACGCCATCAAGTTCACCGACCAGGGCACCGTCAGCCTCGCGGTCAGCGCCCAGCCTGGCGGCGGCATTGCCTTCGCCGTGCGTGATTCGGGGATCGGGATTGCCCGTGATCAGCACGAAAGCATCTTCGAAGCCTTCCGCCAGGCCGATGGCACCACCAACCGCCGCTTCGGCGGCACCGGCCTGGGGCTGTCGATTTCCCGTGACCTGGCGACCTTGCTCGGCGGCACCATTACGGTCAGCAGCGAGCCGGGGCAGGGCAGTCTGTTCACCCTGGTGCTGCCTGAAGAGTTCGCGGAAAACGCCGAGGCGCCGGTGGCACCGTTGATCCACGAGCCACCGCCGCTGCTACCCGTGGCACGACCGCCTGCGCGGGCTGACGTGAAGATTGCGCGCTTTGCCGATGACCGCGACCTGGCGCCGTTCAAGAGCCGCTGCATCCTGGTGGTGGAGGACGAAGCCAACTTCGCGCACATCCTCTACGACCTGGCCCATGAACTGGGTTACCAGTGCCTGGTGGCCCATGGCGCCGACGAGGGCTATGACCTGGCCAGCCAGTTCCTGCCCGACGCCATCCTGCTGGACATGCGCCTGCCGGATCACTCCGGGCTGACCGTGTTGCAACGCCTCAAGGAGCATCCGGAGACCCGGCACATCCCGGTGCACGTGATCTCGGTCGAGGACCGTGTCGAAGCCGCGATGCACATGGGGGCCATCGGTTATGCGGTCAAGCCAACCACCCGCGAGGAGCTCAAGGACGTGTTCTCGCGCCTGGAGGCCAAGCTGACGCAGAAGGTCAAGCGTGTGCTGCTGGTGGAAGACGACGACCTGCAACGCGACAGCATCGCCCGGCTGATTGGCGACGACGACATCGAAATCACCGCCGTCGGCCTGGCCCAGGAGGCCCTGGAGCTGCTGCGCGAGAACCTCTACGACTGCATGATCATCGACCTCAAGCTGCCGGACATGCTCGGCAACGACCTGCTCAAGCGCATGTCCAGCGAAGACATCTGCTCGTTCCCGCCGGTGATCGTCTACACCGGGCGCAACCTGACCCGCGACGAAGAGGCGGAACTGCGCAAGTATTCGCGCTCGATCATCATCAAGGGCGCGCGCTCGCCGGAGCGTCTGCTCGATGAAGTGACATTATTTCTGCACAAAGTCGAATCGCGGTTGTCCCATGAGCGCCAACGCATGCTCAAGACCGCCCGCAGCCGCGACAAGGTCTTTGAAGGACGCAAGGTGCTGCTGGTGGACGACGATGTGCGCAACATCTTTGCCCTCACCAGCGCCCTGGAACACAAGGGGGCGATCGTCGTCATCGGGCGTAACGGCCATGAGGCGATCGACAGACTCAATGAGGTCGACGACATCGACCTCGTGCTGATGGACGTGATGATGCCGGAGATGGACGGTTTTGAAGCCACGGTGCAGATCCGCAAGGACCCGCGCTGGCGCAAGTTGCCGATCATCGCGGTGACTGCCAAGGCCATGAAGGATGATCAGGAGCGCTGCCTGCAGGCGGGCGCCAACGATTACCTGGCCAAGCCGATCGACCTCGACCGGTTGTTTTCGCTGATTCGTGTATGGCTGCCGAAGATGGAAAGAATTTAGTGGAACGCGATACCGACATTGAACTGCGGCTGTTGATCGAGGCGATCTACCTCAAGTACAGCTACGACTTTCGCGATTACTCCGGCGCTTCGATCAAGCGCCGGGTCAATCACGCCTTGAATCAGTTCGAGTGCAAGACCATTTCCGCGCTGCAGGAGCGGGTCCTGCACGACCCCAGGGCGTTCATGCAGTTGCTGCAGTTGCTGACGATCCCGGTCAGCGAGATGTTTCGCGACCCCTCGCACTTCCTGGCGATTCGCCAGGAAGTGGTGCCGCTGCTCAGGACCTGGCCCTCGATCAAGATCTGGATCGCTGGTTGCAGCACGGGCGAGGAGGTGTATTCGATGGCGATTCTATTGCGCGAGGAAGGCCTGCTCGACCGCACCATCATCTACGCCACCGACATCAACCCGCATTCGCTGGAAAAGGCCAAGCAGGGGATCTTTTCCCTGGAGAACATCCGCGCCTATACCCGCAACTACCAGCAGGCCGGTGGCCAGTGTTCATTCGCCGACTACTACACGGCAGCCTACGATTACGCGATCTTCGACAAGAGCCTGCGCGACAACGTGACCTTCGCCGATCACAGCCTGGCGACGGATAGCGTATTCTCCGAAACTCAATTAATTTCATGTCGTAATGTGTTGATTTACTTCAATAAAAAATTGCAGGATCGGGCCTTTGGACTGTTTCATGAGTCGCTCTGCCACCGTGGCTTCCTGGTGCTGGGCAGCAAGGAAACCCCGGACTTCTCGGCCTACGGCAAGCAGTTCGAGCCCTTGGTCAAACACGAACGGATCTACCGCAAATCATGACGACACCGCTGCCAGGCCCGCGCATCGAGGCCATTGTGATCGGCGCCTCCGCCGGGGGCGTGGAAGCCTTGCTGAGTATTTTCAGTGCCCTGCGGTCGGGTTTTCGCCTGCCGATCATCGTCGTCCTGCACTTGCCGGAGCAGCGCAACAGTCAATTGGTGGAGGTCATGGCCCGGCGCGTGCCGATGCCGGTGGTCGAGGCCGGCGACAAGATGCCGATTGCCAATGGCACGCTGTATCTGGCCACCCCCGGCTATCACCTGTCGGTGGAGCACGACCGCAGCCTGTCGTTGAGCCTGGAAGAGCGCCTGCACTATTCGCGGCCGGCGATCGATTACCTCTTCGAGTCGGCGGCCGACGCCTACGGTACCGGGCTGCTGGCGATCCTGCTGACCGGGGCGAATCAGGACGGCGCTCGCGGGCTGGCCGAGGTCAAGCGCCTGGGCGGCATCACGGTGGTGCAGGATCCGCAGGAAGCCCAGGTCGCGACCATGCCTGACGCGGCGCTGGCCTTGCATCATCCCGATCATATTCTCCCTTTGCGCGGCATTGGCCGTCTGCTTGCCCTGCTGGAACGAACCTCATGCTAAGTACTGTCCTGGCCAAACTGCTGATCGTCGACGATCTGCCGGAAAACCTGCTGGCCCTCGAAGCGCTGATCAAGCGCGAGGATCGCGAGGTGTACAAGGCGTTGTCCGCCGACGAAGCGCTGTCGCTGCTGCTGCAGCACGAGTTCGCCCTGGCGATTCTCGACGTGCAGATGCCGGGCATGAACGGTTTCGAACTGGCCGAACTGATGCGTGGCACGGAAAAGACCAAGAACATTCCCATCGTCTTTGTCAGCGCCGCCGGTCGCGAGATGAACTACGCCTTCAAGGGCTACGAAAGCGGCGCCGTGGACTTCCTGCACAAACCCCTGGACATCCATGCGGTCAAGAGCAAGGTCAACGTGTTCGTCGACCTCTACCGGCAACGCACGGCGATCAAGCTGCAGGTCGAAGCCCTGGAGCACAGCCGTCGTGAGCAGGCAGCCTTGCTTGAACAGTTGCAGGTGACCCAGGGCGAGCTGGAGCAGGCGGTGCGCATGCGCGATGACTTCATGTCGATCGTCGCCCACGAGCTGCGTACGCCCTTGAACGGATTGATCCTGGAAACCCAGCTGCGCAAGATGCACCTGGCCCGGGACAATGCCGCGGCCTTCACCCTGGACAAGATGCACGCGATGGTCGATCGCGATGAACGGCAGATCAAGAGCCTGATCCGCCTGATCGAAGACATGCTCGACGTGTCGCGGATCCGCACCGGCAAGCTGTCGATCCGCACCAGCCATTTCGACCTGGTGAAGCTGGTGGGCGATCTGTTGCACAACTTCGCCGCTCAGGTCGAAGCGGCCGAGGCGTCCGTGAGTTTCACGGCTGAGCAGCCGGTGGAGGGCGACTGGGACGAGTTCCGCATCGAGCAGGTGGTGTCCAACCTGTTGACCAACGCGCTGCGCTACGGCGGCAAGAGTTTGATCGAGGTGCGGGTCTATGCGCGGGACGGCCAAGCCGTTATCGAGGTCCAGGACCGTGGCATCGGCATCAGCGAGGAGAACCAGCAGCGCATTTTCCAGCAGTTCGAGCGCGTCAGCGCCAAGACCGTGGTCGCCGGCCTTGGCCTGGGGTTGTTCATTTCCGAGCAGATTGTCGCCGCCCATGGAGGCTCAATCAGCGTCGAAAGTGCAATCCACCAGGGCGCATTATTCCGCGTGCGCCTGCCGTTGCAGGACGGTACGCAAAATTAAACGCAACCTCTGCATGACCGCATGGTCGTAATATCAGCTATTGACCGAACAAAGGCTTCCCATGAGTGATGATGCACGAGATGTTGTATTGATCGTCGAGGATGATCCATCGATCCTGATGGTCCTCAGCGCCTATTTGAACGGCGAGGGTTACCGCGTCCTGGAGGCGGAGAACGCCGAGCAGGCGTTTGCGATTCTCGCCACCAAACCAAACCTGGACATGATGATCACCGACTTCCGCCTGCCCGGTGGAATCAACGGCGTGCAGATTGCCGAGCCGGCAGTGAAGTTGCGCCCGGAACTGAAGGTGATCTTCATCAGCGGCTATGCCCAGGAAGTGCGCGAGACCGACAGCCCGATCACCCGCAAGGCGCCGATTCTCGACAAGCCGTTCGACCTCGACGAACTGCAGGATCTGATGCAGGACATGCTCTCCTGAATCTCACGCGCTGATCATCTCGCGCACCTTGGCCGTCAGCAGGTCGAAGGTGAACGGCTTGGTGATCAATTGCATCCCCGGATCGAGAAACCCGCCGCGCACTGCGGCGTGTTCGGCATAGCCGGTGATAAACAGGACTTTCAGATCAGGCCGGTACTGGCGACCAATTTCCGCCAGTTGCCGGCCGTTCATGCCGGGCAAGCCGACATCGCTGATCAGCAGGTCGATGCGTTGTTCGGAGTCGAGGATCGGCAGCGCGCTGTCGGCATCGCCGGCCTCGACGAAGGCATAACCCAATTCGCTCAAGACCGCACTGACCAGCACCCGCACCGCCGGATCATCTTCGACAATCAATACGGTTTCGCCCGCTTCGGCGCTCGGCGCGTGCAGGGCCGGGGGCTGCGGCGCCTGGTCCAGATCGCCGCTGTATCGCGGCAGGTACAGGTTGACGGTGGTGCCGACGCCGACCTCGCTGTCGATGGTCACATGGCCGCCGGACTGCTTGCTGAAGCCGTAGATCATTGAGAGTCCCAGGCCGGTGCCCTGGCCAATCGGCTTGGTGGTGAAGAACGGGTCGAAGGCGCGGCTGATGGTGCCCGGCGGCATGCCGCAGCCATCGTCGACCACGCTCAGGACCACGTAGTCACCCGGTTGCAGATTGCCGTGGGCTTCGCTGAAGGCGTTGTCCAGGTGTCGATTGAGTGTTCGCACGGTCAAGGTACCGCCGTCGGGCATGGCGTCACGGGCATTGAGCACCAGGTTGAGCAGTGCGCTTTCCAGTTGATTGGCATCGGCCTCGGCCACCCATAGCGCCTCGCTCAGTTGCATGTCCAGGCGGATGCGCTCATCGATGCTGCGCGTCAGCAATTCGGCCATCGACTGCACCAGACTGTTGATGACCACGGGCCTGGAGTCCAGTGACTGGCGTCGGGAGAACGCCAGCAGGCGATGGGTGAGGGCGGCGGCACGGTTGGCGGAGGTCACGCCAAGGTCGATCAGCCCGTCGAGATCCTCGGTACGCCCGCGAGCCACGCGTCGGCGCAGCAGCTCCAGGCTGCCGATGATACCGGTGAGCATGTTGTTGAAGTCGTGGGCGATACCGCCGGTGAGTTGGCCGACCGCTTCCATCTTCTGCGACTGGCGCAGGGCTTCTTCATTGTGCCGCAGTTGCGCGGTGCGCTCCTCGACCTGCTGTTCGAGGGTATCGAGGGTGTCCTTGAGGCGCAGTTCACTCTGGTACAGGTCGATCAGCCGGTCGCGCGCCTCGTATTGCCGGCGCCGGCCGCGCAAGGCGGTGGTCACCAGGCTGATCAGGGTCACCGGATGAAACGGCCGTTCGAGGAAGGTCACGTTGCCCAGTTGCGGGCCGAAGCGTGAGGCCGGGTTGTGCTCGCTACCGCCATGGTGGGTCAGCAGCACGATCGGCAGGTCGGACCAGGTCGGTTGCTGGTCAATCAGGTCGAGCAGGGGCGTGATATCGACATTGAGCAGAGCCTCGGAGGCGATCAGCAACAGGCCGGCGCCTTTTTCCAGCTCATCGCACAGCACGCCCAGGCCCGGCGTGATCAAGCCGTCATAGCCGGCCTGAGTGAGCAGGCGCAGGGCAATCTGGCTGTCCCGCCCCAGTGGGGCGAGGATCAGGGCACGCTCGGCCAGCACCTTGGACGTACTCAATGATCGATATCCATCAATAGCGGGGCGTTGGCGCCAAGGTAGGTCGGCACGCCACGCAGCACGCCCTGGAACGCATCCAGCGGCTCGCCGATGGTCATCCCGCTGCGGCTGATGCGGTACTCACGAATGGTCGACTCATGGGCG
Organism: Pseudomonas sp. F007; assembly: GCF_057814275.1. Lineage (NCBI taxonomy): Bacteria > Pseudomonadati > Pseudomonadota > Gammaproteobacteria > Pseudomonadales > Pseudomonadaceae > Pseudomonas > Pseudomonas sp. F007. The sequence goes on along the minus strand of NZ_JBVATA010000010.1, from coordinate 60,301 downwards.
CCGGTGCGTTTCTTGATGATCGAGATCGCCCGGCGTACCTTGCCCAGGGCTTCGAAGTAGCGCAACAGGATCACTGTGTCGGCCAGGTAAGTGATGTCCACCGGGGCCTGCATGTCGCCGACCAGGCCGTGTTGGGCGACGGTCATGTAGGTCGCTGCGCCCTTGCGGTTGAGATACAGCAACAATTCATGCATGTGCAGCACCAGGGCATTTTCCTCGGGCATTGCCGCCTGATAGCCATTGAGGCTGTCGATGACCACGGTCTTGATTCCGTGCTCGTCGACGCAGCGCCGGACCCGGTGGGAGAACTCGCCGGGAGTCAGTTCGGCGGCATCGACCTGTTCGATCAGCAGGTTGCCGGTGTCCTGCAACGCCTGTAGGTCGATGCCCAGGTGGCGCATGCGCTCGTACAGCAGGCCCAGTTCTTCATCGAAAATGAACAGTGCGGCCTTTTCGCCCCGGGCCACCGCGGCACTGGCGAAGATCATCGAAATCAGCGATTTACCGGTGCCGGCGGGACCCAGGATCAGGCTGCTGGAACCGGTCTCGATACCGCCACCGAGCAACGCGTCCATTTGCGCGATACCGCTGCTCAACTGCCGGCGGGTGTAGGTGCCGCGATGTTCGGCGGCCACCAGGCGCGGGAACACCTTGACCCCGCCTTCGACAATGGTGAAGTCATGGAAGCCACCCCGGTATTTTTGACCGCGGTACTTCACCACCCGTACCCGCCGGCGTTCGGCGCCGTAGCTGGGGGTCAGTTCCTCCAGACGAATGACGCCGTGGGCAACGCTATGCACGGTCTTGTCGTTCGATTCGGTGGTCAGGTCATCCAGCAGCAGCACGGTGGCGTCGTAGCGCACGAAGTAGTGCTTGATTGCCAGGATCTGCCGGCGATAACGCAGGGAACTCTGGGCCAGCAGGCGGATTTCCGAGAGGCTGTCGAGCACCACGCGGGTCGGCTTGACCCGTTCCACCTCTTCGAAAATCTGCTTGGTCGATTCACCCAGCTCCAGGTCGGAGGAGTGCAGCAGTGATTGATGCTGTTCGGTGTCGAGCAGGTTTTCCGGCGGCGTCAGCTCGAACACATGGATGTTCTGATCCAGCTCCCAGCCGTGGGATCTGGCGCCCTGGCGCAACTCGTTCGCGGTTTCCGACAGGGTGATGTACAGCGTACGTTCACCGGCGCGGGCACCGGCCATCAGGAACTGCAGGGCCACCGTGGTTTTACCGGTACCGGGTTCGCCTTCGAGCAGGAACATATGCCCACGGGACAGGCCGCCGGCGAGGATATCGTCCAGGCCCTCGATACCGGTTTCGGCTTTGACACTCAGCAACTCGTTGGATGTAGACAAAAAACGCCCTCTCATGACTAGGGAAGTGCTACAGCCTGACAAATAGGCTGCCATTTCACTGGACCCCGGGGCGTGGCAAACAGTTCAACCCGAATGGCAACGCGCCACGCGATCGGGCCTGATGATCATAGACCCTGCTGCAGCGCCGGGTCGTCGGGGTTCATCTGTTCCAACTGAGCCAGCAGCACCTGGACGTTCTGCAGTTGCCCGCTCTCTTTCCAGTAGTTGATCAGCAGCACCCGCGCCTTGCGGTCGGCGGGATGGCGCTGGACGATCTCCTGCAACTGCTTTTGCGCCGCCTCCAGTTCTTCGGCGTCGTGCAGGGTGGTCGCCAGGTCGTAGCGGTAAACCCGGTTGTCCGGCTCGAGCTCTACCGCTTTGGACAGGCCGAGCAGGGCGAATTCTTCCTGGTCGTGATGCAGCAGCCAGAGACCGAGGGCGTGTTGCAGGTAGGCGGAATTCGGTTGCTCTTGCAGTTGCTTGGCGAGCAACTGCTGGGCGGCGTCGCTTTGCCCGAGTTTGTCCAGCACCTCGATCTGCATCACCAGCGCCGGCAGGTTGCCCGGATCCAGTTGCAGGGTGGCATCGAGCGCCGCCTGGGCCTCCTTGAGTTGGGCGTTGTGCAGGTACAGGCGCGCCAGTTGGTACTGGCTGTGGGCCGTGGCGGGCTGGGCCTGCAGGGTTTTTTCGTACTCGTCGATGACCTGTTCCAGCGGGCCGAAGTACAGGCCCAGGTCGTCCGGCGACAGGCCGAGCAGGGCCTCGGCAGCGCTGAAGCGCACGGCTTGCTCGTCGTCCTCAAGCAACGGGCCGAGCAGCAGGCTGCGCTGGCCGCTGGGGACCAGGCCGACGATGCTGTGGATAGCGGCCTGGCGCACCGCGACCGAGGGGTGATGCAGGTCGGCGTCCGCCAGTTTCAGCGCCTGCGGGCTCGGGTAGTTGGGCAGTTCGGCGTGCAGCCACAGGCGGCGCTTGTCGGAGATGTCCGGGCGCGCCAACTGCTGGTAAAGCACCCGCGCCGCGCCGGGCTTGCCGTTGCGCGCCTGTTCCAGCGCCTCGCTGTAGCCGCGCTTGATTGCCTCGGGAATCTGCGGCGTGGAACTGCGCAGGGAGTACCAGGCAATGGCGATGGCCAGCACGGTGAGCAGGCTGATAAGCAGGTAGCGGCGCGGCTTGGACATTCGACGGATCCGGAAACGGGCGGGCCAGACAGGGTTGCCAGCTTCGGTCAGTGTGGGGTTTGAGTCAAATTTCGGTAAGGGGGGTTAATGGGGTACCTATATCTTCCTGCAGAAACGCTCGCCTCACTGTAGGAGCTGGCTTGCCAGCGAAAAACCTGAGACCGCCGTGTACATCCAGACAGCACGCGTTATCGTTCACGTCCATCGCTGGCAAGCCAGCTCCTACCGTGGAATGCGCGCACCTACTGTATAGGCCGGCCGGTACGCCGAGCCTAGGCGAGGGGGCCGGATGTTGGGGCAGTGTACGGGCGAAACCATAGGTGGCCGTTACCGCAGGAATGGATATGTACGCGGTTAAGCAGCCATCGCTAGCAACACACCCAATCAATCCAGCACATACTCAACAGGCACCAACGCCGGCGGCAGCTCTTCATCCCCCAACGCCGCCAGCACCTCGCGTTCGACGGTGCGCAGGATGGCGTTGCACGGCAAATCGTTTTCATCAAAACCGAACGGGTCTTCCAGGTCGCCGCCGATTTCATCGAGGCCGAAGAAGGTGTAGCTGACAATGGCGGTGAACACCGGTGTCAGCCAGCCCAGGGGTTCGGCCATGGCGAAGGGCAGGAGGATGCAGAACAGGTAAATGGTGCGGTGCAGCAACAAGGTATAGGGGAAGGGCAACGGCGTGCTCTTGATTCGTTCGCAGGAGGCCTGCACCTGGCTCAGGCTGACCAGCCGGGTTTCCAGTTGGGTGTAGCGCCATTCGCTGATCTGGCCATCCTCGGCCAGGCGCGAGCAGCGGGCGCCGATGCGTTGCAACAGGCGGTCGCTGAGGTTGGGGTGCTGCAGGTCGTGGCTGACGTCGGTCCAGGCCGCAATGGCCCGCGCTTCGTCTTCGAGGCGCAGGCGGGCGATCAGGCCATGGGCAAAGCCACACAGCTCGCGCAGCAACCCCTCGCGTTCATTCGCGTCCTTGAGTATCTGGGTTTCGCGGATCAGCGAGCGCACTTCGATGATCATCTGCCCCAACTGCTTGCGCCCCTCCCACCAGCGGTCGTAGCAGGCGTTATTGCGAAAGCTCATGAAGATCGACAGGGATAAGCCCAGCAGCGTAAAGGGCGTGGCGTTGACCTTGGAAAAGTACGCCGGGTGCAGGGTTTCAATCAGCACGATGACCGACGCCAGCAAGGTCACCAACAGACTGCGCAGGGCAATCCGCTTGGCAATCGAGCCCTTGAGGGAAAACAGGATGGCCAGCAGATGCGGTTTGGGGCGGACGATCATGGGGTGGGGTCTTCAGCTCATAAACGGGCGTTTGCGCCGTGATGGAAGGCTAGAAGGCCATGGGCGGGGTGTCCAATCGTTCTGGCTGACGGGGTGATTGATGGGGTCTATGAATACAATCCCGGACCCTGTAGGAGCTGGCTTGTCGGGACGCCGCATCGCAGCGAAGGCGGTGTGTCAGCCACCTAAAATGTTGAATGTGCCGGCCTCATCGCCAGCAGGCTGGCTCCTACAAGGGGGTGAAACGCCAGAGAAATACGCAAAAAAAGCCCCGCGACCGAATGAGACGCGGGGCCAAAAATTGGTTGGTTGCGGCCAACCAAAGGAGCACTTTTAAGTCTAGTTGCTGGCCACGGTTTCGGGTTGCCAACCGCCGCCTAGGGCTTTGTAGATGGCGACGATGCCACGGTACAGATCGACCTCGGCCTGCGCCTGGGAGTCTTCTGCGGCAAGGCGTTCGCGCTGGGCGTCGAGCAGCACCAGGAAGTCCACCGTGCCTTCGCGGTAGCGAATTTCGGCAAGGTCGGCAGCGGCGCGGCTCGATTCGCTCTGGCGGATCAGCGAGATCAGCCGTTGCTGCCGTTTGCTGTAGTCGGAGAACGCGTTTTCCGATTCCTCCAGCGCCAGCAGCACCTGCTGTTCATAGGTCGCCAGGGCGCCGTCGGCATTCGCATCGGCGGCGCGCAAGCGAGCCCGCACGCTACCCAAATCAAACGCTGCCCAGGTGATGCTCGGGCCTAGCGCCCAGGCATTGGCAGCCGACGAGCCGATCTGCGAACCACGTCCGGCAGTGAAACCGAGGAAGCCGCTGAGGCTGACCCGCGGGAACAGGTCGGCCTTGGCCACGCCGATGCGCGCGGTGGCGGCGGCCAGTTTGCGCTCGGCGCTCTGGATATCCGGACGACGTTGCAGCAGTTGCCCCGGATCACCAATTGGCAGGGCCTTGGCGATGGCCGGCAGGCTGGCCGGACTCAGGTCAACGCTGAGTTTGTCCGGGCGCTCGCCGAGCAGGGTGGCGATACGGTTGCGCTGGCGGATCTGCACTTCCTGCAATTGCGGCACGCTGGCTTCCACGGAAGCCAGGCGGGCGTCGGCGCGGACCACGTCGAGCTGATCGCCGACCCCGGCATCGCGCAGGCTGACAGTGATCTTGCTCGACTCCTGCTGGTTCTGCAGGTTGGCCAGGGCGATTTTCTCCCGCAGTTGCGCGCCACGCAGTTGCCCGTAGGCGTCCACCAGTTCGGCAATCATCGTCACCTGCAACTGATAGAGATCGGCCGCCGCCACCTGGGTATCGGCGTCGGCCGCCTCCAGGTTGCGTTGGATGCGTCCGAAGAGGTCGACCTCCCAGGCCATGTCCAGGCCTAGGTCATAGCGTTCGCTGTTGACCCGGTCGGTGGTCTGGCCGGGAATCTGCCCCTTGGCCAGGTCACTGCTGACCCGGCTGGTGATCACCGGCATGGCGTCGTTGCTGACGTCGTCGCGGAACGCCCGTGCTGCCCGCAGCCGGTCAAAGGCCACGCGTAACTCACGGTTGCCCTGCAACGAAGTGCTGACCAACTGGTTGAGGATCGGGTCGTCGAACTGCTGCCACCAGATACCTTCGAAGCGCGAGCGGTCGAAGTTTTTCTGGCCGTTGGCACCGTCAGTCGCGGCGGTGATATTGGCTGCCTCGGTGGCGGGCGTCTGGTAGTCCGGGCCGACGGCACAGGCACTCAGGGCCAGCGCCAGAAGGCTCGGCAGGAACGCTTTCAAGCTCATTGTTGCGCCTCCAGTTGCAGGGCCTTGTTGGCTTTGCGCGCTTCACCGCGCTCCACATAACGACGGATCAACAGGTAGAACACCGGCGTCAGCAGCAGGCCGAAGAAGGTCACCCCGAGCATCCCGGAGAACACCGCAACACCCATGGCGTGGCGCATTTCGGCACCGGCACCGCTGGAGAACACCAGGGGCACCACGCCCATGATGAACGCGAACGAGGTCATCAGGATCGGCCGCAGACGCAGGCGGCAGGCTTCCAGCACCGCGCTCAGCGCGTCCATGCCTTCCTGCTGCTTGTCCTTGGCGAACTCGACGATCAGGATCGCGTTCTTGCACGCCAACCCCACCAGTACGATCAAGCCGATCTGGGTAAAGATGTTGTTGTCACCACCGGACAGAATCACCCCGGTGATCGCCGACAGCAGGGTCATCGGCACGATCAGGATCACCGCCAATGGCAGGCTCCAGCTTTCGTACTGCGCCGCGAGCACCAGGAACGCCAGCAATACGCAGAGCGGGAACACCAGCAGCGCGGTGTTGCCGGACAGAATCTGCTGGTAGGTCAGGTCGGTCCATTCGTAGGTCATGCCGTTGGGCAATTCTTCCTTGAGCAGCTTCTCGATGGCTTTTTCCGCTTGGCCCGAGCTGTAGCCAGGGGCGGCGGCACCGTTGATTTCAGCGGTGATGAAGCCGTTGTAGTGCATCACGCGGTCCGGCCCCGAGCTGTTGCTGACCTTGATGAAGGTCGCCAGCGGGATCATCTCGCCCTTGTTGTTGCGCACTTTCAGCTGGCCGATCTGTTCCGGTTCAAGACGGAACTGCTGCTCGGCCTGGACGTTGACCTGATAGGTGCGGCCGAAGCGGTTGAAGTCGTTGGCATACAGCGAACCCAGGTAGATCTGCAGGGTGTCGAAGATGTCACTGACGGCCACGCCGTGGGTCTTGGCTTTTTCGCGGTCGATGGCGGCATCGACCTGCGGCACGTTCACCGTGTAGCTGGTGAACAGCCCGGCCAGTTCCGGCACGTTATGGCTCTTGTTGATGATGTTCATGGTTTCTTTGTACAGCTCGTCGTAGCCCAGGTTGCCCCGGTCCTCGATCTGCAGGCGGAACCCGCCAATGGTGCCCAGGCCCTGTACCGGCGGCGGTGGGAAGATCGCCATGTAGGCTTCCTGGATATCGGCGAACTGGCCGTTCAAGGCACCGGCAATGGCGCCGGCGGACATGCTCGGATCCTTGCGCTCATCGAACGGCTTGAGGGTGACGAAGACGATCCCGGCGTTGGGGCTGTTGGTGAAACCGTTGATCGACAGGCCTGGGAAGGCCACCGCGCTTTCCACGCCCGGCTGTTTCAGCGCCAGGTCGGACATGCGCTTGATCACGTCTTCGGTGCGGTCCAGGCTGGCGGCGTCCGGCAGTTGGGCGAAGGCCACCAGGTATTGCTTGTCCTGGCCGGGAACGAAGCCGGTCGGGGTGCTGGAGAAGCCGAAGAAGGTCAGCACCATCAGGCCCGCGTACAGCACCAGAGCGATGCCGCTGCTGCGGATCACCCGGGCCACGGTGCTGACATAACCATGGCTGGCGCGGTCGAAGAAGCGGTTGAACGGACGGAACAACCAGCCGCCGAACAGCTTGTCGAGGATCCGCGAGAAACGGTCCTTGGGCGCGTCATGGGGTTTGAGCAATACCGCGGCCAGGGCCGGCGACAGGGTCAGCGAGTTGAAGGCCGAGATCACGGTCGAAATGGCGATGGTCAGGGCGAACTGCTTGTAGAACTGCCCGGTGAGGCCGGAGATGAAGGCTGCCGGGATGAACACCGCACAGAGCACCAGCGCCGTGGCAATGATCGGGCCGGTCACTTCGCCCATGGCCTTTTTGGTCGCATCGAAGGGATTGAGCCCCAGCTCGATGTTCCGTTCGACGTTCTCCACCACCACGATGGCGTCGTCCACCACGATACCGATCGCCAGTACCAGGCCGAACAGCGACAGCGCGTTGAGCGAGAAGCCGAACAGGTGCATCACCGCAAACGTACCGATCAAGGATACCGGCACCGCCACCAACGGAATGATCGAGGCGCGCCAGGTCTGCAGGAACAGGATCACCACCAGCACTACCAGGATCAAGGCTTCGAACAGGGTGTGGACCACCGCTTCAATGGAGCCGCGAACGAAGATCGTCGGGTCATAGACGATGCTGAAGTCCATGCCTTCGGGGAAGTTCTGCTTCAGTTCGGCCATCTTCGCCCGGACTTCGTTGGAAATCTCGATGGCGTTGGAGCCTGGGCGCTGGAAGATCGGGATCGCCACTGCCGGCTGGTTGTTCAGCAACGAACGCAGGGCATACTGGCTGGAGCCCAGTTCGACCCGGGCAATGTCTTTCAGGCGCGTTATTTCACCGTTATCGCCGGAGCGAATAATGATGTTCTCGAACTCTTCTTCACTGACCAGGCGGCCCTGGGTGTTGACCGACAATTGGAAGCTCTGGGCATTGGGCGCCGGTGGCGCACCGAGGGCACCGGCGGCGACCTGGCGGTTCTGTTCGCGGATTGCGTTGACCACATCAGTGGCGGTCAGGTTGCGCGAGGCGGTCTTGTTCGGGTCCAGCCAGACCCGCAGCGAGTAGTCGCCCATGCCGAACAACTGCACGTCACCGACACCGCCGAGGCGCGCCAGCTCATCCTTGATATTGAGGATCGCGTAGTTGGACAGGTAGAGCATGTCGTAGCGTTTGTCCGGCGAGGTCAAATGCACGACCATGGTCAGGTCGGGCGAGGCCTTGTCGACGGTGATACCGATGCGCGTCACTTCCTCGGGAAGCTTCGGCTCGGTGCGGGTCACGCGGTTCTGCACCTGCACCTGGGCGTTGTCCAGGTCGGTGCCGAGGGCGAAGGTGATGGTCAGGGTGATCTTGCCGTCGGCGGTGGACTGCGAGGACATGTACAGCATGTTCTCGACCCCGGTGATCGCCTGTTCAAGCGGCGCGGCGACGGTTTCGCCGATGACCTTGGGGTTGGCACCGGGGAAGTTGGCACGCACCACCACGGTCGGCGGCACCACTTCCGGGTATTCGCTGATCGGCAGCTGGAACAGCGAGATCGCCCCGGCGATCAGGATCAGCAGCGACAGCACCGCGGCGAAGATCGGCCGGGAAATGAAGAACTGGGAAAAATTCATTGGAGTCTGTATCCCTTAACCGCGTGGAGTCGCAGCGGCGAGCTTGACGGCCGCACCCGGCGCAACCTTGGCAGGCGCGATCTGGGGCAGGTTGCTGGCTTCGAGCGCCTGGCGTTGTTGGGCGAGGGCAGCGAGGGTTTCCTGGCTGGCCATCTGCACCACTTCAGGGGTCACTGGCGAGCCTGGACGCACCCGTTGCAAGCCCTTGACGATGATCGTGTCGTCCTTGTTCAGGCCGCTGCGCACGATGCGCAGGCCTTCGATCTTCGGCCCCAGTTCCACCGAGCGGTAGGCGGAGTTGTTGTTGCCGTCGAGCACCAGCACGAACTTCTTGCCCAAGTCGGTGCCCACCGCTTCGTCGGTGATCAACACCGCCGAATAAGTGCCACTGCCCACCAGTTTCAGGCGTGCATAAAGGCCCGGGGTGTATTCGCCCTTGCTGTTGTCGAACACCGCGCGACCGCGAATGGTGCCGGTCTTGGGATTGACCTGGTTGTCGAGGAAGTTCATCTGGCCCAGGTGCGGGTTGCCGTCTTCGTTGGACAGACCGAGGTACACCGGGGTGGTCTGGCCGCGCTGGCCCTGGCGGGCGAGCTGGCTGTACTTGAGGAACACCCGCTCATCGGCATCGAAGTAGGCATAGACCTTGTCGGTGGAGACCACGCTGGTCAGCGCGGTGACATCGGCGGTGACCAGGTTGCCGGCGGTGATTTCCGCACGGCTGACGCGGCCACTGATGGGCGCGGTGACCCGGGTAAAGCTCAGGTTGAGCTTCGCCAGGTCCAGTTGTGCCTGAATCGCGCCGACTGCAGCCCGGGCTTCCTGGGCGGCGCTGGTGCGCGAGTCGGCCAGTTCGGCGGAAATCGCATTGCTGGTACGCAGGCGCTCGCCACGCTGGGCTTCGTTTTCACTGCGGGTGGCATTGGCGCGACCCTGGGCCACCAGCGCTTCTAGGCGGCGCACTTCAGCCTGGAACGGCCGTGGGTCGATCTGGAACAGCAAATCGCCCTTTTTCACCAGGGCACCTTCGCTGAAGGCCACTTCATCAATCTGCCCGGAGACCCGTGGACGGATCTCCACGGTTTCCGGCGCTTCGAGGCGCCCGGTGAACTCGTCCCACTCGTTGACCGGCTGCTCCAGCACCTTGGCCACACTGACCTTGGCCGCTGGCATTGAACCGGCTGTTTCCGGGGCTTTGCCGCAGGCACTCATGACCAGCACGGCAAGGGCGGCCAAGGGCAAGCGCAAATGTTTGAGAGACTGTTCCATGGATAACTCCGCCACTGTATTGAGATGGGCGGATAATGCGTCGCGAGGCTCTATCTCACGAATCGAATGGGGCAAAGGTAACTATCATCCGGAATGATATAAGCGCCGGGGAGAGGCCGCTGATAGGCCATTCTGTCCGGGGCGCCGTGCCGTGGCGACGCTTCCGTGCGCGCGGTACGACTGGCCCGGCGGCCGCCAATTGCGTAACATCCACCGGCTATTTTTGCCTCATCGCCCGTGACCGCATTCGTCGGTCCTTCATTCCAGGTAAGCCATGAAACTCAATCGTCTGCGCGCCGATGTCCTGGCCGGACTCACCACGTCTTTCGCCCTGATGCCGGAGTGCATCGCCTTCGCCCTGGTGGCCCACCTCAATCCGCTGATGGGGCTCTACGGCGCCTTTATCATCTGCACCCTGACCGCGCTGTTCGGCGGCCGGCCGGGCATGGTCTCCGGCGCCGCCGGTTCGATGGCGGTGGTGATCGTCGCGCTGGTGGTGCAGCACGGCGTGCAGTACCTGCTGGCCACAGTGCTGCTGGGCGGGCTGATCATGATGATCTTCGGCCTGCTGCGCCTGGGCAAACTGGTGCGCATGGTGCCGCATCCGGTGATGCTTGGCTTCGTCAATGGCCTGGCGATCGTCATCGCCCTGGCGCAACTGGAGCATTTCAAGGACGGCGAGGCCTGGCTCAGCGGCAAACCGCTGTACATGATGATCGGCCTGGTGGCGCTGACCATGGCGATTGTTTATGTCCTGCCGCGCCTGACCCGGGCCGTGCCGCCAGCGCTGGTGGCGATCCTCGGCGTTGGCCTGGGCGTCTACCTGCTGGGCCTGCCGACCCGCACCCTGGGCGACATGGCGCACATTGCCGGCGGCTTGCCGAGCCTGGCCTGGCCCGACTTGCCTTGGACCCTGGAAACCCTGCAGATCATCGCGCCTTACGCCTTGGTGATGGCGATGGTGGGCCTGCTGGAAACCCTGCTGACCCTCAACCTGACCGACGAAATCACCGAGAGCCGTGGCTTCCCCGACCGTGAGTGCGTGGCGCTGGGGGCGGCGAATATCGTCAGTGGCGCGTTCGGCGGCATGGGCGGTTGCGCGATGATCGGCCAGACCGTGATCAACCTCAGCTCCGGTGGCCGTGGTCGGCTCAGCGGCGTGGTCGCTGGGGTGATGGTCCTGCTGTTCGTGCTGTTCCTGTCGCCGCTGATCGAGCGCATTCCGCTGGCGGCGCTGGTCGGGGTGATGTTCGTGGTGTCGCAGCAGACCTTCGCCTGGGCTTCGCTGCGGGTGCTGAACAAGGTGCCGCTGAACGATGTGCTGGTGATTTTCGCAGTGACCGTGGTCACGGTGTTCACCGACCTGGCCGTCGCGGTGCTCTGCGGGGTGATCATCGCCGCGCTCAATTTCGCCTGGCAGCAGGCCCGCCAGCTGTATGCCGATGGGTATATGGAAGCCGACGGCAGCAAACTGTACCGCGCCCACGGCACGCTGTTCTTCGCCTCGACCACGGCCTTTCTCAACCAGTTCGACACCGCCGGCGACCCGGCCCAGGTGACCCTCGACTGCCGTCACCTGAGCTTCGTCGACTACTCGGCCATCGCCGCCCTCGATACCCTGCGCGAGCGCTACAGCAAGGCCGGCAAGCACTTGCGGGTGCTGCACCTTTCAGAGCGCTGCAAGAAGTTGCTCAAGCGTGCGCGGGTGCATCACGACTGAGGCGTGCCAACACGCAGGGTGTCACCACAGCTTCCAGCTGTAGTCGAGGTTGACCCGTAGCTCGTTGTCATCGCGATGGCTGGCCTGGGGGGTGAAGTCGTTGCGGTACCAGGCGTTGCGCACGCGCAGCGCCAGCCCTTTGAGCGGCGTGCCCTGAAGCACGTAAGCGAGTTCGATATCCTTTTCGCTCTCCTTCAGGTTGGAGCCACCCAACCTGGCCAGTTCGATGTTATCGCCGCTGACGTAGCGCAGCATGCCATTGAGTCCCGGCAAGCCGAGGCCGGCGAAGTTGTAGTCGTAGCGCACCTGCCAACTGCGTTCCCTGGGGTTGAGAAATTCGGAGCTCAGGGTGCCCTCGGTGATGACCAAGGGTTCGGTGCCAAACAGGTACGGCATGGCAGTCTTGCCGGTCAGTTGCATGTAGCCGGCGCCGATCTTGTGCGCACCTAGGCTGTAGGTGAGCATCAGCGCGGCGTTGCGATTGTCCACCGGACCGGCTTTGGCCGCGCCGTCTTCGCCGGTGATGAACAGACGAAAATCGCTTTTCAGGTTGCCGGGGCCGACCCGGCGATTGTCCACCAGACCCAGAAAGTCCTTGCGGTACAGGTCAGCGAGTTCGGCGTGGTAGTACTTGAGGGTCAACTGTGGCGACCAGCCGTAGTCGCCACCGAGGAAAGTGAAACGGTCGGATTGGGCGGCACCGTTGAACCGACCATTGGGGGCCGCCACTGACATTTTCTGGTAGTCGGTGGAGTCCCGCAGATTGATCCGGTCCAGCCAGCCCAGATGCAGGGTCAGGTCGTCGATGTCCGCAGACTTCAGGTAGGCGCCCCGAAAGGTTTGTGGCAACAGGCGCGTAGGGCTGGCGAAGGCAATCGGCAGAAAGGTACTGATGGTGCCCAGCTGCAGCTCGCTTTTGGCCATCCGCGCCTTGGCCGTCAGGCCCAGCTCGGAATACTCGCTGGCCGGATCGCGGGTCACCGGATCGTAGGGTAGCAAGCCGGTGCCAGTGCGGTCAGGCGAGGAATCCAGGCGTACTCCGAGCATGCCCTGGGCATCCAGGCCAAATCCCACCGGGCCATCGCTGTAGCCGGAACGCAGGTTGAGGATGAAGCCCTGGGCCCATTCGCGCGCGGCGGCCTGGGGCGTGGCATTGAGGTAGTTGCGATCAAAATAGTAATTGCGCAGCTGCAGATCGGCATGGCTGTCGTCGACAAAACCGCCGGCTTGCGCCTGAGCCGTGAGTAAAACGCAGGTGCAGGCGCTGAGCGCCCGAAGAGTCATCTTGAGCATGCAAAGGTCACTTTTATTGTTGTAGGCATGAACCCGCGCCTTTGCGGCGCGGGATGATCGTAGTTCAGTCAGCCGCGCTGGCGTTGCGGCGTACCGAGAGGTAAAACATCGCCACCGCGGCGATCACGATGCCGGGGGCCGAGGCCAGCATCACGCCAGCGGTGCCGGTGCCGAGGGCAAGCATCTTGCCGGCGACCAGCGGACCGCTCATGGCGCCGAGCCTGCCGATGGCCACTGCGCTGCCGACGCCTGTGGCGCGCACCGCCGGTGCATAGAAATGCGGTGCCAGGGCATACAGCACCCCTTGGCCGCCGGTGGCGAAAAAACCGGCGACAAAGCCGGCGGCGAGCATGCTCGGCAACTGACTGGCCAGGCCCAACGCACACAGGGAACCGAGGATGCCCAGGTAAATCAAGGCCGCCAGCGCCCAGGCCGGCAAGCGATCCATGACCCAGCCCAGCAGCAAGGTGCCGCTTGCCGCGCCAATCTGCAGGGCAAGCATCACCCAACTGGCCTGGCGCGCGCTGAAGCCTTGGCCGATCAGCAGGCTGGGCAGCCAGTTGATCAGGATGTAGACCACCATCAGGGTGAAAAAGTAGCTGACCCAGATCAGCGCCGTCGGCAAGGCGGCGCCCTGGCGAAACAGGCCGGTGACCAGGCCCGGGCGAGCGCTGTCGTGGCTGTCGCGAAAGGCTCTGGATTCCGGCAGGTACAGGCCGAGCAGAGGCACGATCAGCAGCGGCACCAGGCCGCCGACGTAGAACACGGTCTGCCAGTGGCTGCCCAGTTCGGCGATGCCGATCATGGCGGCCAGCGCCGCGCCCAGGGGCACGCCGCAGTACATCAGGCTGACCGCCGTGCCACGCAGGCGCGGCCCGGCTACCTCGCTGGTCAGGGCGATCAGGTTGGGCAATGCCGCCCCGAGGCCGATTCCGGTCAGGCAGCGGGCCAGCAACAGGCTATTAAAGTCCCAGGCCAGTGCAGTCACCAGGGAAAACAGGCCGAACAGCGTCACCGAAGCCATCAGCACGCGCTTGCGGCCGATGCGGTCAGCCAGCAGGCCGCCGAGGAAGGCACCGGGCAGCAGGCCAAAAATCCCGGCGCTGAACACCCAGCCCATGTGCAGTTTGTCGAGGTCGAACGCCAGCGCCATCCCTTGGGCGGCGATGCCGGCGGCCTGCAGGTCGAGGCCCTCCATCAGGGCGACGAGAAAACACAGGGCAATGGTGCGAGTCAGTTGTGCAGGTGTAGCAAGGGTCAATGTAGTCATGGGCAGTACCCGTTTTATTGTTGTCATGGATCGGCAGGTCCGACCGGCCGCTGCGTGGGCGGCCAGTCGGGGTGGTGCAGGGTTCAGCGCTTGAGCAGGTCCAGCGCAACGTCGACGATCATGTCCTCCTGGCCGCCGACCATGCGCCGTTTGCCCAGTTCGACAAGAATGTCCAGGGTTTTCAGGCCGTACCGGTCCGCGGCGATTTCCGCATGGCGCAGAAAGCTCGAATAGACCCCGGCGTAACCCAGGGCCAGGGTCTCCCGGTCGACGCGCACCGGCCGATCCTGCAGCGGACGAACGATGTCATCGGCGGCGTCCATCAGCCGGTACAGGTCGGTGCCGTGGTTCCAGCCCAGGCGTTCGGCGGCGGCGATGAACACTTCCAATGGCGCGTTACCGGCGCCGGCGCCCATGCCGGCGAGGCTGGCGTCGATGCGGTCGCAGCCTTCCTCGACCGCAGCGATCGAGTTGGCCACCCCCAGCGACAGGTTGTGGTGGGCATGCATGCCGGTTTCAGTCTGCGGCTTGAGCACGGCCTTGAAGGCGCGGAAGCGATCGCGTACATCCTGCATGTTCATCGCGCCTCCGGAGTCGGCCATGTACACGCACGTGGCGCCGTAGCTCTCCATCAGTTTCGCCTGGGCCGCCAATTGCTCGGCCGGGATCATGTGGCTCATCATCAGGAACCCGACGGTGTCCATGCCCAGTTCGCGGGCGTATTCGATGTGCTGCCTGGACACGTCGGCTTCGGTGCAATGGGTGGCGATGCGCACCACGCGGGCGCCGGCGTCGTAGGCGGCCTTGAGGTCATGCACCGTGCCGATGCCGGGCAGCAGCAGGGTGGTGATTTTCGCGTGGCTGATCACGTCGGCCACCGCCTCGATGTACTCAAGGTCCGTGTGCTTGCCAAAGCCGTAGTTGAAACTCGAGCCTTGCAGGCCGTCGCCATGGGCGACTTCGATTGAATCGACCCTGGCCTGGTCCAGGGCGCGGGCGATGTCCTGCACATTCTGGAT
This sequence comes from Pseudomonas sp. F007, assembly GCF_057814275.1. Taxonomy (NCBI): domain Bacteria; kingdom Pseudomonadati; phylum Pseudomonadota; class Gammaproteobacteria; order Pseudomonadales; family Pseudomonadaceae; genus Pseudomonas; species Pseudomonas sp. F007. Next base: position 44,973 of record NZ_JBVATA010000010.1, on the reverse strand, counting down.
CGAGTACTGGTGACGCACCGCGTGGCTGCCATCGCGCAAGGTGACGTCGGAAATGTAGAGTTTTTTACCGTTCATCAAAGCCTCCTCAGGCGTTCAGCATCGACTGCGCCATGCGCTCGGCGGTGGCCAAGGCGGCGGAGGTCATGATGTCGAGATTGCCGGCGTAGGCCGGCAGGTAATGGGCGGCGCCTTCGACTTCGAGAAACACCGAGGTCTTCAGGCCGGTGAATTGACCGAGGCCGGGAATGTTCAACGGTGCATCTTCGGCAATCACCTCGAACTGCACCTGTTGCTTGAGTCGATAGCCCGGCACATAGGCCTGCACGGCGGCAGCCATTTCGACAATCGAGGCCTCGACCCGCGCCTGGTCGGCCGCCTCGGAAAGGACGAACACGGTATCGCGCATCATCAACGGCGGCTCGGCCGGGTTCATCACGATGATTGCCTTGCCTTTGGTCGCACCCCCGATGACTTCGATGGCTTTCGAGGTGGTTTCGGTGAATTCGTCGATATTGGCCCGGGTGCCGGGGCCGGCGGATTTGCTGGCGATCGAGGCGACGATTTCGGCGTAGTGGACCTTGGCCACCCGTGACACCGCCGCGACCATCGGGATGGTTGCCTGGCCACCGCAGGTGACCATATTGACGTTGAGCTGGCCGAGGTTGTGCTCCAGATTGACCACCGGCACGCAATACGGGCCGATGGCTGCGGGCGTCAGGTCGATCAGGCGAATGCCGGGTTTGATTTCGCGCAGGAACGCATCGTTGCGCACATGGGCCCCGGCCGAGGTGGCATCGAAGACGAAGTCGATGTCCTTGAACACGTCCATGCGGCTCAGGCCCTCGACGCCTTCGTGGGTGGTCGCCACGCCCATGCGCTGGGCGCGTGCAAGGCCGTCGGAGGCTGGATCGATGCCGACCATGGCCGCCATTTCCAGGTGTTGGGCGTTGCGCAGAATCTTGATCATCAGATCGGTGCCGATGTTGCCGGAACCGATGATGGCGACTTTGAGTTTGTTCATTGTGTTGACCTCGTTGACACGCAAGGCACCGATCACTCGGCGCTGAATTCCACGGCGACCCGACCGATGCCGGCGATCTCGGCTTCGAAGCGGTCACCGGCGGCGACGGCCACCATCGGCCCCAGGGCACCGGTGAGAATGATGTCGCCGGCGCGCAGCGGATCGCCCAGGCGCGCCATGGTCCGGGCCAGCCAGACGGCGGCGTTGAACGGGTGCCCGAGGCACTCGGCGCCGCTGCCACTGGAGACCGTTTCTCCGTTGCGCTGCATCTGCATGGTCGCCTGGCACAGGTCCAGGCCGTCGAGGCGGCGTGCCGGACCGCCGAGCACGAAACAGCCGCTGGAAGCGTTGTCGGCCACGGTGTCGACGAAACGGATGTTCCAGTCCTGGACCCGGCTGCCGACGATTTCCAGTGCTGGCACTGCCCAGCCGCTGGCGCTCAGCACCTCGGCGAACGTGGTGTCGGTGCGGGGCAGGTCGCGCTCGAGAATCAAGGCGATTTCCGCCTCGATCTTCGGCTGCAGAACACGGGTGATGGGTACGCATTGGTTGTCGCCGTAGCACATGTCGGCGTACAGCGTGCCGAAGTCCGGTCGGTCCACGCCCAGTTGTCGCTGGACCTTGGGATTGGTCAGGCCGATCTTGCGGCCGACCACGCGCCGTCCCGCCGCCACGGCATGGGCCACATTCAGGCGCTGGACGAGGTAAGCGGCTTCGGCGTTGTCTTCACCCAGGCGTTCGCGCAGGGGGGCGATGGCGGTCCCGCCGGCTTCGGCCTGGCGCAGGTCGGCGGCGATTTGCTGGAGGGTTTCTTGGGTAGGGTTCATGTCGGCCTCGGCCATCAGTGGGTCAGGAAATCCAGGACCATGCGGTTGAACGTCTCGGCGTGCTCCCACTGCGCCCAGTGGCCGCAGCGGTTGAACACGTGCAATTGCGCGTCGGGCAGCCCGGCCAGCAGGCGCAAGCCTGTATCCATCGGCACGAAGCGATCTTCACGACCCCAGACGATCAGGGTGCGGGCCTTGATTTCATGCAGGCGGTGGCTGAAATCGGGAAACTGTTTGGGGTTGAGGTGGCTGCTGGTAACGAAGTTCTCCAGGTGCTCGCGACGCGCGAGGATGTTGTCCAGGCGGGTCTGGAACAGCTCGTCGGTCATGCTGCTGGCGTCGAACACGAAGACATTCATCATCTTCTTCAGGTTTTCAATGGTCGGCTCGCGGTACAGCGCGCCGATCAACTTGATGCCCTCGGTGGGTTGCGGGACAAAGGCGCTCGGGCCACCGGTGCCGCCGCCCATCAGGATCAGCCTGGCCACCCGCTCGGGGTTCTCCAGGGCAAAGGCCACGGTGCTGTGGGCGCCCATCGAGTTGCCAACGATGTGCACGCGGTCCAGGTCCAGGCTGTCGAGCAAGCCCTTGAGCGCATTGGCGTTGAGGTTCGAGCGCGAGCCGTCACAGACGATCGGGTCGCTTTTGCTCCAGCCCGGGCAGTCCATCAGGATCACTCGGTAGCCGGCATTGACCAGCGGTTCGATGTTGCGGTGGAAGTTGGCCCAGCCGCTGGCGCCGGGGCCGGAACCGTGAAGCATGACCACGGTTTCGCGGCCTTCGCCGACATCGTTGTAATGCAGGCGCAGTTTGAGTTCGCCTTCATGAATGTCGGCGAAGCGGCTGGTGGATGTTTCGGTGAATGCAGGCACAGAGGCAGTCATGGCGATGATCCTTGGATTCAGTGGTTGTTGTTGCGCGGCTTGGCGCTGAGGGCGCCAAAGCCGGCGATCCATTCGGGAATCGGGCGGTAGTAGCGGCCTTCGCTCTGATAGGGGCCGAAGGCAGTCAGCGCGGCGAACGCGGCGACCCAGGTTTTCACCTCGTGGGTGGACTTGCCGGCCAACGCCGACAAGGCGTCATTGCCCAGGGCATCGAGGTCGGCCAGCCGAGCCTGTTCAAGGGTGTCGAGAAACCCCTGGTCCCACGTCGGATTGAGCGGGTGCAGGCTGTTCTGGTCCTCGACGAAGGTGCGAGCGGCCTGGATGACCCGCTGTTGCCGGGCTTCGCGTTCGTCAGCGGGAAGCTGGCGGCCGCTGCCCATCAGGCGGTCGGCCATGCGCGCATCGACCTTGGCCAATTCCGGCACTGGCGGCTGATGGGACAAGCCGCCGGAGGCGAGAAACAGCACCCGCTTGTTCAGCGAGCGAGCCCAATGGCCGATGGCCTCGCCGAGCAGGCGGGCGCGCTGGAAGCCGGGCAGGGGGACTGCCACCGAGTTGATGAACACCGGGATCACCGGGCAGCCCTGCAGGCCGTCGAGCAGCAACTCCAGGGGTTGAGCGAAGGCGTGGTCGACTTGCATGCAATAGGACACGGCGCAATCGACACCGGCGTCCATCACCGCCTGGGCACAGGCTTCGGCGAGGACCTTGGGCACATCCAGCGGGCCGGCGGCAGTGCCGAAATCGCCGATGGCCTGGGCCGCCATGCCGATGCAGAACGGCGGCATCACGTCGTAGAAGAAGCCGTTGTAGTGGTCCGGGCCGAACAGCACGATCAGCTCCGGGTCGAAGCGGGTGATACGTTCGCGGGCCTGGGCGATCATCGAATCGACTTCGGCCAACACCTGGGGCGTAGGGTCGACATGGCCCACCAGTGGCGTGTGGGACATGCAATGCAGGTAGGCGTTCATCTCACGCCACCTTGCTGGCGACCGGCGCAACGGCCGGTCGTGGCAGCGCCTTGAGGGCCACGGTCAGCTCATCGCAGGCCTGGCCGACGGTTTGCGGAATCGCCAGGGCGGCGACGAACCGGTCCGGGCGTACCAGGGCAATGGACGCCGAACCCTGGGCAAACCACTCCCGCAGACGGCCGCTGCTGTCACCCACCCGAATCACTGGCGCGCTGACGTCGCTGGGCGCTTTCAATTGGACATCGGGCAGGACCTGGATAAAGCATGTTCCGAGGGCTTGCCATTGGGCGATTTGCTCGGCGCTCAAGCCCCAGGTCGGGTCGCAACCCCAGGCGATGATTGCGAAGCGTGCACCGATCACGTCGTCGAGTAGCACGCTGGCGCCTGCCTCGGTCAGCACGCGGGGCTGAATGAACAGCTTGCCCACCGGCGAGTTTTTTTCCTGTGGTGCAATCAGTGCGCCACGGGTGTATTGGGGCATCGGCTTGAAGCGCATTTCGAGGAAATAGCGCTTGACCGGGGGCAGATAGTTCAGCAACCAGGACACGCCATCGCGCAGGGCGCCTTGCCAGCGCTTGGGTGGCGCAAGGACGTGACCGGCCAGCACCGAGAGGTCGATCATGGCCTTGGCATGGTCGCGGCGTTCCTGTTCATAGCTGTCGAGCAGGCCGTCGGCTGCCAGGCCATTGATCACCAGCGCCAGTTTCCAGGCCAGGTTGGAGGCATCACGCATGCCGCTGTTGTAACCCTGGCCTTGCCAGACGGGCATGATGTGGGCGGCGTCGCCTGCCAGCAGGACCCGGCCCTGACGGAACTGACCGGCCAGGCGCGCGTTGTGGGTGTAGACCCGGCTGCGGATCAACTCGATGCGGTCGGGGTTGGGCAAGACTTTGGCGAGCAGCTTGCGCAGGTTCTCCGGCCTGCTCAACTCGGCTTCGGTCTCGCCGGGCATCACCATGAACTCGAAACGCCGCACGGCATGGGGCAGCGCCGCGGACACGTACGGACGCACCGGGTCGCAGCACAGATAGACATGGGGTGTGCTCAGCGGGTCGTTGGCGATATCGACGACTATCCATTGGTTGGGTGCAGTCTTGCCTTCGAAACTGATGTCCAGGCTGCGGCGCACCAGGCTGTTGCCGCCATCGCAACCGATCAGGTAACGCGCCTTGAGGCGTTCGCTGCGGCCCTGCTGGTCTTTGAGGTTGAGCAGAACGCCTTGCTCGTTCTGCTCGAAATTTTCGAGCTCACGGCCAAACAACACCTTGACGTTGTCAAAACGCTGCAAGCCGTCGAACAGCACCCGGTCGGCCAATGGCTGGATAAAGGCATTGCGCCGCGGCCAGCCGAACTCGTCGGTCTTTGGCTGGATGTCGGCAAAGCAGCGGCCCTTGGGGGTCAGGAAACGCATGGCGTGCCAGGGCGTGGTGTGCGGCAGGACGTCTTCGGCCAGGCCAACCGCCTGGAATGTCCTCAGGCTTTCGTCGTCCAGGCCGATGGCGCGGGGGTAGTCGATCAGGCTGTCGAGTTTTTCCACCAGGGTGACACGCACGCCACACTGGCCCAGGTAATTGGCAATCATCAAACCGACCGGGCCGGCGCCGACTATGGCGACGTCGGTGGTCAAGTCCAATGGTGAAGGCGTGGATGCAGAACTCATGGGTCTCTCCGTACAGCGCTTTTGGATTTTTTGTCGGGCGCAGTATGGAAATCGCGATGCTGGTGGACAACGACAACTCTTGCTAGTGTGCACTAGGTGCACATCGTTGATTTACAACAATAATGGAGCCGGTGATGAGCGAAACCGAGTACAAGGCGGTGCGCGGACTGATGCGTGGCCTGGCGTTGATCAATGTCTTGAACCGCTTCGATGGCGGCGCCAGTACTGCGCAACTGGCCGAACACAGCGGGCTGCATCGGACCACTGTCAGGCGCTTGCTCGAGACCCTGCAGGCCGAGGGTTATGTGCGGCGTAGCGCGTCGGACGACAGCTATCGCCTGACCCTGAAGGTTCGTGAACTCAGCGAAGGGTTTCGTGACGAGCAGTGGATTTCATCAATCGCCGCGCCCTTGCTCGGTGAGCTGTTGCAGGAGGTGGTCTGGCCGACCGACCTGTGCACCCTGGACGGTGATTGCATGGTCATTCGCGAGACCACGCACCGCTTCAGCCGACTGTCTTTCCACCGCTCCATGGTCGGCAGGCGCTTGCCGCTGTTGATGACCGCCACGGGACGGGCCTACTTTGCGTTTTGTCCGCAGGCCGAGCGCGAAGAGCTGATTGAACTGATGATCAGTCGCGACGACGAACAATCGGCGCTGGCCGCCGATCGTCGTTTTATCGAGCGGCTGGTGGAGCACACCCGCAGCAGGGGCTATGGCGAAAACAATTCGCACTGGGGGCTGGAACGCAAGATTGCGGCAATTGCCGTCCCGGTGATTCATCAGGAGCGGGTCATGGGCTGCCTGAACCTGGTGTACATCGCCAAGGCCATGCCGGTCGAGGAGGCGGCACGGCGTTACCTGGGGGCAATGCGTCAGGTGGTGGCGAAGATCGAGGCCGGGGTGGCGGGGGGGCGCTGATCTCACCGGCGCCGCCCACCGCGCTATGAGCGGTCGTCAAAAATGCTTTCGATGGGCATCTCGAACGTCCGTGCGATCTGGAAGGCCAGGGGCAGGCTGGGGTCGTAGCGGCCGTTCTCGATCGCATTGATGGTCTGGCGCGAGACATTCAACAGCGCGGCGAGGTCGGCCTGTGACCATTTGCGTTCGGCCCGCAATTCCTTGAGCCGGTTGTTCATTGGTAGCGCCGGCGGGCGATGGCCAGGCCGAGGATCCACATCAGGCCCATGACCGGCCACACCCAGTGCCAGGTAATGTGGGGGAAGCCGACATTTTCCAGGAAGCCGTAGCTGAAAGTCAGCAGGGCGGACGCGGCGAAGGCAAAACCCAGCGCTTCGAACTGGATGCGCAGGTGCATTTCATCGAGCCGGCGCATTTGCCGGACAATGGCCCAGCACATCAGCCCGGCTGGCACCACCGGCGCCACTGAGATCAGTGTGCGCAGCAGCAGACCCATGTCCCCGGGCTCGCGCAACAGGATCACCGAGGTGATCAACACCAGCATGTACAGGGCCAGCGAAGCGCCCATTTCCAGGTAGTAACGTTTCATTCCTTTCGTCCTTGTGTAAAAGATCCTTTCCATGTTCGTCGATGTTGGTGTCGATGTAAAGCGTACTTTCCATCGCTCGACCTTGACTCTCCCCCAAGGGGCTGGGTTTAACCTCGGCGCACTCACATGGATAGCGGTTGCTGCGAGGTGTCATGAGTCGGTTATGTCTGGTGACGGGAGCCAATGGGCACTTGGGGAGTACCCTGGTCAGGGCGCTGTTGGCCCAGGGCTATCGAGTGCGGGCGGGCGTTCGCGATGTGGCCCATGCACCGGCGCTGGATGGGCTGGACTGTGAGCGGGTGTACGCCGAGCTGCTGGATGAAGCGGTGATGTTCGAGGCGCTGCGTGGGGTCGAGGTGTTGTATCAGGTGGCGGCGGTGTTCCGGCATTGGGCGAAAAATCCGCAGGCCGAGATCATCCAGCAGAATGTCCAGGGCACCCGGCGGGTGCTGCGGGCGGCGGCGCGGGCCGGGGTGAAGCGGGTGGTGTATGTCAGCTCCGTGGCGGCGGTGGGACACAACGGTCAGCCGCTCGATGAGCAGCACTGGAACGACGAGCGGGAGAATGCCTACTACCGCTCGAAGATTCTCGCCGAACGCGCCGCCTGGGACATGGCTCGGGCCCTGGATTTGTCGATGGTGGTGGTGTTGCCATCGGCGATGATTGGACCGAACGCCGCGCGCCTGACCGACAGCATGGGTTTTATCGAGTCGATCCGGCGGCGCCAGGTGCCGCTGGATCCGGGCTTTCATTTCAATTTTGTCGATGTGCGCGATGTGGCGCAGGGCATGATTCTCGCGGCGCAGAAAGGCCGATCCGGGCAGCGTTATATTCTGGCCAATGAGCGCAGTTCGTCGCTGGCGCAGATTATCGAGGCGGCGAATTCGGTGGTCCCTGGTTATCGCCTGCCGCCGCCGGCACCCCGCTGGTTGTTGTGGGCGGTGGCCTGGGGGCAGGAGGTGTGGGCGCGTTTGAGTGGGCGGCCGGCGCAGATGGTGCGCAGTCAGGTGCGGATGTTTCATGGAGTGGCGCAGGAGTATCGGATTGACAAGGCCCGGAATGAGTTGGGTTTTGCGCCGAGGGCGCCGGAGGAGGCGTTGCGGGGGGTGTTTGGGTATTTGGCGGATAGGTAGGCTTGCGGGCCGCGTCTGATGTACACAACCCTCTGTAGGAGCTGGCTTGCCAGCGAAAAAGCCGGAGGACGCCGCCATTCAGCCTGTCCGCGTCATCGTTATTCGCGAGCGGGCTCGCTCCCACAGGTTTGAGGTACACCCGGATTTTGCGCGTGATCCAACCCCTGCAGGAAGCTGGCTTGTCGGGCTGCCTGACAGTGTACATATCCATTTCTGCAGAAATCCCACTGTAGGAGTTGGCTCGTCGGACCGCCGCAGCGCGCTACGCGCTCCCCCCGGTGGTGACAGTGAAAAATGCCGTTGGTCGGCTTGGGTCAAGCGGAGCAGTAAAAGCCCCAGGCCGGCGGGTTCGTTGATGTCGCCTGTACTATAAAGATCTTCGTGACCTGTCCTGCCACATCGTGCCTGCACAGGCACCCCGAGCCCGCGCAATTGGATGTGCAGCGCTGGGACTTTCCCCGTTCACCTCCAGGACAACTCGGAATGAATGTGACTTACACCACAGGTGTGGGCAAATGTCTGTTGATGCTCTGTGCCACCGCTGCGCTCAGCGGCTGCATGAGCGCTGCCGAACAAACCGCCGAAGATCGTCAGACGTGCGCCGGTTATGGGTTCACCGAGGGTTCTACGGAGTTCGCCAATTGCATGATGGTCTCGGATCAACGTCGCAAGAAAGCCGAAGCTGACTGGCAAGCGGAGGAAAACAAGGAATGGCAAGAACAAATCGCCAAGCCCGCCACGCAGGAGTGCCATACCACTGAAAGCGTCGATGTTCAGGGCGATCCCTCGGTGGACGGAAAAAGCACCACGCGCACCAAAAGCAAAACCGTGTGCATTGGGCAGTGAGCCTCGGTGAATTGAAGCCCCGTGTCGAAAAAATCGTGCTGGTCGCAGACCTGGCCGGTACGGCGGTGTTTGCCATCGAGGGCGCGATCACCGCGATGCGCAGCGGCCTCGACCTGCTTGGAGTGATGGTGATCGCCTTTCTCGTCGCCTTGGGCGGTGGCGTCACCCGCGATTTATTGATTGGCGCTACTCCACCCAACGCCATAAAGGATTGGCGTTACCCAGCTTTGGCGTTTTCCATGGGGGCCTTGGCGTTCATTTTTCATCAGCACGTACTGGGTTGGTCCGGTTCGACGCTGATCGTACTCGATGCAGCGGGGCTGGCATTGTTTGCCGTGGCAGGGGCGCAGAAGGCCCTGAACTTTGGCATCACGCCGTTTGTGGCGATGCTGATGGGCACCATCACCGGCGTAGGCGGCGGCGTGCTGCGCGACATTGTGCTGGCACGGGTGCCCGTGGTGCTGGCGACCGACCTGTATGCGAGTTCGGCGTTCGTCGGTGCCGCAACGTTGATCATCAGTCGGCGCTTGGGCCTATCCCCGGTGACGGCGGCGCTGTTGGCAGGGGGCGCGTGTTTGATGTTGCGCCTGCTTTCGGTGCATTTTGGCTGGCAGTTGCCGAAAGTCATGACGGTGTGAACGTCATGGCTTGGTCAAACAGGAGCGCCTGGTGGACGCCCTACACCGAATACCATCCAACCTTCTCATCAACACAACCATGCCGTTGCTTACCTGGCTGCACCCGGCTATCCAGCGTACCCACCGCAATCGAAATCCAGTCGGCAAATGTGCCACGCGCATCCGACCAGAACAGCGAAGATCCACAGTGCCCGCAGAATTTCCGGGTGACGCCAGGAGACGACTCGAAGCCTTTCAACACGCCCGGTTCTGCATCGATTTCCATGCTCGAGGCCGGCGCACTGGCGTAGGTGGCAAACGCCGCGCCGTGGGCTTTCCGGCATTTGCGGCAGTGGCAATGGGTGAAGGCTTTCAGCGGGCCGTTGATGCGATAGCGAACGGCGCCGCAAAGGCAGCTGCCGTGGTGTGACTCGTCCATGTGCGAGGTTTCCTGATGAACATGCGGCGCAGAGCATGACACTCAGCAGCCGTCCGGCCAAGGGACATGCCAGCAGCACCCAGGGCACCACGAAGGCAGAGGTATCAACCGCCACTGAACAACTGGCGGATCAAATTCGGGGTGCTGCCGGTCCAGCGCTTGAACGAACGCCGAAAGTTCGCCGCATCGTTGAAGCTCAGGTAGGCCGCCACCTCCTCGTTGTTCAGGCCCTTGACCTGGTACAGATAGAGCGCCACATGCTTGCGCACCAGGTCCACCTGCTGCTGGAAACCCGTGTCGTGTTTGTGCAATTTGCGCTTGAGGGTTGCCGGGCTCATGGCAAAGGCCTGGGCCGCTTGTTCGAGGCTGGGGGCCTGGCGGACGTGGGTTTGCAGGTAGCGGTAGAGGCAGCCGAGAAAGCTTGAGGCAAAGCCCAGTTGTTCGATCTGCTCCTGGGCTTGCTGGCGCGCCACCTGGCCGGCGGTGGCCGAGGCGCCGGGCCAGGGTTGCGCCAGGTATTCGCGGGGGATGCGCATCATGTCCAGCGGGCGCTGGAATTGCGTGTGCTCGCCCAGATGCACCCAGTACTGCTCGACATAGCGCGGCTCGGCAAAGCTCAGGCTGCATTCCCAGGGCAGGCGCTGGCCGCTCAGCCACTGACTCATGGCGACCAGCGAGGTCATGCTCGCCTCCAACAGGAAGCGCCATTGCTCGGCGGCGCCGCAGGTATCCTGCCAGTAGAGGTAGGCATGATGTTCATCGAGCAACAGCTGCGGGGCGGCCAGCGGACTGAGCAGGGCCTGTTGCTGGACCAGCGTGTCGAGTGCCTGATGCAGGTTTTGCGCATGGCGCAAGGCATGACTGGCAGGGCCGTAATGCCCGGGCAGCAGGCGCTGGCCAAACAGGAAGCTGCTGTCGTCGGCATCGAGCAGGCGCCGGCTGTTGCCGATCAGCGCGAGAAATTGCTGGGGACTCAGGCGTGTCTGCCCGGCGAGGATGTCTTCGTGGAACAGCCCGGTGCCGCGCAGCAGGCGATGGCTGTCGATGTCCCGCGACAGCGCGAGGTCGATCAGGGTCGCCGGTTGATAGTGCCCGGGGATGAAGCGACTGTCGGTTTCGTACCAACGGGTTTTCACGGTCATGGCGCGGCCTCAGGCAGTCTTGGCCAGCGGTTGCTTGGCCCGGGCCAGGGCCAGGTTGAGGCGCTTGAGCAGTTGTTCCGGGGACTCGTCCATGGCCATCACCACCGCCGTGCTCGCCGCCAGGTGCAGGCGCTCGCCGTGTTGTCGGGTCTTGTGCGCCAGGCCCTGGACCGCTTGCTGCAACTCCAGCGCCAGCAGGCGTGCCTGGCTCTCGCCGGTGTTGGGCAGCAGCACCACGAAACGGTCACCGGCGAGGCGGCAGAGCAGGTCCTGGCGGCGCAGGTTGAGCAGCAGCAAGTGACTCAGGGCCTGCAACACCGCATCGCCTTCGGCATGCCCGTAGGCCTGGTTGATCGCGGCGAAGTGATCCAGGTCCAGCACCATCAGCGACAGCGGTTGCTGCTGCGCGAGGCTTTCTTCCAGGCTGCTGCTCAACTGGCGCTTGAGGTAGTCGGCGCCGCCCAGCGGGGTCAGCTTGTCGAACAGCCGGTGCTCGCGAAACAGCCGCTCGCGTTTCTCCATCTGCGCGCTGATCGCCAGTTGTTCGCGGTGCCAGTGATAGATGCCCAGGGTCAGCAGGACCATGCCCACCGGCATCGGCCCGGACTCCAGCCAGTGGTCCCAGGTAATGCTGTCGGGCAGGCGAATGAACTCGTCGAGGCTGTCGATCCACCAGGAGAAGAAGATGCAACCGAGGCCCAGCGCCAGGTAATTGGTGACCCGTCCCGCAGGCCGGCTTTTCAGCACCAGCCCCAGCCAGACCAGGGCCAGCAGCGCCGAGCCGCCTTCGCCGACGATGTCCAGCCAGACCCATTCCTCGACACTTTTCAATTCGCCGCAGGCCAGGTGCAGGAGCAGGCCCAGGTTGGCCGCCAGCAGCAACAGCGTGAGTTTCCAACGGTGGGGTTTGAGCACTGAAAACATGGCCGTGATCCTTGGGCGAACAAACGATGCGCGCCAGCACAGCAGATCGATGTGACGGTGGGATGACAGGGCGGGGAGGTCAAATCGGCTCACCGTGCAATGGCATTTTTCGCCGCAGACGTGGCTCATCGGCACGCCTGGGACATGCAGACGTAGCGTCGCCGGTCACGGGTGTTCCTCAACACAGGTCAAATCAGCTCAATCAGCCCCTCGAACCCCGGCAAAACCCCGGTTTACAGCACTCTCCCGCCAAGCCTGTCACAGAACCGTCATTCGCCACCCCTAGCTTGCCCTCCCAGTTGCCGGGCCTCTTGCCTGGCGTAAACGGATCTTTGGGGGGACCACCATGTACCAGCGCAGCAGCCACCGCCATCGCGGCACCGCCGGGCTCGTCAGCTTTACCCTGACCGCCCTGGCCCTGGCGATTGCCAGCGAGCGCCTGCAGGCCGCCGGCCAGACCGAACACGTCGAGGTGGTGGGGCAGGCCGCGAGCATCAGCCAGGCACTCAAGGAACAACGCGCCTCCGACAGCATCGAGAGCGTGGTGCACGCCGACGGCATGGCGCAGTTGCCCGATGAGAACGTCGCCGAAGCGGCGCAGCGGTTGCCGGGGATCAGCATCGAGCGCGATCAGGGCGAAGGCCGTTTTGTCAGCGTGCGTGGCCTGGGGCCGGACCTCAACAGCGTGACCATCAACGGCACCCTGGTGCCCTCGCCGGAAAGCGAACGCCGCGCGGTGGCCCTCGATGTGTTGCCCTCGGAGCTGGTGCAGTCGCTGTCGGTGATCAAGACCCTGACCCCGGACATGGACGCCAACTCTCTGGGCGGCACCGTCGATGTGAAAAGCCTGTCGGCCTTCGACCATCAGGGTCTGTTCTACACCGGCAGCAGCGAGGCCAGCTACGACAAGAACACCCGCCAGACCAGCCCGAAATTCTCCGGGGCGGTCAGCGATCGTTTCAGCTTGGGCGACGGCATCGACAACTTTGGCGTGGCTGCGGCATTGAGCTGGCAGAAGCGCGACTTCGGTTCGGATAACGTCGAGACCGGTGGCGCCTGGGACTTCGAAGAGGGGCCACGGTTGCAAGAGTTCGAGCAACGCGACTACGACATCCGCCGCGAACGCAGCGGTGGCGGCCTGAACTTCGACTACAAGCCCGACGACCTGAGCAGTTACTACCTGCGCACCCTGTACAGTCGCTACAAAGACAGCGAGACGCGCAACTCCACCAGCATCGAGTTCGCCGACCCGCTGGCGGCCGGTGAACTGGGCGATGCCGAAACCAAGCGCAAGCTCAAGCAGCGCGAGGAAACCCAGGAGATCCAGTCCTACGTGTTTGGCGGCGAGCGCACCCTCGGCCTCTGGACCCTCAGCGGCCAGACCGGCTACAGCCGCTCCAGCGAAGACAGTCCGGGGCACATCGCCAATGCCGCCTTCGACGCTGCTGACGACTTCGCCGACAGCGGTTTCTACGACCGCGACAAGCCCCGGCCGATCATTGGCCAGGGCTTCTACGACCCAAGCAACTTCAGCCTGGACAAGGTCGACTGGGAAAAACAGAAGACCACCGACACCGAGAAAAACCTGCGCCTGGACCTGGCTCGTGAATACGACTTCAACGGCTATGCCTCGCAGTTCAAGTTCGGCGGCAAGCTCAGCCGCCGCGACAAGGACAACGACCTCGACGCCTGGGTCTACGAAGATTTCGCCGACCTGGGGTTCAGCGATGAACAGCTCAACCTCACCCAGTTCCAGAAGGGCAAGGTCGACTACCGCCTCGGCAATTTCGGCCCGGGCATCAGCGGCAGTGGCATCAAGCAGTTGATTGGCAGCCTCGACCGCGCGGACTTCTACGACGAGACCGAATCGCGGGTCAACGACTTCACCATGAGCGAGGACATCAACGCCGGCTACCTGATGAACACCCTCGATCTGGATGACTGGCGCTTTATCGTCGGCATGCGCTACGAGGGCACCGAGTTCGAGGCCAAGGGCACTGGGGTCGACGATGGTGCGTTCAGCGCCACCGACACCCAACGTGACTATCACCACTGGTTGCCGGGGCTGCATGCGCGCTATCAGCTGGACAAGAACACCCAGGTGCGTGCGGCGTGGACCAAGTCGGTGGTGCGCCCGACCTTCGGCCAGCTGGCGCCGGGCTTTGTCATCGAGGACGACGAGGCGACCTTCGGCAACCCCAATCTGAAGCCGCTGGAGTCGAGCAACCTCGACCTCGGAATCGAGCACTACATGGGCCGTGCTGGCACGGTGTCGGCGTTCGTGTTCTACAAGGACATCCAGAACTTCGTCTACAACACCGACCTCGCCGGCACCGGGGCCTGGGTCGATTTCTCCGAGGCCCACACCTTCACCAATGGCGACAGCGCCAAGTTGTACGGCCTGGAACTGGCCTACTCGCAGAAATTCGACTGGCTGCCGGCACCCTGGAACGGCCTGCTGCTGGGAGCCAACGCCACCTTCAGCCGCTCCGACGCCGAGATCGAAGGCTTCGACGCGGCCAGTGGTCGAAATCTCAAGCGCAGCATCGACTTGCCCAGCCAGTCCGACACCGTCGGCAACCTGATGCTCGGCTGGGAGAACGACAAGCTCAGCCTGCGCCTGTCCGCCAACTACAAGTCCGACTACCTGTACGAGCTGGCGGCGATCAACGACGCCGCCCACGACCTGCACGTCGACTCGCAGACCTTCGTCGACTTCAGCGCCAACTACGCCCTGAGCAAGAACCTGCAACTGAATTTCGAGGCGCAGAACCTTACCGACGAGTCGTACTTCGTCTACACCGGCCACCGCCCCTACAACGCCCAGTACGAAGAATACGGCCCGACCTTCAAGCTCGGCCTGACCTTTACCCACTTCTAAGCCATGGGCCGCCGCGCGCTGCCCCGATGCCTGCACGACAAAGGATTTGCCCCGTTGAAGACTCTTTCGTTGTTATCCAAGCGCGGCCTGCTCGCCGCAGTGATCGGCCTCAGTGTCGGCCAGGCGCTGGCCGCCGCCCCGAGCCTGAGCCTGAAACCCTGGGCGCCGAACCTCAAGCTCGAGGCCGCGAGCTTTGTGCCGGGCCTGGCCGGCGCGGAGCGCCTGGCGATCAGTGCCCGCGACGGTTTGCTGTTGCTCGACGGCCAGGGCCAGGCGCTGGCGACATTGCCCGGCAGCTTCAGTGCCCTGGACAGTCGCGCCGCCGGCCAACAGGTGTGGGTGGCCAGCCTCGATAACCAGCGCCAGCAAGCGATGCTGGTCAGCCTCGATCCGCAAGCGCACCGTTGGGGTCAGCCGCTGTACTTGCCGCAGCGGGATTTTCCGGTCAACGGTCTGTGCCTGTACCGCGACGAGGCGAGCAATCTGTTCCTGTTCCTGGTGGGCGAGGAGGGCAAGGGCGAGCAGTGGCTGCTGGGCAATGGCGCGCAACTGAACCCGCAGGCACAACGGGTGCGTGGCCTGCCGTTGCCGCCGTCGGCGCAGTTCTGCCAGGTCGATGACGGCGCCGGGCAACTGCTGGTCAATGAAGAAAACCTGGGCTGGTGGGCTTATCCGGCCCAGGCCGAAGCCGATGTGCTGCGCCTGCCCGTGGCGCTGCGCCAACCTTTTGGTGACCTGGCCGAGCAAGCCGGTGCCATGGCGCTGCTGCCCGGTGGAGTGCTGGGCCTCGACCCCAAGGCCGGGCAACTGCACTTGTATCAACAACAGGACGACGCCTGGAAAGCACAGCCTGCCATCGCCCTCAGCGGTTTGCAGGAGCCGGAAAACCTCGCCGTGCGTGCCACCGGCAGCGGCTTGCAGGTGCTGGTGCGTGACGATGAGGACGGACGCCTGTATCAGGGCGAACTCAACTGGCAGCCCAAGCCGGCGCCCCTGGCGCCGGTGCTGCCGAATGTCGCGGCGCTGGTGCAGAGCGAACCGGTGGGGCGCCAGGGCGATGCCGCGGACGATCCGGCGATCTGGATTCATCCGCAGCAACCGGCCTTGAGCCGGGTGCTCGGCACCAACAAGAAACAGGGGCTGCTGGCCTATGACCTGCAAGGCAAGCTGCTTCAGGAACTGCCGGTAGGTCGGCTGAATAACGTCGATGTGCGGCCCAACTTCAAGCTCGGCGCGCAGACAGTCGACCTCGCGGTGGCGAGCAATCGCGACCACAACAGCCTCAGCCTGTTCAGCATCGACCGCAGCAGCGGCGAGTTGCGCGAGGCCGGGGAGATTCCGACGCCGCTCAAGGAAATCTACGGCATCTGCCTGTTTCAGCCGGCCAGCGGCGAGATCTTTGCGATCGCCAACGGCAAGGACGGCAGCTTCCTGCAGTACCGCTTGAGCGCACCAAACGGTGCGGTGCAGGGCGAGCTGGTGCGCCAGTTCAAGGTCGACAGCCAGCCGGAAGGTTGCGTCGCCGACGATCAGCGCCAGCGCCTGTTCATCGGCGAGGAGGATGTCGGCGTGTGGGCGGTGGACGCCCGCGCCGATCAGCCGGCGCAGTTGCGCAGCGTGATCAAGGTCGGGCCGCAGTTGCATGCCGATGTCGAGGGCCTGGCGTTGTACCAGAGCAGCGGCCAGGACTACCTGGTGATTTCCAGCCAGGGCAACGACAGCTACCTGGTGCTGGATGCCGAACCGCCGTTCGCTGCTCGCGGCGCCTTCCGGGTCGGCCTGAATGCCGCCGCCGGGATCGACGGTGCCTCGGAAACCGATGGCCTGGAAGTCACCTCGGTCCACCTCGGCGGGGCCTGGAGCCAAGGCATGCTGGTGGTTCAGGACGGGCGCAAGCGCATGCCCGAGCAGACCCAGAACTTCAAGTTCGTGCCCTGGGCCGAGGTCACCCGGGCGCTGAAGCTGCCCTGATCGCGAGCGTCATCATCCTGTCATTTGTATTTCATCGAATAGCCCCTCGGCCGTTGCGCAGCAGCGGTGCGAGGGACGCCCAACAAGGAGTTTCATCATGCAGGCCACACTCGAACACATGACCGTCTGGGGCTTGATCAGCGACGCCAGTCTGCTGGTCAAAGCCGTCATGCTCAGCTTGCTGCTGGCGTCGCTGCTCAGTTGGTACCTGATCCTGGTGCGCAGCAGCGTATTGAAGCGCCGCGAACGTCGCCTCGATGGCTTCCTCCAGCACTTTCGCGGCGCTGCCGACCTCGCACCGCTGTACCGCGAAAGCGCGCAAAACACCGATCCTGATGCCGGGATCGAGCCGATCTTCCAGGCCGGATTGCAGGAATTCAATCACCTGCGCCAGGCCGCCGGTGGCAATGCCGAGGCGGTGCAGCAAGGGGTGGAGCGGGCGCTTTACGTGGCCATCAGCGAGCAGGAAATCCAGCTGGAAAAAGGCCTGCAATTTCTCGCCACGGTGGGTTCGGTGAGTCCTTATATCGGCCTGTTCGGCACCGTCTGGGGGATCATGAATTCGTTCCTCGGCCTGTCCCAGGTGCAACAGGCAACCCTGTCCACCGTCGCCCCGGGGATCGCCGAAGCGTTGATCGCCACGGCCATCGGCCTGTTCGCGGCGATTCCGGCGGTGATTGCCTACAACCGCTTCTCGGCGCGCAGCCAGACCTTGCTCACCCGTTACTACGCCTTTGCCAATGAGCTGCAGGTGCGCCTGCACCGCAAGTTGCACGGCAGCGCCTTGAACCTGGCCACGGCCGCCTGAGCAGGAGAATGCAGATGTTAGTCAGGCCGCAACGCAAGCACGGGCCGAAGGCCGAAATGAACGTGGTGCCTTACATCGACGTGATGCTGGTGCTGCTGGTGATCTTCATGGTCACCGCGCCGATGCTCACCCAGGGCGTGAAGATCGAGTTGCCCAAGGTCGCCAGTGAAGCCCTGGCCACGGACAGCCGGCAACAGATCCTCACCTTGTCGGTCAAGGCCGAGGGCGGCTACTACTGGAACCTCGGCGGTGAACTCGACACCCAACACCAGACCGACAGCGCGGTGACCCTGGAGGAAATGCGCGGCAAGATCGCCGAGGTGGTCAGCGCCCGTAGCGACACCCAGGTGTACATCCGCGCCGATCAGGACGCCGGCTACGGCAGCGTGGTGGCGGCCATGGCGGCATTGCAACAGGGCGGGGTGAGCAATCTCGGACTGGTGACCGAGGCCCCACAATGACCAGTATGACTCTGTCGTCCCCGAGCCTGAATCTACTGCCCCGCGTGCCCGCGCAGTTGCGCCGTAACAGCCTGGCGGCCGGCGCGGCGCTGGCGCTGCACGGCGGGGTGCTGGCGGTGCTGATGCATACCTGGTCGGTCAGCCCGCCAGCGCCTGCTGCACCGGCGGTGTTGCACACCCAACTGGTGATGCGGGCGCCGACACCTGCACCTGCACCGCCGGTGGCCGAGCCGCTACTGGCCGAGCCGGTGCCGGCGCCAGTGCCTGCGGTTGTTGCGCCGCTGCCGGAACCGGTGAAACCGCGCGTCGATCCTCAGGTCCAGGCGCAGAAACTCGAACAGGCGGCCCTGGCGCGCAAGCGGGTCGAAGAGAAGAAACGCGAGCAACAGCTGGAGCAACAACGCCAGCGTGAGGCTCAGGACCAGCGCCAACGCGAAGCCGAGCAACAGCAACTGGCCCTGCAGCAGGCCCAGCGCGCCGAGCAGGCCCGTGCCGCAGCCGAGCGCTCACGCCAGCAAGCGTTGGCGGACAGTCGCCAATACCTGCCATTGAGCAAGCAGGCGCCGGACTATCCGCAGCGCGCCCTGGACAAAAACCTCGAGGGCGACTGCTCGGTGGAGTACACCGTCAACCCCCAGGGCAAGGTGGAAAACCCCAAGGTGCTGGACGGCTGCCATCCGCTGTTCATCCGCCCGTCACTGGCGGCGGCCAACACCTTCCGCTACCAGCCGCGGATCATCGACGGCCAGGCGGTGGCGGTGCCGGCGGTGCGCAACACCTTTCACTATCGGATCAAGTGAGGGCTGGGCAGCACGTGACGGCGTTACTGCGGCCATTGTTCCAGCAGGATCGATACGAATTTTTCGGCAGCCGGCGACAGCGATGCACCACGGCGGTAGACCAGCCCCAGTGAGCGATTGACCACCGGTTCGATCAACGGAACGCTGACCAGGGTCGGGTGATCCACGGTGGGCATCGCCAGGCTCGGCATCGCCGAAACGCCGAGACCAGCCTCCACCAGACCCAGCGACGTCGACAAGTGCTGCACCTCGTAGAACCACTGCGGACGCCAGCTCAAGCCGGACAGGGCGTGGTCGAGCAACATGCGGTTGCCGCTCAGGCGCCCGACCCCGATCAACCGGTAATCGCTGAGTTCCGACCAGGTCACCGCACTGCGCCCGGCCAACTCGTGATCGCGCCGGCAGGCGAGGACGAAAGGCTCGTTGACCAGCGGCACGAACTCGATGTCCGGGTGCTGGCCGCTCATCATGTTGATGCCGAAATCGGCTTCGCCCCGCAGCACCGCTTCCAGGCCTTCGTTGGCGCTGAGGTCGAGCAGGCGGATGCGGATTTTCGGGTAGCGTTCGTTGTACAGGCGAATCACCGACGGCAAAAAGTAGAACGCCGCCGTGGGGATGCAGGCCAGCGTCACCCGGCCAATCTGACGCTCGGCGAGTTCGCGGATATTGAGGATCGAGTCGTCGAAATCATCCAGCAGGCGCCGTGCCTTGGGCAGGAAATCCCGGCCCACGCTGGTCAGGCTGACCTTGCGTGTGGTGCGGTCGAGCAGGGCGGTGCCCAGGCCCTCTTCGAGCTTTTTCATGCGCCGGCTCAAGGCCGGCTGGGACAGGTGCAGTGCGTCAGCCGCCTCGTGAAAACTGCCCAGCTCGGCGATTTTTACGAAGGAGCGGATATCTTGAAGTTCGTAATCCATGTTCAGTCATACCTGTAGGACGCAGATAAGCGGGTCGATTTTATTCATTCGTCAAACGCAATAATAGCTCTGATCTTTGCATTGGAAACACTTTTCAAACTTTGTCACTCTTGTGTCCAGAACATCAATTATCCCGATTGATCAACAAGAGTCAGAGTTCATGCAACAAATTCCTTGTGTGTTGATGCGCGGTGGTACCTCCAAGGGGCCGGTGTTTCTCGCTTGGGATCTGCCGGTGGCCATTGCCGAACGTGACGAGTTGCTGCTCAACCTGATGGGCTCCGGCCACGAGCTGGAGATCGACGGCATCGGCGGTGGCAGCCCGCAGACCAGCAAAGTGGCGATTGTCAGCCCGTCGCTGCACCCTGACGCCGACGTCGACTACCTGTTCGTCCAGGTCATGGTTTCCCAGCGCCGGGTCGACACCGCCCCGAACTGCGGCAACATGCTCTGCGCGGTCGGCCCGTTCGCCATCGAGCAAGGCCTGGTCAAGGCCAAGGTCGGCACTACCCAGGTGCGCATTCGCAACCTCAATACCGGCACCCTGATTCACTCCGAAGTGCAGACCCCGCGGGGCAAGGTCAGCTATGACGGCGACACCGCCATCGATGGCGTGCCTGGCACTGCCGCACCGGTGCAACTGACCTTCCTCGACGCGGTGGGCAGCAAGACCGGCAAGCTGTTCCCGACGGGCCAGCCACAGAATCTGATCGACGGCATTGCCGTGACCTGCATCGACATGGCCATGCCGATGATGATTGTCGAGGCGGGCCAGTTGGGTAAACGCGGCGACGAAAGCCCGGCCGAACTGGATGCCGATACCGAATTCCTCCGTCGCCTGGAGTCGTTGCGCCTCAAGGCCGGCCTGGCCATGGGCCTGGGCGATGTGCGTGACAAGGTGATCCCCAAGCCGGTGCTGGTGTCTCCGGCGCGCAATGGCGGGACCATCGAGGTGCGTTACTTCATGCCCCACAACTGCCACCGCGCCCTGGCCATCACCGGTTCGATCGGCCTGGCGACTGCCTGCGTCACCGAGGGCAGTGTGGTGGCGCAGTTGCTGGGCGGTGTCAGCGAACCCCGTCTGGAACATGTACGAATTGAACATCCTGGCGGTGGGATTGATGTAGTCCTGTCCTACACCGGCGACAACGGCGACACTATCCGTGCCTCGGTCGTACGCACTGCCCGCCGCTTGTTTTCCGGTTTCGTCTACGCCCGGTCCACACGTCGACGTGCTGGCTAGCCAGCCGTCGCCTTGGTTGCTGCATCAGAACAATTCCAAAAATGGGTGATGCCATGAAAGTTGTAAAGTCGCTCTACTTCCAGATCATCTGCGCCGTGGTGCTGGGCGTGGTCGTCGGCCACTTCTGGGGGCAACAGGCGATCGCCTTGAAGCCGCTGGGTGATGCCTTCATCAAACTGATCAAGATGATGATCGCCCCGGTGGTGTTCTGCACCATCGTCACCGGGATCGCCGGCATGAGTGACAAGCGCTCTCTGGGACGCCTGTTGAGCAAGACCATGTTGCTGTTCCTCGGCCTGACCGTGATCAGCCTGATCATCGGCCTGGTGGCGGTGTACGTGTTCAAGCCGGGGGCCGGGATGAATATCGACCCCTCGCAGTTGAGCACCCAGGGCCTGGCGCAATACACCGACTCGGCGGCGAAGCTGGGGGTGGTCGAGTTCTTCATGCACATCATCCCTGACACCTTCATCGGCGCCTTCAATAAAGGTGAAGTGTTGCCGGTGCTGTTTATCGCGGTGCTCTGCGGTTTCGCCCTGTCGTCCCTGGGCGAACGCGGCAAGCCGGTGCTGGACGTGCTGGAAGCGGCCTCGCACATGGTCTTCAAGATCTTCTCGTACCTGATGCGCTTCGCCCCGATCGGGGCCTTCGGTGCGCTGGCATTCACTGTGGGGCAGTACGGGATCACCTCGCTGGGCTCGTTGGCCAAGCTGATCATGACCCTGTACATCGCTTGCGCGTTCTTCGTCTTCGTGGTGCTGGGCAGTATTTGCCGGGCCCACGGCTTCAGCCTGTGGAAGCTGTTGCGCTACCTGCGCGAAGAGTTCCTGGTGGTGCTGGGGACTTCCTCCACCGAGCCGGTGATGCCGCGCATGCTGGAAAAACTCCAGGCGCTGGGCTGCAAGAAGGGCGTGGTCGGGCTGGTGCTGCCGACGGGCTACTCGTTCAACCTCGACGGCACGGCGATCTACCTGTCGCTGGCGGCCATCTTCATTGCCCAGGCCTGCAACATCGACCTGACGCTGGGGCAAACCGTGACCATGCTGGCGATCATGTTGTTGTCGTCCAAGGGCGCGGCGGGTGTCACCGGCAGTGGTTTCGTGGCCCTGGCCTCGACCCTGACGGTGATACACGACATTCCCCTGGCCGGCCTGGCGCTGTTGATCGGCATCGATCGCTTCATGTCCGAAGCCCGCGCGCTGACCAGCCTGGCGAGCAACGCGGTGGCGACAGTGGTGATCTCCATCTCGGAAAAAGCCTGCGACCGTGAAGTCCTGCTGCGCACCCTGGAGGGGCATGCGCCGCTGGAAACACCCGTCAGCTCGACTTGGGATCAACTGCCCCGCGACCAGGCGCCTCTCGCCGACAACCGCTGACCCCATAACACCCCGTTCTCGCTTACTCCCACCGCCCGGCGCCCTGCAAGGTGCCGCCTGGCGGAGCGGGGAGCGTGTGCCTGAACGGCAGCCATTCTACTGATAACAACAAGAGAGAAAATCTATGCTCGCTTTCCTCGGACTGGCCATGGTGGTGGTTTTCACCTACCTGATAATGTCCAAGCGCCTGTCACCGATTGTCGCCCTGACGGTGGTGCCGATCGTCTTTGCCGTCATCGGCGGTTTTGGTGGAACCACCGGCAAAATGATGCTCGATGGCCTGAAAATGGTCGCGCCATCTGCCGCACTGCTGCTGTTTGCGATTCTGTTCTTCGGCCTGATGATCGATGCCGGGTTGTTTGACCCGTTGATCCGCAAGATCCTCAAGCGCGTCAATGGCGACCCGATGAAAATCGCCATCGGCACCGCATTGCTGTCGCTGGTGGTCGCCCTCGATGGCGACGGCACCACGACGTACATGATCACCTGTGCGGCGATGTTGCCCCTGTACAAGCGCATCGGCATGAACCCGATGATCCTCGCGACCATTGCCATGTTGTCCCTGAGCATCATGAGCGGCATGACCCCATGGGGCGGGCCGGCAACCCGGGCGATCGCGGCACTCGGTCTGGATGCCGGGGACTACTTCGTGCCCCTGCTGCCGACCATGATCGGCGGTGCGGCCTGGGTGGTGTTCACGGCGTTCCTGCTGGGGCGGGCCGAGCGCAAGCGCATCGGCAATATCCAGCTGCAAAGCGGCGGCGGTGACTGCTACATCAAGGCAATTCTCGAAGACACCCCGCACAAACGACCAAAACTGGCCTATATCAACCTGCTGCTGGTGATTGCCGTGATGGTGGCGCTGGTGATGGGCCTGGCGCACTCGGCGATCCTGTTCCTGATCGGTTTCGTCATCGCGCTGATGATCAACTACCCGCAACTCGACATTCAGAAGGAGCGCATTCTCGCTCACTCCGGCAATGCGATGACCGTGGTGCTGCTGGTGTTCGCCGCCGGTATCTTTGCCGGGATCTTCTCTGGCACCAAAATGGTCGACGCGCTGGCCCAGACTCTGGTGGACTGGATCCCGCCGTCCTGGGGCCATCTGTTCCCGCTGGTGGTGGCGATTACCAGCATGCCGTTGACCTTCGTGCTGTCCAACGATGCCTACTACTTTGGCGTGGTGCCGATCCTGGCCAACGCCGCAGCCGCCTACGGCATCGACCCGGTGGAAATCGCCCGCGCCTCGATCCTCGGCCAACCGGTGCACCTGATGAGCCCGCTGGTGGCCTCGACCCTGCTGTTGGTGGGGATGGTCGACCGCGACATCGGTGACTTCCAGAAAGCCACCGTCAAATGGGCGGTGCTCACCTCCCTGGTGGTGACCGCGCTGGCCCTGCTGACCGGGGCCATCAGCCTGTTCTCCTGATTCGCCCGATACCTGCTGCTGACATCGCACGCGCCTCGTTACCGGGGCGTGCGCCGACCTGCACTCTCAATAACAACAATGAGTGGTTTGATATGAGCAATTTGCTTTCCCGTGGCGCTGTGTTTTCCCTGCTGGGCTTGCTGCCCCTGGCCAGCGCCAGTGCCGAAGGGTTCATCGACGACAGCAAACTCAAGCTGCAATTGCGCAATGTCTACTTCAACGAAAACTTTCGCGACGAGCACGGCATGAGCGCCCGCGCGGCGCGCACCGCGAAGAGCGAACGCACCGAGTGGGCCCAGGGCTTCCTGCTGGACTACCAGTCCGGCTTCACCCAGGGCACTGTCGGTTTTGGCGTGGATGCCCTGGGCCTGCTGGGCGTGCGTCTCGACTCCGGGCGCGGGCGCAGTGGTACCGGCCTGCTGCCGGTCGACAGCGATGGTCGCGCCGCCAGTGAGTTCTCCAGCGCTGGCGCCACCGCCAAGGCACGCCTGGCCAAGACCACGGTCAAGTACGGTACCTTGCTGCCCAAGACCCCGGTGCTGATCTACAACGATGCCCGATTGCTGCCGCAGACCTACGAGGGCGGGCAGTTCACCAGCAATGACATCGCCAACCTGACGCTCACCGGCGGTTACCTGGATCGCTTCAAGCTGCGCGATTCGAGCAACAGCATGCCGATCGTGCCCGATGGCTACAGCGGTGATCAGTCAGGGGATTTCAGCTACGCCGGCGCCGATTACAAGCTGGGCAAGAACATTCGGCTGAGCTACTTCTACGGCGAACTGGAGAATTTCTACCGACAGAACTTCGCCGGTATCCAGCATGACTTGCCCTTGGGGCCGGGCGTCCTGACCAGCGACCTGCGCTACTTCAACAGTGCTGATTCGGGCGCTGCCCACGGCGGCAAGATCGATAACCAGATGCTCAGCGGCCTGCTCAGCTATGCCGTGCAGGGCCACACACTCAGTGGCGGCTACCAGACCCTCAGCGGCGATGCCGGCCTGCCGTACATCAGTGGCGCGACCGTGTATTCCTTCAGCAACGTCGGCATTGGCAAGTTCATCGAGGAAGACGAAAAGACCTGGATGCTCGGCTATGGCTACGACTTTGCCCGCCTGGGCGTGCCCGGCTTGACCTTCAACACCCGTTACCTGAGCGGCAACGATGGCAAGTCCGACAGCACGGTCAAGGAATGGGAGCGCGATGCCGAGATCGCCTACGTGGTGCAGGACGGCACCTTCAAGGGCCTGGGGGTGAAAGTGCGCAACTACGTGTATCGCTCGGACTTTGCCCGGGGGCGTGACAGCAACCGGATCTATTTCACGTACGACATTGCGCTTTGGTAGGTGGCTGCTCGCGTTGCAAGGGCGCCCGCTGAGCGCCCTTGCAGTGCGGCTTACTGGACGTCGGACAACGCCGGCGTGCGCGGCGGGATCATCCGTTTGCTGCCCGTGGACTCGAAGGCTGCGGCAAACTGCAACAGTGCCGAGTCGTCATAGGCGCGACCGGCGAAGGTCAGGCCCACCGGCATGCCGATGTCAGCCATCACGCCCATCGGCACGCTGACGGTGGGCACGCCGAGGTGACGGATCGCCAGGTTGCCGTTGGCCACCCAGACCCCATTGCTCCAGGCGATGTCCGCCGCCGCCGGGTCGACATCGGCGTTGGCCGGTGCGACGTCGGCGACGGTGGGAAACAGCACGGCGTCGAGACCGAGCCGATCCATCCAGTCCTCAAGGTCGATACGTCGTGTCTGTTCCAGGCCACGCAAGCCGTCCGGCACGCTGCTGATCTGGTCCCACGGGGTGATGCCGCGCTCGGCCATGCGCACGTATTCGTCCATGCCGGCCACCAGGTCGCCTTCGCGGTTGGGCAGGGTGCCCGGGTCGTGGGGGAAGATCAGTGCGCCGTCGACGTCCACCAGGCGGTTCAACGCCGGGTCGTTGTTGGCCTGGAGGAAATCGTCGAAGGCCCAGGCGGTCAGGTCCCACAGTTCATGATGCAGAAACTCTTTGGTCACCAGGCCACGGGTGAACACGGTCGGCGCGCCGGGGCGATCGCCTTCGCAGTTGGACACCAGCGGGAAATCCACTTCGATGACTTCGGCGCCCGCGGCTTCGAGGGCCTGGCGCGCGTCGTTCCACAAGTCGATCACCGAGTCGCGGGTGATGATGCGCTGCCCGGTTGGGCCGCCGATGCCTGGGGCGTCGCTGGTGCCGGCGTCAGGGTCGGCATTGATGTACATGCGCGGCACGCCGAAGCGCTTGCCCGCCAGTGCGGCGGTGCCATTCGCCAGCGCGGCGTAGGAGGGCGGGCGTACCGCGTCGACATCCGGAATCGGCACCCAGGGTTGCAGGCGCCACAGGTCGCCGCGTTTGTCGGGGTCCGGGGCGACGACGACGTCCAGTACTTCCAGCAGGTCGGCCATGGTCCGCGCGAAGGGCACGACCACGTCCATGGTCGGGGTCAGCGGCCAGTTGCCGCGCACCGAAATGATCCCGCGCGAGGGCGTGTAGGCGCACAGGCCGTTGTTCGAAGCCGGTCCACGGCCACTCGACCAGGTTTCCTCGGCCAGGCCGAAGGCGGCGAAGCTGGCGGCAGTAGCGGTGCCAGCACCGTTGGAAGAGCCGGAGGCGAACGGCGCGGTGAGGTAGGCGGCGTTATACGGGCTCTCGGCGCGACCGTAGACCCCACGCTGCATGCCGCCGTTGGCCATTGGCGGCATGTTGGTCTTGCCCAGGCAGATCGCCCCGCCGGCCCGCAGGCGCTCGACAGTGAAGGCATCGCGCTGGGCGACCAGCTTGGCGAAGGCCGGGCTACCGGACGCGGCGGTGAGGCCCTTGACCAGGTAGCTGTCCTTGGCGGTGTAGGGAATCCCGTCCAGCGGTCCGAGGGTCTGGCCCTTGGCGCGACGGGCATCACTGGCCTGCGCTTCGGCCAGCGCCTCGGGGTTGGCCACCACCAGCGCATTCAAGGCGGTAGGGGTATCGGCGCCATCGTAGGCCTTGATCCGCGCAAGATACGCCTCCACCAGCTCGACCGCCGTGGTCGCCCCGGATTCGAGCGCCGCACGCAGTTGCGCGATGGAAACCTCGGTGACCTCAAAATGCTTTTTCATATCGGTTCTCGTTGCACTGTATTACCCGACAGGGTTCGGGCTCGCACCCTGGGGGCTGTATTTAACACCATGCGCACGGCAAAAGAAGCAGTGGGGTGTGGCGCAGGTTCGGATTGTAGGAGCCGGCTTGCCGGCGAAGGCGTCCGTGAAGACGCTAAGAGCTTCGCTGGCAAGCCAGCTCCTACACAAGCCAGCTCCTACACAAGCCAGCTCCCCGGGCAGCTCCCACAGTATCTGCAGCGCCCGCTGGATTGATGTACGACGCTGGTCCTGTGGGCGCCGGCCTGCCGGCGATGGCGGCGCGTCTGACCGCCCGGTTTGCTGCATCACCCGCTTATCGACTAATATACGAAACATATACATTTCATAGCGGGTGATTGCAGTGGGTATCGTGAAAATTTCCGAGGGCATGCATGAGAGTCTGCGACTCGCGAGCACGGCCCTCAATCGTTCCATCAACGCCCAGGCCGAGCACTGGATGCGTATTGGCATGCTCACCGAGTTGCATCCCAACCTCGACCACAGCGACATCTGCCGCTTGCTGATCCGTGCCGAGCAGGAGGGCGGGCTGGACTTGAGCCGGCTGTGTGCCGCGGATCTGGCGACGGGAGCGCGGGCATGAGTGCGAAGGTTCCGTTGAACAGCCTGGCGCAGATCGCCCAGTCGCGCACTGCCGGCATGCTCGCCGCCGAGGTGCTGGCGATGATCGTCCCGCACGTCAAGGCCGGGGTCACCACCGATCAGCTGGATAAGCTCTGCCACGACTACATCGTCAATGTGCAGCAAGCCATTCCCGGTAACGTCGGTTATCACGGCTTCCCGAAAACCATCTGCGCTTCAGTCAACGAGGTGGTCTGCCACGGCATTCCCTCGGGCAAGACGCTGCGTGATGGCGATATCGTCAACATCGACATCGCGGTGGTCAAGGATGGTTGGTACGGCGACACCAGCCGCATGTACTTCGTTGGTGAGCCGAGCGCCGAAGCCCGGCGCCTGGTCGACACCACTTATGAAGCGATGTGCGCCGGGATCCGCAGCGTGCGCCCCGGCGCGACCCTCGGCGATATCGGCCACGCGATCCAGAGCGTGGCCCAGCGCGAAGGCTTCAGCGTGGTGCGCGAGTACTGCGGACATGGCATCGGCAAGGTTTATCACGATGAGCCGCAGGTGTTGCATTACGGTCAGCCGGGGCAGGGCATGAAGCTCAAGGCCGGGATGATCTTCACCATTGAACCGATGCTCAACGCCGGCAAACCGCAAACCCGCACCCTGAGCGACCGCTGGACCGTGGTGACCCGCGACCATTCGCTGTCGGCGCAGTGGGAACACATGGTGGCGGTGACCGAGGACGGGTTTGAAGTGCTGAGTCCGTGGCCGGATGGGGTGGCGGGGTATTTACCGGTTTGAGCGCAGGCTGAAACCTTGATGTATTGCTAGGCTGCTGGATTGAATCAAATACTGTTTGGTTCACAACAATCCATTGTAGGAGCGAGCCTGCTCCGGGCGGCGTTCCGACGAAAAACGTCAACGAAAACGCGTGCATCCAGCATGTACGCGGTGCTCTCAGGTTTTTCGCGAGCAAGCTCGCTCCTACATCGGTTCCTTAATCCCCGAGTACATCCCATGACCCACCACGTCCTGCGCGCCGACCTCGGCAGCCTCGATAAAATCGCCGACCTGTTCGATGCCTATCGCGTCTTCTACCAGCAACCCTCGAACCTGCCGCAATCCTGGGCGTTCCTCGCCGAGCGCCTGTCTGCCAACGAATCGGTGATCTTCTATGTGCAGAACGCCGAAGGCCAGGCCCTCGGCTTCGTCCAGCTGTACCCGACCTTCTCTTCGATCGACGCCCACCGCACCTGGCTGCTCAGCGACCTGTTCACCGACTCCGCCGCCCGTGGGCAAGGTGTTGGCACACTCCTGATGAACGCCGCCCGCGACTTTGCCTTGTCGACGGGAGCGAAGGGCATGGTGCTTGAGACCGCGATCGATAATCTGACGGCTCAGCGGTTGTATGAGTCGTTGGGGTACAAACGGGATAGCGGGTACTACACCTATTGCCTGGATTTGCGTTGATAACCGGGTAGGTCGGCCTGTGACCTGTAGGAGCTGGCTTGCCAGCGAAAGCGGCCCAACAGGTACACCGCAGCGCTTCATTCGCTGGCAAGCCAGCTCCTACAGGGTATCCTGCATACCCTCGATACCCCCGGAAAAATGGACCCTCCATGCAAACCCCCGCCACCCCGCGTCCGCTCTGGAAAACCTACCTGCTGTTCCTGGCGCCGATGGTGCTGTCGAACTTTCTCCAGTCAATGTCCGGCACCGTCAACAGCATCTACATCGGCCAGATGCTCGGGACCCAGGCGTTGGCGGCGGTGTCGGGGATGTTTCCCATCGTGTTCTTCTTCATTGCCCTGGTGATCGGCCTGGGCGCCGGGGCCGGGGTGTTGATCGGCCAGGCGTGGGGCGCGCGGGAGCCGGCGACGGTCAAGGCGATCGCCGGCACCACCTTGCTGCTGGGGGCACTGATCGGCCTGCTGGCGGCGGTGCTCGGCAGCGTATTCGCCCATCAGGCCCTGCAAGGCCTGGGAACGCCGGCGGATGTGCTGGAAGACGCGGTGGCCTACGCCCGGGTGATGATGTGGACCATGCCGCTGCTGCTGGTGTTCGTGCTGTTCACTCAACTGCTGCGCGGCGTCAGCGACACCCTGTCACCGCTGCTGGCGTTGATCGTCTCGACCTGCATCGGCCTGCTGCTGACCCCGGCGTTGATCCGCGGCTGGTTCGGTTTGCCGCCGATGGGCATCCAGAGTGCGGCCTTCGCCGGCCTGCTGGGTAACCTGTTGGCGATGTTGATGCTGGCCTGGCGCTTGATCCGCAAGGGCCACGTGCTGGCGCCGGATCGCGCGCTGCTGGCGGCCATGCGCCTGGACCGGGTGATCCTCGGCAAGGTGCTGCGCATTGGCCTGCCGACCGGGCTGCAGATGGTGGTGATCTCGCTGTCCGAACTGGTGATCCTCGCGCTGGTCAACCAGCATGGCTCCCAGGCCACGGCGGCCTACGGTGCGGTCACGCAGATTGTCAATTACGTGCAGTTCCCGGCGCTGTCGATCGCCATCACCGCCTCGATCCTTGGCGCCCAGGCGATTGGTGCCGGACGCATCGAACGCATCGGGCCGATCCTGCGCACCGGCTTGCTGATCAACGTCTGCCTGACCGGCAGCCTGGTGCTAACGGGGTATCTGCTGTCGCACTGGCTGCTGGGCCTGTTCATCACCGAGGCGGCGACCCAGGCCCAGGCCGAACACCTGCTGCACATCATGCTCTGGAGCATGCTGGTGTTCGGCTTCCAGTCGGTGATCGGCGGGATCATGCGCGCCAGCGGCACGGTGCTGATGCCGGTGGCGATTTCGGTGTTCTGCATCCTCGGTGTCGAGTTGCCGATGGCCTATCTGCTGGACGCGCACTTTGGTCTGCCGGGGGTGTGGATGGCTTTTCCGGTGGCCTACCTGAGCATGCTGGCGCTGCAATCGGCGTACTACAGGTTTGTCTGGCGGCACCAGAAAATCGAGCGTCTGGTTTAACGAAAAACGCCCGGGCTGGAACTCCAGACCGGGCGTTTTCCGCTCATCGATCTACTTGGGTGACGGCGTGGTACGCAGGTACGGCAGCTTGATGTCCAGGTTGCCGTATTTCTCCCGGGCCTGGTCGTCGTTGAGGGCGAGGGCGACGATCACATCCTGGCCCACCGTCCAGTTGGCCGGGGTCGCCAGTGGCACGTTGTAGGTCAGTTGCAGGGCATCGAGGGCGCGCAGCACTTCGGCGAAATTGCGCCCCACCGACATCGGGTAGGTCATCGACAGCTTGAGCTTCTTGTCCGGGCCGATGATGAACACCGAGCGCACCGTGGCCGTGTCGGCAGCCGTGCGGCCATCGGGCAGGTAAGCCTCGGCGGGCAGCATGTCGAAGGCCTTGGACACCGCCAGGCTTTCGTCGGCAATGATCGGGAAGTTGGCCTTGGCGCTGCAGACTTTTTCAATGTCGGTCTTCCAGCGGGTGTGGGAGTCGGCGTTGTCGACTGACACGCCAATCACTTTGGTGCCGCGCCTGGCCCATTCATCCGCCAGTTGTGCCACGGCGCCGAATTCGGTGGTGCACACTGGGGTGAAATCCTTGGGGTGGGAGAAGAGAATGGCCCAGCCCGAGCCGATCCATTCGTGGAAGCGCAGCGGACCCTGGTCGGTCTCGGCGCTGAAATCGGGGACGAGGTCGTTGATACGCAGTGCCATGGCAATCTCCTTGGAGGGTTTCAGGAATAAGCGCGCCTGAAACAGCCTAGTCGGGATTTGCCAGCGTGTGGGTCGAGCTGCCGAGGGCAAGGGCCGAAGCCCTTGCCGGTCGGGTTACGCCTAGCTGCGACGACCGCCGCCGCTGGGTTGCTGTCCACCTTTCTTGCTGCTGTCCTTGTTGGCATCGTTGGTTTTCTGCCGATCATTGCCGCCGGAGGCGTGTCCGCCTTTTTTCCCGGCGTCGGTGGCTTTTCCTTGATCCTTGGACATGTTGCCTGGGTTGGAATTTCCGGTGTTAGCCATGATTCTCTACCTCTCGATCAGTGGGTGTGCTTGCGAACTGCTGCAAGCATTACTTGAGAGAACCCGGCGTCGCGGAAGTTGAAAAAAGTTCGCGCTTGATGCGACGAATGGCATTAACCGCCGCTGACCTTCCAGTGCTTGATGTCTTCGGCGAACACCACCTGCTTCACCTCGTGGGCGATCCCGTAGGCCAGCGATTCGTGGGCGGCGATGACTTTTTCCTCGGCCGACAGGCACTTGAAAATATCCAGTTGAGTATCGGCTTCGGCGGTTTCGATCTCGTAGATTTTCACGTAGCGCGCCAGGTCGTTGTCCAGGCTCGACAGGTATTCGCGCAGGCGCTGGTGGTCCACCGAATTCTGGCTGAAGTACCAGTTCATCGGGTGGATCAGGAACCTTGAATGCGGGGCGGTAATGCGGTGGTTGGCGGCGAGGAACATGATGATGCCCATCGACTCGATGTTGCCCGCGTTGATCGCGCACAACGGTACCGGCAGGGACTTGAGAAAGGTGTAGAGGGTGAACCCGAAGTTGGTGCTGCCGCCGATGGTCGACAGGTTCAGCAGCAGCGAACTGGCGCCCTGGTCGATGGCTTCCAGGCAGCAGTCGCGGAAGCGCTCGGTGGTGCCCTGGTCGATCTGGCAATGGAAATGCACGATGTGCTCGGTCATGGATGACCTCCCTGGTTGAGCTGCACAGGCGTGTTGGGTATCAGTCGATTGAGTATAAAAACCCGGCAGAAGTTTCCTGGTGTAAAGACAGCACCGTTGGTCATCTCGCCCGCACCGCCGTCGATGGCCACCTTCCAATGAGTACGGCCCGGATCTTCCGGACCTCGACCTGCGAGGTGCCTATGTCCACTGACTCAAGCTTTGCCGATGAACCGCTCAAGGATGATCCCCGCGCGGCGGATCCCGATCCCGATGTGGATCTGGACAACCCCCTGCGTGACGACCCGCTGGCGCGCCCGGATGTGATCCCGCGCAAACACGAGGAAAAGTGGAATGAGCCCAGCGAGGGTGATGGTATTCCCGGCGACAAGGACATGCCGCTGCCCAATGATTGAATGCCGGTGTGCGGACCCCGCATTGGGCGGGGTTCTCCGATCAATCCAAACCTGATTGAGGTGCATCATGCATAGCCCGAATGAACCGAGCCCCAGCGATCCGCCCGATTCCATTCGCCAGCACGACCCGGTCACTGACCCGAATGTGCGTGACCCCGGTCGT
Source organism: Pseudomonas sp. F007 (assembly GCF_057814275.1). Lineage (NCBI taxonomy): Bacteria > Pseudomonadati > Pseudomonadota > Gammaproteobacteria > Pseudomonadales > Pseudomonadaceae > Pseudomonas > Pseudomonas sp. F007. The sequence continues at coordinate 12,178 of NZ_JBVATA010000010.1, read as the reverse complement.
CGTGACCACAGCGATGTCGAGCGTCCAACGGACCCGGATGCCCCCGGCGCCAACCCGCAGGTGCCGCCGGCCAACGAGCCAAGCCCGTTGTCCGACGACCGCCGCCAGTCGGCTCAAGGCGTGCCGAACATTGCTGTCCAGTAGATTCCGGCGTCGCTTTTCGGATCGGTCGCGTAGGCGCTGCCCAGTTCGGTGAACGAGGGGTTCATCAGGTTGGCGCAATGCCCGGGGCTGGCCAGCCAGCCGTCGAGTACTTTACGCGGGGTGTCCTGGCCGGCGGCGATGTTCTCGCCGACACCTTGGCCGCTGTAGCCGGCCAGTTCCGCGCGGTCGCCGGGGGTGCGACCGTCGCGGTCCTTGTGATCGAAGAAGTTGTTGTTGGCCATGTTTCGGGTGTGGGCTTCGGCGGCGCTGGCCAGCGTTGCGTTCCAGGTCAGCGGTGCGGTCGCGCTGAACGCCTGGGTGCCGCATTGGCGTGCCTGGCTGCGGGCGCTATTGATCATCTCAAGGAGTTTCTGGCCTTCAGCCTGCCAATCCCCCAAGCCGCCTGTCAGCAGTGGGCGCGCGAGGACGATGCGCCAGGCCGGGCCGGCATGGCTGACGCCGATATCGACGAACTGCGGGTCGAGCACCACGTGGCAGAAACTTTCCTGCACCGCTTTCATCGCCGCCTGGGCATTCAGCGGCCCCTTGAGGGTGATCGCCTGCACATTGACCATCGGGTATTTGGCTTGGGCCATCGCCTGCTGCAGGTCGCCGACATTGCGGTCCGGCGCCAGCACCAGGCGTGGATCCGCCGCCAGCGGTGGCAGTTCGCCGGAAGCCTGGTCGGCGCACCGCTGGATCTGGCCGCGGTAGGCATTGATGGCGTCCACCAGTTGGCTTTCTTCACTGGCCAGGGCGTTGTTGGCGCAGCCGATGGCCACGGTCAGGGTGGCGAGACGCAGGATGGATGACAGGACGCGCATGGATTTCTCCCCAGGAATGACTGTGCGCATGATGCGCGATATCCCCCGGTGTCGTGCAAGGCTTTATACGTTTATCCAAGCATGCAAAAGGCTATCGTGCAGTCTGCCCGAACCGCGGAAATTTTTTCCGTCGACCAGTGTCCACTGCTCAGGGCCCGTCGCAGCGTCGCGAGGGCAGTTGCAGCAGGGTACAACCATGCGCCTTTTGTTGGTGGTCGGTGGTGTCTTGATGGTGTTGCTCGGTGGTCCGGCGTGCGCCGCCGACCCCGAGCCGAAAGCGGCGGCGGTGGAGAACAAGGCCGAGGTGCTGGAGCAGAAGGTCGCGGACAAGGCGGGCGCTGCGCCCGTGCCCAAGGTCGAGACCATCACCCCGAGCGAAGTGCAGAAAGTCGATCCGGCAGGCAAGGCGCCGCTGGACGACCCCATTACCTGTCTGTCGCGCAGCATTTACTGGGAGGCCAAGGGTATTACCGCTGCCGACATGGAGGCTGTGGCCAGTGTGGTGATGAATCGCCTGGGCCATGACGGCTTTCCCGATACCGTGTGCGGCGTGGTCAAGCAGGGGGTCGAAACCCGCGCCTGTCAGTTCTCCTGGTGGTGCGATGGTCGTTCCGATCAAGTCCAGGAGGAGGGCGAGTACACCGAGGCCAAGGAAATCGCGCGCAAGGCGTTGAACCAGCAACTCAAGGACCGTACCCACGGTGCCCTGTATTTCCATGACCGCAACGTCAGGCCGGCCTGGGCGAAGCAGTACATCAAGACCGCCGAGACCGGCAAGTTCATGTTCTATAAACCGCGTAATGGCACTGCGCAATAAGGTTGCAGTTCGTTGAGCGCGGCACCTGAGGTAGAATGCCGCAGCACGGAAGCTCGCGGCACAGCGCCGCGAAGCGGTTTTACGGGCGTGTTCCAACTAGCGGGTCTAATCTGTCTAATTGTGCGTTCGAAGTTGTATACGAGAATTAGCGTCACCCAAGTAGCTGAAGCCAATGACTAATAAAAAGTCAGCGCGGGAGGGGCCTAAACGTGAGGTCGACAGTGTGTGTCGGCTTTATATGTTCACCCATCGGTCTTCTTGAGTGCGGGGTTCGACGGCCGGCGTGCCGTCAGCCAGGGCGCCTCGGATCACCAGTGCGGGTGAATGGCGTTCTATCCTAGGTAATACCGAATGTTAAAAAAAATGAACAAGGGGCTACTCGGCCTGGCCATGTCGATGGTCTTTATGCCTGTGCATGCAGCTGAGACAAAGAAAGTCGACGTCGTGTTGATCGGCGGCGGCATCATGAGTTCGACCCTGGGCGTGTGGCTCAACGAACTCGAACCGGGCATGTCGATGGAGATGGTTGAACGTCTCGACGGCGTCGCCCTGGAAAGCTCCAACGGCTGGAACAACGCCGGTACCGGCCACTCCGCCCTGGCCGAGCTGAACTACACCCCGGAAGACAAGAACGGCAAGGTCGAGATTCCCAAGGCCATTGAAATCAATGAAGCCTTCCAGATCTCCCGTCAGTTCTGGGCCTGGCAGGTCAAGAACGGCGTCCTGAAAGACCCACGTTCGTTCATCAACTCCACCCCGCACATGAGCTTCGTGTGGGGCGATGACAACATCAAGTTCCTGAAGAAACGCTACGAAGCCCTGCAGGCCAGCCCGCTGTTCGCCGGCATGCAGTACTCCGAAGACCCGGCGCAGATCAAGCAATGGGTGCCATTGATGATGGAAGGCCGCGATCCGAAGCAGAAGATCGCTGCCACCTGGTCGCCGCTGGGCACCGACGTGAACTTCGGCGAGATCACCCGCCAGTTCGCCGGTTACCTGCAAACCAAGCCGAACTTCTCGCTGAAACTGTCGAGCGAAGTCGAAGACATCGCGCGCAACGAAGACGGCACCTGGCGTGTTTCCTACAAGAACTTGAAAGACGGTAGCGAAACCCAGACCGACGCCAAGTTCGTGTTCATCGGCGCGGGTGGCGGTGCCCTGCACTTGCTGCAGAAGTCGGGGATCCCGGAAGCCCGCGAATACGCCGGTTTCCCGGTGGGTGGCTCGTTCCTGGTGACCGAGAACCCGACCGTGGCCCAGCAACACCTGGCCAAGGCCTACGGCAAGGCTTCGGTGGGCGCACCGCCGATGTCGGTACCGCACCTGGACACCCGCGTGCTGGATGGCAAGCGCGTGATCCTGTTTGGCCCGTTCGCGACCTTCTCGACCAAGTTCCTGAAAGAAGGCTCGTACTTCGACCTGCTGACCAGCACCACCACTCACAACGTGTGGCCGATGACCAAAGTCGGCATCGAGCAGTACCCGCTGGTGGAATACCTGGCCGGCCAGTTGATGCTGTCGGACAAGGACCGCATGAACGCCCTGAAAGAGTACTTCCCGAACGCCAAGGATGAAGACTGGCGCCTGTGGCAAGCCGGTCAGCGCGTGCAGATCATCAAGCGTGACGAAGAGAAGGGCGGCGTGCTGAAACTGGGTACCGAGATCGTCGCTTCGCAAGACGGCAGCATTGCCGGCCTGCTGGGCGCATCGCCAGGTGCATCGACTGCGGCGCCGATCATGCTCAGCGTGCTGGAAAAAGTCTTCAAGGACAAAGTCGCCAGCCCGGCCTGGCAGGAAAAACTGCACCAGATCGTGCCGAGCTACGGCACCAAGCTGAACGACGACCCGGCCCGCGTGGCCGAGGAATGGGCGTACACCAGCAAGGTGCTGCAACTGGACCCACCACCGGCCATTAACCCGGCCCTGGCTCCAGCAGCAACCCCGGCGGCCCCGGCCAAGCCGATTCCGAGCAATCCTGCTGCGGATATGGCGTTGTAAGCAAAGCCCCATAAAAAAACCCAGCCAAGTGCTGGGTTTTTTTTGTGCTGAAAATCCTTGGTTGGCATGGTCACAAGATCCGCCTACGACACAAAAACCTGTAGGAGCTGGCTTGCCAGCGAAAAGGCCGGCACATACAACATCTGCAGTGCCTGATACACCGCTTTCGCTGGCAAGCCAGCTCCTACAGGGGGGTGTGTTGATGACCCGACTTGCGATCACCGCGAAACCTGTAGGAGCTGGCTTGCCAGCGAAAAGGCCGGCATATACAACGTCCGCAGTGCCTGATACACCGCTTTCGCTGGCAAGCCAGCTCCTACAGAGGGCGTTTGTGTCACGCCAAATACCGCCTGAACCACTCCAGCGTCCGGCTCCACGCCAGCTCTGCCGCCGCCTTGTCATAACGCGGTGTGGAATCGTTGTGGAAGCCGTGATTGACCCCGGGGTAGATGTAGGCCTCGTAGGTCTTGCCATTGGCTTTCAACGCTTGCTCATAGGCCGGCCAGCCTTCGTTGATGGCTTTGTCCAGTTCGCCGTAGTGCAGCAGTAACGGCGCCTTGATCCGAGGCACGTCCTTGGCGTCCGGCTGGCGGCCATAGAAAGGCACGGCGGCGGCCAGTTCCGGGTAGGCGACGGCGGCGGCATTCGACACGCCGCCGCCATAACAGAAACCGGTGATCCCGACTTTGCCGGTGGCATCCGAGTGTTTTTTCATCCATTCGATGGCGGCGAAGAAGTCGTTCATCAGCTTGCCCGGATCGACTTTGGCCTGCAGTTCCTTGCCCAGTTCATCGTTGCCCGGGTAACCGCCCACCGACGATAACCCATCGGGCGCCAGGGCGATAAAGCCGGCCTTGCCCAGGCGCCGGGCGACGTCTTCGATATAGGGATTGAGCCCGCGATTCTCATGCACCACCACCACTGCCGGAACCTTGCCGCTGGACTTGGCCGGCCGCACCAGGTAACCGCGCACCTCGCCATGGCCCTCGGGCGAAGGGTAAGTGACGTACTCGGCGAGAATATCCGGATCGGTAAAGGACACCTGTTCGGCCAGCGCGTAGTTGGGGCTCAGGGCGGCGAGCAGGGCGTTGGCAGTCAGGCCGCCGAAGGTAAACAGTGCGGCGCGGTCGAGAAACTCACGGCGGTTGATCCGGCCATGGGCGTAGTAGTCGTAGAGCTCCAGCAGTTGCGGGGCAAAGTCTTTGGCGGTGAGTCGGCTCATCGGTGCGCTCCCGTGCAATCGTTCGCAGGCGTCGGCCCGCAGGGACATCAGGGCAGCATAGCAGGGCAGGGACGCGGCCCATTACCGGGGGTCGATTTCCCTGGGTGCCTGCGCCGGCGCGCTGTACCACTGGTCTTTGGGTACGCGTTTTTCCTGCTCGGGATCGCCCAGGTAGTGCGGCGACATGATCTGCACGTCGTACTCGTTGAACACGTCCTGGATGTTGGCGTGCAGCATGCTCAACAGCACTGCTCGCGGACGCGGCTGGCTGGGGATGGCCTGGGCCACCAGGCGATATTCCGGATAGAAGTCCGACAGCGCAGTCTGGAACACTTGCGCCGGCGGGTCTTCGAGAATTCCCGGCGTACGCCGCGCCGCCTCCAGCAACATCGCCTCGACCTGGCGCCACGGCGTGTCGTAGCCGATGGTCACCACCGTATCCACCACATAACCGGGGCCCTTGACGGTGCGCGAATAGTTCTTGGTGACGGTGCCGGTGATCAGCGAATTGGGCAGGGTCAGCACCTCACCCAGGCCGGTGCGGATGCGGGTGGTGAACATCCCCAGCTCGGTGACCGTGCCTTCGTATTCGCCGATGCGCACGAACTCGCCGGGGCGCAGGGTGCGGGTGTAGGTCAGGATCAACCCGGCAGCGGCCTGGCCGACCACGCTGCTGGCCCCCAGGGAAATCATCAGGCCGATCAATACCGACAAGCCCTTGAATGCATCGGTGCCGGCCCCCGGCAGATAGGGGTAGGCCATGGCCAGGGCGAACAGCCAGATCGCCAGCGAGGTCAGGCGCTGGGTCGGTTGCAGGGTTTCCTGATTGAGCCAACTCAGGGTTCCGGGAATTGCCATGCGCCGCAGGATGCGCCGGGTGAAAGCCGTGGCGCCACGGGCAATGAAGAAAATTGCCAAGGCCACGCCCATGCCGGGGATCGCCTCGACAATGGCCTGCAGCAAATAGCTTGCGAGTTCGATCAGGTAATTATTGAGGCTTTCACCCCAGGGCCGGGTGTAAGGGAAGCGCGACAGGACAAAGCCCAGCCATTCGTAGGTGAGCAGTAACACCACCACCCAGCGCAAGCCTTCCAGCAAGCGGCTGACCAGCGGGTACAGGTAGTTGGCATCGATCAGCTGGACCCGCCCGACCTTCAGCGCCTGGGTGTGCCGGTGCATCAACCCCGGCAATTTCCCCAACAAGCGCCGGCGCAGGTAACCCATGCACCACAGCAGGGCGAGGTAGATGGCGGTCGCCACAGCCACCGCCAGCAGCGCTCGGCCCATCAGTTGCAGGCTGCGCGCCTCGCGGGTTTCCGCGACCACCTGGCGCAGCTTGTCGGCGGCGGCTTCGGCGGCCTGGCGCACCGATTCGAACTCGACGCTGTCGACATCCGCGGGCGCGACGATAAACGCGCGCTTGGCGCCGATCAGCACCAGGTAGTTGTCCTGCACGGCGTCGATTGACACCCGTGGCTCGTCGTTTTCATCCAGCGCATCGGCAATCACCGCACGTGCACGCTTGACCCGCGACTCAGGTGCTTCACCCAGCAGGGTGCTGCGAAACACCACCACGCTGCGATTGGCAATCTTCAATTCGGCGCTGGCCGGTGCCTCGGCTTTTGCACTCTCGTCTGCCCAGGTTGGCATCGCCAGCCACATGCCCAGCACCACCATCAATACAGCGGACAACGTCCTGCGCATGCTGGGATTCCTTCCACCAACGGCTTTAGATAAAGGCTACGTATCGCAGCGTAGTCCAGCGATGAACGGTTGTCAGATGCTGGTGGATCTATGTGAATTTGGTATCAGTGCAATCCAATTCGTGCGGTTTATCGATCAATTGCGCAGGGGTAACGTGTCAGGACACTGGACTCAACGGACACTTCCTCATGAAAAATACCCTGATCGGCCTCGCCGTCTGCGCCGCCGCACCTTTTGTCGAGGCTGCCGGTGAGACCCGCAGCGAACAACAGATCAACCGCGCGGGCAGCCAGGCCTCGATGGCCGGGCCGGCGGATTATTTTACCGGGCAGGTACGGGTCGATCCGTTGTTTGTCGCCAGCGACGAACTCAACGCGTCCGCTGCCTACGTCAGCTTCGAAGCCGGTGCGCGCTCGGCCTGGCACACCCACCCGGCAGGCCAGCGGCTGGTGGTGACCTCGGGCATCGGTCTGGTCCAGGAGTGGGGCAAGCCGGTGCAGCAGATCCGCCCGGGCGATGTGATCGTCTGCCCGCCGGGGATCAAGCATTGGCACGGTGCGGCCCCGGCGAGCGCCATGACCCATCTGGCGGTGACCGGCAGCGTGGACGGCAAAAACGTCGAGTGGCTGGAGAAAGTCACGGATGCCCAATACAACGCCGACCGTCCTGCCGCGCCGGCGCCCGCTGTCGCCTCCGAGACGTTATCGGCGAAACAGCAGGCGATTCCGTTGATTGCTGCAGCCATGGCGGTGAGTGATATGCCGAGGTTGAATGCCGCGCTGAATCAGGGGTTGGACGCGGGGCTGAGCGTCAGCGAGGCCAAGGAAATTCTCGTGCAGCTTTACGCCTACAGCGGTTTCCCACGCAGCCTCAACGCGCTGGGCGAACTGATGAAAGTCACTCAGGAGCGTCAGCAGCGGGGCATACAGGACACTCCGGGCGTTGAACCCGGTCGTGTCATCCCTATCGGCAACGAACTGCTGGCCGCGGGCAAAGCCAATCAATCGAAGATTGCCGGTGGACCGGTGCAGGGCCCGCTGTTCGACTTTGTGCCGGTGATCAATCAGTACCTGCAGACGCATTTGTTCGGCGACATCTTCGAGCGCGACAACCTCGACTGGCAGAGTCGCGAACTGGCCACGGTCGCTGCACTGGCGGCGACACCCGGCGTCGAGTCGCAATTGCGCTCGCACATTGCTGCCAGTCTGCGAGTCGGCTTGAGCGCCGCACAGTTGCGCGAGTTGGCGCAGTTGCTGGCCGAGCACGGTGCAGGCGATGCCGCCCAGCGTGCCGGCGATGCGCTGGAGCAGCAGTTGGCGGCAGCGCGCTCCTGAGCATTTCTCAGCCCGGATAACGCAGGGCTTCGCGCAGCAAGGTAAAGGCCGGCGAGCTCTGGCGCCGGCTCGGGTAATAGAGGTGGTAGCCGGAGAACGGCTCGCACCAGTCGGCGAGCACGCGGATCAAGCGGCCGGCGGCGACATGTTCGCGCACCAGGTCCTCGGGCATGCACGCCAGGCCCAGGCCCTGGAGCACCGCTTCGAGGCGCATTGAAATGTTGTTGAAGACCATTTGCCCTTCGATGCGCACATTCAAGGTCTGGCCGTTCTTTTCGAACTCCCAGGGCAACAGCCCGCCATAGGTCGGCATGCGCAGGGTGATGCAGTTGTGCTGCATCAGCTCGGAGGGTTCGCTGGGCTGCGGGTGGCGGGCGAAATAGGCCGGCGAGCCGACCACTGCCATGCACATGTCCGGGCCGATGCGCATGGCGATCATGTCCTTGGCCACCTGCTCGCCGAGGCGCACGCCGGCGTCGAAGCCTTCGGCGACGATGTCGGTGAGGCCGTAGTCGACAATGATTTCGATATGCAGGTCGGGGTTGTCCGGCAACAGTTTGCCGAGCACCGGTTGCAGCAGGGTGATCGCCGAGTGCTCGCCAGCGGTGATGCGCAGCTTGCCGGCGGGCTTGTCGCGGTACTGGCTGAGCAAGGCCAGCTCGCTGTCGATTTCCTCGAAGCGCGGGGCGATCACCCGCAACAGATGCTCGCCGGCCTCGGTCGGCTTGACGCTGCGGGTGGTGCGCGAAAGCAGGCGCACGCCCAGGCGTTCTTCCAGCTGACGCATCGCCCGACTCAGGGCGGGTTGCGACATGCCCAGCTTGGCGGCGGCCCGGGTAAAGCTGCGCGCCTGGGCGACGGCAGCAAAAATCGCCAGTTGGTCGTAGCTGTCAACGCTCATTGATACGCCCCTGATATGAACCCGCGGCGATTATGCCACCGTTGAGAGCTAATCACGGGTGACGACCTGTCGTCAGTCACCGCGTTGGTATCGCTGCGGGGCTGCTAGTTTCAGTGGGTCGTCAAGCGCTTGAAGGAGGTGCGCCATGCAACGATTCAACGGCGGTTGCCTGTGCGGCCAGGTGCGTTTCGAGGCGCTGGGGCAGCCGTATCGGGTCGGGCTCTGCCATTGCCAGGACTGTCGCAAGTTTCACGGCGCGCTGTTCAATGCCTGCGCGGTGTTTGCCGAGACGGCAGTGACGGTCAGTGGCGAAACCGGCGAATATCGCGGACGGCATTTCTGTCGGCAGTGCGGTTCGTCGGTGTTCGCCCGCAGCGCCGATGAGATCGAAATCAACCTCGGTTCCCTCGACGCCCCCGATCAGTTGATCCCCACCTATGAAAGTTGGACGGTGCGCCGTGAAGCCTGGTTGCCGGCGTTTGCCGTGGGCCACCGCTACGTCCACGACCGCGAGGGTGAAGGGCGCCTCGAAGACTAGAGGCGCCCCCGTACTCACTGGCTGGCGTCGAGGACCACCCGATAACGCGCCTTGCCGCTGCGCAGGTGCTCGATGGCCTCGTTGACCCGGCTCATGGGGAAGTGCTCGACCTGCGGCACAATTTGATGCCGAGCGCAGAATTCGAGCATGCGCGCGGTGGTGGTTGGCGAGCCGACGGGCGAGGCGGAGAGGCTTTTCTGCTGCGGGATCAGGTCGAATACGTGCACCGGAATCGCGTCGGGGACGATCCCGACAAAGTGCAGGCGACCCTTGCTGCGCAGGGTGGCGAGGATCGCCGACCAGTCGAGGTTGGCGTTGGCGGTGACCAGCAGGAAGTCCAGGGTTCCGGCGATCGCTTTGAGCGCCTCGCTGTCGGTGGAGGCGACGACGTTGTGTGCGCCGAGACGCCGGGCTTCGTCCTCCTTGCTCAGTGATGAGGTAAAGGCGGTGACTTCGCAACCCCAGGCATTGAGAAAGCGCAGCGCCAGGTGGCCGAGGCCGCCGATGCCCACCACGCCGACCCGGTCGGTGGGCTTGACGCCAAACTCCAGCAGCGGGTTGAACACCGTCGAGCCAGCGCAGAACAGCGGTCCGGCGAGGGCCGGGTCGATGCCGCCGGGAATCGGCAGGGCCCATGCCCAGTGCGAACGCAGGCGATCGGCGAACCCGCCGTGGCTGCCGATGATGGTCGGCTGGGCGGTGCCGCACAGGTTGTGCGCGCCGCCGATGCACGAGGCGCAATGCATGCAACTGCCTTTGTACCAGCCGATCCCCACCCGTTGCCCGACCTGCAGGCCACGCACCCGGCTGCCAGCGCGCACGATCTTGCCGACCACTTCATGGCCAGGGATGAACGGGTAGTTGCTGATCCCCCAATCGTTGTCGATCAGCGACTGGTCGGAATGGCAGACGCCGCAGTATTCCACGGCCACTTCCACTTCTTCCTCGCCCAGCGGCCCAGGGTCGTAGCTGTAGCGTTCCAGCGGCGCGCCGGCGGCGGTGGCGGCCCAGCCGGTGAAGGTGGTCAATTCGGTACTATCGGTCATGGGGTCAACTCCGGGTCGGCAGACGGGAATGGCGCAGCGAGGGAGTGTAGCTGATGGATCAGGCCGGGTTTTGCCGCTCGGCCACCATCAGCAGTGACTGCGGTTGCGGGCTTTGTGGGTGCTGCGGTTCCTGCAGTTCGACCAGGCGCAAGCCGGCCATGTCCAGCGCCCGCAGCCAGCTGGACAGGGTGCGGTAGTACCAGGGCATGGGCTGCCAGTGGCCCGCGAAACCGGCAAAGGACTCGCTGCGCCAGCCATCCTGATACTCGCCGGCGGCCACGCTCCAGGGGTGCAGAGTCTGGATCAACAGCGCGCCACCGGGGGCGAGCAGGGCCTGCATGGCCGCGAGCAGGGGAATGATGTCCTGGTGCAGCAGGGCGAAGTTGGCGCAGATCAGCGGGTAGTCGTGGCCAACCTCGACCTTGGCGTCTGCCAGTTCGGCATAGCTCGCCTGATAGACCGACGTTGATCCCGCCGCACGCGCGGCCTCCACCAGAGAACCGTCGCCGTCGACGCCAATGGCCTCGATGCCGCGCTCGGTGAGGGCGCGCAACAGCCAGCCTTCGCCGCAACCGAGATCCAGCACGCGCTCGGGCTGACGGGCGATGATCGCCAGCAGGATCGCCTGATCCGTCACCTGGCGCCGACTCTCGATGGCGCCACTGCGCACGGCTTCGGTCCAGGCCTGGGCGTTGCGCTGCCAGCTGTGGAGCAGGGCGGCTTCGGGATCGTCATCAGTCATGGTTATTGCGCCTTGGCCGGCTTGATGTCGCCGCAGAATAAATCGAGATTGCCGTCGGTGGCCGCCGAACGCACCACGATCGAGTAGTCGCCCGCCAGCAGATCGGCCATGGCAATCGGTGCGCTGCGCGAGAAAGTCCAGCCGGCAATCGCCGCGCGTTCGGTGTTGACCCTATCGTTCATGGCAAACGCCACCTCCCCTGGCTGCGCGCAACTGCCCTTGTAGATGAAGGTAGAGACGCGCAGGGGCAATACGGTGCCGGTGGGCACGCCGCTGATGAAGAAATTGAAGCCGGTCTGGTGATCCCAGCTGGACAGGGTGGTGCTACCGATCTGCCCGGTGTTATGCCGGGTGGCCTGCAGCGTGATCGACGTGCCGGGTTCGCTGGAGCGGGTGCAACCAAGCAGGCTGGCGCCGATCAGCAGGGCTGCAATGGCGTGGGTGGTTTTCATGGACGACCTCCGGGGAGGAAGGGTTGTCGGGGGAATAGTGGGTATAGCTCATGGGCGGGGTTGAGTGCTGCCACAACCATATACAGATTCCTCCTACGTGACGTGCGGAAACCTCTGATTCCATCCGTTATCCACTTCGTGAAAGCTTTCCAGCGCTTTATCGAGGGTGGGAAAAATCCTCACCCTCATCACCTACGGATCACCGCTTGCCAAGTCAGGTGGTGCTGAACCCACTCAGCGGCCAGGAAGGTAACCCCCCCATGAACCAAGCCGACATCATCGTGCCCATCGCCTTGCAGCACACCCAGACCGCGACCTGCACCTTGCCCTGGTACGTGAAACACACCGAATACCATCCGCTTGAGGCCACCTATGAACCCTTGATCAATGGCGAGGAAGCCTTTCGCGCCGTGCACCTGGCCGTCGCCGAGGCGAAAAAATCGGTGGACATCATCT